>CAYROM010000033.1:0-27901 GCA_964425905.1 uncultured Lachnobacterium sp. | reverse complement strand
AGTCCGTACGGGAATCGAACCCGTGTTTCCGCCGTGAGAGGGCGGCGTCTTAACCTCTTGACCAACGAACCGTGTATTACTATACCAAACGATTCGGAAAAATGCAACCCTTTTTTTAAAAAATTAAAAAAATTTTTCCCCTTGCCTTTTGCATTGAAAAATGGTATTATTATAAAAGTAATATAATGATCTGGAATGAGAGAGGACATCGGTCCTCTCTCATTTGTTTCATGATTAGAAACCTTAAAAGGAAAAGAGGTGCTTTAATAATGTCAAAGGCCGGAAATTATGAGGAGAGAACGGAGAAGCTCATTTCGCCGATCCTAATGCGTCTAGGTTTTGAACTGGTGGATGTGGAATATGTGAAGGAGGGAGGCGTCTGGTATCTTAGAGTCTACATTGATAAGGCGGGAGGCATTACGGTCGACGACTGCGAAACCGTTGCAAGAGAGATGAACGATCTGCTGGATCGTGAAGATTTTATTCCGGAATCCTACACGTTTGAGGTAAGCTCTCCGGGGCTTGGGAGGCCGTTGAAAAAGGAAAAGGATTATGTCCGCAATCTGGGAAAAGAGATTGAGATACGGACTTACAGGGCAATTGAACGGAGCAAAGAGTTTTGCGGAGTATTAAAGGCTTATGATCCGGATACCGTCACGATCGGTACGGAGGATGGAAAAGAGCTTGTTTTTAAAAAGAGTGATATTGCGCTCATACGTCAGGCAATAGATTTTTAGCGTGAGATAACAAACAAAATAGGAGGATAAAAGAAAATGAATAATGAATTGTTAGAAGCGTTAACGATATTGGAACAGGAGAAGAATATCAGCAAAGAGACTTTGCTTGAGGCAATCGAGAATTCTCTTATAACCGCTTGCAAGAACCATTTTGGAAAGTCTGAAAATGTGAAAGTGGTGATCAATCCGGATACCTGTGAATATCATTGCTATCAGGAGAAGACCGTTGTTGAGGAGGCAGCTGACCCGATCACGGAGATCTCCCTGCCGAATGCGCAGATGATCGACGCGAAGTATGAGCTTGGGGATATTGTCCGTATTGAAGTGCAGTCAAAGGAATTCGGGCGTATTGCAACACAGAATGCAAAGAATGTTATTTTGCAGAAGATTCGTGAAGAAGAGCGTAAGGTGATTTTTGACGAATACAATAGTAAAGAGAAGGATGTTGTCACCGGCGTGGTACAGCGCTATGTCGGAAAGAATGTCAGCATCAATCTCGGAAAGGCGGATGCACTTCTCACCGAGAATGAGCAGATCCGGGGCGAGGTATTCCAGCCGACGGAACGCATCAAGGTATATATCCTTGAAGTGAAATCGACCTCCAAGGGGCCGAAGATTCTGGTGTCAAGAACGCACCCGGAACTGGTAAAAAGATTGTTTGAGTCCGAGGTCTCCGAGGTCAGGGAAGGAATTGTCGAAATCAAAGCGATTTCCAGGGAGGCAGGAAGCAGAACAAAGATCGCGGTATGGTCCAACGATCCTGACGTGGATCCCGTCGGCGCCTGCGTCGGAATGAACGGCGCCCGTGTAAATGCAATCGTAGGTGAACTCCGTGGGGAAAAGATCGACATTATCACATGGGATGAAAATCCGGCGATTTTGATCCAGAATTCCTTAAGTCCGGCAAAGGTTATTTCCGTTATTGCCGATGCGGACGAGAAGACCGCAAAGGTTGTTGTGCCGGATTACCAGCTTTCGCTTGCGATCGGCAAGGAAGGTCAGAATGCCCGCCTTGCTGCCCGCCTGACCGGGTTTAAGATCGACATCAAGAGCGAAACCCAGGCCCGCGAAGCCGGGGATTTCCTGGATTATGAGAATGACTACGAAGATGAAGAATATTATGATGATGAGTACGCAGACGGTGAATACGAGGACGACGGATACGAAGACGGTGAGTATGAGGACGGCGAATACGAAGAGTCTGCGGAATACGAAGAGGAATAGAGATGGCAAATAAGAAAATCCCATTACGCCAATGCGTCGGGTGCAGGGAATCGAAATCCAAAAAAGATCTGATCCGCGTCATCAGGACCCAGAAGGGGGAAGTGGCGCTGGATGCAACAGGAAGAAAAAACGGCCGGGGCGCGTATATCTGCCCGGATACGGAGTGCCTGCGAAAAGCAGTCAGATCAAAGGGATTGGAGCGTTCGCTTAAGATATCCATTCCGGAAGAGATTTATGAGAATCTGGAGAAGGAGATGAATGTACTTGCGAAATAGAGTTTTATCTATGATTGGGATTGCGACAAAGTCCGGCAACGTAGTAAGCGGGGAGTTTTCCACGGAAAAGGCAGTCAAAACCCAGCGGGCGTATCTTGTCATAGTGTCGGAGGAAGCATCGGCGAATACGACAAAGATGTTTGCCAACATGACGGAATTTTATAAAGTGCCAATGTACCGGTTCGGAACGAAGGAAGAGCTTGGCAGATGCATTGGAAAGGAATTCCGGGCTTCGCTGGCGGTTGTCGAAGAGAATCTTGCGAAGGCAGTAGAAAAAAAACTGCTTGACTATCTGGCGGATGAAAAAACTGAATAATGAAGGAGAATAATATATGGCAAAAATGAGAGTTCATGAACTTGCAAAGGAATTAGAAATAAAATCACAGGATATAATAAATTTACTTAGCACGACCGATTATGCGGTAAAATCCGCATCAAGCGGAATTGAGGATGAGGCGCAGGCGCTTGTGCGCAGCAGCTTTAAAAAGGCTTCCTCCCCGGAAGCCCGGAGGGAAACGCCAAAGCAGACGGCTGCGGAGCCGGAAAAAGAGGCTGATATAAAGTCTGCGGGGGGAGCTAAGAAAACAGATGGTACCGGGGAAAGAGCCGCAGAACAGCAAAGGGAGAACACGGCGGTATCCTCCCCGGAAGAAAAGAATGAGGACAAAAAGGAAAGACCTAAGAAAAAATCCAGCATTACGGCGGTATATAATGCCCAGTACAGCAAACAGCAGTACCGCCGTCAGGGACAAAAGAACGGGCAGAAGAGACCGGGGCAGGGCGCAAACAGAAACGGGAATGACAGAGGGCCAAGACGCGACGGTTCCGCTATGCAGTCAAGACCGGAAAACCGCATCATCCGCCCAAGACCGGTGGGAGAGCGCGCAATGCGCCCGATCAGTGAGAGAACGCCAAACAGGGATGAAGCTGTATTAAAGAGCAGCTCTCTGTCACAGGAGAACAGGCCGGCAGAACGCGCGGCGCAGGAAAGAACCCCACAGGATCGGCAGCAGAGAAAGCCGCAGGATCGCATGGAGCGCCGTGACCGTCCGGCACAGCAGGATCGTTCCCAGAAAAGATACGGGGAACGTCAGGAAAACCGCGGAGCCCGCCCGCAGCAGGGAGACCGTCCGGCAAGAGCAGGTCAGGACCGGGCAAAGACCGCAAGATTCGGCAGCCAGATGGATAAGTTTAACAAGGAAACAGCGGCGGCTCCGGAGGAGACAAGGGGCAAGGAAAGCCGTGAGCGCGGAAACAATGAGCGAAAAAACAATAACCGCCATCAGGATCATGATAAGCTGGGCAGCAAGCGTCAGGAAAATTATGTTAACCTTGAGAAGCACGGCGGGAAGAAGAAACAGCCGCAGCCCCAGAAGCCGAAGGAGAGCGAGGATGTGATCAAGACGATCACGCTTCCGGAAAAACTGACGATCCGTGAGCTGGCGGATGCAATGAAGCTGCAGCCCTCCGCAATCGTAAAGAAGCTGTTCTTAAAGGGACAGATGGTAACGGTAAATCAGGAAGTGGATTTTGAATCGGCAGAGGAAATCGCATTGGAGTTTAACTTCATTTGCGAACCGGAAGAGAAGGTGGACGTAATTGCCGAACTCTTGAAGGAAGAGGAAGAAAATGAGGAGGATATGGTCAGCCGTCCGCCGGTTGTCTGCGTTATGGGTCATGTTGACCACGGGAAAACTTCACTTTTGGACGCAATCCGTTCTACCCGTGTGACGGACCGCGAGGCCGGAGGAATCACCCAGCATATCGGTGCCTCCGTAGTGACGATCAACGGGCGGAGTATTACATTTTTGGATACTCCGGGCCATGAAGCATTTACAGCAATGCGTATGCGCGGCGCAAATTCGACGGATATTGCAATTCTGGTTGTTGCGGCGGATGACGGCGTAATGCCCCAGACAGTAGAGGCGATCAACCATGCCAAGGCTGCCGGTGTGGAGATCATTGTAGCGGTTAATAAGATCGATAAGCCCAGCGCAAACATTGAGAAGGTAAAACAGGAGCTCTCCGAATATGAACTGATTCCCGAGGACTGGGGAGGCAGTACAATATTTTGCCCTGTTTCCGCCCATACGAAGGAAGGTATCGACAACCTTCTTGAAATGATCCTTCTTACGGCGGAGGTTCTCGAACTCAAGGCAAATCCAAAGCGCAACGCAAGAGGACTTGTCATCGAGGCGCAGCTGGATAAGGGACGGGGAGCGGTTGCCACCATGCTTGTACAAAAGGGAACGCTGCATGTAGGTGATCCGATCGCCTGCGGAAGCAGCTACGGCAGGATTCGTGCCATGATCGACGACAGCGGACGAAGGGTGAAGGAGGCTACGCCATCCACACCGGTTGAGATTTTAGGACTTAACAGCGTTCCGGATGCGGGAGAGACATTTGTCTGTACCGATTCCGAGAAGGAAGCAAAAGCCTTTGCCGATACCTATATTTCAGAGGAGAAGAATAAGCTTCTGGAGGATACCAAGGCAAGGATGTCTCTGGACGATCTGTTCTCGCAGATCCAGTCCGGCAATATGAAGGAACTTGATATTATTGTAAAAGCAGACGTTCAGGGTTCCGTAGAAGCGGTAAAGCAGAGTCTTGTCAAGCTGTCCAATGAGGAGGTTATCGTTAAGGTGATCCACGGAGGCGTTGGTGCGATCAACGAGTCGGATGTGATCCTCGCGTCCGCTTCCAATGCAATCATCATTGGATTCAACGTTCGCCCGGACCCGATCGCAAAGGTCACCGCAGATCGCGAGGGCGTGGATGTCCGGCTTTACAAGGTCATCTACAACGCAATCGAGGATGTGGAGGCTGCCATGAAGGGCATGCTCGATCCGGTATTCGAGGAGAAAATCCTCGGTCATGCGGAAATCCGGCAGATATTCAAAGCGTCCGGCATCGGCAATATTGCAGGAAGCTACGTCCTCGACGGAATCATGGAGCGCGGCTGCAAGGTACGTATTTCCAGGGAGGGAGAAAAGATTTTCGAGGGCGATCTTGCGTCGCTAAAGCGGTTTAAGGATGACGTCAGGGAGGTTAAGACAGGTTTTGAATGCGGTCTTGTATTTGACGGATTCAATGACATTCAGGAGTTTGACGTCGTAGAGGCCTATAAGATGGTAGAAGTATCAAGATAGAAAGCAGGAATCATGAGAAAGAACAGCATTAAAAATATACGCATAAATGAAGAGGTGATGCGGGAGTTATCGAATATCATCCGGGGGGAGATCAAAGATCCGCGGATCAACCCGATGACAAGTGTGATCGCAGTTGAGGTGGCTCCGGATCTTAAGACCGCCAAGGCATATATCAGCGTCCTGGGAGACAAAAAGTCCCAGGAGGACACTCTTGCCGGTCTTAGATCCGCGGAGGGCTTCATCCGCCGCGCTCTGGCGAAATCGGTAAACCTCCGCAATACGCCGGAGATCAGGTTTATTATCGACCAGTCGATCGAATACGGTATTGAAATGTCGAAAAAGATTGACGAGGTTACAAACAATCGGAAAGAGGATTAACATGAAAGATTTAGATTCGTATCTTTTGGGAAAAAGGACGGTGGGAATTGCCGGACATGTGCGCCCGGACGGAGATTGTGCGGGTTCTACGCTCGCTGTATATAATTATATCTGCGATAACTATCCCGATACATTTGTGCGTCTGTATCTTGAGCCTATCCCGAATATCTTCAAGTTCCTGCAAAGATCGGAGGATATCGTAAACACCTGTACGGAGGATATCGAGTTCGACCTGTTTATTGCGCTTGACTGCGGAGATACCGGAAGGCTCGGAAATGCGGCAAAATATTTTGAGGGTGCGAAGCATACCATCTGTATCGACCATCATGTCAGCAACCATTCTTTTGCAGAGGAGAACTATATTTTTCCGGAGGCAAGCTCGACCTGTGAGCTTGTCTATGAGCTAATGGACAAAAGCCGTATCACAAAACAGATCGCAGAGTGCCTTTACACGGGAATGGTACACGATACCGGGGTGTTCCAGTATTCCTGCACGTCGGCGAAGACTATGAACATTGCCGGGCAGCTGATGGAAACGGGAATCGATTATCCGAAGATTGTGGACGAGACCTTTTATACAAAAACATTTGAGCAGAATCAGGTTTTGGGACAGGCTCTTTTGAATGCAAGGCTGTTTCTTGACGGCGGACTGATCGTCAGCGTTATTTCGGCTGAGGAAATGGATCGATACGGCGTTTTACCAAAGCATCTCGACGGAATCGTAAACCAGCTGCGCATTACGAAGGATGTGGCGGTTGCGGCATTTCTCTATGAAAATGAGGACGGCACCTTCAAGGGAAGCCTAAGGGCAAACGGTGATTTTAATGCCGCTGAGGTGGCCGCGGGATTTGGCGGCGGCGGACATGTCAAGGCGGCCGGTTTTTCCATTGAAGGGCCGGCAGAGGAAGCGGTCAGCCGGGTAGTGCGGGCAATCGAAGAAAAGTTGTAGGCGCAGGTTATGATTAATGGAATTATAAACGTATATAAGGAAAAGGGGTTTACCTCCTTCGACGTCGTGGCAAAGCTGAGGGGCGTATACCATCAGAAAAAGATCGGTCATACGGGAACCCTTGACCCGGACGCGGAGGGCGTCCTTTTGATCTGTCTTGGAAAGGCGACCCGGGTATGCGATCTTCTGACGGATAAGGATAAAGAGTATGAGGCGGTTCTTTTGCTCGGAAGGGATACGGATACACAGGATATTACCGGAAATATTCTTTCCCAAAGAAAGGTCGCCGTATCTGAAGAAGATGTGATAAGAACGATCGATTCCTTTGTCGGGGAATATGATCAGATTCCGCCGATGTATTCCGCCCTCAAGGTGAACGGGCAGAAACTTTGCGATCTGGCAAGAAAAGGGGTCACGGTGGAGCGGAAATCCCGAAGGGTCAGAATTTACCGGATTGATATTCTGAATATCAGCCTGCCGGAGGTGAGGATTTTAGTCCATTGTTCCAAAGGGACTTATATTCGCACCCTCTGTAAGGATATAGGGGACCGGCTGGGATGCTGCGGCTGCATGAAATCTCTGATACGCACAAAGGTAGCGGATTTTACTGCCGGACAGGCCCACAAGCTTTCCGAGATCGAAGCGGCGCCTGACAGATGGGTGCTGCCGGTAGATTGCGTGTTTGCGCAGTATGAGAAAGCCTGGGTATCAAAACAGGCGGACAAGCTTGCAAGAAACGGCAGCCGGATTCCGCAAAAACTGGTTTTGGGGCTTGGGGAAGCCGGGAAAAGGGACAGAATCCGGCTGTATGACAGCCGGCAGAACTTTATCGGACTATATGCTTATCAGGCGGCTGAAGGGGATTTTAAACCGATAAAAATATTTATGGAATAAGAAAATGGAATTTATACAAAACACATTAGATTTTCGTATTAAAAATGAGACGGCGGTCACTCTTGGAAAGTTTGACGGGCTGCACCGGGGACATGTACTATTGATGGAGAAAATGCTTCGGGAGGCGTCAAATCTTGGACTTTACTCTGTGGTATTTACGTTTGACATTCCGCCGAAAAGCCGGATTTTTGATATGGAGGCAAAGGTTCTGACCACAAACGAGGAAAAGCGTTTTGTTTTTGAAAAAACAGGGGTCGATTATCTGATCGAATGTCCCTTTACCGATAAGGTAAGGTGTATGGAGCCGGAGGATTTTATTGCGTGGATTGTTTCGGAATTGTCTGTGAAGCGCTTTGTCGTGGGAACGGATTTCCGGTTTGCGCATAAGAGGGCGGGAGATTACCGCACTCTGATCAAATATGAAGAAAAATACGGATACCGGACCATTGTGGTGGACAAGGTGACGGAGGACGGCCGGGATATCGGCAGTACATATATCCGGGAGGAAATTGCAAAGGGAAACCTGAAAAAGGCAAACCATCTTCTGGGATATGAGTATTTTGTAAAAAGCAGGATCGTTCACGGAAGACAGATCGGAAGAAAAATGGGAATTCCCACGATCAATATGCAGCTTGAAAAGGAAAAACTTCTGCCGCCCTTCGGCGTTTATATTACAAGGGTGGTAGTGGGAGAAAGATGGTATAAGAGCGTCTCGAACGTCGGGGTTAAGCCAACGATAGAGGGAGAAAATCCGGTGGGCGTGGAGACGTATATCCTTGATTTCTGCCAGAATGTTTATGGAAGTGATCTTATGGTAGAGTTTCTGGAATACATAAGACCGGAAAAGAAGTTTGATTCTATGGAGGAACTAAAGAAACAGATCACAAGTGATATTGCATATACCGAAAAGTATTACAAAAATATTACGAAGTTGTGTTGACATTATGAAAAGAAGTTGTTATACTTTCTTTGGCGGCTGATAAAGATTCGTTTTATTTTTGGAGGACAGCATGAAGTTCAATCAGAAGACAAAAAGAGAAGTTACTTCCATTCTGGCATTTACATTGATTTTGGCGTCGGTATCTGCGTTTGCGGATTCAAATAAGCCGGTGGAGCCGGTAGAAACTGTGGAACTCTCGGAAGGGCTGACCGCCGGCGTTACGGATCTGTGGAATGCAGAGAATGTACGTGCTTCCGCTTTGACGGCAGGCGTTGCGGAGATCACTACGGATGTTAATCCGGTCGTGATAGCCGATACAGACCTTGCGGTGGTTGCGGAAGGACAGCAGGATTTGACTTTCTGTGGATATACAAACCTTGGAATGGCGTCGGTTGAGGGAAACCTTAACGTCAGAAGCGGACCGTCCACGGAATACAGTATTGTCGGAAAGATGACCAATCATGCTGCCTGTGAGATCGTCGGAACCGAAGGCGAATGGACACAGATTGTTTCCGGACAGGTTTCCGGTTATGTCAAGAGCGAATATCTGATCACTGGGGAGGAAGCCTTACAGATTGCACAGGACGAGGTACAGACGGTTGCAACCGTTCATACGACCACGCTCAATGTCCGTGAGGAGGCAACTACGGAATCGCGTATAATTTCTCTTGTGGGGGATGGAGAAGATCTG
Source organism: uncultured Lachnobacterium sp. (assembly GCA_964425905.1). Classification (GTDB taxonomy): domain Bacteria; phylum Bacillota; class Clostridia; order Lachnospirales; family Lachnospiraceae; genus Roseburia. Next base: position 18,664 of record CAYROM010000033.1, on the reverse strand, counting down.
GTTGTCATAGAAGAGCTTGAGGGCTGGGTAAAGGTTGAGGTCGATGATCTCGAGGGCTATGTGTCCGTCGATTATGTCGAGATTTCCCAAAAGCTTCCTACTGCGATGACGCTGAAACAGCTCCGCTACGGCGAGGGTGTATCCGATGTGCGGGTATCCCTTGTGGAATTTGCGTTACAGTATGTCGGAAATAAATATGTATGGGGCGGAACAAGCCTTACCAACGGAGTCGACTGCTCCGGATTTACCATGAAGGTTTATGCGCAGTTCGGAATTTCGCTTCCGCACTCCTCAAAGGCACAGGCGAATTACGGAACGAAGATCAGCGCTTCGGAGGCACAGCCGGGGGATCTGTTCTTCTATGGAAGCGGCAGCAGCATAAGCCATGTGGCGATCTACATCGGAAACGGACAGATTGTCCACGCCAGCAATAAGCGCGACGGAATCAAAATATCAAGCTGCTATTACCGCACGCCGATCAAGGTGGTAAGCATTATCGATTAATGAAAGAAATATTTGGGGATTCTTAATATTTTTGTTTACATTGGGAAATTCCTATGATATACTTTGACAGTATGGTTTTGCCCATATTCGGTGGATGGACACTCCGACCTTCTGCTGAGTATCAGTCATATCGGGCGTAAGAAAAAGAAAAGGAGGATCAGACATGATCGCAAAGGAAAAGAAACAGGCAATTATTGCCGAGTATGGCAGAACAGAGGGAGATACCGGTTCACCGGAGGTACAGATCGCAATCCTGTCCGCAAGGATTCAGGAGCTTACCGACCATTTGAAGGAGAACCCGAAGGATCATCATTCAAGACGTGGAATGTTAAAGATGATCGGTAAGAGACGTAGTCTTCTTGCATACTTAAAGGAGCTGGATATCGAGAGATACCGTTCCCTTATTGAGCGTTTAGGTCTCAGAAAGTAATCGTAAATTATAGGGCGGAGTTTAATGTTAGATTCCGCTCTATTTTTGCGCAATGACAGAAGTATCATTCCGAAGCCACTAAAAAAGGTATGGCAGACCGTATCTTTTTTAGTAGTTTCGGACTTCTGTATGTTTGTGCATAGTATAAAATTTAAGGAGAGAAAATATGTACAAAAGTTATTCAATGGAACTTGCAGGCAGAACATTGACCGCCGATATCGGTCGTGTCTGCGCTCAGGCAAACGGAGCCGTCCTGTTAAAGTACGGTGAGACAACAGTATTATCGACAGCAACCGCATCGGACAAGCCGAGGGATGGCATTGATTTCTTCCCCCTTTCCGTGGAATTTGAGGAGCGGATGTATTCTGTCGGAAAAATTCCGGGTGGATTCAATAAGAGAGAGGGAAAGGCTTCCGAGAATGCCGTTCTTACCTCCCGCGTGATCGACCGTCCTATGAGACCGTTATTCCCGAAGGATTACCGCAATGATGTAACCTTAAATAATATGGTAATGTCGGTGGATCCGGCGTGCAGACCGGAGATTGTTGCCATGATCGGCGCTGCGATCGCTACCACCATATCCGATATTCCTTTTGACGGTCCGTGCGCTATGACCCAGATGGGTATGGTAAACGGGGAGTTCATCGTGAACCCGTCCCAGAAAGAGTGGGATGAAGGCGATCTGATGCTTACCGTTGCTTCGACGGCCCAGAAGGTCATTATGATCGAGGCGGGGGCAAATGAGATCCCGGAGGACAAGATGATCGAGGCAATCTATAAGTGCCACGAGATCAATCAGACGATCATTGCTTTTATCAATCAGATCTGTGCTGAGGTTGGAAAAGAAAAGCACACCTATACCAGCTGTGCGATTCCGGAGGAAATGTTTGCGGCGATCAGAACGATCGTTACTCCGGAGCAGATGGAGGAAGCCGTATTTACGGATGAGAAGCAGAAGAGAGAAGAAAATATCAAGGAGATCACAGCCAGACTTGAGGAGGCCTTTGCAGATAACGAGGAATGGCTTGCGGTACTTGGCGAGGCTGTATATCAGTATCAGAAGAAGACCGTCCGCAAGATGATCTTAAAGGATCATAAGCGCCCGGACGGACGTGCGGTCGACCAGATCCGTCCCCTTGCAGCAGAGATCGATCTCATTCCCAGAGTGCACGGCTCTGCAATGTTCACCAGAGGACAGACACAGATCTGCGATGTGGTGACGCTTGCTCCTCTGTCCGAGGTACAAAAGATCGACGGTCTGGACGAGAATATTACGACAAAGAGATATCTCCATCAGTATAATTTCCCTGCATATTCCGTAGGCGAGACAAAAGTTTCCAGGGGGCCTGGACGACGTGAGATCGGTCACGGGGCTTTGGCGGAGAGAGCGCTGATTCCGGTGCTTCCAAGCGAAGAGGAATTCCCTTATGCAATCCGCGCCGTATCCGAGACGTTCGAGTCAAACGGATCTACCTCCATGGCATCCACCTGTGCATCCTGCATGTCCCTGATGGCGGCAGGAGTTCCGATCAAAAAGATGGTTGCAGGTATTTCCTGCGGCCTTGTGACCGGGGAGACCGATGACGATTATATTGTATTAACAGACATTCAGGGACTTGAAGATTTCTTCGGAGATATGGACTTTAAGGTAACCGGAACCCATGAGGGTATCACGGCGATCCAGATGGATATCAAGATCCATGGATTGACCCGTCCGATCGTCGAGGAGGCTATCGCAAGAACAAGGGAGGCCCGCCTTTACATTATGGATGAGGTTATGAGCAAGGCGATCTCCGAGCCCAGAAAAGAGGTTAACGAGTGGGCGCCGAAGATTGAGCAGATTACGATAGATCCGCAGAAGATCGGCGATGTGGTAGGTCAGAAGGGCAAGACGATCAATGAGATCATTGCCCGCACCGGCGTTAAGATCGACATCACGGATGATGGCGCGGTTTCTGTCTGCGGAACAGACAAGGAGGAGATCGGAAAGGCCATCGAGATGATCGAGATGATCGTTACCGATTTCGAGGAGGGGCAGATCTATACAGGTAAAGTGGTAAGCATTAAGGAATTCGGAGCTTTTATTGAATTCGCCCCCGGAAAAGAGGGAATGGTTCACATTTCAAAGATTGCAAAGGAGCGCATCAACCGCGTGGAGGATGTTCTTACGCTTGGCGACAAGGTAACGGTCGTATGCCTTGGAAAGGATAAAATGGGACGCATCAGTTTTTCCATGAAGGACGTTCCGGCAGATAAATAAATACCGTTTAGCGCTGTTTTTCCCCAGTTGGATATGTTATCCGGCTGGGGATTTCTGCATACAATAAAATAAAAAATGAATCGAGTAAAGAAACTTGTCTGTGCAAATGATGTGTATAAACGGGGCTATACCGGAAGAAACGTCAGGATTGCCCTTCTGGACACGGGAGTGTACGCGGGGCATCCGGATCTGAAAAACAGGGTGATCTGTTTTAAGGATTTCGTCAATCATAAAACGCTTCCGTATGATGACAACGGACATGGAACGCATATTGCCGGGATCATGTGCGCAAACGGAAGGATGAGTGAGCGCAGGATATCCGGAATGGCGCCCGGGGCAGAGCTTATTGTCCTTAAAGTGCTGGACGAAAAGGGAAACGGCAGAACTGATGATGTTCTAAGGGCGATCGAATGGATATACAATAACCATAAAATATATGACATCCGTTTACTCAATTTTTCCGTGGGTTTTCTGTCCAGAGCCAACAGAAGAGAGCAGGAGGCGCTGCTTGGCGCGATCGACGGGCTGTGGGATGACGATGTGATGGTGATAACCGCTGCGGGAAACAACGGGCCAAGGGCGCGCACGGTCACGGTTCCCGGAATATCGAGGCGTGTGGTTACGGTAGGCGCGTGCGACGACGTATCCGGTATGGCGATAGACCTTCAGAGGGGGTACAGCGGAAAGGGCCCGACGGGCTGCTGTATCGTAAAACCGGAGATTCTTGCGCCGGGGACGAAGATCTTAAGCCTCTCCGGGGATTCGAACGGATATACCAGAAAAAGCGGAACATCGATGGCGGCGCCGGTTGTCTGCGGGGCGCTGGCCCTTGCCTTTGAGAAAAGTCCGGCGCTGACTCCGGCAGAGCTGAAACTGAAATTATATGAGACGGTTACGCCCCCGAAGCCGGAGAGCGGCATAAAGGTCTGGGGAACTCTGCATGTTGATAATCTGATGAAAATGTTATAAAATAGCAGCAAGTCTAAGGAGGCAGAGGATGAAGAAATTATTAAGCCGGTTATTTAGCAAGCTGGTATTTTGCGGCGTTATAATCATATTGCAGTTCGGCTGGATCGTCTATATCACATACCGGGCCACGGCACATTCCGCTCTTATAAATGTGCTGTTCCACATACTGGCGCTTTTCATGGCCCTCTATGTGGTAAATAAAGATATGAAGCCCTATTTTAAGCTGTCTTGGATCTTTGTGATTCTCTGGCTGCCGATCTTTGGATGTCCGGCTTTTTTTCTGTTTGGACGCCCGGATATCACGAAGCGGACGCGCATGCGCCTTGCAAGGGTTTCCGAAGCTGTCGGCAGTCTAAGACCGGATTGCCCGGAGCTTCTTGATGAGGTGAAGGCACAGAGCGAGAATGCCTACCGGCAGGCGGAGTATATTGCAAAAAATGCATCGTTTCCCATATACAGGGAGGAGGAGAGCTGCTATTTTCCCTCCGGAGAGGAAATGTTCCCCCGGCTTTTAAAGGATATCGAGGGGGCGAAGGAGTTTATTTTCCTAGAATATTTTATCATCCAGCCGGGAAAGATGTTCGACTCCATCGTGGATTTGCTGGAGAAAAAGGCGGGCGAGGGAGTGCAGATCAGGCTTATCTATGACGACGTGGGATCCATCAGCACCCTTCCGCCGAAGTATTACCGGCTGCTCCAGCAAAAGGGAATCCATTGCGCCAGTTTTAACCCGTTCAGACCGGTTTTATCCATCGTCATGAACAACCGCGACCATCGAAAAATATTGGTGATCGATGGGGAGATCGCCTATACCGGAGGCATAAATCTGGCGGACGAATATATCAACGAGGTTGAGAGGTTCGGCTATTGGAAGGACACCGCCGTCCGCATTACCGGGGAAGCGGTGTGGAGCTTTACCACAATGTTTCTGGAAATGTGGAGTTATAGTGTCGGGGGAACCGAGGATTATGAGCGGTTTCGCGCTGTACGGAAGCCTTTGCCTCCTGCGGATGGAGAAAACGGGACAAAGGCGGCGGAGGATAGCTCTTTTGGGGGAGGCTATGTGCTTCCCTATGCGGATTCTCCCTTGTTTCCGGAGCATATCGGAGAGAATGTATACCTGAATATGATCAATCGGGCGCAGAGGTATGTATATATATTTACCCCTTATCTTATTATTGATTCCGAGATGGCGACCGCCCTTGTAAACGCCGCAAAATGCGGCGTGGACGTCAGAATCATAACTCCGGGGATCCCCGACAAAAAGACGGTATTTCTTCTGACCCGTTCCCACTTTCCCGAGCTGCTCAGGGGCGGCGTAAAGATCTATCAGTATACGCCGGGCTTTGTGCATGCAAAAGGGTTTGTGTCCGATGACGAATATGCGGTGGTCGGAACGATCAATCTGGATTACCGCAGTCTGTGCCTGCATTATGAGTGCGCCGCCTTTTTCTATAAGGCAAAGGTGGTTTCCGAAGTGAAAGAGGATTTTATCAAAACAATGGAGGAGTGTGAGCAGATCACATTGAGCCAATGCGAGAGCAGGCTTCTTCCATACAGGCTGATCCTAAGCGTTCTAAGGCTTCTTGCTCCCCTGCTATGATGTGCCGGAAAGGAAGAAGGAGAGCAGGGATCTTAGGAAGCAGTCCTTGTAGGTAAGCGCAGGGATCGAAGCGGAATACAGAATATTGACGGAACCTATTTCCGTTCCGTTTAACGTATATACCGCCTTCCCTGCGACTTCCCCTTCGTTTACCGGCGCAATAACGGATTCCGGAAGCTCCAGCCGCTTTTCCACCTGCTCGGCGGACGTACCGTTTAACAGCACCGTGGCAAAGGCGTTTTCGTATCGGACGGGAACCGTTTCCGAGCCTCCTTTTTTGATGGGAAGTAAGGGGAGCTGATCGGTGTTTTCGTCTTTGTAGACGGTACAATTTGCAAAACCATAATTAAAAAGCGATACGGCATCCTTATTTCGGACGGTAGGACTTTCCTCTGCCATGACAACGGCGATCAGGTCTACACCGTCCTTTGTCGCGGTTGCGGAAAGACAGTATTTCGACTGGGAGGTATATCCGGTTTTCAATCCGGTTGCATAGGAATAGTAGCGGATCAGCTTGTTGGTGTTGGTGAGGCCGAACTCGGAGGAGCCCCTGCTTGTGGTGTGGGTGATCGAATCCATCCAGATCGTACAGTAATTAAAGATATCAGGATGGTTTACGGACAGCTCCCGCGACATGATGGCAATGTCATATGCGCTTGTCAGATGTCCTTCTGCCTCGAGTCCGCAGCAATTTTTAAAGGTTGTGTCGTTCATGCCAAGAGATTTTGCCGTTTCGTTCATTTTTTCTACAAAGGCTTCCTCCGAACCGGCAATATATTCTGCCATTGCAACGCTGGCGTCATTAGCGCTTGCGATGCTGATACACTTGATCAAATCGTTTACCGTCTGCGTCTCGTTTGCCTCCAGATAGACCTGGGAGCCGCCCATGCCAGCCGCGTGTTCGGACACCGTCACAATATCCGTCTTCTGTATCTGTCCTTTCTCAAGGGCTTCGAAGATCAAAAGAAGCGTCATAATCTTAGTGACGCTGGCGGGGCGGAGCTGTTCATGGGAGTTTTTTTCAAATAGGATGCTTCCGGTGGAAGCCTCCATCAGTACCGCCGAGGGGGCTTCGATCGATACGCCCGCAGCGGTATCCTCGGCGGCCGATACAAAAACCGGATATAGCAATGTAAAAAACATACAAAAGCTTAAGATGGCGGAAAATAGTTTTTTCATACGCACCTCCGTTAATGTGCTATAAATAAGGCGATAGGAAAAAGGTGTTTCGCAGCCGCCTGTGTACTATATATTATGATGTGTGAGAAAAAAATATGTTCAGCTAAATATTGTAGGCAAAAATATACAAAAGCACTAAATGTTGTAATTTCCTCTTGAAAAAAGCAGCGGTACGGGTTAAAATAGCAAAGGTAGAATTCGGGCGGCTGTTTAGAGCGTCTAAGAAATCCGGATGGAGAGAGACATGGAACTGACAGTAAAGCTTCAGGTATTTGAGGGTCCGCTTGACCTTCTTTTGTATCTGATCGAGAAAAATAAAGTGAATATCTATGATATTCCGATCGTCGAGATCACAAATCAGTATATGGAATATCTTACGGAAATGAAGCGTCGCGATCTGAATATCTTAAGTGAATTTTTGGTTATGGCGGCAACGCTGATCGATATTAAATCCAAGATGCTCCTTCCGTCAAATCCCGAAGATGAGGAGGAAGAGGAGGATCCGCGGGCGGAACTGGTTCAGCAGCTTCTGGAGTACAAGATGTACAAATGCATGGCATATGAACTGAAGGACCGTCAGGTGGACGCCCAGCGCGTGATGTTTAAGCAACCCACCATCCCCAAGGAGGTTGCGGCTTACGAGGAGCCTGTCAATATTGAGGAGCTTGTCTCCGATGTGACGCTGGCGAAGCTGAATGATATTTTCCGGAGCATTATGAAAAAGCAGGCGGACAGGATCGACCCTGTGCGTTCCAAATTCGGAAAGATCGAGAAGGAGGAGGTTTCCCTGGCGGACAGGATGACCTATCTGGAGGACTACGCAAAAAGCCATAAGCAGTTTTCCTTCCGCAGTCTGCTGGAAGCCCAGGCGGGAAAGGTGGAGATTATCGTGACATTTTTGGCGATACTTGAGCTTATGAAGATGGGAAAGATCCTGATCTCCCAGGAACATATTTTTGACGACATCCGGATCAATTCCCGGATCGCGGCATAGGAAACGGAAGGAAAGAGCAGAGTTTAGTCAGGTTATGGAAGAAAAAAATTACGAAGCAATTATCGAAGCGATTCTTTTTACCATGGGGGAATCCGTGGAGCTTGAGAGGATTGCGGATGCGGTTGAGCTTGATAAAAATCAGACGAAAGAAATCATTGACAGAATGCAAAAGCATTATGAGGACGACGCTATCGGCGTCCGTATTATCGAACTGGACGGCGCCTACCAGATGTGCACAAAACCGGAGATGTATGAGTATCTGATCAAGATTGCAAAACAGCCCAAAAAGCGCGTTCTTACGGACGTACTGCTCGAGACGCTTTCCATTATTGCATATAAGCAGCCGGTCACAAAGGCGGAGATTGAAAAAATCCGCGGGGTATCCAGCGACCATGCGGTCAGCAAGCTGGTGGAATACGGTCTGGTATGCGAGCTGGGAAGGCTGGAGGCGCCGGGCAGGCCGCTTCTGTTCGGAACGACGGAAGAGTTTTTGCGATGCTTTGGCGTGCAGTCCATTGATGACCTTCCGGTCTTAAGTCCGGTTCAGGTGGAGGAATTCAAGCAGGAAGCGGAAGCAGAGATGCAGGTGCAGCTTGATATTTGATTTTAATAGGACAAACAAGGAAATCATATACATTATCTAAAGCGATAATGTATGTGATTTTTTTATGAAAAAATATTTTGCGTTTATATTGATTTTTTTTACGGTCGTACAAATCCCGCTGTGCGCCTATGCGGATTCGGATGAGGGGATCAGGGAAAACGACCTGTATGCCAAAAGCTGTGCGCTGATAGACGGAGACTCCGGCCGCGTGCTGTTCGGAAAGGATGCGCAGGTGCCGATGGCAAATGCAAGTACCACAAAGATCATGACCTGTATCGTTGCTCTTGAGAATGCCAATACGGAGGAGGTGGTGACCGCGTCGCTAAAGGCTGCGCAGCAGCCGAAAGTTCATCTGGGGATGCAGGAGGGGGAGCAGTTCTATCTGAAGGATATTCTGTATGCCCTTATGCTGGAATCTTACAACGATTGTGCGGTTGCCATAGCGGAGCATGTGGCGGGGAGCGTGGAGGCGTTTGCCGCCCTGATGAATGAAAAGGCGGAGGAGGTCGGCTGCGTGGACACCTACTTTATCACGCCAAACGGGCTGGATGCGGAGGATGAAAACGGATTTCATCATACGACAGCCCAGGATCTTTGCAGAATCATGAAATACTGCGCGTGGGAATCACCGGTATCCAGGATTTTTCTTGCTATTACCCAGACCGCCTCCTACGCATTCAGCAGCCTGTCCGGCCGCTCGTTTTCCCTGACGAACCGGAATGCATTTCTTACCATGATGGACGGCGTGATATCGGGGAAGACCGGATTTACCGCGAATGCGGGATACTGCTATGTGGCGGCGGTGGAGTCGGAGGGAAGAAAATACTGTATTGCACTTCTGGCATGCGGCTGGCCGAATAACCGGACCTATAAGTGGTCTGACGCAAAGAAGCTTTTTACCTACGGGGAGGATAATTACCACTATGTATCCTTGGAGGAGTTCAAGAGTCTAAACGGCATTGCCGTGGAAAACGGAAAATATGAAAACGCGGGATTTTTTGACTGGGGAACCGATCCTGTGATTCTGCCGGAATATGATCTGTCCGGGCTTACGACGGATTATCTGATCGGGGATGAGCAGAGGATCACATATGAATATCAGATACAAAAAGAGCTGACGGCGCCTGTTGCGGAAACGGATATCGTGGGGACGGTTGCAATCTATCTGGAGGATGAGCTGCTTGACGTGGTGTATATATACGCGGGGGAGAATATCGGCGAATGGGATTTTTGCACTTTACTTTCAACGGTTTTTAAGGAGTATTTTTATATATAATTTAATTAGTCAAAAGTTTAACAATTTTTATTGAAAAAAGGGGGTAAATGTTATAGAATGATATTTGGTGAATTTTGTTAAATTTTAATAGATGGAGGAAATAAAATGAGTAGTAACAATGCAAGCTTGGCGATACAGCGTATTGCCAAGTTGGTCGATGAGAACAGCTTTATGGAAACAGGTTCTCTCGTAACTGCACGCAGTACGGATTTTAATCTTTCTGCCGAGAAGGCGCCGTCAGATGGCGTGATCACCGGTCACGGTCTGATCGACGGAAATCTGGTATTTATTTACAGTCAGGATGCCTCCGTGTTGAACGGAACCATCGGAGAGATGCATGCAAAGAAAATTGCGGCGGTATACGACAGGGCGATGAAGATGGGAGCGCCGGTAATCGGATTGATCGACTGCGCGGGAATACGTTTGCAGGAGTCTGTGGATGCGCTGGACGGATTTGGAAAGATCTATGCAAAGCAGGCTGCCGCAAGCGGCGTAATTCCGCAGATCTGCGCGGTTTTCGGAAACTGCGGAGGCGGTTTGTCGGTTGTTCCGGCACTCTGCGATTTTTCTTTCATTGAGGAGAGCAAGGGAAGAATGTTTGTCAATTCCCCGGATGCCGTTTCCGGAAACCGCGTGGAAAAGTGCGATACCGCAGATGCGAAATTCCAAAGCGAGGAGAACGGCTGCATTGATGGAGTAGGAAGCGAGGATGAGATTCTTTCGGATATCAGAAACCTTGTGATCATGCTTCCTTCCAATAATGAAGGCGACATATACACGGAACAATGCGGAGACGACCTGAACCGGGCATGCGAAAGCATGGAGCAGATGAAGGGCGATCCGAGATATCTTTTGCCGGAAATTTCGGATGGACATGTTTTCTTTGAGACAAAGAGGGACTATTCCAAAAATATGGTCACCGGATTTATCAAATTAAACGGGATGATTGTCGGCGCGGTCGCAAACTGCACGGAGGTCTATGACGCGGAAGGAAAGAAGACGGAGGAATTTGATGCCGTTCTTACGGCAAGAGGCTGCAACAAAGCCGCAGAGTTTGTTTCCTACTGCGATGCGTTTTCGATTCCGATACTTACACTTACGAACGTGGAGGGATTTGCGACAGCCAAGTGTTCCGAGAAAAATCTGGCAAAGGCGTTTGCCCGTATGACATATGCATTTGCAAGCGCAACGAGCGCAAGGGTCAACCTGATCACAGGCGCTGCCTACGGCAGCCCGTATGTGGCGATGAATTCCAAGTCTATCGGGGCAGATTTTGTGTATGCATGGAAGGATGCAAAGATCGGCATGATGGATTCCGCCCTTGCAGCAAAGATCATGTATCCGGAGGCGGGCGCAGCGGAACTTAGCGAGAAAGCTTCGGAATATGAAAAACTCCAGTCGAGCGCTGTTGCTGCCGCAAAGCGGGGGTATGTCGATCTGATCTTAGAGCCGGCGGACACAAGAAAGTATCTCGTCGCTGCTTTTGAGATGCTCTATTCCAAATATACGGGTGAGCTGGAAAAGAAACACGGAACAAAATAGAAAGGTGAAGTTTTATGAAGAAGAAAATTGCTTTGATGCTTTGCGCGCTGATGCTTCTCTCGGCTTTGCTTAGCGGATGCGGAACGGATCCTACTACGGCGGATTACAATGGTTATACCTACGATGAACTGCAACAGGAGCTTGAGACGGATCTTTATATGGTATATTCCGTTGCCGTGTTCCTCGAGACCTATGGATTTACCGTTGACGATCTCAGCGCCCATGAAAATGCAGAGGTTTATGATATGCTGATTGCCAACGAGGTTACGGATTACGAGATCGCTGCGGCAGCTTCATGGGCTGATGTGAGCGGGAAATTCGGAACCTTTACCGCGGTGGATGAGGGCAGCTTTACGGTGGACAAGGCGGGAAACACGCTGACAACGGATCTTACGCTTGTATTTACAGGAACGGACGGTTCCGCAAGGAATGTTACTTTTGAGGTCGTTTATGACTATTATTCCATGGAGGTTTCCGGAATCTCGATCAATCCGGAATACAGTATGAAGGAAAAGCTTGCAACGGCAGGCATAAACACGCTGATCTCCATGGCGGTTGTCTTTATGGTTTTGATACTGATCAGCCTGATCATTTATGCGTTCAATATCATCCCGTATCTTGAGAAGAGAAAGAAAGAAAAGGCCGCTGCGGAATTGACCTTCCAAACAGAGGAGAAGCCGATTTTTGTATCGGAAGAAGAACCGGCGGACGCTGCCGACGACACGGAACTGATCGCTGTGATCGCAGCCGCAATCGCTGCAAGTGAGGGAACTTCTACAAACGAATTTGTAGTGCGTTCCATTAATAGAAGATAAATTAGGAGGATATCGATCATGAAGAATTACACAATCACCGTCAACGGAAATGTATATGATGTTACAGTTGAAGAGACCGGAAGCACATCCGCTTCCGCAGCGGCGCCGAGACGTGCAGCAGCACCAGCTGCGGCTCCGGCTGCAAAGAAGGCGGCATCCGGCGCAGGAAATATAAAGATTGAAGCCGGTGCTGCCGGAAAGGTATTTAAGATTGAAGCAAAGGAAGGGGCAGCGGTTAAGAAAGGGGATACCGTTTTGATCCTTGAGATCATGAAGATGGAGACCCCGGTTGTTGCACCGGAGGACGGTACTGTGGCAAGTATTGATGTTGCAGTAGGGGATTCTGTTGAGGCAGGCGCATTGCTTGCAACCTTAAATTAGTGCCGAGGAGGAATAGAACGTGAGTTATGTAGGTGAAACTTTGACAAACCTCCTACATCAGACAGCTTTTTTCAATCTTACATGGGGCAACTATGTAATGATTGCCGTTGCATGCTTTTTCTTGTTCCTTGCAATCAAAAAAGGCTTTGAACCGTTACTGCTTGTCCCGATTGCGTTTGGTATGCTGTTGGTTAATATCTATCCGGATATTATCGCAACGCCGGAGCAGACAAGTAATGGTGTAGGTGGGTTACTGTATTATTTTTATACGTTGGACGAGTGGTCGATCTTACCGTCCCTGATTTTTATGGGAGTCGGGGCGATGACAGACTTTGGTCCGCTGATTGCCAATCCGATCAGCTTTTTGATGGGAGCGGCCGCGCAGTTTGGTATTTTCAGCGCATATTTTCTTGCGATCATCCTTGGATTTAATGACAAGGCGGCGGCGGCGGTTTCCATTATAGGCGGCGCGGACGGACCGACCTCCATTTTCCTGGCAGGAAAGCTGGGACAGACGGGGCTTATGGGGCCGATCGCCGTGGCGGCGTATTCGTACATGGCGCTGGTTCCGATCATCCAGCCGCCGATCATGAAGCTTTTTACAACAAAGAAGGAGCGCGCGATCAAGATGGCGAATCTTCGCCCGGTCAGCAAGCTGGAGAAGATCCTGTTCCCGATCGTCGTTACGGTCGTTGTCTGTGTGCTTCTCCCGACAACGGCGCCCCTTGTAGGTATGCTGATGCTTGGAAACCTGTTCCGTGAGTCCGGTGTTGTGCGCCAGCTTCAGGAGACCGCAAGCAATGCGCTTATGTATATTGTCGTAATCCTGCTCGGCACTTCCGTCGGAGCGACGACAAGCGCAGAGTCCTTTATCAACTGGAGTACGATCAAGATCGTTATCCTCGGTCTGGTGGCGTTTATGGTGGGTACGGCTGCCGGCGTGCTGTTCGGCAAGCTGCTGTGCTTTATCACAAAGGGCAAGATCAATCCGCTCATCGGTTCCGCGGGCGTTTCCGCTGTACCTATGGCCGCGAGGGTATCCCAGAAGGTGGGAGCGGAGGAGGATCCGACAAACTTCCTGCTTATGCATGCCATGGGACCTAACGTTGCGGGCGTTATCGGAACTGCCGTAGCGGCAGGATGCTTTATGGCGATCTTTGGGATCTAAACGTAGATAATGAGAAGAAGCGGAGCTGATTCTTGAATGAAAGAAAAATCAGGAAAGGAATACAAATAAATGGGCGTTAAGATTACAGAAACGATTTTGCGTGATGCGCATCAGTCATTGATCGCAACACGTATGACAACCGAGCAGATGCTGCCGATCATCGATAAGATGGATAAGGTTGGCTATAACGCGGTAGAATGCTGGGGCGGAGCTACCTTTGATGCATCACTCCGGTTTTTAAAGGAAGATCCATGGGACCGTCTGCGCAAATTGAGGGACGGATTTAAGAATACCAAATTGCAGATGCTGTTCCGCGGGCAGAATATTTTAGGATATCGTCCCTATGCGGATGACGTGGTTGAATATTTTGTGCAGAAGTCCATTGCAAACGGAATCGATATTATCCGTATTTTTGACTGCTTAAATGATGTGCGGAACCTTCAGACCTCCGTTACCGCATGTAACAGGGAAAAGGGCCATGCCCAGGTTGCGCTGTCATATACATTAGGAGATGCCTATACCCTAGAATACTGGATGGAAATGGCAAAGAGGGTTGAGGACATGGGGGCGGATTCCCTTTGTATTAAGGATATGGCGGGTCTGCTTGTTCCGACAAAGGCAACGGAACTGGTTCAGGCATTAAAGAGCGCGACAACGCTGCCGATTGAACTGCACACCCACTATACCTCCGGCGTTGCCTCCATGACTTATTTGAAGGCGGTAGAGGCCGGATGTGATATCATTGATACCGCAATCTCTCCCTTTGCCCTTGGAACCAGCCAGCCGGCAACGGAGGTTATGGTAGAGGCGTTCAAGGGAACGGAGTACGATACGGGTCTCGATCAGGATAAGCTTGCGGAGATCGCCGACTACTTCCGCCCGATGAGAGAGGAGGCACTTGCAAACGGTCTGTTGAATCCAAAGGTGCTTGGAGTAAATATCAATACGCTCCGCTATCAGGTGCCGGGCGGTATGCTGAGCAACCTGATCTCACAGCTCAAGGAGCAGGGAAAGGAAGATAAATACGAGGAAGTTCTCGCTGAGGTTCCGCGGGTCCGCAAGGATTTGGGCGAGCCGCCGCTTGTAACACCGTCCTCCCAGATCGTAGGTACGCAGGCCGTATTTAACGTGCTGATGGGCGAGCGCTATAAGGTTGCCACCAAGGAGACGAAGGATATACTGCTTGGAAAATACGGTCAGACCGTTAAGCCTTTCGACCCGGAGGTGGTTGATAAGGTACTCGGAGAGGATAAGAAGAATGCGATCACCTGCCGTCCGGCAGATCTTCTTGAGCCGGAGCTTGATAAGCTTGAGGATGAGATGAAGCAATGGAAGCAGCAGGATGAGGATGTGTTGTCCTATGCTCTGTTTCCGCAGGTCGCAACCGAATTTTTCAAATACCGTCAGGCGCAGCAGACCGGCATAGACCAGAAGATCGCCGACAGTAAAAACGGAGCATATCCAGTATAAAAGATATTTTGTATAAGAAAAGTGTGCCGAAGGCGCACTTTTCTTATCGGGCAGAAATTTCTTCCCGATACAAACAAAGAGGAGTAGTTTATGGCAAATACCAACGAATTGTTAAACCGGATCAACAGTCATTACAGTTCTATGAGCAAGGGGCAGAAGCTGCTTGCAACTTATATTTCCGACAACTATGATAAGGCGGTTTTCCTTACGGCGGCAAAAATGGGAGAGATCGTTGGTGTAAGTGAATCAACCGTAGTGCGCTTTGCGGCATCTCTGGGCTATAAGGGATATCCGGAATTCCAGAAGGCGCTGGAGGAACTGGTGCGCAACAAATTGAATTCCATCCAGCGGATGGAAATCACATA
Organism: uncultured Lachnobacterium sp.; assembly: GCA_964425905.1. Classification (GTDB taxonomy): domain Bacteria; phylum Bacillota; class Clostridia; order Lachnospirales; family Lachnospiraceae; genus Roseburia. The sequence goes on along the minus strand of CAYROM010000033.1, from coordinate 3,104 downwards.
CGGAAGGATCAGCCAGTCCAAAATATTGGAGGAGGTTCTCCGCTCGGATGCAGAAAAGATAAAGTCGACGCTGGAAAAGATTGATCACAACGCCTTTGAGCTTGCGGTAAATACGATCCTGGAAGCAAAACATATCTATATTGTGGGGATCCGAAGCTGTGCGCCTCTGGCAAGCTTTCTGGCTTTTTATCTGAACCTGATGTTTCGGGACGTTCATCTGCTTACCACAAACAGTTCCAGCGAGCTCTTTGAGCAGATGGTGAGGATCGACAGGAAAGATGTGATAATAGGAATCAGTTTTCCCCGTTATTCCATGCGGACTTTAAAGGCGCTGGAATTTGCCAATAACCGGAGCGCAAAAGTAATAACGATCACGGACAGCATACATTCCCCGATGAATCTGTATTCCTCCTGCAATCTGATTGCGGACAGCGATATGGCGTCCATTGTGGATTCCCTTGTGGCACCGCTTTCCGTTATCAATGCGCTGATCGTAGCGCTGTGCATGAAAAAACAGAAGGAAGTTGCGGGGACATTGACTATGCTTGAGGAAATTTGGGGAGAATATCAGGTATATGACAATGATGAAATCAATTATATCGATGATTCCATTAAAATGCATTATGCACGGCTAAAGGGAGCTGATAATGAGTAGGGTCATCGTAATCGGCGGAGGCGCGGCGGGCATGTTTGCAGCATATCATGCGGCCGCGGGGGGCAATCAGGTTGTCCTGATAGAGCAGAATGAAAAGCTTGGTAAAAAACTGTTTCTCACGGGAAAGGGCAGGTGCAATCTGACAAATGCGGGGGATATGGAGGATCTGTTTTCCCATGTAGTGTCCAATCCCAAGTTTTTGTACAGCGCATTTTATGCCTATGACAACCGGATGGTCATTCAATTCTTTGAGGAGCACGGGCTTAAGACAAAGATAGAACGGGGGAACCGGGTGTTTCCGGTCTCGGATCACTCCTCCGATGTGATCGCCGCCCTGATAAGGGCGCTGAATCAGGTTCATGTCGAGATTCTTCTCAATACGAAGGTGAAAGATATTCTTGTCCGGGGAAACGAAGTATACGGGGTGGCGCTTTTGGGGGGAAAACAGCTTACGGCGGATCATGTGATACTTGCCACCGGAGGCTTATCCTATCCTTCCACGGGTGCGCTGGGGGATGGCTACCGCTTTGCAAAAGACTGCGGACATCCGCTTGTGGAAAGGACGCCCTCCTTAGTCCCCTTTGAGGTACGGGAGGACTGGTGCGGAGGTCTTGCGGGGCTTTCGCTTAAAAACATAGAGATACGGATCGAGAGGGAGAATAAGCTTCTCTATCAGGAATTCGGGGAGCTTCTGTTTACGCATTTCGGCGTCAGCGGGCCGGTGATCCTTTCTGCAAGCGCGGCGGTCAAACCAAAGTTTTTTAGGGATGAGTTAAAGCTGTATATCGATTTAAAACCTGCCCTTGATCCGGAACAGCTGGATAGAAGGATTCTGCGGGAGTTTGAGGAGGCAAAGAATAAATGCTTTAAGAATGCCGTCGGGCATCTGTTTCCGGGAAAGCTCCTTCCGGTTATGGTCTTTCTGAGCGGGATTGATCCGGAGAAAAAGGTAAACGAAATCTCGAAGGAGGAGCGAAGGGGATTTGCCGCGCTCATCAAAAGGCTTCCGCTTACCGTCACCGGATTGCGGGGCTTTCAGGAGGCAATCATTACAAAGGGCGGAATTTCCGTAAAAAGCGTAAATCCGTCGACGATGGAATCAAAGATCGCAAAGAATCTTTCCATCTGCGGAGAGGTGCTTGATCTGGATGCCTATACGGGGGGCTACAATCTTCAGATTGCATGGTCTACCGGATATGTTGCGGGAAAAAGTATAAACATATTACATGGAGGAAATGACGATGGGCGTTAATATAGCAATAGACGGACCGGCAGGAGCCGGAAAAAGTACGATTGCAAAAAGACTGGCAAAGGAGCTTGGATATATTTATGTCGATACCGGAGCGATGTACCGGGCAATGGCATACTATTTCCTCAAGAACGGCATCGGGGCGGATGAGGAGGAAAGGATCGCCGAGGCATGCGAGGCGATAGAAGTCTCTCTGGAATATGACAGGGGGGAGCAATGCGTTCTCCTGAACAAAGAGAATGTAAACGGCGTGATCAGAAATGAGGAAGTCGGCAATATGGCAAGCGCTACCAGCGTTTACCCGGTTGTCCGGAATAAACTGGTAGACCTTCAGCGTATACTTGCAAAGAAGGAAAACGTCATTATGGACGGCAGGGACATCGGAACCGTTGTGCTGCCGGATGCGGATGTGAAAATTTATCTGACCGCAAGCGCAAAAGTCCGGGCAAAGCGCCGCTTTGATGAGCTTACGGCAAAGGGGCAGGCGTGCGATTTTGACGCCATTGAGCAGGATATCATCGACCGGGATTACCGGGATATGCACAGGGAGACGTCGCCGCTTAAGCAGGCCGAGGATGCGGTTTTGCTGGATTCTTCCGATTTGGATATTGATGGTGTTGTGGAAAAAATGAAACAAATCATTCACGGAGTGCAGTAAAATGAATGTAAATCTTGCAAAAAGCGCGGGATTCTGTTTTGGAGTGAAACGGGCAGTAAATGTCGTATATGAGGAAATTGAAAAGGATGATGTCCCGATCTACACCTATGGCCCGATCATCCACAATGAGGAAGTGGTAAAGGATTTAGAGCATAAGGGCGTGACTGTGATTTCTTCTGCGGAGGAATTGAAGGGACATCCGAAGGGGACCGTCATCATCCGTTCCCACGGCGTCAGCCGCAGGGAGAAGGAGGCGATCACCGATGCGGGATTTTTTGTTGTGGATGCGACCTGTCCCTTTGTTTTAAAGATACACAGGCTTGTGGAAGAGTACAGCAAAAAAGGATATTCCATTGTCATTTTTGGAAATGAGAGCCATCCGGAGGTATGCGGAATCCGGGGATGGGTCAGCGGGGATGTTCCGGTAACGGTCATCAGCAATAAAAAAGAAGCTCTTGAATTTGTAATGGAACCGGATGAAAAGGCATGTATTGTGTCCCAAACGACATTTAACTACAATAAATTTCAAGAATTAGTTGAAA
>CAYROM010000032.1:26354-28473 GCA_964425905.1 uncultured Lachnobacterium sp. | reverse complement strand
ACTGATCAAGGAGACCAGCTCGTCCTCGGGAAGCGGTTCAAGCAGCAGCGGAAGTAACAGAAATTCATCTTCCGGAGGAACTAATGAAATACTTTATGCAGCGGGAGATTCAATAACGTTAGATGCGGTTCTGGTATATTCTTCCACAGGAGGAGGTCTGCCGGATTCACCTTCGGAAAGCAGCGGAAGTTCTTCATCAAATGCTGAAACGTTTACCGCCGGATATCTGGACGATATAGCACAAGAACTTTTCAATCTGGTCAATCAGGCAAGGGCAGATGCAGGATTGAATCAGTTATCATGGGATGGTTCTGCTGCTGAATTGGCAAAAACAAGGGCATATGAGTGTTCTTCATCTTTTTCCCATACAAGACCAGATGGAACGACAGTAGTAACGTTGGGATATGGTGAAAATATTCATTATGGGACGGGGACATATGCTACTGCAAGTGGTGCACACAATAACCTTATGAATTCCGATGGACATCGTGCAAACATTCTTAATGAAAACTATACAAAAGGAGCAGTTGGTGCATATCAGGATTCAAATGGGAAAGTATATTTTGTAGAATTGTTCGCTTTCTAAGAACCAAGATTTCGAACTATTAAAATTAAATAGAACTTAAAACTGTCGCATGGCATCTGTCATGTGGCAGTTTTTTTATACTTAAATTAATGAAAGGAAAAAGTGATGAAAATAAAAGGACAAATTAAAATCAGACGCGGTCTTGCGGGATTTCTTGCGCTGTTAATACTTATCACCGCAGTTTTTTCCGGAAATGTGATCTCTGCATTTGCGGAGGAAACGGAAGATACCGTATATACATGGCGCGAGACAACCGCAGAACGCAACCTTTATTATGACGATTTTACAACGGCAAACATCGGCAAGGTGTATTCCGGTGAGACAATCGAAGAAATTCTGCAGATGATCGAGGATCCCAGCGTGGACGTCGATCTGGACACCTTCTTTGACGGCACCTGTCTTGCCGGCTGCGATGAGGAAGCCCTTGCATGGTTTCAGGAGCAGGGGTATACCTTAGAGCAGCTGATCAAAGAGGTATCGGAAGCAGGCATGTCGAGCGTCTGGAACTACCTGTACGGGGTGATGCCGCTTTCTGACTATGCGGCATTGACGGTTAGTTTTTTCGATACCTCGGTGACCGTCACGATTCCGGAGCTGAACCGTACCAGCCATGCGTTTTACTATATGAAGATGAGTGGTCATATAGCATTCTGTCTGGACAGCGGGAAGCACATGTATTCCGGCACCGTCTTAGATTATGACAGCGAATCCTCCATGACAATCTATAAGCAGGCAATCGCCTATTATGAAGCAAACAGCGGAACAAACAGCCTTGCCTATGAGTATGCGCAGATGTATATCTGGACAGGCGGAGATCAGTCGTCCTTTATCACCGCTATGTCGCAGCTGGTCTACTCCCTGCAGAGTGGGGAGCTGGATTCCGATGCGGTAATCACGGGAGGGGAAGCGCGGCTCTCGACAGGATTTTATTATACGGCGCTCAATGCCTACAACATGCTTTCGGGAATGAGTACGAGCAATGTTGAGGCATATGTCTATACAACTGGAAACAGCGCCTTCCAGCGTCTGGTTACTGGATACAGGACACCGACCGAAGGTGGAGATGATGGAGGGTATGAAGATATAGAAATTACTACTCCCGAAAGCAGTATAACGGTCACCAAGACGGACGCTGATACCGGGTCCACTACGGCACAGGGAAATGCCAGCCTAAACGGGGCGGTATACGGACTGTATGCAAGAAGTGATATCCTTGACCCGGATGATGGGACAACGGTGGTCTATTCTGCAGGAACACAGGTTTCATCTGTAACCATTTCCTCCGGTTCAGCTTCCGTTGGCAGTCTGTATGCAGGAAATTATTACTTACAGGAGATTTCCGCACCAACCGGGTATCAGCTGAGCGGTACAACCTATGACGTAACGCTGGCAGATTCATCTGCGTCTGTTTCCGTCACGGTAAAAGACAACGTGATCCGGGGCGGCGTGACGATCCAGAAGGTCGACAGCGACTGGAAAACAAACAATCCGCAGGGAGACGCGGCCCTTCAGGGCGCAGTCTATGCGATCGTC
>CAYROM010000032.1:0-26254 GCA_964425905.1 uncultured Lachnobacterium sp. | reverse complement strand
GCCATGCTGTGTATGTAAACGGAAAGACCTATGCAAACGGTGAGACGGTGATGACGCTCACAACGGATTCCTCCGGAAACGCATCGTCGGGTACGGTGCTTCCCTATGGAAACTATTCTCTGTATGAGGTTTCCGCGTCGACCGGATATCTGGTCAACAGCACGAAGCAGTCATTTTCCATTACCTCAAACGGTCAGGTGGTAAGCTTTACCTCCGGGGAGATGACCGAGGAGGTCATGCGGGGCGGAGTAACGATCCAGAAGGTCGACAACGACTGGGGAACAAACAATCCGCAGGGAGACGCGGCCCTTCAGGGCGCAGTCTATGCGATCGTCAACAACAGCAGCCATGCTGTGTATGTAAACGGAAAGACCTATGCAAACGGTGAGACGGTGATGACCCTTACAACGGATTCCGAAGGAAACATGTCTTCCGGGATTGCGCTCCCCTACGGAAGCTACTATTACTATGAGACGAAAGCGTCGACCGGATATCTGGTGGATGATACCAGGCACTACTTTACAATCCGAAGCGACGGAGAAATCGTAAGCTTTACCTCCGGAGAGACGACCGAGGAAGTGATCCGCGGCGGTCTGACCCTCCAGAAGTTTGATGTGGAATCGCTCCTTGCAAAAGAGCAGGGCGGCGCAGACTTCAAAGGTCTTGTCATGGAGATCACAAATAAGAGCGCAAACGCGGTCTATGTAGACGGAAAAACCTATGCCGTTGGGGAGGTCGTTGCCACGGTGGTGACGGATGAAAACGGCTGTGTGAAGCTGTCCGGGGATACGCTGCCCTATGGCACGTATACGCTGACCGAGGCCGGATATCTGGATGCGGATGGAAAAGTGGTCTATGTAGAGGAAGGGGATGCGCTGGGAACGAGCGGATATCTGCGCCTTGGCACGCTTACCCGCACCTTTACGATCCGGACAGACGGACAGATTGTGGATTTGAGCAGCTCCGCTTCCGTGGGGATCAGCAACACGGTGATCCGCGGGGACATCGTACTGCGGAAGATCGATGCGGACACCCAGAAAGCGATGGCAGGGGTACAGTTTAAGATCACGCTGTATGACAAGAACGGGAATGCGGTGGAGAGCCATATCATTACGACCGATGAAAACGGCCAGTACGATTCTTCCAGCACCTATGCCTCCCACACAGCGGAAAACGGTCTCTGGTTTGGAGATGCAGCCCCTGACGATTCCAGAGGAGCGCTGCCCTATGGAACTTACACGATCGAGGAGATTGAGGGCGAGGCAAATGCCGGACGCACCATGTATTCGGATACCTTCGTCATATCCAATAAGACGAATGCGGCAAAAATGGGCTATAAGGTGGATCTTGGAAATCTCGAAAACGTCATGATAAACATCTCCACGATGGCAGAATGTGAGGATACCGGATCGCAGTACGCTTTTGCAAGGGAGTGTACTGCATTGGTGGACACGGTCTTTTATGACCATCTGGTCGTAGGCAGGGAATATACCTTAAAGGCTTATGTTGCGGACGCCGGGACCGGAGAGCTGCTTACGGACGAAAACGGAGATCCGGTCACCGGAACCGCCATCTGGACAGCAAACCTTACCTCCGGATACCGGAAGGTGGACATCGTCTGCGACACGACGGAGCTTGCGGGAAAGACCCTTGTGATCTATGAATACCTGTACTCTGGGGATCTGCTCTTAGTATCCCATGAGGATCCGGAGGATACGGATCAGATGATCTATGTCTGCGGGATCAGGACAACCGCGCTGGATCAGGAAAACGGCACCCATATGTCTTATGCAGACGGCGAAGCCACCATCGTTGACACCGTAGAATATTTAAACCTGCAGCCCATGCGCTCCTACAACATGGTCGGAATGCTGATGGATAAGGAGACCGGAAAACAGGCGGTTGACGGGGAGGGTAATCCGATCACGGCGACAACATCCTTCCGCCCATCGGAAAAGGACGGAACGGTCGACGTAGTGTTTACTTTTGATGCGGCGGACATGGAGGGAAAGATCCTGGTCGCTTTCGAGACGCTGGAGCGCGCCGACAGCTACCATACGGTCTGGGCCGTCCATGAGGAGCTTTCCGAGTTTTCACAGTCCATCTTTTTCCCGCAGATCAAAACCAGCGCGTCGGTCAGCCGGATGGAGATCATCGAGGGCCGTATCCTGATCACAGTCACCGATACGGTCACCTACACAAATCTGGTACCGGGATATACCTACACGGTATCCGGTGCATTGATGGATAAGGAGACAGGAGAAAAGCTGCTTGACGCAGAAGGAAATGAGGTTACGGCAGAGGCAGAATTTACGCCGGAGACATCTGACGGAACCGTCGATGCAGCATTTGTCTTTGACGGAACCGGAATGTCTAAGATCGAGGCGGTTGCGTTTGAGGAGCTTGCAGTAGACGGCTGTATCATTGCAGACCATAAGGATCCGGACGACGAGGAGCAGACCATAGAGGTCGAACTGCCGAAGATCAAAACCAGCGCGTCGGTCAGCCGGATGGAGATCATTGAGGGCCGTATCCTGATCACAGTCACGGATACGGTCACCTACACAAATCTGGTACCGGGATATACCTACACGGTATCCGGTGCATTGATGGATAAGGAGACAGGAGAAAAGCTGCTTGACGCAGAAGGAAATGAGGTTACGGCAGAGGCAGAATTTACGCCGGAGACATCTGACGGAACCGTCGATGCAGCATTTGTCTTTGACGGAACCGGAATGTCTAAGATCGAGGCGGTTGCGTTTGAGGAGCTTGCAGTTGACGGTTATATCATTGCAGACCATAAGGATCCGGACGACGAAGAGCAGATCGTAGAGGCCGGACTGCCGAAGATCGGAACAAAAGCGGCGGCAGGAGCGGTAAAGCGGAAAGATGGAACAATCGAGTTCACGGTCACCGATACGGTCGCCTACGAAAACCTGATCACCGGATATACCTACACGGTATCCGGAATATTGATGGATAAGGAGACCGGGGAAAAGCTGCTTACTGCGGAAGGAAATGAGGTCACCGCAGAAACCGAATTTACGCCGGAGACGTCCGACGGATCGGTTGAGGTTGTATTTATTTTTGACGGAACCGGGCTGATCGGAAAGGAAGCGGTTGTATTTGAGGAACTTGCAGTTGACGGTTATATCATTGCAGACCATAAGGATCCAGAGGATGAGGATCAGACGGTGACGCTTAACTTCGAGGAAAAGCCTTCCGAAAACAAGCCGGCGGAAAACAAACCGGCAGAGGAAACGCCGGCGGAGGAGACCGTTATCACCACAGAGATGCCAAAAACCGGAGATATCCGGTCAGGCGGTCTGATCCTTCTTTTTGCGGCCGGAACGGCGCTGCTTATAGCTGCAGCTGCGCGAAAGAGCAGAAGGGAGAAAAAGCATGACGGAACGGATTAGGAAAGGGGGCATCCCTTTCTTTTTGTTTGCGCTGCTTTTGTGTCTGCTCCTTGCCGCATGGAAAGCGTCAGGGCCTGACGCCGCTTCGGCAGATCCGGATCCGGTTACAAGAACCCTTGTCTACCGGACGGACAGCGGGGAAGACAAGCGGCAGGACTTTGAGGAGGAAATGGAAGAAGGAGGGATCAAATACACCTTAGAACAAGTGGAGTATGAAGTGATGGAGCTGACCGGAATGGAAGGAGGTGAAGAGACAGAAGATACTGAGAGTACAGCTTATCTGATTCAGGCGACGGCGTACTATAAGAAAGCAGACAGCGCGGACAGGAGCGTATCAGCAGGAAGGATTGCCGCAGCGGCAGCCGCAGGGACGGCAGCTGCCGTGGCAGCCACCGCAGGAACGGCCGCATGGGTAAATCGGAAAAAGAAAAAGGAAAAGGAAGAGACAGACAACTGAATATGGAACCAGAGCGTACCGGATTCCGGTACGTTTTTTGTTGCTTAAAATCTTAGCGGCGTACCGGATTTCGGTACGCCATTTTTTGAAAGGAGACTTTTTATGAATCGAAGAAAGAAAATACCATTTGCATATCTGTGCGTGTTTATTGCTGCTTTTGCGCTCGCCGGAGCGTGCGCCCTCTGGCTTCCGGTTCCGTCCGAGTACGACGGATTATTGTTTTTCGGGATCGCGGCCGGCGGATCCTGTCTCGGCGTGTGGCTTTTGGCATTAAAAAAGAAAAAAAGAAGATAGAAAGGAAAGAAAACTATGAAAGAAAGAATCATGAAAAAAGAAAAGAAAAATGCAAAAAAAGGATTTTCCGGAATAAAAAAGGAGACGGGCATGGGAATCTTCATGGCGGCAGCATTTGCGTTTATGCTGCTTGCATATCCGGAAATGGCGGCGTTTGCTTCTGCGGCGGATACAATATCAGCCAAGTTCACTTCGTTCTATGACATGATAGCAGGCATCGTTTCTTCCATCGGCATGATCTTTACGCTTTGGGGCGTATCCGAGTGGGGCGTTGCATTCCAGAGTTCGGAGGGAACCATGCAATCCCAGGCGTTTAAGAAGATTGCCGGAGGACTGATCATGAGCCTTGCGCCGCAGATCGTTACAATCATCATCTAGGGAGGCGGCGCTATGTTCTATAAGTTATCGATCGCGATCTGGAACCTGATGCTGTCCCTGATCGGCGTGGGAATAAAAATGACGCCGGACGGTTTTTCTCCGGACGCGTGGAGTTATGTCAGAAATACGGTCTATCCGTGGATGGGAGCTGCCGGGGCATCGCTTTTAAATATATTTTTTCTGGTGGGGATGCTGCGGCAGATCAATAACCTGCGGGAAGGGCTGACGCTGGAGCGTTTTATCGAGATCGGAATTAAGGCGGTGCTGGCGAATGCAATACTTCTGATTGGGTTTGATCTGATGGAGCAGATGTTTTCCATTTCCGGCTACATGGGCAATATCGTTATGTCGGGAACGGAGATATCCTATACGGCAGCAGATCTGGACATCGGCACGGTTCTGTTTGAGATCGTCTTCGGGATTGTCTTTTTTCTGGTCAGCATTATCTGTTCCGGAACCGTTTTTCTGGTCGTATACGGTCGGTATCTGCAGATCTATCTTCTGGCGGCGACCTATCCGGTGGCGCTTTCAACGCTGCCGGGAGGCGCCGGCATCGCCCAGACGGGATATGCATGGTTTAAGACCTTTCTTGCTAAGGTCTTTTCCATCGTGGTCATTGCCCTGATCATTGTGATTGTCTCAAAAATGAGTCTGTCGGACGATTCGTTTTACGGGCTCGGGGCTGCTCTTAGCGGCGAATTCGGGGCAATCGACGGGCTGCCGCAGGCGTTGGTGAACATGTGCAACATGGTACTCTTATCCGCGTCCGTTAAGGGCGCGGATACTTTCATGCGCCGCACGTTTGCGTTGTAGACCGGAATATACAGACCTTGGAGAGGGTCTATAAATACTACTACGATATCATATGAGGAGAATCATAAATGCCAATTTTTAATATCAATTCCATTTTTGCGGAGCGCAGGAAGACCACCGTACCGGTAATCCGGCTGCCGCAGAATGTAAAACAGGCGCTTGGTATAAGTGCTGCGCATGAAAACGGGATCTTCCGGTGCGAACCGGAATCGGGCGCGGCTTTGTTCGACAGCTGCTATCTGTTTGAGGATATCAATTATAAAAACAAAGACATCGATAAGAAGAAAACGACCCTGCTTCAGTTTATGGAGTTGTTCCGGGTGATGGACGGGCAGTTTAAGATCACGGTCGCCTCCTCCCAGCGGGACATGGACACCTTTGTGGATGAAATATTCTGTCCGGTGCATGGTGCAAAGTATCCGATCGTGGAGAAAGGGATCCGCGCATGGATCAACCAGAAGATCGATGAGGGAACAAGGGATATCCAAAAGATTCTGCTGCTTACCGTCACCTGCCGCGCTGCGTCCTTTGCGGATGCAGCGGCGTATTTTTCCACGCTTGACGTCTCGCTCTCCAATATCTTCCGAAATTTAAGGAGCCGCATCATGCGGCTGAATGGATATGAGCGGCTGGCTCTTATCCAGCGGATGGCAAGGGGGGATGAAACATGTATGGATCCATATAGCATATCGCCGGAGGACGATGCGTGGAAGAATCAGATCATGCCGCAGGATATCGTGCAGGATATTGACTATATGCTGTTCAGTAACCGGAGATATGTAAGCGTCCTGTTCGGGCATGACTACGCCCAGACTATGGATGAGGAGAAGGTACTGCACAGCCTGTCGGATGTTACATTTCCGACTTATGTGACGCTTGACATGCAGCGGGTTCCCAAAAAGCTGGTCAAGGAGCGGCTTTTGTCCGCCCACGTAAATAATGAAAAGCTCATCTCACAGGAGAGGATCCGGAATGTCAACAACCGGCAGTATGGAGCAGGAACCTCCTATACGCTGGAAAAAAAGAAGGAGGAGCTTGAGCTGACTATGGACCAGGTGGAGGATAATGATGAGGAGGGAATCTTCCTTGGCCTCCTTGTCATGGTGGAAGCCGGCTCTTTAGAGGAACTTACCAGGCGGGTGGAGACGCTCAAACTGCAGGCAAAGGATTTTACGATCGAGCCATATAACCACCGGCAGCTCAAGGCGTTTAATACTGTGCTGCCGATCGGGGGACGGCAGGTCAACCACATGAGATTTTTATATTCCTCCTCTGCGGTCGCATTCCAGCCTTTTTACGCAAGCGACCTTCAGGATCCAAACGGGATCGTCTATGGAATGAACCGGACGACTAAGCATCTGCTGCGCGGGGACCGGAAAAAGCTCCCTGCGCCGCACGGCTTCATGATCGGCCATACCGGAGGGGGAAAGTCATTCCTTTTGAAGGAGACGGAGATCTCACAGCCGCTGATCATGACGGACGATGACATCATCATCCTTGACCCGAACAATGAACAGAAAAAATACATCTGTTCGCTGCCGGGCGGGCAGTATTTTGATTTTACTCCCCAGAGTGAGATATACATGAATCCATTTGAGGTCCCGGAGCATGTGAAAAAAGGAGATGCTGTCACCAGAAACATGTTTGTGGCGAAAATGGTGGAGTATGCGGTAAGCTTCTGCATTGTTGCAATGAAAAATATCGTGGTGACACAGATCCATATGAATTTTATGGAACGGGCGGTACGGGCAATGTATGATAAGTATTTTGACGCAAAGCCGTTCCGGAAGGAACCGACTATGCTCGTGTTCCGGGAGCAGTTAAAAAAGATGGCGGAAGGGGATGCGCCGGAACGCGACAGGGAAATGATCCGCGACATCGTAAGCTGTCTGGAAATCTATACGGACGGTGTGTACGACATGTTTGCCCATCCGTCTAACCTGAAGCTTGACAGCAGGATCGTAGGGTTCGGGCTAAAGAACATCCCGGAATCGGTGTGGGAGGCGGCAATGCTCTCCATCATGCATTTCCTTTCCATGAGGATCGATATGAACCAGAAGGACAAGGTGGCGCTGCGGCTGATTGTCGACGAGGCGCAGGTGCTGTGCAAGAAACCGACGACTGCGGAGCAGCTCCTCTATGCGGTCGAGACCTACCGCAAGGTGGGGGCGATCGTAACCCTTGCTGCCCAGAATCTTACTTATGTGCTGGAAAATAAAAAGATGAGGGATATGTTTTCAAATTGTCCCTATAAATGTTTCCTCGATCAGGGAGGGATTGATGGAGTCAATCTTGCACAGATCCAGGAACTTTCCACGACGGAGTCCCTCGCGCTGGTGGGAGATGACCAGGGCAAAGGCGTTCTTGTATGGGGAAATCAGGTATATCTCTTTGATGCGGTAATGGCGGAGGACAACATCCTGTTCGATTACTTTAATACCGACTTTCACAAAAAAGCAAAGAAAAGACGAAAGAAGAAAGCAGAGGAAATTGCCGGGGATCATGAAAAAACAAAAGAAGAGCCTCCGTGTGAGAATGACAGCCTTAAGGAGTGAGGGGCAGACCAAAGGAAAAGACCACGGCGGAAAGGAGGGGAAAAATGGAGATCCGGAATGTCAGCGCAGGACTGCGCCTGGGCGGTGCAGCGCTTCGCTTTGGGGGAACAGCGGTAAAGACTGCAGTAAGAACGGTGCGGACGGGGATCCATTCATCCGTGAATGGAGCGGATGAGCAGGAAGAGGAGGCGGATTATGCAAAAGAACTGTCTGGCCGTGAAAAGAACCTGCTCCGGCATATGTCTCCGGGCAGCCGGAGGCGGTACCGGAGGATCACGGAAAAAAGGAATGCTGCCAACGACTGGCAGCGGGCGGTGACGGACGCGCAGAGGAAAGCGGCAGGGCAGACATACACGCGCACAGAGGCAGCAGGGAGAGGTACATCCGCCGGGACCGTGGCAAAAGGGACAGCGGCATGGGGCGCACCTTCAGGAGCAGCAGCGGCGGAGACAACAGCAGCGGCGGAGACAACAGCAGCGGCGGGGACAACGGCAGCGGCGGGGACAACGGCAGCGGCAGGGACAACGGCAGCGGCGGGGACAACGGCAGCGGCAGGGATAACAGCAGCGGCAGGAGCGGCAACCGGCGGTACTGCGGTTGCGGCAGCTGCCGCTGCAAAGACAGCAAAATATACTGCCGGTAAAATCCGATCCGCCCTCTGTGCGATGGCGGAGGAAAAACAGGCGCAGGTCAAGGAACTGGCGGCGGAAGCAACAGCAAAGGATAGGGAAAAGAAAGGAGGAGGGAAAAAATCACAGGGGGACAGCAATCCCGGTTTTATGGCAGCGGCGCTGGCAGCCGCTGCCCTTTTTATAATCTTCGTGCCGCTGCTCTATCTCCTGCTTTTCCCCGGGAATATTCTGTCCGATGGGTCAAAGCCTGCGATCGTTGTGGAGGCGGAGGCGGAGCTTGCGGATGCGGAGCTGACCGTCGGCGGATACCGCTATAAAGTCTGGTACGGCATGGATGCCGACTGGTGCGCTATGTTCATAAGCTACTGCGCCGACCAGTGCGGCTATATCGATGCGGATATCATGCCAAAGACCGCAAGCGTCGCCAACATGAAAGAGTGGTACCGGCAGAGGGAGCAGTATCATGACGCGGACGGCTATGTCCCGCAGAGTGGGGACATCGTTTTTTTCGGGAACGGAATGAGCCACGTGGCACTCGTGACGGACTATGATCCGGAAACGGAAATGATTTCGATCATCGAGGGAAATTCCGGAGCTTCATCGGCTATTCCCTATCATAAGGGAAGCCGTGTGAAAAGCAGCAGCATTTCTGTTTATTACAGGTATATCGTTGGGTATGCCCGGCCGGCATATCCATAAATGTGCGTACCGGAATCCGGTACGCGGGAAGGAGAGAAAAATATGAACATACCGATCAATAAGGATATTGAAGAGGAGTACCGGGACCAGATCGTCAACGGTTTTACGCTTAAGGAGGGCGGCGTAGTCATGCTTGCAGTACTGATCGTGATAGGGACAGCGGCAGCCGCCTATTATCTGTTTGCCTTGTCACCGAAGTATGGCTGCTATATCGGGATCCCGCTGGCATTCCCTGTACTGTTTTTCGGCTTTAAAAGGTTTCAGGGACTGACAGCATTGGAATATATCAGGGAGATCATCTATGAGCGGCGGACAAAGGTCTTAGCGTATGACGCCGAAGAGGTGGAAGAGGATATGCGTCCGTTCACGCTCAGGAAGGAGGAAAATGAGAAAAAGTAATTTTAATAAAATCATATACATAGCCGCAGGCATTGCCGTATTTCTCATAGCAGTCATCGGCACGGCTGCGGCAATTATCTTTAAGCATTCTGCACCGGAGAGGCCGGAGGAAATCGAAACGGAAACAGAGGTGTCAGCGGAAGCTGTGACTGAAAATTATTGGGAGGAGGAAACAGAAGAGGAACATCTGATCCGCATCACCAATCTGAATTCGTACCAGTCGGTTTACGGTCTGAATGTTTCCAGCGGGTTTGAGGAATGCCTGACCGCCTATGCTCTGGCAAACGGGATCGATGCTGCAGATGGAGAAATTTTTTATACGTATCTTCCGGAAACGGAGCCGGATGCCATGCAGTATTATGTGGAACTCTCCGACAAAGAAGGTACCATTGTGGTACTGACATGGCATGACAATGAGCGGGTGGTGACTTCTTCCCGGTGTGATTTTACCAAAGAGGAGATCCTTTCACAGGCATGGGAAAACATCGGGCCTTCTGACCGTGATATTTCTCCGGAGGAAGAAGAGGCATTCTTAAGCGGGGCGGCAGGAGAAGAAATTACGCCGGATGAAGTTATTGAGGAGGCAGTCGGGCAATGACGTTACAGGAAAAAGTGGATTATGAATACCGGAGGTTTTATCTGGATCAGATGCGGACGAGCCGGGAAAATATTTTTGCCCATTCGGGAGAGATCGAATGCAAAAAGAAGATAAAAAAAGCGCTGGATGAAATGATAGAGAGGATCGATCCTGAGACACGGGAGTTTCTTCTTGTTCAAGACTGCGTTCTGGAATCGGCATTCCGTTTCCTGATGGACGAAGGAAGAGAGGAGGAAGATTATACACAGGCGATACAAAGGTGGTTCGTATTTATACGGACTGCCTGATTATATTACCGGGGTTTCAGGGGTGTTCCCCTGACAAGATGCACGGCCACATTTTTAATGTGGAACAAAGTGCGTATCTTGCAAATACTCTACGGGAAAATCTGGCACAGATGACACAAAAAGTCACAGAAAAGGCACAAAAATGGCACCGAAATGACGCAAAAAGGCACAAAAATGACGCAGAAATGACACAAATATGGCACAAAAGGCACGGAAATGGCACAAAAATGATCCTGAGATGACACAGATGGCATGAAAAAGTCACGTGTGGCACAAAAATGACATCCTGCGAAAAAATGGAGATGTCACAAATGACACGGAAATGGCACAACGCGAAAAAAAGAATAGCGGAAAAGGAGCGGATGAGTATGACAGAGAGAAAGTATTTAAAAGGCGGGGACAGAAATCCAAGCGCGAAGGTCGAGGTCGACATGGAGGAGGCGGAGCGGCGCATAGCAGGAGGGGAAAAAGTAAAGGAATTGGCGGCGGAGCTTGGGATCCATCCAAGTACCTTTTACCGGAAACGGAGAGAGTATCGAAAAGCAGCAGACAAGAAAAACGTATAGCGGGGAGGTGAAGGTATGACGATTAGGGATAGTCTGGTGGGGAGGCGGCATGGAATCAAGCTGCTTGACATGGAAAAAATATATCGGCAGCTCGACATGGGCATGACTGTGGAGGAGGTTGCAAAGGAGTGGGGGGTCAGCCGCCGGACGCTTTATAGGCGGCATCGTTCCTACCAGCAGGAAGCCCGGCTGATAGAAAGTATGGAGACAGAAGAGAACCTGCCGCCGTTGCCGGGAGACCTTCCGGATGTGCGGCGGACGGGATCCGGATCTGCGAATGGGTAGCGTAAAGGAACGTGGATTTCCATTTGCAAGGGTGTTACAGTATAATTGGGAAAAGAATAAAAAGGAAAAGGAAATTCTGATCAAGCTTCTGCGGTCGGGCTTTCCTTTTTTATTTTCCGGAAAGGAGGATTTATGAGCAGACAGGAAAAAATCAAAAAGCTGGAGGAGGAAATTTGTACCGTACAAAAAAACAAAGAAGAATATGATCTAAAATGCACGAACCGGATCAGGGAACTTAGGAAAAAAGTGGAAGAGGAGACACGCCGCTTAAAACAGGAGAACAATGAGATGATCGCGGACGCCGTCCGGACGATCTTTGGGGAGGTGACAGAAGAGAATCTGGAAATTTTTATGCATCAGATCCGTCTTGCCCGACCGGCGGCAGATCCGGCGGGAGAGGAAGAAAACATGAAGCGGGAAGGGACCGCTTATGGATCATAACAGGAAGACGGCAGGCATCCGGATCCGGCTGACAGAGGAGGAGCATGCGTATCTGATTTCCCGGGCGAAGCAGTCCGGCAGCTGCTTTTCGTCCGGCAGAGAAAATCTGTCAAAATATCTTAGGGATCTCATCTTTCGGGAAAGCCGTTACAAGGATTGGGAACTGAAAAAGGAACTGCGTAATTTGAATTATGAGCTGCGAAAGATCGGCGTGAACGTCAACCAGATCGCCCATAAGATTAATGGCAACTCCTGGACGGCGGGCGATCTTGTCATGCTGCGGGATTATCTGAAGTCGGTGGAACATCATCTGGAAAAAATAGAAAAGGATGTGGAAGAAGCGTGGCGATCACAAAGCTGATGCATATAAAGGAATCATCAAAACAGCGGCCGGAGACGCATCTTTGGAATGCGATTTTTTATGTTCTTGACAAAACAGAAGGCGGACGGTATGTCGGAGGCAACGCCGGGTATAAACCGTTAGACGTCCTCAATACCATGCTTGCTACGAAGGAGGACTTTGGAAAGAGATATGGAAGACAGGGCTATCATTTTGTGATCTCTGCGGCACGGGGGGAAACAGATGCACCGACTATCTATGATGTGGCAAAGGAGTTCTGCGAAGAATATCTGGGGGAGGATTATGATTATGTGTTTGCCGTCCATACGGACAAGGAGCATATGCATGCGCACATCATTTTTAACTCGGTCAGCCGCACGACCGGAAATAAGTATCATTACAGTAAGGGAGACTGGGAAAAATATATCCAGCCGATTACGGATAAGATTTGCCGGGAACATGGACTGTCGGAGCTGGTATTTGAGGAGGAGCGGGTCGGAGTATCCTATGCATCGTGGGCGTATAAAAATAAAGGGAGAATGAATTGGACGCATATCATCCGGGCGGACGTTGATTATGCCGTCAGCCGCTCGCATACCTTTGCAGAGTTTGAGGAAAACATGCGGCAGATGCATTACACCCTGCGGATCGGCCGGTCGAAGAAACGGAATGCAAATTATATCACCTATAAGTTTTGCGGAGCGGATGGGAAGACCCACAGCCGCCGGAGTTATCATATGCCTCCGGGATATGAACTGGAGGATATTGTAAACCGCATTGCGGGAGGACAGATCATGCAAAGTTACGATGAGGTGACGGCTGCGCTTAATCAGAAGGCAGCGCCGTATCTTGGGATTGACAGCGCCCGGGCCACCGGAACGAAAACCTTTCGGCGGCTGTATCAGGCGGTCAATTATTATAAGCTGCCGAATCCATATGCGGTACCGGCGGCGCGCGTCAGAAATGACATGCTGCGGATTGAACGCCTTTTGGATGAGTGCCGGTATTTGATCGATAAAAAGATCGACACGCAGGAATCCCTTGAGAGCAGGTACCAAGGATGTATGAATCAAATAGAACAGCTTGTCATTGAACGAAAGACCTGTTATGGAATTTTGGATTCGGCTGCTCCGGAGCAAGTGGAACTTATGGAGCAGTATCATGAATTGCAGCTGAAGTATCATGAAGCGGTGGAGAACCATTCCGATCTGACGGAAGAAATCCAGGATACAATGCAGGAGATAGAGCGGAAGCTTCCGCATGATATCCTGCAGACAAAGGATCGGACTGAATGGTGTACCAAAAAACTCAAGGAGCTGCGCAGGGAGAAAAAAATACTTGAGGATATTCGCGAAACGGAAAGCCATACCGTAAAGGATATCCAGCAGGAAGTAAAAATGAAAAAGTAAACGCACCGCATGGTGATGAGCAGATTGTACCGGAATCCGGTACGTTTTTTTTAGGAGGACAGGATGAATAAAATAGAACTTGAAATTGAATCAAATAAAGAACTTTCGGAGCGGGAAAAAATTTATGAGGCATATTGCGCCGCAGCTCAGTCGCAGGAAAAAATCGAAGAGGAGAAGGAAAAATAATGGAGATGAATTATAAAGAGTTTCTTTCTTACGTTAAAGAAAACATTGGAACTTATATTCCGCAGATAGAAACGGCAGAAATTAAATCGTTGGATAAACTGAACGGAATTAAGCTGGATGCGCTTATTGTAAAAAGAGAAGGGGAAAATGTTTCGCCGACAATTTATTTAAGACCGTATTTCCGTCAGTTGCTGGAGAAGAAGGATCTTTCGTCTGTTATGCAAAACATTGCGGAAACTTATCTGGCAAATGTCAGAAATCCGTTTGAGGATGCTGTCGCTCAATTTTTTGATTGGGATTTTGTAAAAAACAAAATCATTATGATGGCGGTCAATGCGGAAATGAATGCCGGGCTGCTGGAAAATATCCCAAATACCCGAAAAGAGGATCTTGCAATTGTCTATAAGATAGTGATGTCCGATAATGGGAGGGAATTTGCGACAGTAACCATCCGCAATGAGCATATGGAGCGATGGAATGTGACACCGGAGCAGATCCATGAATGTGCGCTGGAAAACAGCCGGGCGATGCTTCCGGCCACAGTAGAAGATCTCTCAAAAATTATGAGATCTATGAGTTATGCGGAACCTCCTGTTCCTATGTATGTGGTCTCAAATAATCGCAGGACAAGCGGAGCTGGCGTAATTTTTTACAGTAATGTTTTAGAGGAAATTTCTGCGCAATTTGAATCGGACTTGATCGTGCTGCCATCCTCCATTCATGAGGTTATTGTGTTGCCGGATAATGGAAAGGATGTGAAAACTTTTGCTGCGATGGTCAGGGAGGTAAACGAAACATCTGTTGATAGAGAAGAGCAGTTATCTGACCATGTGTACCGGTACGTGGCAAAAGAGCACGTGTTAAAAATCGCTGATATTTCTGAGGCGCAGCTTAAAGAGGTAGAGAAACAACAGGAAGAGCAATCGGCACATCACAGAAATACAGTAGGCAGTAGTCCGGAGGAGAGATCTCCCAGACTATAAAAGATGGCGTACCGGAATCCGGTACGCAGAAAGGGGAAAGATGAAAGAAGAAATTAAAAGCGAAATTCGAAAGATCATGACCATGATCAACATCTCTAAAGTAAACGAAAATACAAGCCCTATGATCCATAGGATAGCACAGAGGCGTTTGTTGTCAGTCTATAATGAGATTCCGTCAGAATATGCCGGGCTGAAGGCAGCGGTCGGGGAAGCTGTTTCGAGTGAAAATTTTCTGGAGCTGAAATTGTATATGCAAAGAAATGTATCCCAGGAAATGCATTTGGCGGATTGTCTTGATCACCAAGAGCTCGTGAGGGGGATGGAAGCTATCGGATACGAACCGGTATACCTGAAAGGCTTTTCCGATGATTTGTTTCTGACGTGGAGAGATGAATCCGGCGATCCGGACCGCGACGTCAGTTTTGATGGCTGGGAGGCGGTAGAAGGTTTTATTATTGATGTTAATCGTCTGAAAGAGAACTATTCCATGCAGGAGCTGATAGACAGAAAAAACGGAAATTATGAAAAACTTCCTTATGGAACTTACAGCGACTATGAAATGAATACTGCGATCAGAATGCATGAAAAAGAAAAGGCGCAGCCGGGAATGAATAATGAACGGCAGCGCCTTTTTGTCGACATGGACGGAACGCTTGCGGAGTTTAAAACGGTTGACCATCTGGAAGCTTTATATGAACAGGGCTATTTCCTCAATCTGAAACCGCATGAAAACGTAATTGATGCTGTCCGGGAGATCATAGTTAATCATCCGGAAACGGAAGTATTTATCATGTCCTCTGTTTTAAGTGACAGCCATTATGCGCTGGAGGAAAAGAATGCCTGGCTGGATCAATACCTTTCGGAGGTTGACAGGGAACACCGGATATTTCCGCCTTGTGGGGAAAATAAGCTGGATTATGTCCCCGATGGGATCCGCATGACGGATCATCTGCTTGACGACTATACCCAAAATCTGGTGTTATGGGAACCGCCGGCAAAGGGAATCAAGCTGTTAAATGGAATCAACCATACCAAAGGCATCTGGAGCGGGAACATGCTGCGTTATGATAAGAGCGGGGAAGAAATCGCCGCAAACATAATGGAGGTAATGAACGGAAAAATGCTGCAGGAAGAAGTCCCGCAGATAAAAACTGCCCTGCAGGAAAGATCGCCCAAAATATAAAGTACCGGATTTTGGTACAAAAAGGAGGAAAAATGAAAAAATTAACTGTAACAAAACAAAAAAGACAAAGGATCATTGCAGTTGGGATCGTTAGTGTACTGCTGATCATACTGATCCTGTTTCTTTTATGGAGACATGCGGAAGCAACAGCAGCTCATAACACGAGTATTTCCAGCCAGCAGATGGAGGAGGAATTATCCGGGTATCTTGCGGATTATTTTGCCAACACAAGCGTTGCCACTCATATATCCGATGAGGATATGCAGACAATCAGCGAGCAGATCTCGTCGGGGATCATAGACTCCATGACTTACGGAATACTGTCTGATGAGGAGAAGGAGGAACTCTATCAGTTTGTTTTGACAACCGTACAGAATGAACTTCTCGGCATAAATGATGAAATAACAGAAATTCAGGAAGGCGCTACGGTGATCACGCAGGAGCTGCTGGATTATATTGATAATACGATTGTTCCGGCGATGACTTTACAGATCCAGCTGACAAGGGCGCTGTCGGAATCCGCACTTGCAGGGATTAAGTCGGAGCTGCTTGCGCAGATAGCTGCGAATAAGGATCTTTTAGAAGAGCAAAAAGCACAGCTGCAGGAAGAAATCGAACAACTGAGCGCTTCCACGGCGGCAGAGCTTGCAGAACAGGTTAGTGCGATCCGGGAAAAGATTTCCGAGAACGCCGATGCGAATGCCGAAGCGCTTGCCAATGCAATCAGCAATCTGTATGGAGAGGCGGATAATTCGGTGACAATCGAACTCCTTCTTGCGCAGATCCAGGCAAATACAGAGCTTACCGAGAACCAGAAAACGGAGCTTATGGAGATCATCGCAAATCTGCAGATATCTACGGATGCGGATATTGAAGAGGTAAAGGAACTTTTAAATACAGAAGTATCGAACCGGGTAACAGCGATTGCGGAGGCGTGTACGGAGCTTAATACGACGCTTAATACGGCCATTGAGCAGCTGTCACAGGATATAACTGCAAAGCTGGATGCGCTTTCTGCGGAATTAGATGGATCTTTGAATGGAATAACTTTTTACGCAGAGGATGGGCATATATATGCAGAGTGGATCGATGAGGAAGGGAACTCTGTAACAAAAAAATTGGACTTTGCTCAGTAAGCTTCGACGGAAACGGAGGCCGTGTCGACGACATGGCCGCTGACGCAAAGTATTCCGTAATGTCGATCAACGGGTCGGATTACACTTTATTTGACGAAAATGGCAATGCGGCGGAGTATCCGGCGGCAGTAAGGGATGGATGGACGTTTGTGGAGTGGAAAGATGCCAATGGCAACCGGCCGGATCCGGTTACGATTTTTGACGGAGATGTATTTTATGCGCAATGGATTGATGATATTGCACCGGATCTGGAGATCGCGTCGACGTCGAATACAGCTTCCTCCCAGACGGTGACGATGACCATGAAAGACGGCGGATCCGGGCTGGCCGCTTATTACGCAGGCCTTTATAATCCAAAAGAAAATGATGTTGATTTTACATCAAATTCGGCGGAATCGGTATCCGTAGATATTGCAAACGAAGGATTGTGGTATTTTGCAGCAAAGGATGAAAGCGGAAATATGACGGTAGTCGCGAAAAATTTTTACCGCATTGAGCTTGACGCTGATGGCGGCTCGGTAAGTCCGACCGTGATCATCGCGGCAGAAGGAACTGAAATTGAACTTCCGGAACCGTCAAAGACGGGCTATACCTTCATAGAGTGGGAGGAAGTAGTTAGGGAGGAAGTAGTTACCGGCAGCCATAAATTTAAGGCATCGTATTCGGCAAATGAATACACCGTATCTTTTAATGCAAACAGCGGAACCTGTGCTGTATCATCTATGACAGCCACTTATGATTCTGTGTACGGAACGTTGCCAGCACCGGAAAGATCCGGCTATGATTTTACGGGCTGGTATACCGCAAAATCAGGAGGGACTAAAGTGACAGCGGAAACGGTCTATGCAACTGCGGGAAACACCACCCTTTATGCCCATTGGACGGAAGGAACTTATACCGTAACTTTTAACTATGGGAGCTATGGCAGCGGATCGGCCTCCACAGTAAAAGTTACTTATGGAAGCACCTATCCGACGCTTCCTTCCGTTACAACAACAAGCACCAATTATACCTTTGCGGGATGGTGGACTTCTGCAAGCGGGGGGACACAGATCCAGACAGGCGATCCTGTGGCGATCACAGGTGATACCACGCTCTATGCAATGTACATAAACGGGACTACATCGTTTACGGATACGAGCGGACATGAGCTTTTTACCTACTCTTTAAATAACAGCAGCAAGACTATGACGATCACCGGACTGACATCGTATGGATTAAAACTGACATCGATTACCATACCGCCGTTTTATACGGTAAACGGGGTGCAGTATGCCGTTACCTCATTTTCTTGGAGCTACGGGGGCAGCAACAGCTCAAGTGCGCCGAACACAACGCTTAAAACATTTACTATTTCGGATTCGGTGACGAGCACGACAGGCAGCGCCTTTCATAACAGTAACCATGTTGGTATCGGGGATTCTGCGTTTAAGGGCTGTACTTCACTTACCACGTTTGCGTCGGGAGACGGCCTGCCAAGCATTCCCTCCGGTATGTTTTACGGATGCACGTCCCTTAAATACGTATCCATCGGATCATCGGTCACTACGATTGGGATGTATGCATTTCAGAATTGCACGGCTCTGCAATATATCGTGATCCCTGACACGGTAACGGATATGTCAGCCGGAATGCAGTTTAAAGGCTGTACGGGATTGGTTGCCGTTTACATGTCAAAAAATGCATCGGTGCGGAGCATGTCATCAACAGACGACTGTGCCTATGCAGTATTTACGCTGTGTAATCACAATTTTAACCTGTACGTTGGAAAATCGAGTGCAGCTGCATATGGAAACTCATACTGGCATTGCTACACGGGTAATACCCAAGACGGTTATACGCCTGCTTATCCGACCACGACCGGAAGTTACACGGAGGCACAGTTCCGGGCGAAATACAACTGGACTTATTAAGAGGAGGGTACAATGAAACGAAAGGGAATAATATCAATAGGAAAGATCACTTTGAATTAGAAAAACGCGTACCGGATTCCGGTACGCGTATAGGAGGTGAAAAAATGCATGGAATGACGGCTCAAAAAAGGAGCTGTGTTCACCGCTTTATGATTGAACAGCAGGAAAACGGCAATGACAGCAAAGCGGAACAGGCAAGGGTCCGCTTTCTGCGTCCGGCAACGGATTATTCGGGGAAAAAGCAGGGAGCAGAGGAAAGTAAAGGAAGGAGAAAAATATGAGTATACCAGAAAAACCGATAGAAATATTTGTTGGAAATCTTGCAAGGTACACAGAAGGGGTGCTTGATGGCAGATGGCTTGCGCTGCCAATGCAGCAAAAGGAGCTGGATGCAGCATTAAATGAAATCAGCAAAAACGGAAGGGATGAGCTGATACTCATGGATAGGTATGTCCGATCGGATTGCGCCTGCTTAGGAGAACTGGTTGGCGAATGGAGTAACATCAGCGATATCAATACCGTTGCATCGTTGATCGGAGACGGGCTGTCTCCTGCGGTGGAAGCCTATGCTGCGTCTGCCGGGATCAGCAATCTGGAAGAACTGGCAAATATCATTCTGCAGGAGGAGCGGATCCCATTTTATGAATATTCTTTTGAGGGGGCGGATGATCCGGAGGTCATGGATCATTTGTCAAAAGAGGAAAAAATGGGATATACCATGATCGAGCAGGAGGAAGAACTGAAACGGCAATTGGACACGTTGACCATAGGTGGTGTCCCATTAAGCTGCTATATTAACGTAGAAGAGGTTGGCAGAGATTTATCGTATAATGGTTATTTTCACCTATATGAATACGGCTATGTAAATACGCAGGAGAAAGTGCCGGATCTGTCCTTATATAAGATGGAGGAAATTACAAAGAGTATTTCCGCGGATAAGGACATTGGAAAGAAAATAATGGAAATACAGCATCATACGAAGCCGGCAAAGCCGTCAGCTCCGGCATTATAGGAGGCGCAGGAAAATGAGAATGCTTTACCAGAAAAAGCTGAACCGGCTGCTGCAGCACCTTGAACTTATGGCAAAGGAACTGGATATGGCAAAAGAGGATATTTTGGACATACAAAAGAATCTGGACAAGCGTTCGGAGGATAAAAAAGAAAATAGTGATTAGATGCAGGAGCGTACCGGAATCCGGTACGCTTTTTGTTTTGAAAGGAGGGCAAGAGATGCAGATCGATGTAACACTTAAGGTGGATGAAGATCATATTGCTACGGCAAATACGGTTGCTTATGGATGGGTGACGTTGGATGAACTTATCAAATTTCCGGTCAGCGTCCGCAAATATACGGACAAGACGGATAACAAGGAAAAAATGTTTGTAAGCTATCCGCAGAGAAAAACCAGCGAAGGATATGAATATGTATGCCTTCCAACGGATCCGAAGCTGAGAAAGGAAATTGACGAAAAGGTATTGCTTCAGGTCCGTGAAACAATCATGCGGCCGCTTAAAAGAGTTGAAATTGACAAGGTCAGGGTATCCCTTCTTGATCCGGAAAACAGCCGTGGGACTGTTAAAAATGTTGGAATCGCAACAGTAGAAACCGCGGGAATCCGGATATCAGGAATTATGGTAAAAGAAGGACCAAAAGGGCTGTCTGTGCAGATGCCGCAGCATATGTCAAAAGAAAAGTATGTGGATACGGTATTCCCTCTCACCGGAGGAATGTACGATGAAATAAAAGATACGGTTCTCTGGGCGTATAGAGATGAGCTGCGGGAACAGCAGGAAATAGCACAGGGGCTGCGTCAGGCCAAAAATCCGAAAGAAAAACCGGACACTCCGATGAAAGACTTTATGGAGCAATTTGAGAAGAACTTTGCTGCCGCGTCACTCCAAAAAGAATTCGTGGAACAGGCAAGAGAAGACCTTCAGATAGATCCAGAGAGAAACAGAATAAGGAGAACGGTATCTGCTTATGATGATTTTATGAAAAGCTATAAGAGTGGTGATAGTTTAGGAATGCTTGAAGCTGCGGAACTTGCTCAGGTAGAGATTACACAGACCGGAATTTCGGAGGATGGCGTCATAGAATTTCAAGAGGCAGTAATTCGCAGCAAGGAGGGAAAACCTCCAATCACGCTGGTGTACGGAAACGACTACCATCCATCCGTCGACGCAAAGGAAAAGGGATCCGTCCAGCTGTTTGCATTTGTGCCTAAAAATGGAGGAGAAAATGAGCTGGTTTCTCTGATCGAAATCAAAGGAGGCACTATACAGGAATTAAAGAGCGGCAGTAAAGAGGTTTTGGATCGCTGGAACAAAATCACCGCACCAAAGAAAACAGAACTGCCGTCGCAGAGTACATATCTGCCGGAGCATGAAGAGAATGCTCATCCGATCCGTCCAAATGCGTTGATGGCGCAGCCGAGGAGGTGACAATATGAGCGAAACGACAGTCTCTGCCAGAGCAGAAGCGGCGGAGCGTAAGACGGAAAGCAAAACAGAAAAAAAACCGGAGAAGAAGAGACCTACCGGTGAACAGTATCTGTATGCGCTGTTCTTGTGCGCCGGCTGGATCCCGGAAGAATATCGTCCGCTTGCTGCCGGGGTGGAAAAACGGACAGAGGAACTGAAGGAACTATATCTATGTGCCTGCGACGGAATTCCGGCAAAAAAGGCAAAGGAGGCGCTCGAGAGCAAAAGCCCGTTTTCGGCACTTAAATTTCTCCGGATGAAGAAGCTGGAGGAGGAAGCTTTAAGCAGCTGCACCGGATCGCTTGATCTAGTGGCAAAAAAGACGGAAGCGCTAGAACAGGAATTTGCAAAAATGAGCAGTACTTTAAATCAGCTTACGGATTATCTTCCCGACATGGAGGCGCTTTTTCCGGAAGAGACAAAGGAGGAGCAAGCAAAGTCATATAATCGGCAGCAGGAAATTTTGAATAAAGAACCAGAAAAGGACGGAACAAATGGAAAGGACGTACCGGAATCCGGTACGCGGAAAAAAATGATTTCCGGGAAACTAAAAAGTTTGATGCAGCCGGGAAAACGGAAGAGTATCGCAGCCTTTATCGGGCGGATGGCAAAGCAGGGCTATACTCTGGAGCAGATGGATTTTGCGCTTGACTGCTTTGAGGAAGGAATGACGGAAGCCCAGATCGAGAGAATCACATCACCGAATCTGCCGGTTGGGGTAATGCGGCGGCTGCGGAATATGGAAATGGGAAAAGGAGGTAAAACACATAATGGATGATACTACAAGAGAATTTGATCAGGTAATGATGAATGTGAAAAAATACAGCGGAGGAGTTCTTATGCTCACCGTTTTCTCTGCGAGGCTGTCGTTTAAGCTGCTGACCTATATTTTACGCCTTGCAAAAAAGGGGCTGGTTTCGGCAGGAATTGCCGATCGTTTTAAGGATTTCAGCAGGAAAGTGGAAGGGAACTTTACGGTCTATAATATCCCTCTGACTAAGGAGAGAGCGGAGGATATGCAAAAACTTCACGATCTGGAGCTGACTTTGGAGAAGGTAACGAATCCCATAAAGAAAAGCCGGATCCGAAATGAGATCAAGAGCCTGCAGAAAAACATTCCGGAGATTGAGCAGCTTGAGCGGCTGCAGATCAAGCATTGCGTCTTACCTAAGCTAAATGGTTCTTCCCAGACGATCCAGGTTGCAATAGGTAAGTCGGATGATCAGATTTTTAAGAACTGGTTCATCAACCATTTAACAACAGAACTTAGAGGCGGAGAAATGAATATGGAAGAGTTGCGCGTATTTACGGAAGGCAATTACACCATCTTTAATCTTCCCGTGGAGGGAGAGGACTTTCAGAAAATCCTTCCGGATTTTAATACGCTTGCCATCAATTATTCTGTTATGCCTGATCTTAAGGTTGGGGATAATAACACCCAGATTGCGATCCCGAATGCGGATCGCAATAAATTTGAGGTTTGGGCAAAAATGTGGCGCACAAAACAGATCAAGGCTGGCATGGAGCCGGGGGAGATCTATCAGATGAGTCAGGAGTCTTACATGAATACCGGAAGTGTATCTGCTGAAAGTTATATGAATGAATCAGATCAAAAATATCAGGCGGCAAATCAGGAATTTGAGCAAAATTCGACGCAGGTGCCGTGGACAGCAAAATTAGGAAAGGAAAATTCCGAGGAGTATGTCCGGCTTTTACAGGATAATAATTACGAAAAGATAACGATTAACAATGAATCGCTTGTGGAAAATATGATTATCAGCGAAGCAGCAGCAAAAATGCAGCAAAGCGGATATTTTATCTCCCGTGTTCCGGGAACCTATAAGGATAATCAGCAAACATTGATCCTTCCGGCAGATCATGTTTTTACAACAGACGAAGGAGCGACCTATATCGGGTTCCTTCCGAAGAATGGCACTACTATGATCGCAGACGAAAAAGGTAATATTCAGGAGTGCGGTTTCAATACCGTTTATGCTCCATATGATAAGGTGCAGCGAGGATTTGCGCAGGTCAACGGTCTGACCCAGGGGAAGGAGCTGAAGACCGATATTTCCGCGCCGACACAGAACGTCGCGCAGAATGCTGTGCAACATGTTACAGACGTGCTTCCGTCTCCGAAGTTGTAAGTGTACCGGAATCCGGTACTTTTTTATATCATAGGAAATTGCATCCTATGATATAAAAGCCTCCGGCAGGAGGCGCACTCGCATGATGGGAAAAAGTCAGCTTGCGCTGACCATGCTCGGCGCGCAAAGCCAAGCAAGTCCCCTCAAGATTGAGGGGCAAGGGTGTTGAAGCGGACTTGTCCGCTTTGTTTTAAAGGAGAGTGAGAAATGGCAAATTACGGAACCCGTTACCAGAAGAAAGAGACGCCCTATGGGGTGTTTCTTTTTATTTTGGTTGTTTTTTTAATCATTGGATATTTTCTTTCCGGTCTATACAACTTAACCGGAAACGATATGATCTTTCATGAAAAAATGGAGTATCTGCTTACCCATCCCTTGTCATGCTGGAATGAAAAAACACCGGCAGTTATGGGAGCTGCGCTGATTGCATGGCTGATGGTAATCAGCTATTATCAGTATTATTATCGAAACTTTCAGATGGAGATGGAACACGGAGACGCGCAATGGCTGGATGCGGCCGCTGCGATGAAGGAGCTGGCAGACCGGGAAGAAAAGTATAACCGCATAGTCAGCGAAAATCTTAAGGTAAGTCTGCGAGGTGTATTATCAAATAATAATATGCTGGTCATCGGAAATACCGGCTGTGGAAAAACCACCGCTCTCATGCATCAAAATCTGCTGCAGATGAACAGCGCCCCCGTTGTGCTTGATGTAAAAGGAGACACTCAGCGCAAGCTTGGCAGGGCAATGCTTGAGGGCGGGTATTATATTGCGTCTTTAAATTTCAAGCAGCCTCAAATTTCCGACCGCTGGAATCCTTTTGTTTACATTGAGCGCGAAGATGATATGCTCCGCATTATAAAAGCGCTCCACGAGGCCTGCAGACCAAGAAATTCTATGAGCGCTGCGGATCCCTTTTGGGATGATGCGGTTGACTTATATTTGCAAGCTTTGTTTTATTTTGTATGGCTGGACGCAAAGGAGGCGGGGCAAGTCGGTTCGATGAACGACGTCCTGCGTTTATGCAACCTGGAAGCCCAGACAGTACCGCGGGGGGACGAGGAAGTGTCCAGATTACAGCTGTTAATGGAGGAAAAGGAAGCGGAATATGGTCCGGAGTATCCGCCGGTAAGGGATTACTTTAAGCTTAAGGATGGCGCACCGGATACCGTCCGTTCCGTGATCCTGATGATCAACGGCATGTTATCGATCTGTGAAACCGCAGAAGTCAAACGTATCTTTTCCGGAAATGATTTTAATATCAGAGACATTGGAAGAGGCGTGGGAGGAGATCCGACAAAGCCGATGGCATTATTCCTTGTTATTCCGGATAATAATAATGTATACAATTGGATCATATCCATGTTTTATACGCAGATGTTTGACATCCTGATCCGGCTCTCCGACGATGAGCTGAAAGCTCCGCTGCCGATTCCGGTGGAAGTTTGGATGGACGAATTTTATGCAGGAGCCAGACCGGCAGATCCGGACGTACTGCTTGGTGTAGTCCGCAGCCGTAACATCAGCATGATTCCGATCCTGCAGTCCATCTCCCAGATTAAGACCCTGTATAAAGATTCCAAGTGGGAGGTAATCACGGATAATACTGCAACGGTGGTATATCTGGGATCAGGGCCGACGGCTGAAACTACCCATAAATGGATATCGGATCTTTTGGGAGAGGCGACCGCTGATTCCCGTACAGACAATTTGCATCTGGGACCACATGGGAACAGCGGCCTTAACTTTGCAAAGGCAGGGATCAAGCTGATGACGCCAGAGCAGGTCAAGCGCATGCCGCAAACCGAATGCATCATATTTCTGGAAGGACGTCCGCCAATCTATGACCGTAAGGCGTTTCCGTTTGATCGTCCGGCCGTTGATTACACAGCAGAGAAATTTTTTAAAGATCGTTATACAAAAGCTCTGGCGCTTGGGCCATATGATCATCCGGTACATACGGTCTATGACCCGGTACATTTTAAGTATATCACCGTTGAGAGGGACAAAATGTTACAGATCATTGAGGACGAAGATGAAATCAGGACATACAGGGAAGCTGCCAAACGGAATCCGGATATTTATATGTTTGACATTGACGAAAAAGACATCCTCTATTTATCCTGGGGACAGCCGAAACGGACGAAGGAAGAGGTGGAACAGCTCCTGCGGGAAGCCCTTACAGCACAGAATCGGCGAATGGAGGAACTCAATGGACTTTCCGTCCTTCAGGCGGTAGACGGCGTACCGGAATCCGGTACGCAGAATATGAAGCAAACGGATAAATCTTCCTGGGAGATTGAATCCAGCCTGAAAAGTCTTTTGGATAAATATTGGTCAGAACTGACGCTTCCGGAGCAGGAGGAGATCTGTCTTGCGCTGGATGACGGGCTGACAGAAGCCCAGGTCTGCAAATTGATGTACTTATCGCTTGAAGAGATGGTGACATGGCACAGGGTTTTTAAATTGCAGAATGTAAAAGGGCAGGAGTGAGGGCGAGGGAAAGATTTAAAAAGGCTGATTTGAGCAACAAAAAGACATTATAAAATTCTCCCATATATTGACATTCTCCTAAAACATGCTACAATTTAGGAATAAGAAAAGGAATAGGGAAATATGAGAGAATTTGACTATAAAAAATATAAGGAATACC
>CAYROM010000031.1:18663-28766 GCA_964425905.1 uncultured Lachnobacterium sp. | reverse complement strand
GAACTTGCTGGACTCAAAAAAATAGGTTGATTTAACTCCTAAGCGGAAGATCGGGCGTTCGAGTCGCCTCACCAACGCTAGAAAGCATTGAAAAGTTTCATTTTTCAATGCTTTTTTATACTGATAGAAATAAATTAGGTGATTATAAGTCTGTTAGACAGATATGGGAAAATGAAAGAACTTCCTGACTAAACATCTGACAAGCAGACACCGTGCAGGAAGCCCCTTCATTCTAACTAGCACCTTGGGACTAAAGCGCCTAAATGTAGGCACCGACCCAGCAGCACATAATATTCTATGTTGCTCAATGTTCATTATACATTGGGGGATGATTTTGTAAATAGAAAAATGGGCAGCGTAAGGTATAGCATGTAAAACTTTACAAAATTAAAAAACCATATTGAATTTTTCAAAAAAAGGTTATATAATAATTTAAAATTAGGCGGCTTATGTAAACATAGTTATTTTGATGAAGTTTTAAAAGGCTTTTATTCTTCACAAAGAAGTGGAAGGGTAAAGGCCTTATTCTGTAATTCAATAATATCTATGAAAAAACCAAAATAATTCAGTTATACAATTTTGTAGGGAGGAAAATTTATGAAAAATGGAATGAAAAGATCGTTTTCATTGATTGTGGCTGTCAGCATGGTGTTGGGATTGACCGCATGCGGTTCGGGAAGCGGAGGAAAAGATAGCGGCGCTTCCGGCGCAGGGCACTATACATATTCTACCACGTTGGGTGATGTAAGCACATGGTCGCCCACCGACTGGGAGATGGATGATGAATTATCTATCCTGGACTATACGTCCACCATGTTTTATAACATTGAAATGAACGATACCAAGGATGGTTATGAATTTGTTCCTGCTGCGGCTTCCGAGTTGCCGGTGGATGTGACGTCAGAGTATGCAGGCAACGAAATTTACGGCGTGCCTTCAGATGCAACGAAGGGCTATGCATGGAAGGTAGCATTGAATGAAAAACTTTGCTGGGAGGACGGAACTCCGATTACTGCGGATGATTATATTTATACAATGGAGCAGTATCTGAATCCGGATATGAAAAACTTCCGCGCGTCCACCTTCTATGAAGGAACTGCGTCCCTTGCCAATGCAAAGGCATTTTATGACGGCAGCGAAGCTACATATAACAATATGAACGCAAACGCAATTTCGCTGGACTCTCTTGTAAAGGGAGATGACGGTGTATACACGGATGCGGACGGCAATACAGCGTACCTCGGCTGGACAGCGGCTGACAGCTATTGGCTGGACGGATATGCGCTGATTGATTGGGCTGACTATTTTGATGAGGATTCCTGTGCGTTATTGAGCAGCCTTGTAAATGAGGATGGTTATGTTCCTTTGACCGACGAGGTAAGAGCCTGTGTGGAAAGCGTGATCGCGGATTCTTGGGGAGATGATTTTTCCGCATACTGCTTTGTATATAAGCAGAGTGAAGCGGCTGATTTTGATTCGGTGGGAATCATAAAAAATGATGATTATTCTCTCACCTTTGTGATGACAAAAGAGATTTCCCAGACGGAATTTATCCTCAATGTTGTTATGTATCTGGTGAAAGAGGATTTGTATGAGGCATATAAGAAGGATACCGGAGGTCTTATAAAGTCTACCTACGGAACAAGTAAGGAGGCTTATATGTCCTATGGCCCATACAGCATTGCTTCCTATCAGGCAGATAAAGAAATGGTTCTGACCAAGAATGAAAACTGGTACGGCTATAACGAAGGCGAATACTATGCAGACAAGTATCAGACAACGGATATCGATCTTCAGAAAATAGATGATAGTTCTACGATATTCTCCCTGTTCCTGCAGGGCAAGATGTCGGAGGTAAGATTGACTGCGGATCAGATCACCACCTATGCAAATAGCGATTACATTTATTACACACCGGATACCTTTGTGTTTTACCTGTTTTTCAACACAGATCTGGAGACGCTGAAGGAAGAGGACGGAAATGGTGTCAATCATTCCATTTTATCTATCTTAGATTTCCGTAAGGCGATCAGTTTATGTTTGAACCGACAGGATTATTCTCAGTATATGTACGGATATGCACCGTCTTACGGTTTGTTGAATGACGTTTACCTCTGCTCCTTAGACAGCGGTATCGTTTATCGCAATACAGAACAGGCAGAACAGGCTCTGTGCGACCTTTATGGAATGGATAGTGTAGATGAGATCACAGGTTATGATCTGGAAGCTGCTTCCGCTCTGTTCCAGAGTGCATATGATCAGGCGATCGAGCAGGGATTGATGAGCGAGACGGATACGGTGCAGATCGATTATCACTCCTATAGCTCCGAAACTACATATCAGAGCCAGTCGGATTTCTTTATGAGTTCTATTCAGGCTGCCTGCAAGGGAACGGATCTTGAAGGCAAGGTTACGATAAATATGGTTACGGATGAGAACGATATAGCAAACATGAGGGCAGGCATGTGTGATATGATCCTTAATTCCTGGGGCGGCGCTGAAACAGATCCTTATTGGATGATGCTCTGCTACTGTACGGAGGATTACAACCTGACCTATGGATATGATGTTAATTCTCAGATGATGACAATCAATATTGACGGTGAGGATATTACTATGAGTGCAGCAGACTGGTACGATGCGCTCCATGAAACCACCTATGCAACCGCAGATATGGATACCCGCAATACGATTTTGGCAGGAATTGAAAGACAGATCCTTGAATATTATGGTATCATTCCGCTTTCTTCCATGACTTATGCGAGTTTGTATTCCCAAAGGATCGTACTTGGCTCGGAGGAGTATATTAATTGTCTTGTTCAATACGGAGGTCTTTCTCAGATAACCTACACAATGGATGACGCAGAGTGGGAAGAATACTGTGCGAGCAAGAATTATCAGCTGACCTATTAAAATAATTTTTTTCAAATCATCAGGGCAAGGGCGGAAAACGGCCGTTGCCCTTGATAATTTATACTAAAAGAGGTGACTTTATGGCGAAATATATAATAAAACGTTTTGCCCTGATGATTGTCAGCGGGTTTATCATCATGACAATGCTGTTTATCCTGATTCGTCTACTGCCTAATCAGGTGAATGTTGTCATGGGTGGATACGACAAGGCCGTCAAGGATATGAGGGAGGCCTGGGGTTATAATGAACCCATCTTAGTGCAATACGGCATATTTTTGAAAAATGTATTTACAGAGTGGAACTGGGGTTTTTGTACTACGGTCGGTTCCTATCTTCAGGATGTGACGGAATACCTGGTCGAAAAGTTGCCCTATACGATTTATATTAATGTGATATCCATTGTCTTTTCTATTCCTCTCGGAGTAATCTTTGGAATTCTTGCGGCAATTTTCAAGAATAAATGGCAGGATCAGCTGATCAATGTGTTTATTATGATTTTCATATCCGTTCCTGCTTTTGTTTATGCTTTCCTGCTTCAATATTTTTTTGGATTTAAACTTGGATGGTTTCCTCTTGTCATAGAGGGGGGAAGCAATTTCTTCACGCTGTCCATGCTCAAATCTGCGGTAATGCCTGTTCTGGCGATGAGTTTTGGAACCATTGCAGGGGACATGCGTCTTGTGAGGGCGGAGCTGACGGAGACTCTTACAAGTGACTACATGTTTTTGGCGCGAACTAAAGGGCTGAGTTACAAACAGGCGACGATACGCCATGCGCTGCGCAATTCAATGGTGCCGCTGCTTCCGACTTTTATGTCCGATGTTATCTATGTCATCTCCGGTTCAATGATCATTGAACAGATTTTTGCGGTTCCGGGTATTGGAAAAACCTATCTGCTTTCCATTACAAACCGTGATTATTCGGTATTCATGGCAATCAGCATGTTTTATATAGCAATCGGTCTTGTGGCCGGGCTTCTGTTTGATCTAAGCTATGGATTTATTGATCCGAGGATCCGTATGGGAGGAGGTAAGGATAATGAGTTATAAACCGGAACAGTTTGACCCTTATATGGGTATTGACGAGCAGGAGTTTCGTTTTGTGCAGGAGAATGAGCGTCTTAAGGATAAAAAACTGGAAACAAAGCCGGTAGGCTACTTTAGAGATGCCTTAAATCGTTTTTGCCGAAACAGAGGTAGTGTAGTCTGCGGAATCATCATTCTGCTATTGATCATCTATGCAATTTTTGTACCGATTTTTTCATCCTACGGGACAGATGAGTATGACAGCTATTATGCCTATGCTCTCCCCCGAAATCAGCTTTTTGTTGATCTTGGGATCAAGTTCTGGGATGGATGTGCAAAAAAGACATTGAACCAGCAGGGCTATGATTATTATAGTGCAATCCCCGGGGCTGTCGTTGCGGTTTACGATGTATATGAGGCGACCATTGATGCCGGGCGAACAACGATCAACTATGATATACGGCTGGATTCTTATGCGAAAGTCGGATATATCAATGTACTGCTGACCCAGAGCGAATATGATGCTGCTCTGGCATATGAGGAAGAGACAGGAATCCAGTTGTTTTATCCGGTTATCGATTCCTCTCTGATCAATGTACAGGCATATAACAGCGATGCAAACGGCTGGTTCCTTACCGACAGTAAGGGAGTAGCGGAGCGCGATGCGGACGGAAACCTGCAGGATATTTTTCTGCGGGATGAGAACGGCAATGAAGTCTACTATGTGACAAAATCAGGAGGAAGTCAATACTCGTGCAGGGTTTTATACTCCTCATGGTATTATTATTTAAATGGTCAGTCCGCATCCTTCTTGTTTGGGGCGGATACCTTTGGGTATGATATACTGGTTCGAATGGCGCTTGGAGCAAGGCTTTCATTGGCGCTGAGTATATTTGTTGCGGGAATTTCTCTGGTGATCGGTATCATCGTGGGCGCATTGGAAGGGTACTATGGCGGCTGGTTCGATCTCATCGTGGAACGTATCAAAGATATTATCTGGCAGGTGCCTACGGCGGTATTCATGGCGCTGTTTCAGATTTACTTTGCAGAAAAGGTCGGGCCGGTGATAACGCTGTTTTTCTGTTTTATCTTCTTCGAGTGGATTGCAACCTCCGCTACGGTGCGGGCGCAGTTTTACCGATTTAAGGGACAGGAATACATTCTGGCTGCGCGAACTCTGGGAGCGAAGGACAACCGGATTATATTCCGGCACATTTTGCCGAATGCGGTTGGCTTCATTATCACGGCGTCCGTGTTAAGTATTCCGGGTGTCATCTTCTCCGAAGCAAACATGACGTATCTTGGCATCGTAAATCTGCAGTCAACAGCAATCACCAGCGTAGGAACGATGCTTAGCAACGGACAGGGAACCATGTCGACCTATCCGCATTGTATATTTTTCCCGGCGGCATTTATCTCTATTTTGCTGATCTGCTTTAATATTTTTGGAAACGGCTTAAGGGACGCATTTAACCCGGTGCTGCGCGGCGCAGATGAGTAAGGAGGCAGATGAAAGATGAATCAGAAATTGGAAGTACGTGACCTGCAGATTTCTTTCAGGACGCAGAATGGTACATTGAAAGCAGTCCGGGGAATTGACTTTACAATGGAGAAGGGTGAGACTCTTGCCATTGTAGGAGAATCCGGATCGGGAAAATCTGTTACCGCGAAAGCAATTCTCGGGATATTAAGCCGGAACAGTATTGTAGAAAACGGAGAGATCATATACGAAGGACGGGATCTGTTAAAGCTGACGCAGAATGAATTTGACGAGCTGAGGGGAAACCGTATCTCCATGATCTATCAGGATCCTCTGTCCAGCCTCGATCCCATTATGCGCATCGGAAAGCAGATGACAGAAGCTGCTCTTGTAAACGGAAAAATAAACCGAAAAAGAAGCAGAAAAATGTTTCAGGAGAAAATAGGTGCGCTGAAAAAGGCAATGGGCGCTGCGGGAATAGAGGAAACAACAGTTTTAAAGGTTACAAAGGAACTTTCCGAGCTGATACCGGCGGCCTGCGCCCACCGAACCGCATATGGTCGGGCAAAAGAGTACGCGGAGGCGGCAATGTTTTCCTGCGACCAGATGCTGGTGGCTGTCCGCAAAGGGGACGAGGAGCTGATCAAGGAGGAACAGGGATATCTTACGGAACGTCTGGCAAAGGCGGAAAACCCGCTGCTGCTGCCGAATGAAGGTCAGCTGAAAAAGCTTGCGGGAGGACTGCCGGGGACGGCAGCAGAGATAAAGGAACTGCTTATCAAGTCGGTGGAAAGAGAAGAGATAGACTATCTGGCCCTTGCCTATGCGGAGTCGGTGGGACGGGTTCCGGAAAAGAATGCGGATGATATGGCAGACTGGAATGAGAGACTGCACAGCGAAGCATGGCAGAATACCTATGAGGAAATTAATAGCGCCGTATTCCGCGCGCTTGACCACAGTAACGAGTTGTTTAAGGAAAAGCGTCAGGCTGCCCGGAAGCTGACGGAACAGTATCTTTTTCTTTTTGAGCAGGAGAAAATCGATGTAAAGGCCTGTAAAAAAGCTGTCCATGAAATGAACAAAGCGGTAAACGAATCAATCAACCCGCTGAATGTTACAAAAATAGCTTCTGCGACAACTTTTGCCAGCACTATGAAGCATTCTATTTGCCGCTACGAAGCAGGAGTGCCGGGCAACAGAAAAGAGGAGCGCCGGATTAAACGGGACACGGAAAGGTATGAACGCAGACGGAAACGGCGAAGCGATGTTCCGAAGGTGATACCACCTACACTTGTAAATCTGAACCTGACAAGGGAGACGATGCTGAGGGCTATGAAAAAGCTTCTGGAAGATTATTCCGGAGATGAAATTACGGAGGAATGGCTCAAGGCGGAAACCTCCCATATGCTGGCGTGGCTGGAAGAGCATGGGGATGCCATGGTTCGTAAGGTGTCCAAGCAGTATGCCTACGACAATGCGATCCGTATCATGGAGGAAGTTGGAATTACCGAACCCCGCAAACGTTTTGAGCAATATCCATTTGAATTTTCAGGCGGTATGCGCCAGCGTATCGTTATCGGCATAGCGATTGCTGCAAATCCGGACATTCTGATCTGCGACGAGCCTACAACAGCCCTTGACGTAACGATCCAGTCCCAGATTTTGGAACTGATAAATAATCTGAAAAAAAGGCACAATCTCACGGTTATTTTTATTACACATGACCTGGGTGTTGTGGCAAATATGGCAGATAAGGTGGGGGTTATGTATGCGGGTAAGCTGGTAGAATACGGAATGGCAGAAGACATTTTTTATGAGCCGGCGCATCCGTATACCTGGGCGCTTTTGTCCTCCATGCCGGATCTGGATACCTCTGAACGGCTGGAAGCAATTCCCGGCACGCCGCCGAATATGATCTATCCGCCGAAGGGTGACGCCTTTGCGGCAAGAAATAAATATGCAATGGCGATTGATTTTGAAAAGGAGCCGCCCCGGTTTGAATTGTCCGATACGCATTGGGCTGCAACATGGCTGCTTCATCCGAAGGCTCCGAAGGTTGAGATTCCGAGCATTGTCACGGAGAGGATTGCAAGAATGAAAAAACTGGAAGAGGAGGCATTGGAAAATGAAGGATAATAATGCAGAGGTTCTTCTGAAGGTTGAGCATTTAAAGCAGTATTTTGGAAAAAATGACTTTAAAGCTGTGGATGACGTCAGCTTTGAGATTCGTAAAGGGGAAGTATTCGGTCTGGTGGGCGAGTCCGGCTGCGGTAAGACAACCACAGGACGTTCTATTATCAAGCTTTACAATTGCACGAGCGGAAATGTCTGGTTTAAGGGCCAGCGGATCTGTGCCGGAACCAGACAGTACGAGGATGCAATAAAAGAGAAAAAAGAGGAAACAAAAAGGGAGCTTGCAAAGCTAAAGGAAAAGGGCGCCTCTGCGGAGGAAATAAGCGCTTTAAAGCAGGAACTGAGGGAATTTATTGCCGGTCAGAAGCTTGAAATCGAGAAGGCAAAGGATGACCACAAAAACTGTAACAAAAAGTACCGCCTTCGCAGAGAGAAAGAATTAAGAGAGGAATATGCAAAGAAAGCGGCTGAAGAGCCGGAGCGGGAAGCGGAGTTTCAGGAACAGCTTAAAGGAGAGCTCAAGGAGCTTGAGATTGGAAGTATTGTGACGCAGATACAGATGATATATCAGGATCCGGTGGCTTCTCTTGATCCCCGTATGACGGTTAGCGAGATCATATCCGAAGGATTGGTTATCCGGGGAGTCAAGGATAAAAAATATATACGGGAGCAAGTCAATAAAATGCTGGAGACCGTCGGTCTGGTCGAGGAACATGCCACCCGGTATCCCCATGAATTTTCCGGAGGACAGCGCCAGCGTATCGGGATAGCAAGGGCTCTGATCATGAATCCGGATCTGATCATCGCGGATGAACCGATTTCCGCATTGGATGTATCCATACAGGCACAGGTAATTAATCTCTTAAATGATTTGAGGGAAAAGATGGGGCTGACGATTTTGTTTATCGCCCATGACTTATCCGTGGTCAAGTATTTTTCTGACCGCATAGGGGTTATGTATTTTGGAAAGATGGTGGAGCTTGCCGATTCGGATGAGCTGTTTAAACATCCGCTGCACCCGTATACGAAGAGCCTGCTTTCCGCTATTCCCCTGCCGGATCCAAACTATGAGAAGCGCCGAAAGCGTGTAAAATATAATCCGGTACTAGATCACGATTACAATGGGGAAGAGCCGGAACTGCGGGAGGTATCTCCGGGGCATTTTGTCAGCTGCAGTATGAAGGAATTCCAAAGCTATCAAAAGGAGTTGGCGGATGAGTAAAAGGAAAAAAAGACGTTATGGAGTCTTGATCTCTTTCCTTCTTTGCAGCACTCTTGCCGTGACTGTTTCTCTGTGGCAGGTGTCTTTTCAGGAGGACAGTATGCAGGGAGCGCTGCTCTCCTGGTCAAACGGCTGTCTTGCGGCGGCAGCGCTTTGGGGAGCCTTTGGGTTGCTGCTGTTGATTGCAAGATTCGACGGATTCCGCGCGATACAGTATCTTGGATATACATTTCGTGTGAAATTGTCAAAAATGCGGGGGGATGATTCCCGGCAATTGAACAGTTACTATGATTATGTGCAAAAGAAAAGGGAGACGCAGAGAGAAGGGCGGCTGATAAAAATATTCCTTATCCCTGCAATCCTTTATCTTGGGGCAGCAATTATACTGACGGTTCTCTTTGAGAGATTAAAATAGCTCATACTGCGTTCATTGCAAAACCGGGTAAGTTATGGTATAATCTCGTCAGAGATTATATCGCGCCGAAGTGCGCATAGGGTTATTAAGCTGAAGGCTATCAAGTGCGAAGCGCGTGATACTACAAAGGGGATTTGCTGAAAAAAATGTTTTTAGGTGCACATGGAGAAAGGAGAATCCATCTATGCCGGAAAAAAAGAGGGATAGCGCAAAGCTGCGGATTATATTTTCATCCATGCTTTTCGCGGTGGTTTTCATAGCTGAGCTTTATGCGATGATCAATTTATCACAGCAGTTTATTGTGATTGGACTGCTTGGAGTAGTGTTTCTGTTATGCCTGTACATATTGATCAGCGGAATATTAGCCGAGTCTGCAAAAAAACAGGAGAGGCAGGAAGAACAATACGCGAGTATCCTTAAGTCTGAGAAAGCCTCTTATCTGATGACGAAAAAGTATTTTGAAGAGATCGGGGAAAAACTGGATCTTATCGAGAAGGGGACCAAGGTGCCTACGGAGGAACTCATCGGGACGCAGAAGGGCATTGGAAAGGTTGTAATAAACCGCAGCCGGGAGAATGCGGAAGCGATTATTAATTCAAACGATCAGGTTATCGAGAGTATCAAGCATCTGGAAAGCCTGGTGGAGAACAGCGATGTTCAAACTTCTGACTCTGCTGAAAGCGCCGGGGAGTCTTCGATACAGCAATTACTGGCAAACCAGCAGGAGCTTATCACAGGTCTTAAGGATATGGAAATGCGCCTGAACAATGCGTTTACGCAGGACATGGTTGTCAAGGAGACTGCCGCAGAGCCAAAACCGGCAGCGAATATAGTGCCGGAAGCCGGGGCGGAGGCTGTCAGAGAACCGGAGCCGGCAGGGAAGCCGGAGGAAATCGCGGAGGAGAAGCCGCCGAT
>CAYROM010000031.1:0-18563 GCA_964425905.1 uncultured Lachnobacterium sp. | reverse complement strand
GCCGGATACATCCGATCCGAACAAGGTTATGAGCCCGGATGATATTGCGGCGCTGCTGGCAAGTATGGCAGAGGAACCCGCCGAAAAGGCGGAGCCGGAACCAATGCCGAAGGCAGAGGAAACCGTGGAGAAGAAGCCGCCGATGCCGGATACATCCGATCCGAACAAGGTTATGAGCCCGGATGATATTGCGGCGCTGTTTGCAGCGATGGGCTGATAGGAAAATAATTTGTGCTATTAAACTTTGATGATACGATACATCAAAACCGTCACTCAGACAGAGCGGCGGTTTTATTTATATCATAGCAAATATCTTGTTGCGCTAAAGTGTACAGATTTCCTATAAAATAAAAGCCTATGGCGCATTTTTTGCTTAAGTTGGAAATTAAACAAAAATTAAGAAAAAATGTAAAGTTTTTAATGTGTAAAAGAGGTAATATGATAGAGTAGATAAACGATTTATTTTCTGGAGAAGGCGAAAGCAGGACGGAGATAAACATGGATCACATTCAGAGAAAAAAGCTTAAGAGGAAAAAGAAGATCATAGTTGCTTATGTTATGAGAATCAGTCTTTTTTTTATTTTTTCAATCATGATCGTTTTTATGATCTGCGGCTGTATTTATATACATGATCTGATTACCGGAAAATCTAAAACCGTGCAGGCAAATGCAGAGCAAACGTTGTTGGATGAGGATACGAGTAATGCGGCGGTTGTTGTTCTGGACGCCGGACATGGCGGAAAGGATAACGGGACGGCTTATGGTGATATACTGGAAAAGGATATTAACCTTTCCGTTGTACTTAAGGTAAAGGCGCTGCTTCAGGAAAAGGGTGTACAAGTGATTCTTACCAGAGATAGCGACGAGTTTATCACTCTTTCGGGGAGGGCGGAGGTTGCAAATCAGGCAGACGCCGATTTGTTCGTAAGTATACATTGTAATTTCTATGAGGACGATAGCGCGATTCGAGGGTTGGAGTGTTATTATTATCAGGATGGCGTAGAGGGAAAACAATATGCGGATGCAATTTTTGATTCCATAGAAGAAAGCGGAACGATAACCGTAAGGGACACAAGGTCAGGAGATTTTTATGTGTTAAGAAATACATCGTCTCCCGCCGTGCTGATCGAGATTGGGTATCTCTCCAATGATCAGGAAAGAAAAAATCTGACCAGCGATGCCTATCAGGACAAGCTGGCGGAAGAACTGGCAGAAGGAATTCGGTCAGGTTTGGAACAATATTTGGATTGAATGAAAAGCGGAACCGAAACTCCTTTTTGAATGTGCTACCGATCCACAGGATTGGCGATAATCTCACAGAGGATTTTTACAACGCTTTCCATTCCCTCAACCGTGATATGCTCATAAGGACCGTGAAAAGCGTATCCGCCGGTTCCAAGGTTCGGACAGGGCAGTCCCATAAAGGACAGGCGGGCTCCGTCAGTTCCTCCCCGGATCGGGCGGGAAACCGGCTTAAGTCCTGCGGCTGCGATGGCTTTTTTGGCAAGATCCACAATATACATTTGCGGTTCAATAACAGAAAGCATATTTTCATATGAATATTTGATATCCAGAACTACTGTGCCTGAGCCATATTTCTGATTCATTTCAACCTCGATCGTGCGCAGACGGTTCAAGCGGGATTCGAAAATATTTTTGTCATGGTCGCGAACGATATAGGAAAGCCTTGCAGAAGCTACGTCACCGGACATTTCCGTTAGGTGATAAAAGCCCTCGCGGTTTTTTGTATGTGACGGTGTCTCCTTCTCAGGCAGGGAGGCGGCAATCTCGCTGGCAATAAGGGCAGCATTTATCATAATATCTTTTGCCTCGCCGGGATGGACATTGACGCCTGTGATAGTAAATTTGGCGCTTGCCGCGTTAAAATTTTCGTAGGCAATCTCCCCCTCATAATCGCCGTCGACGGTGTAGGCATAATCTGCCTTGAAATATTCCAGATCAAAAAGATCTGCGCCGGCTTGAACTTCTTCATCGGGAGTAAAACCGATCCAGATA
Source organism: uncultured Lachnobacterium sp. (assembly GCA_964425905.1). GTDB lineage: Bacteria > Bacillota > Clostridia > Lachnospirales > Lachnospiraceae > Roseburia. The sequence continues at coordinate 16,547 of CAYROM010000031.1, read as the reverse complement.
TCCCCGTGGGGAAGTTTGCTTGTGATTATTTCCTCCAGGGTGGTCATAATTTCCGCAATGCCGGCCTTATCATCCGCTCCCAGAAGGGTCGTGCCGTCCGTAGTGATCAGGGTTCTTCCCTTTTGCGCAGATAGGGAGGGAAAATCGGAAACTTTAAGGTAAGTGTTGCTTCCCTTTAATAAAATGTCGTTTCCATCATAATTTGAAATGATCTGGGGTTTTACGTTTTGGCCGGAAAAATCCGGTGCAGTATCCATATGGGCAATCAGCCCGATTGCCTTTTTATCCTCCATGCCGAAGGTTGCCGGCAGAAAACCATAAACATAACAATGATCTGTGAGAATGACCTTCTTTAGTCCAAGTTCCTTTAATTCTTTTTCTAATTCGCGCGCAAGGGAAAATTCCCGTTGACTGCTCGGAATTTCTGCATTGTTTTCATCTGAGGTAGTCCAGTAGGATACATATTTTAATAAACGTTCCTGTACCGTCATATAAGATCCTCCTAAAAGATAAAAATTTTAAAAAAAATAGTTGCAATTATTCTAACTATACTATATAATAAATTTTGCGTTTGGAAAAGACGTAAATTTAATAAATGCACCACTAGCTCATTTGGTAGAGCACCTGACTCTTAATCAGGGTGTGCAGGGTTCGAGCCCCTGGTGGTGCACTCAATTATATTTTAGCTTAACAATAGATAAAACGCTAAAAGGATCCTTGACGAAAGATTATTTTCGTTGAGGGTTTTTTTATTATAGTACAATTTACAAAAAATCGAATCCTAAGAAAAAACCGCCCGAAGGCGGCTTTTCATGTTATAAAAAACTTTCAAAAGGCGGCAGGCTTGACAAATAATCAGATAACATAAAAGATGAAATTAAATTATAAAAAAATAGTTGACAAACTGCAAAATGAGTAATACAATAATATCAAAGAAAAGGAACATAAAAAGGAGGAACAGTCCATTGGGATAATAAGTTATCATTAGAATTCCGAAATCTCTTACAAGAGTTCATATAGATGTAACGAAAGAGGAGTTTTGATGAAGGGAAGAGGTCCAAAGAGGACACACAACAAAATATCGGAACAGGAGGTTATTAAGTGAAACTTTCGATTATTCATTAAAAGGGCTATCTGAGAACTTGGTCAGATAGCCCTTTTAAATTGCAATAGTAAAGACGGGTCAGATGTGATATGTTTAATAAGTAGCTTTTAATCCAATTTTAATCTTTCTTCAAAGACCAATTAATTTTTGACTGTTAAAGTGGTCTTATCAAAAGAAGAAAGGCAAGGGTGAATAAAATGGATGAATTGGAAAAGGTTGAAAAGTTAAGACAACGCGCGGATGTGACCTACGAGGAGGCAAAAGCCGCATTGGAGGAAAACAGCTGGGATTTGCTGGATGCGATGGTCTATCTGGAAAAGCAGGGGAAGGTAAAGGAGCCGGAGCAGTCCGTACATTCCACCAGCTATGAGGAACAGATGCAATATGCTTCCGTTAGGGAAAAGGTGGAGGAGCAGAAGACAGACTCGGCGAGGGGCTTTTTCACGAAACTTGGCCATCTGCTGGAGATCCTTTGGCAGAAAGGGAAGGATAACTACTTTTGCATAAAACGGAAAGACGAGTTGATCTTTAAAGTACCTGTATGGGTGTTTGTTTTGATCTTGATCATTTTATGGGAGATTGTGGTTCCTCTTATGATCATTGCGCTGTTTTTGGATTGCCATTATTCTTTTTCAGGAAAGGATGATCTTGAGGGCGCAAATAAAGCGATGGAAAAAGCCAGCGCTATGGCTGACAAAGTAAAAGATGAGTTTGATAAGCTGTAAGAGGCTGCGTTGTGTTTGCGGGCGAATGCCGGCGGATACGCGAAAAAATGTGGAAAAGAGGATAAAGTATGGGAGCGCACATTTTGATCGTTGAGGATGAAGAAAAGCTGGCGCGGTTTGTGGAACTGGAACTGCAGCACGAGGGTTATAGCGTCAGCAAAGCTTTTAACGGAAGGGATGCGCTGGAGAAGGCGGTACATACACAGTATGACCTGATTCTGCTGGATATCATGCTGCCGGGGCTCAATGGACTTGAGGTGCTCCGGCGGCTGCAGCAGGATAATCCGACTCCCGTAATATTGCTGACAGCCCGGGACGCGGTTATGGATAAGGTAGCAGGTCTGGATGCAGGTGCGGTAGATTATATTACAAAGCCCTTTGCAATCGAAGAATTGCTCGCGAGGATCCGGGTTGCGCTGAAGCTGCATAATGCTGCCATAGGATCACAGGAAGGGGAAAATAGTACTAAATCCGGGGATTCCGGCGGGAATACTGGCGAAAAAGGCGCTGCCGGGAATTTCAAAGGCTGCGGAATCGGAGAGCAGCAGTCAGCTACGGAGGACGGGATTCATCGCTGGGGAAAGCTGACATTGGATGAACGGCGGCATAGGGTCGCCTATGACGGCCATGAGATCATTTTGACTAACCGCGAATTTCAGATGTTGAAGTTTCTGCTGGAGAATCAGGATATTGTGCTTTCCAGAGATGTACTTTTGGAAAGGGTATGCGGATATGATTATGTGGGGGAGACCAACATTGTGGATGTATACATCCGCTATCTGCGGGCCAAGATCGATGAAGTATATGAGGTGAAAATGATCGAAACCGTGCGCAGCGTAGGCTACGTAATAAAATCGACGGAGTGAGCAAGAAATTTTCCGGTAACGGAATCAGAGGAAAAATAAGGATAGATTTTGGGAGAAAAACGTCATGGCGGAACAGATGGGAAACAGTAATGACGGAATACGGCGCATGACTTCCATTACCCGGAAGCTTCACGGGCTTGTCGTCCGGGAAAAAATTGCCTGCTGCGTTGCGGCAGATACAGCATGTCTTCTGTTCATGTTCGGAGGATTGCTTTTTACAAGAGAGTATTGGGAGCTGGGCAAAATCCTATGGAATAATAACCGTTGGTTTACATGGGAAAAAACGCTGGAGAGCATCGTTTATCATGTGGCGGATACAGATGGAAACGAACTAATCGCATTTTTCGTTTTTCCGGAGGTTCGGACCATTTTAATCATCATGGCCTATTTTGTGGTCATACAGTTGTTGGATATTATTTTCAGCGGCAAAGAGGAAACAAACAAAATCCGCAGCATACTCCAGCCGATCAATGAGCTTGCATTGAAGGCGGAGGAGTTAAACCGTCTGACCTTTGGGGAGGATAAATATCAGAGGATCGAGGATGCCATCACGCATATTCAGCCGGAGGAGATGGAAACGCTGTCTTTTGGAGACGCGGATCTTTTGGGAATTGAGACGGCAATGAATAATCTGCTGCTTCGGATGAGGGAAAGCTACCGGCAGCAGTCCCGTTTTGTCAATGATGCTTCTCATGAGCTGCGCACGCCCATTGCGGTCATTGAGGGCTACGGGAATATGCTTGCGCGTTGGGGCAGGGAGGACGAAAAAGTGCTTGATGAGTCGATCGCCGCGATCCTCCATGAGTCGGAGCATATGAAGATACTTGTGGAACAGCTGCTTTTTTTGGCAAGAGGGGATAGCGGTAAGACCGTACTGAATTTGGAGCAGGTTTCTCTGGAGGAACTGATGCAGGAAATTTATGAGGAGTCCCTGATGGTGGATGAACAGCACCCCTATCGATTGCTGCGCCCGGAGGAAAACGTCCTTATACAAGCGGATGCCACGTTGTTAAAACAGGCGGTGCGCATTCTGGTCGACAATGCCGCAAAATATACCAGGGAGCATGATGAGATCCTTTTAAGCTATGGAAGAGAAGAAAACGGCTGCCCGTATCTGCAGGTTCAGGATACCGGAATCGGGATGGCACAGACAGATGTGGAGCATATGTTTGAGCGGTTTTACCGGGCGGATGATGCCAGAAGCTACGAGGGGACAGGTCTTGGACTTTCCATTGCCAAGTGGATCGTGGATAAGCACAAGGGACATTTTGAGATTTTATCCAGAACGGCGCTGGGCACAAGGATACGGATCGTGTTAGCGGAAAAATAGAAAAGGTTGAAAAAGTATATTGGCTTTTAAGAAGATTCGGCACCTGCTATGAGAATATATGCAGGTGCTTTTGTGAACCGTTTTTTCTTTTGCGACAATATATATGTGTAGGGCAAAAAACAGGGAAAACAGCTTAGGTGGGTACATGACGAAGGAAGAATTTGAAAACTTAATTACAAATTATGGAAAAGATATTTATTCCTTTTGCAGGTATCTTACCGGAAATTCAATCATGGATGCGGATGAACTGTATCAGGAAACCATGCTTCGCGCAATGGAAAGCTGCAACAGACTGTCGGGAACGGAAACTTCGAAAAACTTTTTAATCGGCATTGCCATAGGGCATTACCGGAATCAAAAGAAGAAGCTGTCAAGGCGAATGAGGATTGCACCGATCCGGGAGTGCGTGGAGGATGAGGACTTTGAATTTCCTGACACGGCGCTGACGCCGGAAGAGCAGGTGTTAAAGGAAGAACTGCGAAAACGGGTGCGGGCGGAGGTGGACCGGTTGGATGAAAAACTAAGAAACGTGGTCTATCTGTATTATGCAATGGAGCAATCGGTGGATGAGATTTCCAAACTGTTACATATTCCCAAGGGAACTGTGAAAAGCCGGCTTCACAGGGCCCGGTCTATACTAAGAGATCGATTGGAGGAAAATGCAATATGAAACAGGAAAAATCAAATACAGGTTTTGATCGCGAAATAGATCATTTGTTGAAAAGTGCCCTAACACCAGTAGAGGAACCGGATGAGTTGTTGAATCGGAAAGTTCTTTGTCAGTGGAAGGAGAATAAACCTATGAAGAAAAAGAATAAAAAATTACCCGCGGCAGCAGCAGCGGCATGTGCGGTATTGGCGGTAACGGTCAGCATTGGGGCGGTAGTTCGGTATCAGCAGGCGGATCAGATCGCGGAGGAGATGGGCTATGATGATATCGCCAAAGCCTTTCAGGGAGAAAACGCCATTGAAATCGGAGAGACGCAGGAAGCAGGAGGATATTCCTTTACCCTTATGGGTGTGACCTCCGGGGAACGCTTAAGTGCATCGAGCGAAAAGGCAAAGGATTTGGTGAACCCGGATGATTTTTATGCAGTTGTTGCAATAGAGCATTCGGACGGAACGCCGATGCCGGATACCAGCGAAGACGTATATGCAGAGCTGGATTTTTTCATGAGCCCGCTGATCCAAGGGCTGGAACCCTGGAATTACAATGCGGCATCTATGGGCGGCGGATATACGGATATGAGCGATAATGGCGTAATTTATCGTTTGGTGGAATGTGATAATGTGGAGTATTTTTCTGATCGGCAGCTTTATTTTGCTATTATCGATGAGACGTTTATTGATAACCAGCATTTTATTTTTGATGAGGAGACTGGGGAGATTGCGTCAAATCCGGATTACCAGGGAATTAATCTGCTGTTTGATCTTCCGCTGGATGAAAGCAGGGCGGATCCCGAAAAAGCTGCCGCATATCTGGAGGGATTAGGCATGGGCTGGAATAGCGATGATGAATATAATCTTTCGGATGATCCTGAAAGTTTGGAAACTGCGATGTATGAAAAACTTGAGGATAACAAATCAAGGATTCAGGCAGGCGGATTAGATGAGGTGTTATCGGAGTATGAGCTTATTGAGACAATAACACAGCCTGTTGAGAAGGATGGATCAGGGTGCTATATGTTTACAACAGACGAGGCAATCTACTACTTTGGAGGAGATGAGGATTTTGTGGACGGCCGTCAGTATATCCAGTTCCGAAATTACTATGACCGGAAACTTTCCATCTATATTCTTCAGTTAAATGGCGACGATACCGTAACTTTATCCATCTATGAGCTTAGTTTCTCACAATAGATAGTACAATGGAAACTTTTATAAAAAGTTAATTCCAGTTTAACAGCAAGTTAATCATTTTTCGGTATAATCATTTCATGGACTGGAAAGAGCAGGAAATCGTATGGGTGTTTCCGGCGGCGCCAGTCAAGGAAAATCAGGCGGTTGTGAAAATATGCGCGATCGCCTGAGATGATAAATAACCGGAGAAAAGGATGAAAAAGAATAAAAATATAGAAGCAGCCTGCGAAAAGATTACCTATGAGGAAAGCACTATCGAGGTAAGCGGTTTGGTGCCTGCCCGAATGTTCGTCAATGACAATATGCAGGCGATTGCAGACATGACAGAACAGTTTTCCGTGACAATGGATCCGGTGCTGCGCATGTACAGCGCGGCAATGAGTGCGACAACCGCGCGGCTGGAGATCATTCAGGATGAATTCAAATACCGAAGGCTCCGATGCCCGATCCATCATATCGATACGAGGCTGAAGTCGGCCCAGAGTATTTTGGGAAAGCTGCAGAAGAAGGATCTGGATCTGACACTTACCGCCGCCTGCAATAATATCTTTGATATAGCAGGAATCCGCGTAATCTGTCCGTATATTAAGGATGTTTATCTTATTCAGGAGCGCTTGATGGCGCAGGATGACATTTTGATCATGGAGGTTAAGGATTACATAGCGGTTCCGAAGCCGAACGGGTACCGGAGCCTGCACATGACGGTACGTGTTCCCGTATATTTTATGAACAAGAAGCAGATGGTTCCGGTAGAACTTCAGATCAGGACGCTTGCCATGGATCTGTGGGCGAGTCTGGAGCATGATATCCAGTATAAATCGCTGACCCAGAATCCGGATATCGCGGAAGTTGATTTCCGGGAAGAACTGAAAGAATGCAGCCGCCTGATCTATGAGGCGGAGGAAAAAATGGAAGCTATGAATTCCTATCTGGAGGAATGATTACAAAAAAAGCAGCCGCACGAATGTATAGCGGCTGCTTTGCTGTATTTTCTGCTAAGGAGGGAGTGGCGCAGGGAGAAGATTTTACAAAAATTTTTCTGAAGATGGCATATCAATTTTACAAGGGGCGTATAAACTAATAATTACGTATAAAATTATGAAAAATGCGAAAAAATAAAATAAGAGATGATTGGAAAAACGGGGAGCAACGGATGGGAAAAAAAGAGGGAGAAGCAGAGATTAGGAAAGTATGGAACGCGCCGGAGTATCAGAAGCTGCATGAGGAAGCCCGCAAAAACATTGAACAATACTTAAAGGAATTGAATTATTTATATCAGGAAAAGGCGAAAGAAGGCTTTATTCGATATATGGAATCGCGCATGAAAACCCCGGAAAGTATCATGCAGAAACTGGATCGGAAGGGTTTGGCATGGAATGTAAAAAATATGGAGAAGCACCTGCACGATGTCTCGGGAGTGCGGGTCATATGCTTTGATATAAAAGAAATTTATTGGATTGCCAGCCGGATTGCGAGGGATGAGCGGTATGAAATTATAAAGTTTAAGGATTATATCCGCAAGCCAAAGAAAAACGGATATGAAAGTTTTCATATTGTACTTAATGTTCCGGTAGAAGTAATGTTAGAAAAAGATCAAAGAGAACAAAAGGGCGTTCAGGTAGAATTGCAGCTGCGCACTATCGTAATGGATGCATGGGCGTCTCTGGATTCCCGTATAAGGTACAAGAAAAATAGTAAGGTTTCCGAAGAGTTGGAACAGAGAATGCATAAGTATGCCAAGACTTGCAGGCGGATGGACAGGATGATCCGGCGCATGCTTGCAGAGGCGGATTCATAGAATATGCGGGAGGTGCAGGTCATGAACCGGCCGCGCCTCCCGTTTTTAAACTCATGACAATGTATTATCTTGAGGCAATCAGCTTGCAGATAGGGTTCCCCAGAGAGGAAAATTTCTCCTCGTATTCGGTCATCACGTTTCCTTCCTTCATTTCCGGGTCGTTGTGCAGATCTCTTGTGGAAGCGTCCAGATGCCAGAGCGGAGAGGATTCGATTTCTTCAAGGGAAAAAGTAAAAAGGTTCTGATTGTCCGTCTTAAATTCGATCCGCCCGTCTTCGGCAAGGATTTGATCATAGCGGGACAGAAATTCGCGGGAGGTCAGCCGCCGCCGCGCGTGGCGGTCCTTTGGCCAAGGATCGGAAAAATTAAGGTAGATTTGTTCAACCTCTCCTTTAGAAAAAATGTCCGGGAGCGCTGCGGCGTCAATGCAGAGAAAATGCACATTTGTAAGTGGTGCTTCCTCTATTTTCTGGACTGCGCGCAGAAGGACGCTGGTATAGCGTTCAATGCCGATGTAGTTGACCTCCGGGTGAAGGGCGGCAAGCTCCATAAGGAATCTGCCCTTTCCCATGCCGACCTCGATATGGATCGGATGGTCATTTCCGAGAAAGGCGTTCCAGCCTCCCTTTAGATTCTCCGGATTTTGTATACAATAGGCGCTTCCTGATACGATTTCATCTGCGCCGGGAATATTGCGAAGCCTCATATGTTTCCTCCGTATAAAAAACAACTAATTTCTTAAGTACTTTAAAATATCCTGAAGTGTAGATTGACAGTCCTGCAATTGCTTTTCCAGAAGTGCAGCTTTTATTTCTATTTCGCTGTTAATTGGAGCGCTATTTAATACATTAAGATTTTCAATGCTGTAAAAGATAATTGCCCGGTAAACCGCCGCTATGGTGCAATCTAAGGTTTTTGACAGGGCTTCAAGCTTTTCATAGGTGTTTTGGCGCACCGTAAGCATTTTCTGCGTTTTGGCGGTATCCTTATCGCGATCAAAGTGTTTCGATAGAACGGCAGGATCACATGAAAACTCATCGATTGCACGTGCAAAGACAAAAGAATCTCTATATTCCTTTCTGGTTGCATCTTTTCCGTAATATTGACGGCGGAGCATATCCGCATAGCCATTAAATTCAGTTGGCAGCTTGACGTTAATCTGCATAGATTTTCTCCAAATAATTATATCTGGATATTATTATAGTATCATATGCAAAAAAGTCAACCGGAATAGGAGATAAAAGGAGGTAAAATTTTAATGAATTATGAGGCATGGCTTGCCAACGGCTATGTTGAGTACTGGACGGGACTGGCGCCGGAGGAATTGAATGATGATTGGAAATTTGAAATTGAGCTCTTGAAAAAGGAAACAAAATTTGTTAAGGAGCGGAAGCCTTTTTTGCAAATGTGTGACGGCAGATATAGAAAATACTATTCAAAAAGCGGATATGCGAGAAACGACCTCTGCATAGATCCCTGGAGAGGACAGAGAAGGGCGGCTTTTGTAAATCGGGTAGAATCTTTAGAGTTTGAAAACATCTGAACTACTTTTCAACATATATTGCAATTCATGTGAAGATAATGTTATGATATTTTTAAATTAAAATTATAGGAATTAAGCATGAAAAGACGATTAAAAAATAAACTTACAACTCTTTTATTGGCGGCAGTATGTGTTGTATCCATCATAAATCCCGTAAAGCTACATGCGGAGGAGTACTGGCCGGAGATGCCGGATGTGGATTCCCCCAGCGTGATCGTAATGGAGGTGAATACCGGAACGGTTCTGTATGAAAAAAACAGTCATGAGCAGAACTATCCGGCAAGTATCACGAAGATCATGACCACGCTGCTGGCGATCGAAAACTGCGGATTGGATGAGACGGTGGTTTTTTCCTATGATGCTGTGTTCGGCGGAAATGAGGGCGACACCTCCCATATCGCAAGAGATTATCTGGAAGAGCTGACAATGGAGCAATGCCTATATGCGGTTATGCTTGAGTCGGCAAACGAATGCGCATATGCTGTTGCCGAGCATGTGGGGGAATCTCTGGGAGGGGATTACAGTACCTTCATAGATTTGATGAACGAAAAAGCGGCGGAGCTCGGTTGTACGGACACCCATTTCAATAACTGCAACGGGCTTCCCGACACGGAGCATTGGACAAGCGCCTACGACATGGCGTTGATAGCGGCAGAAGCATATCGTAACGAGACTTTTCGTACCATTACCGGATCAACATCCTATACGATTCCGGCAACGAACAAGCATGAGGATTCGTATCCCTGCCATAATCACCATAAAATGCTTTATCCATGGAAGGGGGATGCGGCATATTTATATGACTATTGCACCGGAGGGAAGACAGGCTATACCGATGCAGCGGGAAATACGCTGGTAACCTTTGCGGAAAAGGATGGGATTACGCTGGTTTGTGTGGTAATGAAGGAGAGGACATCATACCAGTATATCGATACGCGGACATTGTTTGATTACTGTTTCGACAATTTTCAAGCGCTGAATATTTCCGAGAATGAAACAAATGTCACGAATGAGGCAATGGAAAATGCCGGGATACTGAATAACAACGGTTCCTTTGTCGCCCTGAATGAAGAGGCGTATATCATTCTTCCGAAGACTGCAGAATTTTCAGATGCGGAATTTATGCTTGATACGGTGGGAACGGATGCTTCGACGGCGGAACTTCATTATTCGTATGCCGGGAGGGATGTAGGAAGCGCCAGCATTGTTTTGACCGGTGTGACTGCGGAGGAGACGCCCTTTGACAGGGAACCGGAAGAGGAACCCTCCGACGTAAAGATAGTGCAGATAAAGCCCATTATGATCATAGCAGTAATTCTTGTGATCGCGGCGCTGGCGGCGCTCATCTTTTTCGGAAAAAAGCTGATCGATAATTTTTACATCATCCGTCATAACCTGTTGACAAGGTGGAATCAGAGGAATCGTTTCCGTGAGATCCGAAGGAGAAAAAGAAGACGCAGAAGAAAAGACCGATGGTTTAAATAGAAAGTATCATTTTTTACAAAAAAGACAAGAAAAAAGACAAAAATAAGAAAATCCGACAAAATTATCCGCTATAATTTTGTCGGATTACTTTTTTTCGACACACAAAAAATGAGGCTAATTTGTCAGACTATTTAAAAGAATGACCAGCTGGTTCTTATTTTGCGTATAGATCAGCAGGCCGTTTGAGGTTTCCAGAATCGTAAGGAATTTTCCCCTAAAAGTCTCGCTTTGTTCCATCATGTAGATTAGATAGGAGCGCATAGGAGCGTCCGCAGAAAGAAAAATAGTCTCGTAATTTTCCATAGTGTCGACGGAAACATGGGCCTGGGCAAACAGATGGGAAATCTCTTTTTCCTGATCCAGTTGTGCAGCCGTTTTATTTACGATAAAATAGCCGCGATCATCCTTCGGCATGTCCAAGGCCTTGATTGCCCGCTGGACTTGTTTGGTCAGGGCATCCGAGGCCGGATAAAGCGATTCAAAATAGTTCATAAAATCAGAGGCGGTACGAAAGTGCTGATTAGTTCCCTGCTGTAAAACCTCGGTCATGAGAATGCGTTTGATGATGCCCTCACAGGTTTCCCGGGATGGATTTTTTCGATTGGCTGATAATTGGTTCATAGATCCTCCGTAAAGACAAAAACGACAATAAGTGATGTCCTGAAAAGATTATAGGACAAAAAGATTTCTTTTTCAACGACAAAATATTGACGAAAAAAGGAATGGGCGGTAAAATGTAAATAAACACCACTATATTTTTTATGGAGCGGAAAAAATGGTAACAACTTACAAAAAAAGCAGAGCCTCTGAGGAGATTCTGGACAAGATCAAACAGGAGATCGATGCCCGGGGAGGAATTGCAAAAACGGAAAATCTGGATGCCCTGGGAATTGACTACCGCAGGGTTTTGGACTATGTGGAGACAGGAGATCTGGTTCGCATCAAAAACGGGTATTATACGGATCGGATCGACCGCTTTACGGAGACGGAGCTGATCGCGAAGCTTTTTCCGGATGCGCTGCTGTGTATGGAGAGCGCGCTGTACGCCTATGGATATATCTCGGAAAAACCCTATGGATGGAGACTTGCGGTAGATAAGAACACTTCCAAATCACGTTTTCGCATGGATTATCCGAAGGTCATACCCTATTATACGGAACCGGAGGCGCTGCGGATCGGCGCATCCACGATTGACATAGATGGAAACCATTTTCAGATTTACGACAAGGAGCGCATGATCTGCGACTGCCTGAAATATGAAAGCAAGATGGAGAGGGAAACCTTTAAGGCAGCTGTCCAGGCATATATCCGGGATGAGGGGAAGGATCTCTCCCTTTTGCTCGAATATGCCAGGGCGCGGAAAGTATTGAAAAAAGTGCAGAGCCTGATCGGAGTGTGGTTGTAATGAAGGTTGGAGTGATGCCGGCAAAGGATCTAAAGAAAAAAAGTGAAGCTCTCGGGATCCCTTTTGCGGATCTGCTGTGGGGATTTTTGCTGGAGGATTTTCTGCGCAGAGTATATAGGTCCGATTTTAAAGACGTGCTGTGGCTTGCCGGAGAAGGAGCGATCGGCATAGAAAACTATGTAAAAAGCAATAAGGGGCGTCTGGAATTTTACTATCTGGAAAGTCAAAAAAAGCTTCCGGCGGAAAAACAGGTACCGGGACAGAAGCTTTCCGGGGAGCTTTTAAAGGCGCTTTCACAGATACTGTTTCCGGAGAAGGCGGACGATGATATCCAATGGGCTGTCACGTGCAGAAAAAAAGAGGATCACTATGAATGGAAACTGACGGGAAGCTATTTTGAAATGCAGGCTCCGTTGTCTGTACGTTTTTTTCCAATGACAGGAAAAAATCTGTATTCCCACAGGCGCAGTCTGGTTCCCTTTATGGAGGATAAAGATCCGATTGAGCTGGTGGTGTATGCGCCTGAGAACCGGTTGAGCCAGTATTTTTATGAAATTATGAAAAAGCTGGAGCTGATCTCCGATATGCAGGCATATGCGGTAGTAAATGAGATCCTGAAAAACGAGCCGGTAAGCGGAAGGCATATTTTGGAGGAACTTCAGGAGTTATCCGGGAATGAGCCGGGAATCGTAAAGGAAAAAAGGATTGAGCAGATTGCAAAATACCGGGATTATGTATACATGAGAAAGCGCTGGGAACAGTACTTAAAAATCAGGGGCGGGGGCGATGAGCCCTGGAGCAATGTGATAGACCGTTTTATTACCTTTGCCGGACCGATCTGGCGGGCCCTCTGCAATAATGAAATCTTTTTTGATGACTGGATGCCGGGGCTCGGAAGGTATTTATCCTGATAAGCCGTGCCAAACAGAATTCGGGTGCGCCTCACGGAATGCAGATATAATAGGGACGGGAATCAAATATGATGTTGGATGAAAAGTTAAAAAGCTACGGAAAATCGAATATCTATCCTTTTCATATGCCGGGGCATAAACGCCGGAGGGTGGACAATGTAGATCCCTATCAGATCGACATAACGGAGATCGAGGGCTTTGATAATCTGCATAGCGCATCAGGGATCATTAAAGAAGCCGAAAAGCGGGCGGCTGAACTATACGGAGCAAAGAGAAGTTTTTATCTGGTAAACGGAAGCACCTGCGGACTGCTCGCCGCAATCTGTGCAGCGGTTGGGCGGCGGCAGAGAGTTCTGATAGCCCGCAATTGCCACAAGGCGGTATACCATGCACTCTCTCTCTGGGAATTGTCTGCGGATTATCTGTATCCGGAAATTACAGAAAGCGGGATCGCGGGACAGATTACGGCCAAGCAGGTAAGAAAGGCGCTGTCCGGCGGCATGCATACCACCGCAGGGGAAGCTGTAACCGGCAGCGGGCAGCAGGCAGAAGGGCAAGTCTGCCCCTACGCGGCGGTCGTGATCACCTCCCCGACCTATGACGGCGTGGTATCGGATATTGAAGCAATTGCAAAGGTCGTTCACTCGTACCGGATTCCGTTGATCGTCGACGAGGCCCACGGAGCTCATTTTGGATTGTCGCCATATTTTCCGGCAAGCGCGGTAGAAAAGGGTGCGGATATTGTCATTCAAAGTCTGCATAAGACGCTCCCCTCCTACACGCAGACCGCATTACTCCATCTTGGCAGCAGCCTCGTACCGGAACGGTCTGTCGAAAAATATTTAGATGTTTTCGAGACAAGCTCCCCCTCCTATATCCTGATGGCGGGAATGGAGAAATGCATCCGTCTTCTGCGCAGAGAGAAAGCCTCTCTTTTTGCGGAATACTGGGAGAAGCTCTCCCGCTTTTATGCCCGCACAGAGGCGTTAACTTGCCTTCGTGTGGTAAAACCCTCCGATTTTTCAAGGGAAGAGGCATATGCCTTTGATCCGTCGAAGATCCTGATCTTTACGAATGGAACAAAAATGACGGGAAAAGAATTATATGACAGGCTGCTTGCGGATTACGGACTTCAGATGGAGATGGCGTCTAAAGACTATGCGCTTGCCATGACCAGCATTATGGATACGCAGGAAGGCTTTGAGCGGCTGGCGGAAGCGCTTATGGAAATTGATGAAGAGCCTGGAATGTGTGAAGGGAACGAAAAGATACCGGGGAACAACAGCGCCGGCAGGAATTTTTCAAACGGATTAAATCTCATATATAAGCGGCAGGAACAGGTTTACCGGATTTCCGAGGCGGAAGCCATTGCGAGTGAAGAAGTTTCTGTGTCGGAGGCCGCCGGCAGGGTTTCCGCCGATTATATTTATCTCTATCCGCCCGGAATTCCGCTTCTTGCGCCGGGAGAGCGGATCACGGAGGAAAATGTCAGAGACATTATCGCCTGCCGTGATTCGGGGCTTGAGGTCGTCGGGGTTGATGCCGTGGGAAAAATCGAAACGGTAAGCTAGCTTATTTGGGCTCAAGGACGATTAAATCATCTTCGTCCCGTATCATATCTTTGTCATGTGTAACAAGGATTACGATCTTTCCTTTACGGCATAAGTTTTCTAATTGTTCCCGCACATATCCCTTTTTCTCCTGATCAAGAAAATTAGTAGGTTCGTCAAATATATAAACGGATTTGTCCTCCGTAAAATCTCTTTCCAGCTGAGCAATTTTTAATTGTCCCATTGAAGAGCCGTGCGCAACCGGAATATTATAAAATTCACTATATAGCGGAGTTGCCGGTGAATAAACGAAACTCTTATTTTGGGGAAAATCGGGAAATATTATTTCCCCCGAATGGCGTTCGCTTAATCCGAGCATGGACAAGACAAGGCTCGTCTTGCCGATTCCGTTATCTCCCACAATAACGTTTATTTTATTGCTCATAAATACATGGTTTACTGGTCTATGTAAAGAATTTCCTTGTGCATCAAGTGAAATATAATTCTTTAATTCTATGGATGATATTGGGCTTTCTGTGTAATCAATAGTGTCTTTGGAAAAGAAATTTATAAACTCCGCGATAATATTTTTGGAAGAAGCAAAATCCTTGTAGAAACATACAAAAAGCTCAACGGGCGACCAGAACCGGGACACATACAATTGAATTGCATATAAACTTCCGAGCGTAATTTGTCCCTTTAGAACCTGAATTCCGCTGATTACCAGAGAAAGTACGATCATAAAGTTCAAAAAGGCGTAAGATAGAAAATTTGAAAATATGGCTTCCGCTTTCACCTGCTTCATTTTATGCTCATTGTATTCTGTAAGAATATTTTCAATAGGTTTTAGCAGAGAATGTTTCCGAAAACGTTCCACAAAGGACAGTTCTACCAGATCCGAAATAAAATTGCGGCATTTACCCATGGAAGAAACTGTCAATTCCCCGTATTTAGCAAGCTTATCCCCGTAGCGGTTTGAAATCAGAATAAAAAAGGGAACGAATAATAAAACCAGGACGGCATTTAATGGCGAGACGAAAAAAAGAATACATATGATCCCTATTTCCTGGATGAAGTTGGTTACCAATTGTACAGGATAATAGGCAGAAAAGTCTTTTATTAATTCATAGGACTGTCCCAGCTGTTGATTTACATTTTCCCTGCTCTCTGTTTTTTTCCTCGGGTCATATATGCAATAACAATTTCTAGAGGTGGTAATGATTTTACCCCAAACCTCTTTTTCTGATTTTCCCCTTAGAAGATCGGAGAAAAATTCGGATAACTGCGATAAAACAAAAAGTAAAAATAGTACGATTACATAGTAAATAAATCTCTCGGTATGACCAGTAGAAATTTCATCAATAAAGTTTTTGGTTGCATAAGGATTCACCAGCAAAAGGCATGCGGAGAACAGACTGGCCAAAATATATAGAACAAAAGTAGTTTTTTTATTTAATAGGATCAATTTAACAAAATTTTTCAAGCTTATTCCTCCTCAATTTTTTGGATGTCAAAGTTTTTTGCCATTTAGCATGGTTTCTTAAAATTAATCTTTGATTTTAATATAATTAGTTTATTGTGAAAATCTCAATGTTTGAAATATCATTATCTGTCAAATTACATCCATAAAATTTATTAATTTCTTGTATAAAAATATATTTATTTATTTCGTCGATATATTGAAATTGACAATCTTTTGCCATTTTATTTGATTGTACAAAAGTATTATAAGGACATCCACCAAAGCAAATTTCTTTATATATGCAATCTTCTGTATTACATAAATCACCGGTCCCTTTTAAAAATTCTATAGTATCGTCTTTTATATTACCACAGACATATGCTGAGTTTCCAACTAAAGAATAACATTTATATAAATCTCCATCAGAATGAATTGTAATTGATGATTTATTTTTATACATACAAAAACCGCCGATGGATAATAAGTTGATTGTTTCAAAATGGTATG
>CAYROM010000030.1:15754-29790 GCA_964425905.1 uncultured Lachnobacterium sp. | reverse complement strand
ATGTCCCATTGCAATTCCGTCGCATACTGCAATAGCCGGAAATACCACCGGAACTCCCCCTGCTTCCGCAACGCCAAGCTTGACCGCGTCAACGATCTTATCAATATTCATATGCCCCGGAACGATCTCATTGTACGAGCTTACGATTCCGACCATCGGTTTTTTCAATTCCTCGGCAGTAAACCCCAGCGCATTGAACAAGCTTCTCGCCGGCGCCTGCTGCATCCCTGCTCTTGCATTGTCACTTCTCATCTCTTACACTCCTTTTTACTACTGCTAAAATCCTATCGATAGTATTCCCAGATAATTCAGCACGAAAGCCGCGGCTGCCAGGATGATCCCAAAGCCGATCAAATGCTTTATCTTACGAATCAATCCAAGAATGAACAATATAACTCCCGCTACAATTACTAACTGCATTTTTCTCCCTTTCCGTATCCTTCCTGCGGCCGGTCGCCGTTTTCAACCGCCGTCTGCCTTTTCCGCCTTTCGATTCCCGGGAACTTTTTTACTCCCGTCCGTCTCCCGGATCACACGCGGGCCGCAATCAGATCTCCCATCTGCACGGTGCCTACCTGAGCGATCCCTTCTGTGGACTCGCCCTTCTGCGGCATGATATCGATTGTGCGGAAGCCTTCCGCAAGCACCTGTCTGACCGCCGCCTCAATTGCATCCGCTTCCTTATCCAGATCAAAGGTATAGCGGAGCATCATTGCCGCACTCAAGATTGTTGCGATCGGATTTGCAATGCCCTTTCCGGCTATATCCGGAGCCGAGCCGCCGCTGGGCTCATACAGTCCGAATTTCGTATCGTTTAAGCTGGCGGAGGAAAGCATGCCGATCGATCCGGTCACCATACTGGCCTCATCCGATAAGATATCTCCAAACATATTTTCTGTCAAAATCACATCAAACTGCTTCGGGTCCTTCACTAACTGCATTGCACAGTTGTCCACCAGCATATGCTCATAGCTGACCTCTGGGTAATCCTTTGCGATCTCCTCCACGATCTTTCTCCAGAGTCTGGAGGAATCAAGAACATTCGCTTTATCCACCGAAGTGACCTTTTTTCTTCTCTTCATTGCAATATCAAAGCCGCGCTTTGCGATACGCCGGATCTCGTTCTCATTATATGTAAGGGTATCGGTCGCCGTCACAACGCCGCCGATCTCCTTTGTCTCTCTGGCGCCGAAGTACAATCCCCCGGTCAGTTCCCGCATGATCATCATATCGAATCCGTCTCCGATAATATCATCCCGAAGGGGACACGCCGCCTTTAATTCTTCATATAAATATGCCGGTCTCAAATTGGCAAACAGGTTCAATGATTTGCGGAGCTTCAAAAGCCCTGCCTCCGGACGAAGCTCCGGCGGAAGCTGATACCACGGAGAGGTCGATGTGTTTCCTCCGATAGATCCCATCAGTACCGCATCGCTTGCCTTTGCTGCGGCGATCGCCTCGTCGGTAAGCGGCACTCCCGTGGCGTCGATGGAGCAGCCTCCCATCAAAATATCCGTATACTGAAACCCATGACCATATTTGCTGCCGATCCGATCTAATACTTTTTTTGCCTCTGCAACGATCTCCGGTCCGATCCCGTCCCCGGAAATCACGCCTATATGACATTCCATCTCAATCCCTCTTTTCACCTAATGCTATATTATCTCTATAATAATATAGTAAGAGAATCACTTTTTCAACAGAAAAGTTTATTGCACTAATCCCCTGCAAAAATGCAGGGGATCTTAAATGCTCCTATTCTTCTACTGCTTCTTCCGGTTTCTCTACTGCTGAAATTGCCTCTCTCTGCATCGGAATCCGGCAGTTCTTATTGTTGCCGAACTCAACGATGACCGTGTCCTCCGACAGATCAATGACCGTTCCGTAAAATCCACTCGTTGTAAGGATGGTATCCCCCACTGCAAGTTCGCTCAACATAAGCTCCTTTTTCTTCTGCTCCTTCTTCTGGGGACGAATCATCAGAAAATACATGATCACAAAGAAAATGACCAGCCAAACGACCATCATGATCATACTTCCGCCTCCGGCAGAACTCTCTAATACTATGGAATTCATCTCTTTTTCCTCCTAATTCAAAATTACTATTGCCATTTTACACAATCTGTCCCATGTTGTAAAGTTTTTCTTCCTTATAGGAGCGGAATCTTCCCGCATCCAGAGCATCCCGGATTTCTTCCATCATTATGTTATAAAAATAAAGATTGTGCAGTACGCACAGACGCATACCGAGCATTTCCTTTGCCTTTAACAGGTGGCGGATATAGGCGCGGCTGTATGTGCGGCATGCCGGACATCCGCAGCCCTCCTCGATAGGGCGCATATCCAATTCATATTTCTGATTAAAGAGATTGAGTTTGCCCTGGTTCGTATATACATGCCCATGCCGCCCGTTCCGGCTGGGATATACACAGTCAAAAAAGTCAACGCCCCTCTCCACGCCCTCCAATATATTTGCAGGAGTTCCGACGCCCATGAGATAGGTAGGCTTGTCCGCCGGCAGATAGGGGATGGTTTCATCTAAAATATGATACATCTGCTCCTGGGTTTCTCCCACCGCAAGACCGCCGATGGCATAGCCGTCCAATTCCATCTCCGCGATCCTCTTCGCATGATCGATACGGATATCCTCATAGACCGCGCCCTGATTGATTCCGAACAACTGCTGCTCTTTATTGATCGTATCCGGCAGTTCGTTCAGACGCTTCATCTCTGTCCGGCAGCGGGCAAGCCATCTGGTCGTGCGTTCAACGGAATCTGTCACATACTGCCTGTCCGCCAGCGCCGGCGCACATTCATCAAAAGCCATAGCGATCGTAGAGCCGAGGTTGGACTGGATCTGCATGCTCTCCTCCGGCCCCATAAATATTTTTGCCCCATCGATATGTGACTGAAAGTATACCCCCTCCTCCTTGATCTTCCGAAGACCTGCGAGGGAGAACACCTGAAATCCGCCGGAATCCGTAAGGATCGGGCGGTCCCATACCATAAACCTGTGAAGCCCTCCCATCTGCTTGATCCGTTTATCCCCTGTCCGAACATGGAGATGATAGGTATTGGAGAGTTCCACCTGACACTTGATCTCTTTAAGATCCACCGTGGAAACGGCTCCTTTTATCGCCCCGACTGTTCCGACATTCATAAATACCGGCGTCTGGATGTCTCCGTGAACCGTATGGAAAATTCCCCTTTTTGCTCTTCCCTCCCGTTTTAACAATTTATATTCTGCCATTTTTTTGTTTCTCTTCTTCCTCTATTTTCGTGTGTCCACCTTCCGGATCAGGATTCCGTTCTTAAGAAGCGTTGTGTCTATACAATGGCGCTCCAACAGAATTTCTCCGTCCTTCTGCACTTCAATATCCTCATCCGAACAATTGATGATCACTTCCACATAATTGTCCATCCAGCCCACCTTCTGAAACTGGATCACCCGGGGGTATTCGCTGAACTGGTTCGGAAAATGAAAATTCCGGCTCTTAAGCAGAGGCTCCTGCTTTCTCAGGTGGATAAGCTGGGAAATGATCCTTGTACGCTCCGTATATTTTCCCGCCTCGATATCCTCCCACGGCATGCATCTGCGGCAGTCCGGATCATAGCCGCCCTCCAGGGCTATCTCCGTTCCATAATAGATGCACGGACTTCCCGGCATCGCAAACAGCACCGCAAGCTGTGCAAAATATTCGTCCAGATTCTTCACATCGGAGCGCAGGCGCTTGGTATCATGGGAATCCAGCAGATTAAAAAGCACATCGTTTGTCTGCTGCATATAGCTGGTATAGCAGCGGTTGATCGTATACTCAAAATCTTCGTTGGTAAGGCTTTTATCGATCCAGAAATCTTTAATGCTGTCCCCCAGCGGATAGTTCATGACCGCGTCAAACTCATCTCCCCGCAGCCAGGGAAGCGCATTATGCCAGATTTCTCCCAGAATGTAGATCTCCGGATTGATCTCTTTTAGGCGGCTGCGCAGCTCCTTGCAGAAACGATGGGAAATTTCATTTGCCACATCCAGACGGATGCCGTCAACCTGATAGTCCTTAACCCAGTTTGCACAGATATCTATGAAATATTTTCGCACCTTCGGATTGTTTGTATTCAGCTTCGGCATTCCGTCAAAAAAGCCGAAGGTATAGAGCTGCTTTTTCCGGGAAGCCTTTCCGTTTCGGTCGAAAGGCCATTCGTTGACCATAAACCAGTCGTAATATTCCGACTCCGGACCCTTTTGCAGTACATCCTGCCAGGGCGCAAAATAAAAACCGCAATGGTTGAACACACCGTCCAGCATTACGCGTATCCCCCGGTTATGGGCCTCCGTTACCAGCCGGCGGAAGATCTCCTCATCCCCAAAGCGCGGATCGATCTTCGTGTAATCCTTCGTATCGTATTTATGGTTGGAGGGAGCCTCGTTGATCGGCGTAAGATAAATGCCGGAAATCCCGAGTTCCTTTAAATAGTCCAGCTTGCTGATGATTCCGGCAAAATCCCCGCCAAAGCATTCCTCGTTTTTCACGCTGCCCTTATTTCTCCACGGAACAACATCCTCCGGATCGATGGAATGGTCGCCGTTGCAGAAACGATCCGGGAAAATCTGATACCATACCGTATCATTGACCCATTGCGGAGTTACCGCCACATCGCTTTGATTCATCCACGGAAACACAAAGCATTGGCGGCTTCTGCCCTCCAGATTCATCTGCGCCTCGCTGACAAACCCGTCCTCAAAGTAAAACCAGTTTTCATTCTCTGTGATCAGTTCAAAATAGTATTTCAGACGTTTATATTCCGGCTTCACCGTGGTTGTCCACCAAATCTGGTTTTTCAGACGCTTTTGAAAAACAATGGCTTCCTTCTGCCCGTTCCACTTCTCTCTTCCGCCTAAAATTCCCGCTTCAAAGGGATCTCCCTTGATGATGTTCACCTGTTTGACATCATACCCCGTCTTGATATTGATGATCAGTTCCTCCGAATTAAGCGGATAACAATAATTGTCACTTGCCAGATGATAAACTGCGTTAAATTCCATGCTGCTGCCCCCATTTATTTGCCTCTTTTTTACATAATAAAAATATAGCATAAGTTGCTTGACTATTCAACTTGTGTTTCCGTATAATGATTGCAAACACGCTGCATTTTTTACAGGAGGATAAGCATATGGCAGGGTCTTCATTCGGAAATATATACAGAATCACAACCTGGGGAGAATCCCACGGAAAGGGGATCGGCGTCGTGGTGGACGGCTGTCCGGCAGGTCTTCCCCTTTGCGAGGAGGACATCCAGATCTATCTAAACCGCCGGAAGCCGGGACAGTCCAAATTTACTACCCAGCGGAACGAAGATGACGTAGTGGAAATCTTATCCGGCGTCTTCGAGGGAAAAACGACCGGAACCCCCATCTCCATGGCAGTATGGAATAAAGATCAGCGCTCCCGGGATTACAGCGAGATCGCCTCCTGCTATCGCCCGGGACATGCGGATTACCCATTTGATATGAAATACGGTTTCCGGGATTACCGCGGGGGCGGACGATCATCCGGAAGGGAGACCATCGGGCGCGTAGCGGGCGGCGCGATTGCCGCTAAGCTGCTGAAGGAAATGGGAATCACCTTCCTCGCCTACACAAAATCGATCGGACCGGTCAGCATCGATCCTTCCCGTTTTGATCCGGCAGAAATCCAAAATAATTCCCTTTATATGCCGGATTCCGCCGCCGCAAAGGAGGCGGAGGCATACCTGTCGGAACGCCTTGCAGACCGCAACTCCGCCGGGGGCATTGTAGAGTGCGTTGTCAACGGACTTCCGGTAGGACTGGGAGACCCGGTATTTGAAAAGCTGGATGCAAATCTCGCGAAAGCCATTCTCTCCATCGGCGCGGTAAAGGGTTTTGAGATTGGGGACGGCTTTGCCGCCTCACAGGCAACGGGTCTTTACAACAATGACGCCTTTGGCATTGCTGCGGACGGCTCCGTGGAGAAAAGAACGAACCACTCCGGCGGAACCTTGGGCGGTATGAGCGACGGCTCCCCCCTTGTATTTCGCGCAGCCTTTAAGCCGACCCCCTCGATTGCTTCCCCCCAGCAGACCGTAAGCAGGGAGCTTAAGGAAATTGACATCAGCATTCAAGGGCGGCATGATCCGATCATTGTTCCCCGTGCCGTAGTCGTAGTGGAATCCATGGCGGCGGTGACCATTGCAGATCTGCTTTTTTCCAATATGTCTGCCCGCTTGGACCGCATCAAAGATTTTTACCGCAATTTTTAGCTGCATATTTCCTGATAAATATGGCAGGGGAAATCCCATAGATCCCATAGGGATACAAAAACTCATTCAAGCTCAATTGCAGGCTCCTCTTCTCTCCTGCGAAGAATATCGTATTCCTTCAATTCCACTCCGAGGTCAACATAGAACACCTGCTGCGGATGGGGACAGGACTCCATCTCATTTCCCTCCTCATCCACAAGACGTTTCACCGTCACTTCCACATTGTCGCCATTCGGTTTCATAACCTCGATCATCTCCCCCACGGAAAACTTGTTCCGCTGCCGGATCCGATACATGCCGGCCGCCTCTGCAGGTCCGGCTTGTCTTCCTTCTTTTCCGTCAGGATTTTCTTCCCCGCATTTTTCTTCGACGATCCCCAGATAGGTATACCCCTTCTCGTAGGTGTTGCTGTCGTAGATCTGTGTTTCCTCCGACGGTTTTCCGTAGAAAAATCCGGTCGTAAACTGGCGGTAGGTACAGCTTTTGATCTGTTCCAGATACCAGGGCATATTTTCCTGATATTGCCTGGGGGATTTCAGATAATCATCGATCGCCCTCCGGTAGGTCCGGGCAACGGTCGCCACATAAAGGGCGGTTTTCATACGCCCCTCGATCTTATAGCTGTCAATCCCGGCCTCCACCAGATCCGGGATATGCTCGATCATGCACAAATCCTTTGAATTGAAAATATACGTGCCCCGCTCATTCTCATAGACAGGAAAATATTCGCCCGGCCTTTTTTCCTCCACGACGGCATACTTCCAGCGGCATGGGTGGGTGCATGCTCCCTTGTTGGCGTCCCGCCCGGTAAAGTAGTTCGACAGCAGGCATCTGCCGGAATAGGAGATACACATTGCCCCGTGGATAAATGTCTCGATCTCCAGCTCCTGCGGTATCCTTTCCCGGATTTCCCTGATCTCGCTCAAGGAAAGCTCCCGGGCGGTCACCACCCTGGCAGCCCCCATCTTGTGCCAAAACTGATACGTCCCGTAGTTGGTGTTATTCGCCTGGGTACTGATATGGCGCTCGATGTTTGGGCAGACCTCCTTTGCGATCATAAAAACCCCCGGATCGGAAATGATCAGCGCATCCGGTGGATCGGGCTTCATATCCCTTAATTCTTTAAAATATTGCCGCACACCCTGCAGATCGTAATTGTGCGCCAGTATATTGGCGGTCACATACACCTTTACCCCGCGGGCATGTGCAAAAGCGATTCCCTCCGCCATCTCCTCCGCGGAAAAGTTCTTCGCCTTGGCGCGGAGTCCAAAGGCTTCTCCCCCGATATAGACAGCGTCCGCACCATAAATGACGGCAATTTTTAACACTTCAAGACTGCTGGCAGGAACCAAAAGCTCAATCGGCCTACGCGTGTTTTTTTTGTCCGGCTGTGCCATCAGATTCTGACATAAATTCATTTCCTCATTCCTTTCATCCACTACTTCCTCACCGACACCGTAATCCCGTCCCCGATCGGAAGAATCGATGTAACCAGCTCCTTATGGTGGGTCAATTCATACAGATATTCCCTCATGCGCTTATATATCGTGCGGTTACGCCTTTCCACAATGTAATGGGACTCAATGATGTCCCCATCCTGAAGCACATTGTCAGACACCAGTACCCCTCCCTTGTTCAAAAGCCGCAGCACCTCCGGCATAAAATTGATATACTGCCCCTTTGCCGCGTCCATAAAGATCAGATCGAAGGGTTCCTCCAACCCCGGAAGAATACCGGCGGCGTCCCCCTCCATAAGGGTGATCTGGCGCTCTCTCCCCGCCCGGATAAAATTCTTTCTCGCAAGCGGAATTCTCTTCTCATAATTTTCGATGGTCACGATCTCACACTCCACCGGATCATACTCCGCCATCAAAAGGGCAGAAAATCCCACCGCCGTTCCAACCTCCAATATCCTTTTCGGTTTTGTCATCGCCAAAAGAAATTTTAAAAAGCTCTGCATCTCCTTCCGAATGATCGGAACATAAGTATCCAGAGCTTCCTTCTCAATGGCGTCCAAAACCTCCGTGTTTCCTGTATCAAAAGAATTGATAAAGGTCACCAAACGCTCATCTATTATCATTTTTATTCCTCCGCGCCATCCTCCGGCGTTTCCGCTTCCGTATCTTCGGCCTGGGTTCCCTCTGCGGACTCCTCCGTCGAATCCCCGCTTTCGGTATCCTCCGTCTCATTTTCCGATGCCATGATCACCATCATTTCCTTGGGTTCCATAGAAGTATTGAGCGTATAAATACCAGGAAGAAGATCTCCCGAATATGCGGAGAGCATTAATTGCAGATAAAAGAGACCGGAATCGCGGATCAGCCCCTTTTCCTCAAGCAGCTTTGCAATATCCCGTTCCGACATATCCTCCCGCACCAAAACCATGACATCCTTGCCGGGCGCTTCGTCCATTGCAGATTCCGTAAACACCCGGTATCCGAAATCATATCCCTTTGAGGCAAGCCCTATGGTGACATATACGACCAGCAGGATGATCATAATGCTAAAAGCAATCCGTATGAAGTTAAATAGCGCTTTGTTGTTATCCGACATTACAGCTCATCTCCTATACTTCCATAATGATTGGCATGATCATAGGATGGCGCTTTGTCTCCTTCCAGACAAATTCGCCGAGCGCATCCTTGATCTCCGTCTTTATTTTACCCCAGTCCGTAATATTATGATCCATACAGTATTCCATAGTGCGGTCCAAAATAGCCTTTGCCTCGTCCATCAGGCTCTCGGAATTTCTCACATAGACAAATCCTCTTGAAACGATATCAGGTCCCGCGAGCACTTGTCCGGAGCCGTTTTCCAGTGTCAGTACAACGACGATGATGCCATCCTCCGCCAGTCTTTGACGGTCTCTCAATACAATATTGCCTACATCGCCAACGCCAAGTCCGTCCACCATAATGTTGCCAACATGAACTTTTCCGGTGACCTCTGCACCATTTTCATCAATTTCCAGCACATCTCCGGAGGAAAGGATCTTAATATGCTCCTTATCGTATCCCAGCTCCTCGGCAATTTTCGCCTGTGCAACCAGATGCTTGTACTCGCCGTGTATCGGAACCGAATACAGGGGATTCACCAGAGAATAGATCAGCTTAATATCCTCCTGACAGGCATGTCCGGACACATGAACATCCTGAAAGATAACATCTGCCCCCAGCATCATCAGATCATTGATGATTCCGGTAACCGATTTCTCATTGCCCGGAATCGGGTTTGAGCTGAATACGATCGTATCGTTCGGCTTAATGCTGATCTTCCGGTGCATTCCGCTTGCCATGCGGGAAAGCGCCGCCATAGATTCCCCCTGGCTTCCCGTTGTAATGATCACGGTCAGTTCATCCGGATAATTGCGGAGCTGATCCACATCGATCAAAATATTGTCCGGCAGGGTCAGATACCCAAGCTCGGACGCGATGGAAATGATGTTGACCATGCTGCGGCCTTCAATGGCAACCTTTCTGCCGAATTTGTCCGCAGAATTGATGATCTGCTGCACACGGTCCACATTAGATGCAAAGGTTGCAATGATGATCCTTGTATTTTTGTGTTCTGCGAAAATATTGTCAAGTGTCTTACCCACCGTCTTTTCCGACATGGTAAAGCCGGGACGTTCCGCATTCGTACTGTCGCAGAGAAGGGCAAGAACCCCCTTTTTCCCGATTTCTCCAAACCGCTGCAAATCAATTGCATCACCGAAAACCGGTGTATAATCGATTTTAAAATCTCCTGTGTGTATTACTGTTCCGGCAGGGCAATAGATCGCCAGAGCCGCCGCATCCTGAATACTGTGGTTCGTCTTGATAAATTCGACCCTAAAGCAGCCCAGATTGATATGCTGACCGTACTTTACGACCTTCCGCTTCACCTTATTTAACATATCGTGTTCTTCAAGCTTATGGTCGATAATGCCAATCGTCAGCTTCGTGGCATAAATCGGCACATTGATGTCCTTCAATACATACGGAATCGCACCGATATGATCCTCATGTCCGTGTGTAATGAAAAAGCCCTTTACTCTGTCGATATTGTCGCGCAGATATGTGACATCCGGAATGACAAGATCGATACCAAGCATGTCATCCTCCGGGAAGGAAAGACCACAGTCAACTACGATAATGCTGTCATCATACTCAAAAGCTGTGATATTCATTCCGATCTGCTCAAGTCCTCCCAAAGGAATTATCTTTAGCTTGCCGTTATTTAGTTTTTGTTCTTTTCTCAAAATTTTACCTCCAAATTTTACGTTCCATTAAAATTCAATCCTTGTGTCTTCATCCGTAAGCTCAGAAAACACTTTAGCAAGAGCGGTAAACTCCACGTCGTCCTCCACCACCTCATAAAGTACTTCCTCATCTTCCGTACGAATTTCTTTTAAAATATATGCTTCACTATCTCCCTCGTTCGCCCCGTCGGATACCAGAAGATATTTCGCTCCGTTCAATTGTGTCTCTTCCTCTACCGCAAACTCCGTTTCCTCCCCTGTCTGCGGATCAATAAAAATCACCTTTTCCATGATATCAATCTCCTTTTGGCGCACAAAAATACATATCTACGATTTTTCGCCCATATTGCGCAAATAATCCAGATATCCCTGTAAGATAAATATTGCCGCAATCTCGTCCACATATTCCCTGCGGTGTTCTCTTCGAATCCCCGTCTCCATCATCGCACGATCGGCTGAGACGGTTGTAAGGCGCTCGTCCCACAGCACAACCGGAATTTCCGTACGCTTTTCAAGCATTTCCGCAAATTCCTTTGTCCTCTTGCAGCGCTCCCCCTCTGTATTGTTCATATTTTTCGGATAGCCCAGCACAATCTTCTCCACTCCGCCATACTGTGCTGTCAATTCCTCAATCCGTGCAAGCGTCTGGCGCAGCTTGCTCTGTGACTTTCTGCGAATGATCTCTACTCCCTGTGCTGTAAGCAGCAGCTCATCGCTAATGGCAACGCCAGTCGTCTTTGACCCAAAATCCAATCCTAAAATCCGCATAAATCTCCCGTACCGGACTATTTCCAGGATTCGTTCTCAATATAAGCTTTCAAAACCTCTTCCACAAGCTCGTCCCGCTCAACCTTCATAATCAGGCTTCTGGCATTATTGTGTCCTGTGATGTAAGTCGGATCACCGGACATAATATATCCCACCATCTGATTGACCGGATTGTAGCCTTTCTCGCTCAAAGCCTCATATACAATCCGAAGAACATCCTTTACCTGAAGCTCCGGCTCCTTTTGTACTGAAAAAAATTGTGTATTATTAATATCCTGCATATTCTCACGCCCTCGCCCTTGTTCTTTTCATTTTAAACTACTCTCAAAAAAAATACAACCTTTAATTGACCTCCATCCGATAAAGCCCTGGGGAGAGTTCCTCCGTAATCCTTCCCTTTCCGATGGTATTTACAAGGGACGCCCCGGATCTTGCCGCAATCTTTACGTACTCCTTAGTGTATCCGGTATACATTCTCGTTCCATCGATGTCCACAGCCTCCTCGAAAAGAGCCTCCTCGTTCCTTCCGACATAATAGCGCTGGAATTCCTCCGACATCTGATCTCCCAGCCGGATCAGCCTTGCGCTCCGCTCGGCCTTGATCTGCTCCGGCACCTGATTCTCCATCACCGCGGCCCGGGTTCCCTGACGCTTGGAATACTTAAAGATATGCATCTCATAGAAATGTATCCTCTGCAAAAATTCCTCCGTCTTTGCAAACTCCTCCTCCGTCTCCCCCGGAAAGCCGACAATTACATCCGTGGTGATCGCCGGATGTTCAAAATATTTCCGCAGCAGCCGGCACCCATTTTCATATTCGCCGGTCGTATATTTCCGGTTCATCCGCTTAAGGGTCTCATCACATCCGCTCTGTAAGGAGAGGTGGAAATGGGGACAGACCTTCGGCATACCGGAAAGCGCCGAAGCGAATTCCTCCGTCACAATCTTCGGCTCTAAGGAGCCGAGGCGGATGCGCTCTATCCCTTCCAGCCCGTGTACTTCCGAGATAAGGTGCAGCAGGTTATCACCCGTATCCGTCCCATAAGAGCTTAAATGAATTCCCGTTAGAACCACCTCTTTATACCCTTTTTCTGCAAGTCCCCTTATCTCCGTCAGCACATTTTGAAGCTGCCTGCTGCGCACCCTTCCCCTCGCGTAGGGAATGATACAATAGCTGCAAAACTGGCTGCAGCCATCCTGCACCTTGATAAACGCCCGGGTATGCTCCGCTGTCCGGGTTAAAAACAGCTCTTCAAATTCCTGTCCTGCGGCATTGATATCAATCACGGCATCCACACTCTGCCGATCCTCTTTTAGCACATCCTTTTGCATTTCCCCTGCATGCTCCTTAAAATAAGCGTCCAGCAGGGAAACCAATTCATGCTTTTTATTGTTGCCGATTATAATGTCGACCGCTTCCTCGGACCGCACCTTTAACTCCTTTGTCTGGGCATAGCAGCCCGCGGCGACAACCACGGCAGATGGATTCTGCTTTTTCGCCCGGTGGAGCATCTGGCGGGATTTGCGTTCCGCCATATTGGTAACGGAACATGTATTGATCACATATACGTCCGCAGGCTCCGTGAACGGTACGATCTCATATCCCGCCTCCTCAAGCAGCTGCTGCATTGCCTCTGTTTCATATGAATTAACCTTACATCCAAGATTGTGAAGGGCAGCTTTTTTCATTTTTCACTCCTATTTCAATTGACTTTTCCACAAAAAACCATTACTATCAACTTAGAGATATTATGTTTTAAGGAGGATTTCAGTATGAAAACAGTACAGATTTCATTGAATTCTATTGGAAAAGTAAAATCATTTGTTAATGCCATTTCTCAGTTCGACTTTGATTTCGATCTGATTTCGGGAAGATATGTTATTGACGCAAAATCCATTATGGGAATTTTCAGCTTAGACCTATCTAAGCCCATTGACCTTGCAATCCACACCGAAAACAATATTGACGAAATCATGGAAGTATTGAAGCCATACATACTCGAGTAATCCAATCCATGCACACGCCGACCGCTCCTTGAGGTTTTTCCTCTCGGAGCGGTTTTTATTATATCATGTGCTTCGCACATGATATAATAAAACCCTTCGGGCAGACGATGCGCATGCGCGCGGCGAAAAGCTGCGCCTGTGAGATCTAAAGAGGCATGAAAGTCTGCCGAAGGCGCACTTTTCTTGTTTCATAGGAAAGACCTTGTCGCTTTAAAGTGATAAAGCACTCTGGCCTTTCCTATGAAATAAAAAGCACTACGTGCCATGATGCGCAGCCCGCAGAAAGGAGAATACTGCTTCGCAGTCTGCTCGCGCGCGGCGAAAAGCTGCGCCTGTGAGATCTAAAGAGGCACGAAAGTCTGCCGAAGGCGCACTTTTCTTGATCATTGGAAATTGCTTATCCTCATAATGCTTCTATTCCGCGTCCACCATGATTACTTCCACGGTGTCGACCGCAGTCCGCACCAGCTTATCGATCTCCCCCGCAAGCTTCATCTCAGACTTTTTGATATATGCGGTATTCGGCTTCGTCACCGGATGCTTTGCCACAAAAATGGTACAGCAGTCCTCATAGGGCAGAATGGAGGTCTCATAGGTGTCGATCTTCTCCGCGATTGCCACAATATCCTGTTTATCCATCGCGATCAGCGGACGGTATACCGGCAGCGTGCAGACCTCGTTGGTCACCGCAAGAGACTGCATGGTCTGACTTGCCACCTGCCCGATGCTCTCCCCTGTAACCAGT
>CAYROM010000030.1:0-15744 GCA_964425905.1 uncultured Lachnobacterium sp. | reverse complement strand
CACCCGCTTTCCTTTGCAAAATGCTCCGCGATCATCATCATATAACGGCGCATAATAATCGTAAGTTCATCATGGGGGCATTTCTCATAAATGTAAAGCTGGATATCCGTAAAATTGACCACATTCAGCCTGATCCTGCCCGCGTATGAAGCAACCTTCTTCGCCAGATCCACAACCTTCTGCTTTGCCCTCTCGCTGGTGTAGGGCGGCGCATGGAAATAGGTTGCCTCGATCGTGACTCCCCGCCTGGAGATCATGTATCCCGCCACCGGACTGTCGATCCCTCCGGACAAAAGCAGCATTGCTTTTCCCGCTGTCCCAAGAGGCATCCCTCCCGGCCCCGGAATCTCAACAGAATAGATATTGATCATCGGGCGGATCTCGATATGGATCATCACCTGCGGATCGTGTACATCAACTCTCGTCTCCGGAAATGCCAAGAGCATCCGTTCCCCCACCGCCGCATTGATCTCCATAGAAGTCATGGGATAATTTTTTCTGGCACGGCGCGCATCTACCTTAAAGGTAAAGTTCTTATCCGGATATGCCTCATTGATATGCTCTATCACGCGGTCCGCCAGCTTGTCGAAGCCCTCGTCTTCGATCCGTATTACCGGGCAGATTCCGACAATGCCAAAGACCCTCTGCAAAGCGGCGACGGTCTCCTCGTAATCGTATTCTCCCTCCGTCTCCACATAAATGCGGCCGTTTTCCTTACGCACCGAAAACCGGCCATCCACATTTTTCAACTGGTAAACAATATTTGCAACCAGCTTGTCCTCAAAAATGTAACGATTTTTCCCTTTTATTGCAATTTCCGCATATTTTATCAAAAATGCACGATACATAATTTTCCCTTTCTTTCCCTGTGCAGCGCTTCCCGTTACCTTCGCGTAAATTTCCGGAGCATCGGAACCACTTCCGCCATGGCATCCAGCGCATAATCGATTTCCTCTTTCGTCGTGTCCGCGCAAAAACTAAAGCGCACCGTGGAATCCAGCAAATTCTCCTTTAAACCGATGCTTTTTAAGGTTCTGCTGACGGACGGCTTATTGGAGGAACAAGCGCTCCCCGCAGAAACATAAATTCTCCTTTCCTCCAGCGTATGCAAAAGAACCTCCGCCCGGACGCCCTCTACGCTGACGCTTACAATATGGGGAGCTGCGCTTCGGTCAAGCCGTCCGTTTACCGTCACGCCGGAAATTTCCCGGACGCCCTCGATAAAATGTTCCCGAAGACTGTACAGATGTTCTATCTTTTCCTCGAAATCCGTATAGACCGCCTCCGCCGCAACGCCAAGCCCCGCAATTGCAGGGACATTCTCCGTGCCGGAACGCATTCCCTTCTGCTGTCCTCCCCCATAGACAATGGGCTTTATCTTTGTCTTTTCCCTGACATACAAAAAGCCGCTTCCCTTCGGTCCGTGGATCTTGTGCCCGCTGACCGAAAGAAGGTCAATGTTCATTTTTTTCGGATACAACCGGAATTTTCCATAGGACTGGACTGCATCCACATGAAAAAGGGTCTGGGGGTTCTGCTCCTTGATAATCTTCCCCGCCGCCTCGATGGGTTCAACCGCACCGATCTCGTTGTTGACATGCATTAAGGAAACCAGAACCGTATCCGGACGAATGGACTCTTTCAGTTCCTCCAAAGAGATCTCGCCATATTCATTGACGGAAAGACAGGTCACCTCATATCCCTCTTCTGCAAGCATTCCGAAGGGATTTGCAACCGATGCATGTTCGATCTGCGTTGTTACCACATGTTTTCCTGCCCGGGCATTTGCCCTCGCGCTTCCGATAACAGCGATATTGTTGGACTCCGTTCCGCCGGAGGTAAAATAGATTTCTTTGTCCTGTACTTTTAAAGTTTTTGCAATCTTTTTTCCCGCGTCCGATATATAATTTTCCGCCGTGACTCCCATGTTGTGCATGGACGACGGATTGCCGTAGTCCTGCGTCAGCAGGGATATCATAAGCTTGGCCGCCGCCGGAAGACAGCGCGTCGTTGCAGAATTGTCTAAATAAGCTTCCATAACTGCTCCCTAATCATCCTGTTCCTTTTTTTCCTCTAAAACTCCCAGTTCCTCCAAACACTAAACTACTCTTCCAACGCGTATACAAGCATGGACAGCGCGGCAAGTCCCGCCGTTTCCGTCCGAAGAATCCTTCTGCCAAGGGAAATTCGGTGCATTCCGCCATGCCTGTCCACCGCGTCAATTTCCTCCGGAGAAAAACCGCCCTCCGGTCCGATCATGATACCGATGCTCTGTCCCGGCTCAATACCGCCGATGACCGCCCTTGTGGCTTCCATCCCCCGCTCATTCTCATAGGGCACCAGCACAATATCCAGCGTCTCCCCAAAAGCGAGGGCCTCCTTCCATGCTGCGGGCATATGTACCTGTGGAATCATGGTTCTCTTTGACTGCTTTGCCGCACTCTCCGCAATCGCCTGCCAGCGCTTCACTTTTCCCTCCGCCTTTTTTTCATCCAGCTTTACCACGCAGTTTTTCATTGCGACCGGAATGATCTCATGCGCCCCAAGCTCCACCGCCTTTTGAATGACAAGCTCCATTTTATCGCTCTTCGGCAGTCCCTGAAACAGATAGATCCTATTGGAAAGCTCTGTCCCATACACGTCCGCCGCATCGATTTCCACGCGGATCTCATTTGCCGAAAATTCTTCAATATGGCAAAAATATGTTCTGCCGGAGGTGTCGCTTACGCGGATCCTTTCTTTGCTCTTCATGCGAAGCACATTTTTTATATGATTCACATCCGAACCTGTGATGACAATATGATTTCCCTGTACCTGATGATCCTCTACAAAAAATTGATACATTCCTCTCCCTCATCCCGCTGCCGGACAAGCCGCCGCTCATTTTTTGTACCGCCGCTTTTTGCCGGTCAGTTTTTTCGGGCGGTAATGTTCACCCACTCGCCCTGATGGTTGATCTCAACAATCTCAAGCCCCGCCGACTCAATCGCGCTTTTCACTTCCTGCTCCTTAAAATCAATGATCCCCGAGGTAATGAAATAGCCGCCCTTTTTCATACGGGCCGGAATATATGGGGCCATAGGAATAATTATGTCGGCAAGGATATTTGCAACGACGATCTCATACTCCCCGGTTCCCACCGTGCTGCGAAGCTTTTCATCCGTAATGAGGTTTCCCACATAAAAAGCGCTATGGGATTTCTCCAGATGATTCACTTCCATATTGGCACGGGTGGAGATCATACAGTCCTTATCCACATCGGTTCCCACAACAGCCCCCGCTCCCGCCTTTAGCGCAACGATGGACAGAATCCCGCTGCCGCACCCCACGTCCAGCACCTTCGGGCTTTTCCAGCCCGGTGTGAATTCCGCATTTCCGCGAATATATTTTACCAGCTGTCGGATACAAAGCTGCGTTGTCTCATGCCTTCCCGTCCCAAAGGAAATTCCCGGATCGATTTCGATCAGAAGCTTATCCCTATCCTTTTCCTCTATATCTTCCCACGTGGGTTTGATCAATATATCATCGATGGTAAAAGAGGAAAAATACTTTTTCCAATTATTGATCCAATCCAGATCCTCCGTCTCCGAGGAAGAGATCGTTCCGCTTCCCACATCAACGGTCTGCCGCAGCTCCTCCAGCCGGATCTTCACCCGGCGCAGAATCTCCGTTTGGTCGCTTCCGTCATCCGCAATATAAAAACTGACGTGGCTGATCCCCTCGTCCGGCGGAAGCTCCGGCAGAAAATCGATAAACATCTCCGCCTGATCCTCCTTGGTCAGAGGAATGTTGTCCTCGATTTCAATTCCCTCAATCCCAAGCTCCATCAGCATACTGCTCATGAAATCCTCGGCGGCTGTGGTCGTCTCAATCGTATATTTTTTCCACTTCATGGTTGTTCCTCATTTCCTGTATATTGCACAATACGGTGCTATTGTAGCATAGAACAATTTGAGTGTCAAAAGCAGAAAAACGGAATGAGTTTTCACTCACTCCGTTTTCCTATGATCCATAGATTTATCTAACCATTCCTGTTTTGCGGCGTACTGCATATACAAGTAAAACCCCGCCGAAAAATATGATCAAAACATATCCCGCATAAGGTGCGGTATCTCCGGTCTCCACGGACGAAGTTGTCCGGCTCACGGAAGCCGAGGTATTCGCCGTCGTGCCAGTACCGGTGGCTGCCGTCGTGCCAGTACTGCCGTTTCCGCTGGCGGCTGCCGCCGTATCCTGATAAATGATCGCGTAAGTCGAGAACCGGTCTGTCTTAAACGACAGCTTTCCTGTGGAGGCGTCAAAGTCCGCATTAAGCAGATCTGCCGCGCCGTCGTGAATTCTTACCACTTTGTAGGTTCTCGTCTTGCTGCTGTCCGTATTGATCAGCTTTGCCGGAAGCGTAACGCTTACGGTGATCTCAGAGGAGAGCTCGTACTTCTGGGATGCGCTCCTGCCGTACTGGATAAAGCAGTCCAGATCCAGATAGGAACCGATGGTAAATCCGTTTGGAACAACAGACTTAACCAGATCTTTTTCCGTCCGGCTTACCGTACCGGTAATGTCAGATACATTCAGATACAAAAGCGCGCTCATTCCTGCCTGAAGCCGGATCAATTCCTGATCGGTTGCCGCATTGTATACGATCTCTTTCAGCGCCGCAGCCGAAACTCCCGTAACTGCCACGGTATAACCGTCGTTTGCGGTTGCTTCCGTAGAGATCGTTCCGTTCTCCTCCTCTTTCAGCACGACTGTACCGCCGTCTGCTGCCGCCGGAATCGTAACGGAGATCGTTCCGCTTGAAGAAACCGTATAGGAAACTCCGCTGTAAAGATCCACATATGCCGTTCCCGCAGCTCCGTCAACTTCAATCGATACGGTCTTTTCTGCGGAACCGATATTCATTCCGATGTAAAGCGTCGCGCCGTCGTAGCTTCTTGAGAATACGTCATAAGAATCAGAGGTCTCGATCGTAACGCGGTCACCCCTTGCAAACAGTTCGGAGTAATCGTTTCTGATTCCAAGCATCGTCTTGTAATGATTATAGATACTGCTGCTGTCCGCCATCTGCGCCGCCAGCTCGTCCCAATCAAAATCATAACGGTTTGTCTGATACGGATAATTGTTCTGTCCGTACTGGCCGATCTCTTCGCCGTAGTAGATCACCGGCTGTCCCTTTGCAGTAATCGTCAGGGATGCAGCAACCTTTATCAGCGCATACGCCTCAGCCTCCGTCAGTCCCTTTTCATTCTGCAAGG
The DNA here is from genome assembly GCA_964425905.1 of uncultured Lachnobacterium sp. Taxonomy (GTDB): domain Bacteria; phylum Bacillota; class Clostridia; order Lachnospirales; family Lachnospiraceae; genus Roseburia. The sequence continues at coordinate 10,489 of CAYROM010000030.1, read as the reverse complement.
TATACAGAAGACCGTCCTCATCATGGCTGTTGATAAACTGACTGGTAGTCGCCGTATTATTGATCGCTGCATTTCTGCTCACCAGAGAGCTTTCCACCGACGAAATAGAGCCCGTCAGGAAATCTGCCGCCCAGCCATTGTAATCAAAGTCCAGAAGCGCATCCATTCTTCCCGTTCCAAGCTCGCCGGTCGTGCTTGCATAGCCTGCGCCGGCATACTCACCGGTCATCTTAAATTCCGGATTTGCTTCCGTAAGAGAGTTCTTGAACGCCGCCCATGTAGTGGCGTCAACATGCTTAACTGTATCTACACGATAATAGTCAATATCAAACTTACTCATCCATTCCGTCTGCCATTCAACGAGCTGTTCTCTGACCGCCGCATCCTCTGTTACGAAATCCGGAAGCCCGGAAAGAGAAGCATATATATCGCTGCCGCTGACGGTATTGCTGCTGTTACGGATCATGCTAACATAATTTCCGTCCGCATCCTGAATAATCGTATTAAAGTAGTCCTCGGTATCATATCCGGCATGGTTGATAACCACGTCGACCATGATCTTCATGCCTCTTTCATGCGCCGCCGCTATCAGCGCCGCAAATTCCTCTTCGGTTCCAAGATGGCTGTTTAACGCAGTAAAATCGCTCGCCCAATAGCCGTGATAACCGGTTGACTCGATCACTTCCCCGTCTTTTGTTGTCGTGGTATCCGAGTTCTCAACGATCGGGGTAATCCAGATCGTATTTACTCCCAAATCTGCCAGATAGTCTAACTTCTGGTTTAATCCGGCAAAATCTCCGCCGTGATAGCTTAAGCTTCCGTCCTTATCGACGCCGTCATTGTTTTCGGTATTTCCGTCAAAGAAACGATCGGTAACCGCAAAATAAATAATCGCTTCATCCCAGTCGAAATCTCCGTCCGATTTATCGCGCTCCGTAATCGTAACGCTCACGGACGCCGTATAGGTATGTCCGTAAACATCCGTCAGCGTAACCGGAATCGTCTTTACTCCCGTCGAGGTCGAATATAAGCATGCGATCGTTCCTGCCATCAGCTCCGGCTCGATCTCGAGGCTTCCGACTCCAAGCGCGGACAGATCTGCCACGATCGACCGGATCTCCTCCGTCGAAATCTCGCCAGCATCCGCCCCGGTAAAATCAACGTAGAGAACGTTGTTGTCGTTATAATCCATAGAAGCGTTCAAAAGAGACGCTTTAATTCCAAGATCATCATACTCTTTATAGGTAACAACCGAATATTCCGTACCGTTTTCCGTAACCTTATCCGCATTAAAGCTGTCCAGAAGATATTCCCCATCCACTACATAGCGGTAACGGTAATCGCCCGACTCAAGGCCGGTATATTCATAGTAATAACGCTCGTTCACCTCATCATAGCTCATCAGATATGTTGCGCCGTTTATCTCAACCGAAACCTTGCCCTCAAGAGAATCAAGCGCATCGGTTAAAAACAGGCTGTCATCCCGGTAGTAGAAAAAGATGCGGTCATGGTCGCCGTCCATCTCGTAGCCGGTATTGTAGGGAAGCACCTCGGTAATGCCCTCGCCCTCTTTAAACACCGCCTTGACAACGGTCTGGTCCGCAGGAACATCGAGATAATAATCGCCTCCGTCTTTTGCCTTCCAGTCATTCGCGCCCTTTACGGAACACTGTCTCATACAGAAGCCCAGCTGGAAATCCGCATCATAATCCTCGATCGGAACCGTCATATAATATTTTCCGCTTGATTTCTGTTCCGCATAAATCTCCGTCGCCTTTGACAATCCGGTATTCCATGAAAAGATGTTCCAGTCGTCGTACGTATTTTCCGGCACATATTCAATTACAACGTTGCGTTCTCTCGGCGCAAGTGTACTCAAGTCCGGCGGAGTAGTATAAACCGTCGTCTTATTGCTCACCAGATAGACCGTCATAGCTTCCGATTTGCTGCTATTGGAGAAATCCTTCTCCGAACCCTCCCACTCCCATGTAGGACTTGAAGGATCCGCGCTTTTAATTTTGGGCTTAACACAGATATTGTCATAGTAGGACAGCGTTACCTCTGCCTTCAGCCATATATAACCGCCACTTCCTACTTCAGACGTAAATGAATATTCTGCACCGCCTGCTCCGCCGTCCTGCCAGATCCAAAGCGCAGCCTTGTCCGCTCCCCTATGAGAGTCTGTCCAGTCATAATAATAGATCGTGTAAGTATACAGCGTATCTACCAGACTTACTGTTACCGTAGAGGTGTTACCGTTTCTGTCATCTGCCGTCAGTTCCAGCGAAGCTCCCGTATATCCGCTGTCCACGGTGATAGTTGTCCCGTTTATGGTTACATAGGAAGCCGCAGCTGTCGTCGCAAGAGTGTAAATTACCGGCATATCCGTTGAGCTTCCATCTGCCCCGTACAGTTTCAGCGTTTCCGGAAGGCTTGCCGCCTCACCCTTTACCACTTCGGCTTTACCATCCGCAAGTCCCGGGACAAACACCTGACTGTTTCCGCCTGATAAATCATTTGTGTTAAACGGATCTGTCACCCAACCATTAACAAAATCACCATCCAATACATATTTGTACTGATATATCTCCGGCGCCAGCTCTATGGTAACGCTCCAGACGTCATCGTCGCCCTTCGTCATATTAACCGGATTGTCCTGCCAACTCGTCATGCTGCCGGCCAGCTGCACGCTCGTCGCAGATTCCGATTCATACCGGAACGTAACGCTGGTACCGTTTACCTCCGGGCTTACGACGGTTGTGCCTGAATCACCACCTGGCTCCGCATTTACCCACTCTTTCGGTGCGTCCCATACTAAATTTCCATTAATATACCAAACCTCATAGCTTGTATGATCCGAAAGCGAAATGGATACAGTCTCTTTCTGATTACTACCATTATTACTAAAGATCAAACTAGTACTTGCATTGTTATATTGATTTGTTTTAATAGAATACCAGCCAGCCTTCTCGCTCTCCGCTGTCATAGTTGCGCCAGGCCAGTCGGTAACTCCATACCAGCATGTACTATATGAATGAACCGAAACACGATCCCAATTATCGGAGTTATAATAATGTAATGTAACGGTAACCTCCTCAACGCCCTCCGGGGCTGTTACTTCCACATCTCCATTGCTGTCCATATACCATGCCCAGTTCCCATCGTCACCCTGAATATAATATACATCTTGAGCAGTTTCATCAGTAAATTGACTTAAATTTGTAATATCTATTGACCCTACCAAATCATGACTAGCAGATGAATTCGTTTTCATATCCAAAAACTGAAATCCGAACCCACTTGAAAAATCACCTGATATCTGAATAGAATAAATGTTATTTCCGTCATCTTTCAAATAGTAGCCAGTAACACCCCAATTCTCAATTTCACCAGATGACACTCCGTCAACTGTTCCTCCATTAGTCACACTAATTCCATTGCCGCCCCAATACTGCAATGTCGGCGTCTCCCAACCCCAACTAGACGGCAATTTCATATGTACGGTTATGTTGACCGTACCAGTATCTGCCTTGACCGAAACAATCCCCCCTAATTGGGAAAATGCTCCCATTGTGACCACCATAGCAAACGCCAGCAAAAAGCTGAACACACGCTTTGCTATAGCGTGTTCTTTTCGGAAAAGCTTCCTCTTTCTTTCCATTTTCTCTCTCCTTTGCCCATGTTTTCTGTACGAAATTTCTCTAAACTTTCTTATTTTCTAATTTACCACAATGCTCCAGATATGTAAATAGAACTTTGTGCGCATTTTTTTATATCATTTTTTGTGCAATTTGTACAATTTTATGTCGTAAATCATCGACACATTTTTATTTCCCGCACATCAAATCAAGACCGGCTTCTATTTGTGCAAATTGCCTGCATTCATATTCAAAAACGCCTTTTGACACCCGAATCCTATGAGACAAAAAAGAGGACTGCCCTTCCGGTCCTTTCATAACCTTTGGGCTGCCCTCTTTCCTTTCTTCTTCGGAAGGGTTCTTCAATCCGCAATTATTCTGCCGCCGCGTGAACCTCCTCCACGCTGATCTTTAGGATTTTCGCTGTTTCCTCCGGCGAATGCTCTTTAAGGACAGTACGTATCATTTCCGTTCGTCCTTCCATTCTTCCTTCCATTCTTCCTTCCATTCTTCCTTCCACTCGACCTTCCACTAGTCCTTCCAGCTTTCCCTTCTCATGCCCCTCGTCAAAACAGATCTGTTCGATTTCCCAGCTTTGCATATAACGCACCCCTCTCTCGGAATCCATCTTGATATCCTCCATCATGTCCTGTATGTCTGCAAGATCATGATTTACGGCATTCTTTCCCGTGCTTTCTGCCATATATTTTAGCATATCCGCAAGTTCCTGACTAGGAATTTCTTTCGTCCCGTTTGTATAAAGATAGATCGTCCTTGTCCCATCCTCCTCAACATAAGCCTCAACATAGGCGTCCATCCGGATGCCGTGCCTTTTTGCGTCTATCCCCTGCAGCACCCGCTGCGGAATCACCTCCACATTTCTTACCCTTTGTTGTAAGATCGTCTCCAGAAGAATCTTAAAAAAGTGTCTGGATTTTTCCTTGTCCTGCTGCATTGCCAGCTCGTTGAACATAAAATTATCCAGCACATTTTCTCACAAAAGGCAGGATATATGTCCCCAATCATATATCATAAAAGCAGGCATTTATCATACAGCTATTCAATTGTAATACATATTGGATAATGCTAAGATCATTAGCAATGGATAGGTATTTACCTGCGCAGCTTTTGTTCCGCGCGCGAGCAGACTGCGAAGCAGTATTCTCCTTTCTGCGGGCTGCGCATCATGGCACGTAGTGCTTTTTATTTCATAGGAAAGGCCAGAGTGCTTTATCACTTTAAAGCGACAAGGTCTTTCCTGCAACTATTTTATGTTTCTTCCATCCGGGAAAAAACCATATCATATCCGTCATTGCCGTAATTTAAGGAACGGTTTACGCGACTGATCGTTGCAGTAGATGCTCCTGTCTTTTCCGCAATATCCAGATAGGTCTTCTGCTCCCGCAGCATTCTTGCAACCTCAAAGCGCTGTGAAAGTGAAATCAATTCATTTACCGTACAGACATCTTCAAAGAATAAATAGCATTCCTCTCTATTCTTGAGACACAAAATTGCATCAAACAACTGGTCAACAGATTCATTTTTCAGATTTTTGCTCATAAGACAACCTCTTTAATATCTGATTTTAAAAACAAATTCATTTTAGCATATTAAAGTCATAAAGTAAACAGATTTCTTGCATTAAATCCCGGTGATATATATAATAAACTATAAATGAAGGAGAGTGTACCTATGAAAAAATTTGGCTATTTTTGTTTATGCTTCGTTCCATTTCTATTGGCATATATTTTTGAATATGCGGCTTCTTTTTTTATGATGGGAATGTCTGCGTTTTTCGCCATCCCCACCACTCCAGCCGGAACCAATCCAATGCCGGCCCTATATGAAATCTGGATGGATACCGACTTTAATATGGTCATTATGATGATTTTTTCCCTGTCCTGCACCTGCACTTTCGGACTTTGGTATTACCACCTCTGCGAGGGCGAATTGCTGCCAGATGCAAAGACCACCTTTCATCCGATGATTTTTGCAGCAGTAGCCGTATTGGTTCCCGGAACCCAGTATGCTTCCAGTCTTCTTTCATCCATTCTGGCGGGAATCTTTCCGAGCTGGATGGAAGCGTACGAGGATCTTCTGGACAACACCGGGCTAACCAATAATCTCACCCTTTTTATCATCTGCTACTCCGTGATCCTTGCCCCGATCAGCGAAGAACTGATCTTCCGCGGCGTTATTATGCGCTATGCCCGGCTCGCGTTCCCGTTCTGGCTTGCAAATATCTTTCAGGCGGTGCTGTTTGGGATCTTCCACGGCAATATGATTCAGGGCTGTTATGCCGCTGCTCTGGGATTGGTTCTCGGCTATGTCTGCGAAAGGGGCGGCAGTATCTATTTTTCCATACTGCTGCACATTTTGTTCAACTTCTGGGGAACGGTGATATCGGAGCTTTTGTACCGGCTGAACATCAGCGACACACTATATTCTGTATTAATACTCGTGACTATGATCGCTTCCCTTGCCATCGGCTTCTTACTTTTTCATATCGGATGTGAAAAAAAGGCCGAGCGCAATGCCCGGCTTGATAAGTTTGCCTTATAGAAAGATCGATACTCCCATTAAGCTGACGATCATCATAATCACCCCTGCCAGCAGAACGCCCAGCATGGAGGCGGCTATCGTCGATTTAAAATCCATGTCCAGAATGCTGGCAGCAAGCGTTCCCGTCCATGCACCGGTTCCCGGCAGCGGTATTCCTACAAACAGAAGAAGAGCTGCAAACAGACCTCTGCCCGCCTTTTCCTGTAATTTTTTTCCTCCCTTTTCCCCTTTTTCCAGACAAAAGGAGAAAAACTTTCCGATCACCGGTTTATCCGCTCCCCAGATCAACACTTTTCTTGCAAAAAGATATATGATGGGAACCGGAAGCATATTCCCGATAATACATACGATAAAGGATGGTACTATGGGCAATTGCAGCACCTGTGAAATCGGTATTGCACCGCGCAGCTCCACCAGCGGCACCATCGACACCAAAAAGATCCATAAATAATTTTTTAACATAGTCACCTCATATATTTTTCCAAGAATCCGATAAATTGCCGCATTTCCTGATCGGTTCCGATGCTGATCCGCAGATAATCCACAATGCGTTCGGGCTTATTGAAATGCCTTACATAGATATTTTCCTTTTTTAAATCCTCATACAACCGCACCATGTCAAGCTTTGGATGTGTTGCAAAGATAAAATTGCTTTTGGAATCTCTAAATGTGAACCCAAGCCGCGACAGTTCCTTTTTCGTCCACTCCCTTGTACTTACTATTTTACGGATTGTATCCTCAAAATATGCCCGGTCTGCAATTGCCGCCGCGCCGACCGCAATGGTAAGACTGTCAATCGTATAGGAATTAAAGGAATATTTCACGTCATTCAGATATTTGATAAGCGTTTTGTTTCCAAAGGCATAACCGATCCTCGAGCCCGCCAGCGAACGGGACTTGGAAAAGGTCTGCGTCACGATCAGATTATCATATTTGCGGATGAGCCAAAGGGCGCTTTCCCCTCCAAAATCAATGTACGCTTCGTCCACTACTACAATGACCTCCGGATTGTCCGCAATGATCCGCTCAATCGTTTCAAGCGGCAGCAATTCTCCGGTAGGCGCATTGGGATTCGGAAAGATCACTCCGCCATTGTCCCCGGAGTAATCCTCCGGCCGGATGCAGAAGGCGTCGTCCAACGGGATCGTTCTATACGGAATACGGAGCATCTGGGCCCACACATCGTAAAAGGAATAGGTGATATCCGGAAAAACAATGGGCTTATCCGAATTGAAAAAGGTGAGAAAGATCATTGCCAGAACATCATCCGAGCCGACTCCGACAAACACCTCATCCTCATTTACCTCGTAAAAATCTGCAATCCCCTTAACCAGCTCGCCGATTGCCGGATCCGGATACAGGCGCAGCCGATCCGCCGGAAATTTCTTAAGCACCTCGCTTACTGCCGGCGCAGGGGGATAAGGATTCTCATTTGTATTAAGTTTTATCATCCTCTCAAGCCTCGGCTGCTCCCCCGGTGTATAGGGAACAACTTTACGGACATTTTTCTCCCAGCTCTTCATATTTATTCCTCCTCGCTTGCATGGATAATTTTACATGAAATCAATATTAATGTAAAGAAACTTTTCGAAACCCTCTTGCAGGTTTTTTTATTTGTGCTATTATGATTTGCAATAATAAAAGGAGGTAAAAATATGGTAAAAGATTCTTCAAAAGATATGACCGTCGGCTCCCCGATGAAATTAATTTTAGGCTTTGCGCTGCCTCTTTTGATGGGCATGCTCTTCCAACAGATTTACAGCCTTGTGGATACGATCATCGTCGGACGTGCTTTGGGTGTAACCGCACTTGCAGCCGTTGGCGCGACCGGAAGCATTAATTTTCTGATTATCGGCTTCTGCCTTGGCGTTTGCAGCGGTTTTGCCCTTCCTGTTGCCCAGCGCTTCGGCGCAAAAGATTACAAGGGAATGCGGAAATATGTGGGAAATTCTGCTATACTTGCGGTCATTATCGCAATCATGATGACTGTATTAACCGTGCTCCTATGCCGTAATATTCTTGTTTGGATGAATACGCCGGAGGATATCATCGATCTGTCATACAACTACATCGTTATCATATTTGCAGGGATTCCTGCCACAATTTTATATAATTTACTGTCCAGCTATTTAAGATCCTTAGGAGATTCCGTTACGCCCCTCATTTTCCTTGTAATTTCCGCGGTATTAAACATCGCATTGGATCTCCTCTTTATCGTTACTTTTCGGATGGGTGTATTTGGAGCTGCCTTCGCTACGGTTCTCTCTCAGGGAATTTCCGGGCTTTTGTGTCTGATCTATATCATTTTTAAGTGTAAACTCCTGCACCCCGAACGGGATGACTGGAATTTGGACGGTTCCTATGTTCGCACTTTGCTGATCATGGGGCTCCCTATGGGATTTCAATATTCCATTACCGCCATCGGAAGCGTTATTCTTCAAACCTCGGTAAACGCCCTTGGCTCCGAGGCCGTAGCCTCCATGACTGCTGCCAGCAAAATTTCCTTATTTATGTGCTGTCCATTTGATGCACTTGGTTCTACTATGGCGACCTACGGCGGTCAGAACGTAGGTGCAGGCAAACTGGACCGCCTTTCGAAGGGATTATTCTCTGCCGGAATTGTTGGCATTATCTATTCCATTGGAATCTTTATTTTTAATGTTTTCTTTGGACACAATCTGATCCATCTGTTTGTGAAAGCCTCCGAGGTGACAGTTGTGGCACAGGCAAAGACCTTTTTACTGATAAACACCGCTTTTTATATACCGCTCGTATTTGTCAATGAAGTGCGTTTCCTGATTCAGGGGATGGGGTTTTCCGGATTCGCGGTATTTGCCGGCGTGTTCGAAATGGTGGCGCGTTCTCTGGTCGGAGCCCTGTTTGTTCCGATCTTTGGATTTTCCGCAGCCTGCTTTGCGAGCCCTCTGGCATGGATTTTTGCAGACTGCTTCCTGTTCCCGGCATACTTCCATGTACTGCGGAAGCTAAAACGGCAGATGCAGGCTTCACCTGAAACTTCCTATTGAGCAAAAAGAACCCCCTCTACCAGCCCGGCTGCATCGCGGATGCAGCCGGCGCAAGAACGAAGTGTCTGCCCTGTCTCAATTCCTTTTAACTCCTTGCAGATGCAAGAGTGGTTTTGTTCCTTGAACTGCTTGACGATTTCGCGGGAAAGCTGATATGATTTTGCCTTGCTATTCGGTGTTTTCAGATTGCCGCTGCTTTGTTTCATCCCTGCCAGCACACACGCTCCGGTTACCGCCCCACAGGTGCCTTCCATTCCTCCCATTCCAAGACCTAACGCTTCCGTCAGCTTAAACATTGTCTCTTCATCCACTCCGACCAGATCGCAATAGGTACAGGCAACTGCCTGCGCACAATTGTAGCCCCTGTTGTGACGTTCGATAGCTTCTTCTACTCTTGTTTCCATATTGATTCCTTCTTTCAATTTTCATCGGAAATTTTCCCTTTTTCCAAATTGGGGGTAATAAAATTCCGGTATGCATAATCCCAAATATCCTGTGACCCTTCTGCCGTGCGAACATTCCTCCTCAAGATCTGTTCAAGACGCACGCCGTGCTCCTCCCATGATTTTCCATCGGTTGCATCATTTAACATCATCGGCTGAATATTATCCATCGTATGTGCAAATTTGGCTTCGGGCGTTTCTCCCTCCTCAAACTCTTCCCAAAGATCCAAAAACCGTTTTTCCTGATCTTCCGGAAGCAGGCCAAATATTCTGTCCGCCGCTAATCGTTCTCTCCGGCTCTGCGTCTTTTTTGCTTCTTCATCATAGGCATATGTGTCACCGGCATCAATTTCCACAAGATCATGGATCAAAAGCATTGTTACGGTTTTCAACACATCGATTTTTTCATTTGCATATTCACTAAGCAGCACCGCCATGACCGCCATATGCCATGCATGTTCTGCGTCATTTTCCTTATGTACGCCATCCGACAGATAATTCTGGCGTTTGATAAATTTTTCCTTATCGATTTCCCTGCAAAAATCAAATTGCCGGTCCATTCTGTTCCTATCCATGACATCCTCCATTCTTCCCAAACGCGGATGGGAAACTGCATATTGTTAAAGTTCTCCCCACCCATGTCTGAAATTAAATTTTTAAGTTTTTTTTATCTGAATTACTGTCATTATACTACTTATTTTAGTATTCTGTTTTGCTTTGCACGCTGAGCATAACCAGCGCAAGCAGACTTTTTCCATCATGCGAGCGCACTTCGGCGCTTCGGCAAAAGCCCCGAAAAACCTCCGGTTTTCCGGGCTCG
>CAYROM010000029.1:0-29810 GCA_964425905.1 uncultured Lachnobacterium sp. | reverse complement strand
TATGTCCACAAATATACTTGCCGCCAAAAGGCATGGTACCAGAATAATGACAAGAAAAACCGATACCGCACCCTTTTCTTTTCTGCTAATTTTCATATACGTTTCCTCAATCCCCGGATGATATAAATGTTTTTATTTTTTCCAAAAATTTATTTACATAACCGCTGAAATCATCACCGGTATATTTCTCTACCAAATCCTCCGCGAAGTCAATGTTGCGAATGAATTCCGGAGCGTCCGCCACCGGAATCTCGGTGCTGTCTGCAAAAGTAACGCTCATAAAATCAGACGCGCCCAAAAGCCGCACCGGTACCTGTATCTTATACTCTACCGTCGCACTTACCGAGCTGTATATGAAATAGCCTTTATATTTGACGTCGCTTACATAAACAGTCGGTTTCATATTGGCAAACAACCCGGTGGAAAGACTTGTGATCTTATCATTCAAATCACTCTCAACAGCAGCTGCCGCGCTGTCCCCCGAAAACATTACCCCTATATATCGATACGGCTCCAGCTCCACATGATCGTTATAACCGGGAATGCTTTTATTTTCGGCATATTCCAATAGGGGATCGGCAAACCGCGCTGCACTCTCGCGGATCTCGCTTTCCACAATCGCCATTACCCTGCATTTCTGCATATAGGCATTTCCTACAAACAACATAAAAAATATGGCAAGAAACATGGTAGGAAATACAACGGAAGCCTCCACGATAAGCGCGCCATCATCATCTCTCAATCTATTCCACAGCTTTTCCCACATTTCTTTCCCAACCTTTCTCTTAAGCATTTTAGCAAATCCAGCGGTGTGTCAAAGCACACCGCTGTCTGCCTTACTAATTGATTGCATTATTGGCATTGTTTGAGATCGTATCAAACATTGAGTTCAGCAAGTTCTGAATATTCTTCCTGAAAATAACTGCCAAAAGAACTGCAATTCCGATCAGCACTACCATGGAAACGATGTTAACATCGCCTTCCTCATCACGTAAGAAATTGCTAAGCGCCATACGCGACTTCATAAGTATACTATCTGTCAATAACCACATTCTTTTCACTCCCTTTCGTAATTTTTATATACTATGACACATGTCATGAGTATTCCCATTAAATCAAACCCCCATATTTGTGAAGATCGGTATAATGATCATGATCAGTATTCCAACAAACATGAGCAGCATCGGAAACAACAGTTTGCTCGCCGCTTTTTCCCCCTGGCGCTTTACATTTTGCTTTTTTGCTTCCCACACCTCCCCGCTCTGTTCCTGAAGCATTGCGGTCAGCTCGCTGTTTCCCTTTTGGATCCCCTGTATGATCGTCGATGTAAATTTCTTTATTTCCGGTATAATGCAGCGGTTGCCGAAGCGGTACAAAGCATCCGCCTCCGAGAAGCCGTTTTGCATCTCTTCCACAGAACGCTGCATTTCTTTATAAATAGTGGTCTCCCCGTTGTATGCCACCTCCTCCCATGCCTCTCTCATGATCATTCCGGCATTGGTCAAAAGCGCAAGCTTGGATACTACATTGGAGAAATCGCTCAGCATTTCCTGCGATCTCTTATCGATCTTCTTTGCGGTTTCCGTTCCGTAATAATAAAATGCAGTTCCCGCAAACAGAATAATGATGAAAGCCGCCGTTAGATCCCCTGCGAATCCGTACATTGAGAACGCAAGGACAAACAGGGTAGATGAAATCGTAACCTTCTGGGCATATACAACACGCAGATAATAATCCGCATATTTCTCCCCATATAGAACGCTCACCCCCTTCCGCAGCGTTCTGTCCTTCTTCGACTTATATGGATAGCGGATCAGATTCATAACTTCGTAGCCCACGAAATAAATTTCCTTAAACGGATATTCTTTTTCCTCCAATCCGGCAAAAAGGCCGGCATTTTTTAACCCTGCAAAAAACAGGATAAACCATATAAGAGTGAAAAATGCTCCGAGTCCAAACATTATTATGTCTAATATTGAAAACATCTGCTTCTACCTCACACCTTGATCTCCAGAATTTTTTTGCCCAGAAAGTAGGAAACCACAAAAATAATAAGGGCAGACGTAGTGGCCATGATTCCGGTAGCCGTAATAAAATTATTTGCAAAATCCGGGCTCATAAATTTGATTGCTCCGATCAGCACGATCGGCATTACCAGCATGATATTCTGATCCATTTTGCTGGCGGTTACTACCGTCTCGATCTCCTCGCTGATTTCCATTTTATCGCTCAGTATTTCGTATGTCGCGCGGATCGTCTCTTTGATGTTTCCGCCCTTTCGATAACAGATCTGGAACACCTTTGCAAAACTTACAATATCGTCATTTCCGCTTCTGTTTCCAAAATCCAGAAGCAGCTCCTCGATATCCACGTTGTTTGTCATCCCCGACAGAATGACCTCCAATTCACTCAATATAAATGCGCCGTCATCATACTGAATCTTCAGATCGTCATACGCACTATGAAAAGAATCCACTACGTTTTTCCCTGCGCCAAGAGACGTGCTTAACGCCTCGAGCATATCCCTGAATTGCGTATTCAATATCTGCTTTTTCTTGTTCATGATCTGAGCTGTTCGGATCGGCACAAAAGCAATTCCTGCTGCCAGCCCCGCCGCACCGCAGATTGTCACATTCAAAACTATCGTCAGCGCCGTCGGCTCACCGTAGGCGTCCACCCCGATTCCTCCATAAAACAGATAGCCGACCGCCGCTCCCACAATAAATGCGATCAAAAAATAAATTACTTTTTCGACAAATGACATGTCATAGACCTTATAGTTATATGTCCTTATATTCGTCGCCGAAAGATAGTACTGCGGCTCCCTCGGTTTCTTTTCCTTCTTTTTTCCAGCCATTTTATATCTCCGTTTTAATTCCTGAAAGTTTTAATTTAAAATCATTCTTCATTTGGTTTTTTGTTCTTTTGAGCGAGCCGGATACCTTTTCAAGGGTACTTTTTTCATCCTCCTCAAATACATATAAGGGATTTAAGATGATCTGCCCCTCCTTGTATCCAACTACCTCCGTAATTTCCATTGTCTTTCTGGATTTATCCCTCAAACGCGACAAATGGATGATAATATCCACCGCCGACGCAATCTGCTGCCGTATCGCTTCAAGCGGAAGCCCCGCCGCCCCCTGAAGCACCATTGTCTCCAGCCTGCTCAGCATATCCGTGGTGGAATTCGCATGTCCCGTCGAAAGAGAGCCGTCGTGACCGGTGTTCATTGCCTGAAGCATATCTAAGGCTTCGCCTCCCCGGACCTCGCCTACTACGATTCTCTCCGGTCTCATTCTTAGCGATGATTTAATCAGATCCCGGATTGTTATCTGTCCAGCTCCGGAGGCATTTGCATTTCTTGTCTCCATGCTGACCAGATTTTCTACTCCGGTAATCTGAAGCTCCGCCGAGTCCTCAATAGTGATCACCCGCTCATCCTTCGGGATATAGTTTGACAGCGCATTTAAAAACGTCGTCTTTCCAGAACCTGTTCCTCCGCAAATAAAGATGTTGTATTTTGCCCGAACAAGCAATTCCAGTTTATCTGCAATCTCCTGTGTGATCGACCCGTACCGGATCAGTTTCTCTATGGTCATCGGCTCCTTAGAAAACTTACGTATGGTCAAAGTAGGACCGCACAGCGCGATTGGCGGAAGTACAACATTTACACGGGATCCGTCTGGAAGCCTCGTATCACAGATCGGATTTGCCTGATTCACTTCCCGCCCTGCCATTCCGACAATCCGCTGGATAATATCTTCCAGGCGCCGCTGGCTTTCAAATTTTTTGTCAAGCTTTAATAAATGTCCGTTTTTTTCGATAAATACATTTTCCGGCCCGTTGATCATGACTTCTGTAATCGTTTCATCATTAATAATAGAATCCAGCAAGCCAAATCCCCGGATTGAACTGTATACCTGCTGCACGATTGACAGCCTTTGATTGATGGAGCAATACTGCTGCTCCAGACGCTGTGTCACAATTTCCTCGATCTTCTTCTCGAGCTCTTCATCCTCCATTTTACTTAAGGGAAGATTTTCGCTGACATACCTCTTGATATTGCTGACAAACTCCTGTTCCTCTTCAAACTGCATACGATTTTCCTACCTTCTAAAGCAATTGTCCAAATAGATTCATTCCCGCGAGCTGTTCCAAAACCTGTTTGCCTGTGGCGTGTTCAAAGCGCGGCGCCCCGCCGGAAACTTTTATCTCCGCATTCTCAAGTGTTTTCCCTGTTTTATTGCTGAATTTGTTGTATATGAGCACAATATTATCCGCCATTGCCGTGTCCGCTGACCCGTCAATAATTTTCATCGCCTGATATGCGCGCAGAATTTTACAATTTGACGGCTCGCTTCCGTCGCCGACCATCGCCAAATGATTTGCTATCTGAAAAAGCTTCAATTTCTGTGCGTCTAAAGAAAAGTCGACATCTACAATGATTGTTTGAAATTTGCCCGACAATCTGATATAACGGATCAGTTCAATCATCTCCTCCGTTCTGAATTCCATTAAATCAAGCGCGACTTTCGGGGGCGCAAAAAAATACACTCCCGCCGCGTCCTGGCGTAAGCAGCTCTCAATTTTCATTGTCATATTCACTTTTTTGCTTTTTATGGAATAGATGATATCGCTTAGATCAAACTGCCCTTCCGCGCTAAAAAACAGGCCTGCCGAACCAAAGGTCTCCAGATTCAGGTACAAAACCTGTTTCCCTCTTTTAGCAGCACAAACCGCGCATGCAGCGGCGGCAGACGACGTTCCGGTTCCCCCGGACGGAGATGAAAAAACCACCAGATTGCAATTATCATCCACCATCCTTATTTCTGAAATATTCGACGAATGCTCCGAAAAGATACTTAAGATTTGTTTATAGATCAGATCAATCTTTTGAAATTTACAGATTGCCGCTTTGTCTTTAACGGTTTCTATATCATGGCTCTCAACCAGATATGCAAAACCGCAGCGCTTCGGCAGCGCTTTCGTGTCAACATCAAACACATCCGACGCAAGCAATATATCTATCTTGTTGGCTTCCAATGCATTGACCGCGCGCTCCTGATCTGTAAATGAATAAATTTCAATCTTATCCGCATATTTTGTTCCGAAAATGGATACAATCCTCTCCAGATACTGTGAATCCATATCCAGCATTGCTAATTTGATTCTCATATAGATATCTCTTCTTTCGTATAGTTTTAAAAACGCCTTAAAACTTGGGCCATATTTGTAAAAACTGACTCCATTATACTCAAATAATTGAGTATAGTCAACTATTTTACGAAATGATAATATTGAACATAAGGTATTATATTTATTGGTCTATGGAGGCAACTAATGATTTCGTATGAACCATTTTATGATACTCTTAGAAAAAAGCAATGCACTGTGTATCAGCTTATTTTCAAACACGGTATGTCTGCGAATACGTTTCAACGAATGAAGGAAGGAAAAGGCATTACCACAGAAACAATCGATACTCTTTGCTTTATCTTAAATTGCGAAGTCCAAGACATCATATATCACGACAAAAAGAATAAACCCATCTAACCCATTTATTTTTCTTACCTTTAGTTTCTACGCTTGTCCCTGACAAAATCAACAAAAAAAGACAGCACCGATCCATAAACCGATACTGCCCTTTCGCATATTTGCATTTTAAATTTTATTCTACTTATGGAAATCCCGAATGACCTCCAAAGCCGGAAGCACATTGCCGTCATAATCAAACAACGCCTGATTTGCCCATTCGTTTCCGCATGGTCCCGGATCGTTCATATACTTGAGAGACGCCGGGGTTGCCCAACCGGAACCCGGAACCGGAATCCACGCCGGCTCCCACCAGAAGAAGCCTGCTCCGTGATTGCCCGCAACCGTCGAAACGCGTTGCAGGAAATCCTTGGTAAAATCAACCTGACCCTGGATCGTCATCGGATAATCGATCTTCTCCACAAGCGCAGGCCTTGTCGCATAGCCTTTCCGCTCCTCGTCCGCCAATTTCTCATATTCCTTATAGTCCTCCATCGTGTGTCCCATCGAGACCTCCGCGATGATCAGATCCTTATTGTAGCGGATCGCAATATCATTTAAGTTGTCATCCAGCTGCTGAAGGCTTCCATGCCAGAACGGATAATAGGACAAGCCGATATAATCGAAATCCTCCCCCCGGTCGATATAATGGTCGAACCATCTGCGGTACAGCTCATTGTTGCCGCCGTTGTCCAGATGGATCATGATCGGAATATCCGGATTTACCTTGCGGCATGCACGGATACCGGCGCTGACAAATTTGGCGATATTATCGTAATTAGGCACTCTTCCTTCCGGCCAGAGAAGCCCGTTGGACAGCTCATTTCCAACCTGTATCATCGTCACCTTGACCCCTGCGGCTAAAACCTTATTAAGGGAAGCCTCGGTAAATTCATATACCGCCTTTTCCAGTTCCTCCACGCCGTAGGAGGCCCATGCCTTGGGCTTGATCTGCTTTCCCGGATCCGCCCAGAAATCGCTGTAATGAAAGTTCAAAAGGACTCCAAAGCCGGCATCTGTCACTCTCTTTCCGATGGCAATCGTCTCCTCGAGATCATTGTTGCCCGCCCCGTACGGTTCGCCGCTCTCCGACTTCGGATCGTTCCAAAGACGGAGCCGGATCGTATCCACATCATAATCTCTCATGATATCAAGGATGTCCTTCTCACCGCCATGATCGTAATACTTTGCTCCACAACGCTCCATCTCCAGCAATGTGGAGAGATCCATACCCTTAATAAAACTGCTCATACACACTCTCCTGATTTTTTCTAGTTCGCATTTGTGCTACCATCATTATACACCACGGAAGGCAAAAGTAAAAACTTTTTTCGCAGAAACATCGAGCAGATATTCCGGATGCACCCGAGCTCCCCAGCTGTCATCCCCGGCAACGCCCATCTGCGCCTGCGCGACGCGCACAACCGTGTAATGTACCTGCGGAAGCTCATATGCGTGCGCGGCGTTTTCCAGTTCATGCGGCGTGTAGGGCAGCGCGCTGAAGGACAGTTCATCGCCGAAGAAGAGCATTCCTCTTCCCTTTTGATCCGTAACCTCTGCATACCGCACTCCGCAATGGTTTCCGCACTCCTGGGGAACAAGATATTCCGCCAGATTATCCGAAACCTTATTCTCATAGATTCCGAGCTTTGCGCCCTTCTTCCGGTCTGCGTAGGTTTCCGTCTCTCCGAGGCCGTACCATTTCACCCTGTCATAATCCGCGTCAAACTTAAACAGCATTCCAAACTCCGGCATATCGGCAAGCCCCTCCACCGGATCATAGGTCAGGGTCGTCTGAACCGTTCCGTCGCCAAACACCTCGTAGGCCACAAGGCAGCTGCTTCTCGGCGTGGTCGGCATATGGTAGGTATAAGTGATCCTCACGCTGTTTTCTGTCTTCTCTACCGCCGGGGCGGCATCCTCAAAACGCGCGCCGTTCTTCGTGGAGACATACATGCTGGCAATCTTCCATTCGGCGTAGCGCTGAGGCATCATGCTTCCGGTATCATTGTCAACCGGAGCCCTCCAGAAATTCGGCAGCGGTATGCTTTTAAGCATCTCGACTCCGCCGTACACATAGGATACCATTCCAATATTGACCTTGGAGAAAATCGCAGAAAAATTCTCTCCCTTTACACCGATATTATTGCAGCCCTCCACTAGGGTCACCGGAAGCGGGCAGGCGTAGGGCTGTACCGGCTTCTTGTATACATGCTGTCCAAAGGCGACCTCATGCCCCGACTTTGCCCACAGGGTATCTTCCTTTAATCGAAACGAAACGGTTACCGCAAACTCCGGCAGCTCTTTGCCTTCCTCTTTGCAGGCGTTTAGCGCCGTCTGCATGTAATCTGCAATCTGCCCGGGATACTCAAACCGTCTCTCTGACAATGGTTCTACCGAAAGCTCCTTTGAAACCCTGAGCGCTTCCTGTCCGTCCTTTAACAGGATTATGGCAGCCCCAAAGGAATCCGTATTTACAAACAGATTTTTATTTTTTACTGAGAATCCGTTCTCCTCAAAGGACACGGAAATATTCTGGTAATTGAATTTGACCTCCTGCATCTTTGGCGAAGGATTGCGCTCCCCGCCGTAGGCAATTCCGTTGCCGCTGAAGTTGCCGTCGGTCGCCCGGTCTCCAAAATCGCCGCCGTAGGCTAAAAACCACTTTCCGTAGCGATCCTTTTTGTATATGGACTGATCGATGTAATCCCAGATAAATCCACCCTGATAGCGCGGCTCCGTATCCGTCAGATCCGTGTATTTATGCATGCCTCCGCAGGAATTCCCCATCGCATGGGTATACTCGCAGCAGATAAAAGGCTTCTCCTTATTCTCCGCCAAAAACTCTATGATCTGCGAAACCGGAGGATACATCTGGCTCTCCATATCGCTCGTTTCGTTGTATCTGCGGTCATGGCAGATTCCCTCATAGTGAACCAGACGGTGCGGATCAAACTCCCGGAACAGCCGGGACATCTCATAGATAACCTTTCCGCCATAGGACTCGTTCCCGCAGGACCAGATCAAAATAGCCGGATGATTCTTATCCCTCTGATAGCAGGAGGTCACACGGTCAAGCATCATCGGCAGCCATTCCTCGTGGTCATTCGGCACCACATAGTCCTCCCCTGCGCCTTTCATCGTCGCCTCCCAGCTGCCATGCGACTCAAGATTATTTTCCGCGATCATGTAAATTCCATAGATGTCGCACAATTCATACAGAAGCGGGTCATCCGGATAATGGCTGGTACGGATTGCATTGATATTGTTCTGCTTCATCGTGACAATATCCTTGATAACCTCTTTCTTATTCGGCACACGCCCGGTAACGGAACTGAACTCATGGCGGTTTACACCCTTAAACACGATCCGTTTCCCATTCAGGCACATGATTCCATCGATCATCTCGAACCGCCGGAAGCCCACATACTGGGAAAAGATTTCCGTCAGCACCTGATCTTTATCAAAGATCTCCAGCTTAAGCAGATACAGCTCCGGCTGCTCTGCACTCCACAGCTTCGGCGCGCAGACCTCATAAGCGCACTCTGTTGTACACATATTCAGGCCTTCTTCGCTTTTCCCCTGCTCACGATCGTTAAGCGCAAGCTCCTTTGTCCAGAGGATATCCCCGGACGTATAGGTATTGGCAGCTGCGCTGTAATTTACCGCATCGCATAAGGTAAGCCTTGCCGTACCGCTTCCCAAAGTCTTAAGCGAAACCGCAAGATTTCCCTTCCCAAAATCCTGTGATAAGGTCGGCACCAGCTTTACATCCCACACATGGGTCTGCGGAATGGCATACAGGTATACGTCCCTGAAAATTCCGCTGAACCGGAAGAAATCCTGGTCTTCGCACCAGCTTCCGGATGTCCACTTCCATACCCGGACCGCCAGCTTGTTTTCCCCTTCTGCAAGATATGGGGTCAGCTCAAATTCTGCGGGGTCAAAGGAATTCTCACTATATCCCACATAGCAGCCGTTCAGCCATACCGCAAAACCGCTCTCCACTCCCTGAAAGGATATAAAGATACGTTTTCCCTCCATACGTTTCGGAACCGTAAAATATTTTGCATAGCTTGCAACGGGATTAAACTCCGCCGGGATCTCCCCCGGTCTTAAATACTCCGTCCCCTCCCACGGATAGGTGGTATTGGTGTATTTCGGAATATCATAGCCTTCCATCTGGATATGCGCAGGCACATGAATTTCATCCCATGTCCTGCAATCGTATTCCCTGCTCTCAAAATCCTTTACCGCGAGGGACATATTTTTTGCGTAGGAAAACTTCCAAAGACCGTTTAAGCTCTCCCGAAAGCCGGTATCCTTTGTCTCCATTTCATATGCAGACGCATAGCATACATGATCGGAGTGCGCCGGAAGGCGGTTCTGCATAAAAACTTTTGGATTTTTTACAATTTCAAAATCAAAATTCATGTTCATTTCCTCCTGATTACCATCCCTTTAAAGCTGTGATATGGTAATTTAAAAATTTTCTTTCATAGGTAGTGGGATTGATCTTCCATTGATAAGGAGATGTATCCAAAAACTTTTTAAAATTGCGGTTGAATGTGGAGGTTGTTGAAAACCCGCATTTTCCCGCTATCCCATCCATCGACTCGTCTGACCTCTTCATCAGTTCGCACGCCTTCTGTACCCGAACCAGATTGACGTAATCCATCGGCGACATATTGACATACTCCTCAAAAACCCTTCTGAAGTGCGTTTCGCTCATATTGCAGACATAGGCAAGATCCTTTGCCTTCATAGGCATGGCATAATTGCGGTTGATGTAACTAAGCGCCGCCGCGATCTGCATAGCGCCGGTGTTTTTTACGGATGTTTCCCCATACTGCGCCAGCCCTGCATGCTCCCGCATGATCTCCATGACCAGATTTTTTAAATAGTTCCGGATCATCTGCCGGTAATACGGAGACTGCCTTCCCGCTTCCAGCATAATCGCATCCACGACCCCTGCAAGAGACGGATTCTCTTCTCTGAAAAAGGCAAGGGGCCTGCTGTTGATCTCCTCAATAATCTCGTTCTGATACACAAGGTTATCCTGATAGAGCTCCATTACAATTGTTTTCGGATCAAAAAAAAGATATTCCCAAAAATTCGTTTTCTCACCGCTGCTGATCGTCGTATGCGGAAAGTTTTCCGGAAGCACGCTCACCGTGCCGGTCCGGTATTCGTATTTTTCATTATCCAGATACAGGATCCCCTCCCCGCGTCTGCATATTCCGATTTCCATAAGATTATGGAAATGTAATTTATGTTCCTCATGTCCATATACGCGATCCCATTTTTCCCCCAGAAGAGCCAGAACCTGCTCTCCCTGTGGAATCTCATAAAACCGCAGTTCCACGGACTCTTTCTTCTTTTTTGCCATCGGTAAATCCCCCAATTTACAGAATCGCCCATCCCCTGCACCGCCGGGGATGAACGGGCGCACCGCCCATCCCTGAATTCGAAAAGAGACAGCCTATACCAAAATAAATTTTGTCCGGCTATCTCTTTTCAAATTCCGCTGCTGCGCTCTACTGTTTAATCAAAATCAAACTTATCAAATCTCTCGTACATTGCGCCGTAACGATCTCTTACCTTTTCATTCCATGCAAGCACTTTCTCCTCGGTTCCTCTGAACTGGCAGCGAATGCAGCTGTATACGCCTGTATCTTTGTTATAGAACATATCGATGTCGAGGTCTCGCATAAAGCAGGATGGACATCTGTAATTTAATTTGCCTTTTCCAAGTTGAGCCATGTTGCAAATACCTCCTTATCAGAAATCTTCTTCCTATATCCAAGCTTGAACATCGGAGAGAATGCATATCCCTCCTCCACATAACCTACTGCCTTGTCGGAAGCGGTAAGTGAAACCTTCGTCTTGATCGCCGGAACTACTGCGCTTACGGCAGCTGCACCCTCTAGCTTTGCATCGCGGCACTTGTACTCGTAGCTGATGGTCTGCGGGTCAGCTCCTTCGCAGGTAAGGATAATCCCCGACATATCCTCCGGATACTCTGTGGTTCCGTAGCATGCGGTAATATACTCATCCAGATAGATCTCCGCGTTCGGATCGCTGATCTCAAGAATATTTCTCTCAATCTTGATATTGGAAGCGCCTTCCTCAAAATATTCCTTTGTCTGCAGCTTAACCGTAACGCCGTGGAACTGGATCTCCACCGGATCAAGAGTAAGGATCCTGTTCTTCTTTCCGTCGATCACTTTCTCCGAGAAGTGCGAATGGGTCGGGCAGAGGCAGAGGTCGATCTCCTCACCGTTATAGGAAAGCTTTGCGGAACGAACGGTACCTGCTCCTGCATAATGCGTGAAGTAACCTGCACGGTACTTCTCCTGAATCAAAAACGGATAAGATGCATCCTGCACATGCTTTGTGCCGATACCTACCGGCCACTCAAGCTTTGCAACGTACGGGCGAAGGTCAACGATCGCGCCGCCCTGATCCATATTTACGCAGGCTCTCATATACGGATCGCAATACCAGAAAATCTGCTTGTCTGATCCATATAAGATATCTCTCCACGGTGCGCATTCCGGCTCGTTATAATTTCCGGCGTTTACGCCCTTCTTCTCTCTGTAATAGTCCGCAAACTCAGCCATCGTCATATCAATGAGTTTGCCTTCCTTCTTCAATTCGCCATAATATTTGCAGCCGTCGCTGTATGACTTGTAGAGCAGTTCATAGGGCTGCTCCCAGCGTCCCATCTTGTTCATCCAGCCCGGTCCGACAAACATCATGTTGTATGCATATCCGTTATTGTACTTCTCAAGATCGCGGTACTGGTCGATCAGGTTGTAGAGATATGGGAATTCCCATGTCTTTGTATCATAGATCATTCCGCGGAGTACGTTCTGCGGATGTGTTCCAAAGTTAGATCCGTTTCCGTCATAGCACGCCATCAGATCTCTGGAAAGATGAGGGATCGCTACGATTCCGCTGTCCTCCGCCTCGTTTGCAGCAGGAGCATGCGTATTCTGCTTGGAAGGAATCCACGGCGCCCACGGGCCCCCGTCAAATAATGTATACCAGGAATTGTTGCAGGTGTGGTATGCCTTCGGCCCCTCCTCCCAACAGGTGGCAACCGCACATTTTACAGACGGATATTTCTCCTTTATGTAATTGGTCAGTTCCGCATCCATGTAATAGGAGCCTGTCGACTCCGGATAGAAACCAAATCTGTCATAGAATTTCTCAAAAACGTCGTTGACGATCGCTTTCTTGTCCTCCATAGAGAACATCCAGATGCAGAAATCCTTTGTCTTGTATTTCTCGCGGAACTCTTCACAAGGAAGTCCCAGCAAGGAAAGCGCGATCTCATCTCCGTAAACTTCATGGTCGTGCTTTGCAAGTTCTACCGCCTCATCGTTAAAAAGAGACGCATAAGTCATCTGAATCGTGCATTTCAGTCCGTTCTCATGTGCAAGTCTCTGCTGAGTCTTAAAAATATCCAAAGACTCTGTGATCAATGCCTTATCCCCGATATCTTCTTCTTTGCCTTGTCCGGTAACGGTTGCGGAATACTCCGGAACCATCTCTGGACGATGGATAATGTTAACAACAAATTTGTCCATCTAATTTTTCCCTCCATATTCTTCATTGTTGCGCAATCGGTTGTTCGATAAATCAAGTATAGCAATCCATACCATGGATGTCAATATACATTTTGGATATTTTTGCATTATTATTTTGGTAATTTTTCACAACCCGCTCATTCCCCGCGCGCCTCTTGCGCAACCGTTTAACCTATTGTTTTTTCAATATTTTTCCCTTTTTAAAAATGCCCGAAAAAAAGAATCGGCCATTCCTCTCCTGGAATGGTCGATTCTGCATAAAATGCTATTTTGTCGATTCCTTTAAAACAACCTCATATGAAAGCAGCGTCCTCTCCTGTACCTCAATGCCTTCTATCTGATCCAGCAGATTCCGGCATGCCCTGATGCCGATCTCCCGGGCATCGAAAACCAGCGAAGTGATGGCGGGAATGCTGTTTTCAAGAACGGAACTATTATAAAAGGAAGCCAGCTTTACATCCGCCGGAACTGCCTTGTGATCCTGTCTGAGTTTTCTTAAGACCTGAAGACAGATCGCATCATCCATGCAAAGCAGGCAGTCCGCGCCCTTTTCCAGCGCCTCGTCTACTGTCCGGTCAATAAAGGGTCTGCTTTCCAGATTCATAAAGACAAGCTCCTGATCAAAGCTTTTTTGTTCCTGCTCAAAGGCCTCTTTAAAGCCTTTCAGACGGCATTGATTGACCACAAAATTTTCGTTTCCCCCAAGCAGCGCGATCCGTCCCGGCTGCCTTGCCAGAATAACGGAGGTCAGTTCCCTGCATGCACATACGTGATCGTTGTCAATCTGAACCACATGCTTGTAGGCCGTGCTTCCCGTCGTCACAAACGGAACCGTTCTCGTCTGGAGCAGCTCGATCTGCGCGTCCTTTACAAAGGTACGCAGCAGGATCACTCCGTCCACCTTGCGGTTTGACAGTATCCGTTCCAGCCCGGAAACGTCATTCTCCTGACAGATACAGAGCAGGATGTCATACTCCATCATCCCCGCAATTTCCTGTATCCCCATGATTGCTTCCTGAAAAAACGGAAGATCCACCAACGCATATTTTTCCGGCATCACTACGCACAGGTTAAATGTTTTGGATTGCGCCAGTCCCCGCGCAATTACGTTTGGCTTATAGTTATGTTCTTCGATATAAGCCAGCACCCGCTGTCTGGTCGCCCCGCCGATCCTCCCTTTCCCCGATATTGCACGGCTGACCGTTGTCTTTGAAACGCCCAGAGCCTCTGCTACATCTGTAATTGTTATATTTTTCGCATCTTTTTCCATGCTGCCCCCTATGATGCAACTCTTTTGTTTTGTTGCGCAATTATATTCTGAATCCTTTGCGCAAAAAAGTCAACCTTCTTTTTGTTTTTTTATTGCGAAATCAGCATTTCATGTTATACTTATGATAAAAATTTGTTGCGCATACATTTAATCGATTGCGCAAGATGACCGGGAGGTTTTATGAAAACAGAAAAATTGTATTATGGTGCGGCATACTATGATGAATACATGCCCTATGACCGTCTGGAAACAGATATGACAATGATGGAGAAGGCGGGAATGAACGTCATCCGCATTGCGGAATCCACGTGGAGCACATGGGAACCGATGGAGGGACAGTTTGATTTTACCCATCTCCACCGGATGCTTGACGCCGCCAAGCGCCACAATATCTCCGTGATCGTCGGCACACCGACCTACGCGATCCCGTCCTGGCTTGCAAAAAAGGCGGACGACATTCTTGCTGTCACCCACAGCGGGCCGGAGCTCTACGGCCGGCGCCAGAATATGGACATCACGAATCCGGTATATCTCGACCACGCCAGGATTATAATTGAAAAACTGATGGATGAGGTGAAGGACGAGCCACATGTGATCGGCTTCCAGCTTGACAATGAAACAAAGTCTTATGACACCTGCGGCGTTCGGGCGCAGCAGATGTTTGTGGAATATCTGAAGGAAAAATTTCCGGATATCAAGGAATTTAACCGCGAATTCGGATTAGATTACTGGAGCAACCGCATTGACAGATGGGAAGATTTTCCCGATGTCCGCGGAACCATCAACCAGAGTCTTGCCGCAGAATATGCCCGCTTCCAGCGCAAACTGGTCGCCGATTTTCTGGCATGGCAGTCCGCGATCGTAGAAAAATACAAACGCCCTGACCAGTTCATTACCCATAATTTCGATTTTGAATGGCACGATTACTCCTACGGCCTTCAGCCGGATGTGAACCAGTTTGATGCTGCAAAATGCGTGACGGTTGCCGGCTGCGATATCTACCACCCGTCCCAGGACGCTCTTACCGGCTGTGAAATTACGGTCTGCGGCAATATTGCCCGCTCCCTGAAACGCGGCAATTACTTTATCCTAGAGACGGAAGCACAGGGCAATCAGGCCTGGCTCCCCTATCCGGGCCAGCTCCGTCTTCAGGCATACAGCCACATTGCAAACGGGGCAAATATGGTGGAATACTGGCATTGGCACTCCATACACAATGCGCTTGAGAGCTACTGGAAGGGCGTACTCTCCCATGATCTTGCGGAAAACGAGACCTACCGCGACTGCTGCGTGATCGGTCAGGAGTTGAACCGCATCGGCGCTTCCATCAAAAACCTGAAAAAGACAAATAAGGTCGCTGTTATGGCTGACAACGATTCCCTTACCGCACTTTCCCTGTTTCCGACCGAAACGAGGGACGCCTCAGGATATAACCGGATTCTCCGCCGGCTTTCGGATGCCCTTTTCCGTATGAACATTGAATATGACATCATCCCCGCCGATGAATCCCGCCTATCAGAGTATGATTGTATTCTGATTCCGGCGCTCTACACGGCGGACGAGGCTTTGCTCAACGGGCTTGACCGCTATGTAGCCAATGGAGGGAATCTTGTGATGACCTTTAAGAGTGCATTTTCCGATGAGCATATGAAGATCTATTCCGATACCCAGCCTCATATTCTTCATAAGACCTTCGGAATCTCCTATGACCAGTTCACCTATCCGAAAAATGTCACCGTTTCCTTTGGAGGTGCTGTTTCTGCTGCAAGCGAGTGGATGGAGATGGTTTCCTGCGATACCGCAGTACCTCTTGCCAATTACAGACATCCGGTATGGAACCGCTATACTGCCGCCGCCGGGAATTCCTACGGAAGCGGGCATACCCTCTACCTTGCAACGCTTTTTGAGGAAGAAGTGCTAAAGAAATTGCTTTCCCATTTCTTTGAGGTTATTCATTTAAAGGAACCGGAGAAGCTATCCCACAATGCGGTATATCCGGTCTGCGTGAAGCAGGGAATCAATGATGCCGGCCGCCATATTATGTACTATCTGAATTATTCCGGTACGGCGCACGAAATCACAAACATAGCCGGAAACGCAAGGGAATTGATCTCCGGAACTCCCGTTTTGAAAGGGGATACGATGAACCTTGAGCCTTGGGGAGTCCTGATTCTGGAATATG
This sequence comes from uncultured Lachnobacterium sp., assembly GCA_964425905.1. GTDB lineage: Bacteria > Bacillota > Clostridia > Lachnospirales > Lachnospiraceae > Roseburia. The sequence continues at coordinate 13,231 of CAYROM010000029.1, read as the reverse complement.
AAATAAATGCATAGGAACTCCTGAATCAGCCTCCGCTTCCTGCCTTCAGTCCTGCAAGCACAGTCTCTGCGGCTGTCAGAGCTGCATAGTTGGTCACATAGCCCTTTCCCGTTTCGGATAGTGCATCGTACTGTGCCCGCGCATTTACGATTGCCGCCTCCGACGCCAAAGAGACATCTCCGATCGCATCGATCGCATCGATAACATTGTAGGCGGCAAGCTGTGCCATCCCCTGCTCGCTTTCCGTGCCGGCAAGCTCATATACAAGGACAGGGTAGCCGGTATAGACCGTTTGGAAGATCGTCTCTGCGGCGCTGTAAGGAAGATTGATACAGCCGTGGGAACCGTTTCTCTTATAAATGGCTGCCCCGAAGCTTTTCCGCCATGTCGCATCGTGCATACCGATATTTCCGTTAAAAGGCATCCAGTAGGAAACCGGTGTCTCGTATGTAGCGCCGCGGAGCGTAGCATCCCGCTGGGTATAAGTGATCCCGAATGCTCCCGTCGGGGTAGAATTCCCGTCGGACTCGTCACCGGAAACAAAATCCGTCTCAATGACCAGTTCTCCATCCTTATATAAGAACAAATGCTGGGCCGTCAGATTGATCTCCACATAGGAATCCCCGTAATCATGCTCGCCGTGGCTGTTCGCCGTGCAGGAATAATTCAAATCCCTGCTCACAGTCTCCCCCGCCTGAATTTCCTCAATGATCCTGGTCTTCTCCGCTTCACTATCCACCTTCCAGCCATAGGCCGCCCGCGAGATCGTAACCGTCTGCCCATAAGAGGTGTCCAATGTTTTTGCAGAATAAAATGTATTGTAGGTTCCCGCAAGACCGCTGACATAATCTGCGACCTGCTCCTCGTCAATGCTTACCGCAAAGTCATCATCAACCGTAAGCCAGTCGCAGAATGTTGAGGCGGTAAGCTCCCAGACATCGTCCCCCACCTCATAGGTGATGGCGGCTTTCGCATACCCGTTCAAAACCTCTATCGCCGCAAGCAGCTTATCGTCATCGTCTCCAACCTTTGGCTCCACATAACATCCTGTTTCCAAAAGCGAAAGCTCCGAGGTCACTCCTGCCACCGCATCCCGCACCGCATCCAGAAGCGCTGTCTCATCGATCATCGTTCCCGGAACAGAGGGGATAACCGTATATCCGTCTGCCTCATTATATTCTGAAATCCCGGCATCCTCCGGCGCTATCTGTTTTTCCGCGTCCATGCATGGAAGTTCCCTGACCATCTCCTTAAGCATTGTCTCGTCATAGGAGACCAGCGTCTCATTCTCAAGCCTTTGTCCCGCAAAAAGCTTAACGATCCATGCAAACCCGTTCTGCTTTGCAACAAGCTTTTCCAGACTGTCATCAAACTCCGGCGAAAGCCCGATGCTGTCCCCTGAAATCTGCTCCGTTGTCCCGTCCCGCTCATAGATCACCAGAACATATCCGCCCACCTGGTCTTCAATCTTTTTCTGAACGCCCTCCACAGAGCAGCCGGAAACCTTCATTCCGTTTATCGTTGTCCCGAAAAAGAAATGACTCATAAAGAAAAACGAAAGCCCTATATATATCAGAAGAAGCACAGCAGCTATCGCTCCCGCAATGATCCATACTTTCTTTTTCGATACTGTTTTTTCCATATATTTCCCTTTCTTTTGTCTGCCTTTAGTTTCTTGTACATCCCTGTAAACTAAAGGGGTCTAAACCGTATAACTAATTATACTAGCCCCTCTTTAAAAGTCAATGACGTTTCCTCTTTTCCACTTCTTAAGTCTTTCATAATTTTTATTAAAAATCATAAAATTCGATTGTAAGCAAAAAAATATGGTGTTATAATGTGCAGCATAAAAAGTAAAAAACAGGGGAAAAGATGACAGAAATGAAAAAGAAATTTTTACCGTTCTATGAAAAGAACAAACATTTGCTGATTTTACTTTATTTCTTTGTATATCTGGCCTGGTTCAGCTATGTTGAACGGACCGTTACCACACATTTTCATGTGATACACACTCCGCTGGATGATCTAATCCCATTCTGTGAGTATTTTGTTATCCCATACCTGATGTGGTTTGCATATGTTGCCTGGGGAATTGCCTATTTTGCCCTGCACAACAAAAGTGAATACTATAAGCTTTGCGCCTTTTTGTTTTCCGGAATGACCGTTTTTCTGATCATTTCCACGATCTATCCAAACGGACATTACCTGCGGCCGATCTACTTCACGCACCACAACGTTTTCACGATGCTATGCGGATTTTTGTACCAGACGGATACTGCAACCAACCTGTTTCCAAGTATCCATGTATTTAACTCACTTGGAATCCATCTTGCAGTAATCAACAGCAGGGAATTTAAGAATCACCGCATCGCAAAGCTCCTGTCCGGGGTGCTGGCGGGAAGTATCATCCTTTCCACCATGTTTATCAAGCAGCACTCCACATTTGATGTACTGACCGCCTTTTTACTCGCATTCATTATGTACCGTATCATATATGTACACAACCCGGCAAAGATACCGCAGAAAGTCTCAAAAAAATTCAAAAAAAGCCTGCCGGACATTTAACCGGCAGGTTTTTTTATCATAGGCGATTGCTTCCTATGTTAAAAAGTCCTCCACGCGTACGTTCAGCCATGCAAGGATATCGGAATAGACCGTCTCCCTGTCAAGTTCATTTAAGATCTCATGCCGGTCAGTCTCATACAGCTTATAGGTAACATCCTCCAGCCCGGCCTTCAAAAACATATCATAGACCTTCATAACGCCTTTGCTTAAATCCCCTACGGGATCATCCGCCCCCGAAACCATAAAAATCGGGAGTTCCTTTGGATACTTATCCACATTCTCCTGTCTGCACGCATAACTGACCGCCTCGTACAGTCCCACATATCCATTGAGGGTAAATGTAAATGTACATTGCGGCTCAGAGTAATATTTCTTAACGATTTCCTGGTCCTTGGTCAGCCAGCTTGCAGCTGTATCCTCCCCTGTCAGGTCAAACCGCCTGTAAGGTTTCCCAAAGGATGCGCCTGCCACAAATTTACTGCGGTAATGCCATCCCCGGAGCTTTGCAAGAAAATTACACAATTTTATCCCAAAGGACGTAGCTCTCCGGGGGACATACCCGGTTCCCATAATGATCACTCCGCTCAAACCCTCACTATGAAAGCCCAGATATTTTCGAAGCATATAGGAGCCCATACTGTGTCCCAGCATAAAATAGGGCTTATCCGGATAATCCTTTTGGATCATGGCGCGAAGCCTGTGCATATCCTCCACAAGAAGACCGCTTGGATCGGGTCTTCCAAAATATCCCCAGTCCGCCTCCGAATCCACGGATTTCCCGTGTCCAAGATGATCGTGTCCCACAACCATATACCCGCGGGCAGTCAAAAACTCAATGAACGGAGTATATCGTTCAATGTATTCCACCATACCGTGTACGATCTGGAGAACCGCCTTTGTTTCCCCGGAAGCCGGCGTCCACTTCACCGCATGGATTGCTGTTTTCCCATCCGAAGAGAGGAAAGTAAAATTTTCTGTATTCATTCGTAACGCCCCCCTGTCATTTCAGCTGACTGCTCCATGCAGCCATATCATCATAAAATCTTTTCCATTCCGATGCTGCCTCTTCCCCATTTTTGCGCTGCGTCTCGATCTCTCCCAAAATATCCTCCAGCTGCAAACGGTTCCGCTCCTCGGATTTGATGATCTCCTCCTCCGAATTGCGCAGCCCCATAAGTTCTTCCCTCATAGGCGTAAGCTCCTCCGGAAAGTTTCTGTCCGCAGCCTGATCCATAAGCTTTTCCGTCGTCTGCGCATCGCGCATAAGCTTTGCAGCCGCAACATTATTTTCTTTCAGCAGCCCCACCAGATGATGGATGGTATTCTCCAGTTCTCCGATCCTCTGATCCGAAGCCTCTATCCTTTCCTTAAGACCCCTCACCGAATCGTCATACTGTTTTGCAAAGGTTCGGATATCCTCCGCCGCCCCCACAAAGGATCTTCCGGATTCTCCCATTCTGCCGGCTTCGATGGCAGCGTTTAACGCCAGCACCCCCATCTGCTTTCCGTATTCCGCCATCTCCTCCAATTGCGCAGAATATTCCTGATTCTGACTGTGCAGCCTCTCGGGAAGCTCACTCAAGATCTTTGAGGGAGAAGTAAAATGCTTATTCTGCTCCACCGCCTGCTGACAGTCCTTTGCCTGCTGCCGGATCTGTCCCCGGATATTTTCATAGTCCTGCCGCAGCTTATCCATACCGCTTCTGTATTCTTCCATATCGTGCAAAAGAGCTGCGATCGCAATGGAATTCTGCTTGGCATATTCAAGCACGTTAAGGGCATTCTCCTCCACCTGCCTGGTATCCGCCTCCATCTGCTCCCTCGATATATTGATTGCGGCAAGATCGCTCTCAAACATTTCCTGTTTTATGGAAAGGTCCCTGCCAAGGGCCTTCCCCTGCTGTAAGGAATCCTGTATATAAAGGATCTCCTCCTGGCTTAATTTTTTCCTGCTCCCGAACATATATCCTCCTCCGGTAAAATACTATTTCATTTTACAATGATTCCCGGTTTTTAGCAATAATAAAACAGCATCCTCTAAGCATAGTGATGGATTTCAAACTGAAGGGTTTCCTCTCCCTGGTAGGAATTTATGGACGGCTGATAAACGGCAGAAAAAACAATAGGATTCTCCCTTCCCGAAAAGGCGTCCTCCACCGCCTTCTTCCCGAACTTTTCCTCAAAATACGCGCAAAAGCCTTCTATATCTCCAAAAAAAATGCCGGCTGCCGGCTGTCCGGAAGCAGTCTTTAGGGTAAGCCTCAATACATTTCCGTTCTTTCCCACGATCCACATTCTTAAAATCCCAAGTCCCTTGTCTGCAAAGACCGGCCTTTCATTATCTTTGCCAAAGGGCGCCAGTATCCGAAACTCGCGGACAAGATCGATAGTCACATAATCAATGGGCATCGGCACATCAATGCGTATCTTCCTCTGCATCTGTTCTTCCGTTAATGAACACCGTTCATTTATCTCTTTTCGGAACTTGTCCAGATTTTCCTTCGGAAGGGAAAGCCCCGCCGCCATAGGATGTCCGCCAAATTTTGTGAACAGATTCTGGCATTTGCACAGTTCCTCATACATGGAATAATTTTCAATAGAACGCCCGGATCCCTTGATCCCCTCCGCTGCATCGGTCAGAACAAACGCCGGTTTATGGTAATATTCACGGATACGCCCGGCTACGATCCCCGCGATACTCTCATGCACCTTAGGGAGATAGATAACGATCACAGGATCATCCGCTGCTTTCTCCTCGTACATCTGTCTTGCCTCTATAACCGCGTTATTTGTCAATTCCTTCCGCTGGTTGTTCAGCACCACCAATTCGTTTGCTATGGTCACGGCAGTCTGCTCGTCCTCCGCAAGAAAAAGCGAGAGCGCCCGCTCTGCCGTATAAAGCCTCCCGCTTGCATTGATACAGGGTCCCAGTACATATCCAAAATGATAGGTGTCGATCTGCTTTGCCTCAAGCCCGCATTGGGCGATCAGCGCGCGCATCCCGAGGTTCTTTGTTTGGCGGATTCTCTTAAGCCCTTCCTTTACGAGGATCCTGTTTTCCCCGGCAAGGCTCATGATATCTCCCACCGTGGCAAAAGCAACAAACTCAAGGAATTCGTCCGCCTCACTCTGCAAAATGCCCAGCTTTTCATACAATATGCAGATCACCTTCCACGCCGTGGATGCGCCGCACAGCTCTTTATTCGGATAGGGACAGTCCGCCTGATGTGCATTTACCACGGCGTCCGCGCCGCTTTTTCTTTCCCGGCGGGCGCCGCCCTCCTCGGTGAACGGAATCTCGTGATGATCCGTCACCAGCACGGTCATTCCAAAGGACTTTGCAAGGGCGATCTCCTCCAATGCCGCAATTCCGTTATCACAGGTCAGGATCGTATCCACGCCATCCTCCCGGGCCTCTTGTATCAGGTTTCTGCTCAATCCATAGCCGTCGGCCACGCGGTCCGGAATCCGTACGCTGACCCTTGCGCCACAGCAGAGCAGCGCTTTATCCAGTATATAAGAGGACATGACACCGTCGATGTCATAGTCCCCTATGATCCTGATATGTGCCCCCCGTCTGATTTTTTCCAGCAAAATATCCGTAAGCAGATCGGCATCCTTCAGCAAATGCGGATCGTACAGATCCTTTAGTCCCCCCTCCAGAAAAAGACGGATTTCCTCCTCCTCAATAAGCTCCCGGTTTCTCAAAATCCGCGCGGTCACCTGATCGATCCCGAAGTTGTGCGCTATCGCCTTAAAGTCTGCCCTTTTATTGTAAACTACCCACTTTTCCATTGCCGCCCTCATTTGTATCGCTCTTCATGCAGATACCGGTCAGACCAGCTCTGCCATTCGTGTTACTGCAACATAGATCGCAGAAATTTCATACCATGTTTTATAGTCTACCACACCCGTTACCGGAAGTCCAAATACAGATTGGAATTTTTCAACCGCCGCTTTTGTCAGCGGACCGTAAATCCCGTCCGCGGTAATCGTAGGGATGGCGGGATAGGATCTGGAAATGCGGGCAAGCTGCTCCTGCATCTGGCGCACTTTGTCGCCGGTAGACCCCACCGTAAGGTTATACCCCGGCCAGGATGCCGGAACCCCGGAGATCGCATCCGCAACATTGATGTACATATCGTTTCCGTAATAATACCGGAGGATTTCAATAGCAGAATACCCCTGTTCTCCCAGATTCTTCGAACCCCACTGTGTCATCCAGTTTGGACAGGATACCCTCTGTCCATCACAGTACTGCGTCAGGATCGGCTGCGTAACTCCCGGTCTTGAAAGATAATTTTCAAACATTTCATCCACGATATTGGATATGCTCTGGAAAAAATTTCTGCCATAGGTAAACGCCTGATCATATGCAGTAGAGGACGTAATGGTAAAATCCTTTCCTTTTCCCCTGTACCACTCTGTGTACACCCTGTTCAGCGTAAAGGACATGATCGCCAGCACATTGGCGCGAATGGTTGCATCCGGCCATGTGGCATAGATTTCGCTGGATGCAACATTTTTGATGTAATCCCGATAACGTACATAATAATTATTTACCGTATTGTCATTTGGTACTCCCGCATGCACAACAACATACTCCGGGATCACCACGCGGCTTAAGACGATCTCCCCGGTCTCGGACACAGGCTTGATCTCATCCTCCGGAATCTTCGGCGGGAAATTGCCAAAAAGCGTATTGTCCGGAATTACAATATCCTGGAACTGACTGCCTTGCGCATCCTCCGCGTCAAGCTGGACGTTTTGAAGCGAGAGCTCCCCCGAGAAAACGTCGACTGCCGTGATGTTGAGTGTACGATATCCCGGAGCGCTGATCGTAAGATTGTACTCGGAGTACGGCTGCTGTCCTGACGGCTCCATGGAATACTCGAGCGGCGGAGCATCCAGCGTAATGCTCTCTGTGTTTCCCGATCCATCCGTGTTCACCTCCTCCAATGTCTGGGACGGATCTCCCGTATAAGCAATTGTTATTCTTGCATTTGGGATCGGTTCTCCCTCTGACCGTCCGTTGACGCGGATGCGAAGCGTTCCCTTATCCACCGCGTCCTGTTGCAGGTAATGCAGATTCTTCATAATTTATCCTTTTTTATTCCTTCGGTCTATCTTATGCAGTCAGTTTGAGAAAAGTGAAAAATTCAGAGAAAATACATTGAACGTATTGCAGATAATTTGTTATAATAAATCATATTTTAAAATCAGGAAACAGAAAAGGGGCTTTGCTTATGCATACATTTCAACCATACCCAATTGATCTGCTGGAAATGAATCCATTTACCAAAATCGGAAAGGAATGGGCGCTTGTAACCGCAGGCTCAAAGGAAAAGTGTAATACCATGACGGTAAGCTGGGGCGGAGTCGGTGTGCTCTGGGGCAAAAACGTCGTCTACATCTTTATCCGCGACTCCCGCTATACAAAAGAATTTATTGACAACGGCGAATTTTTCTCCCTCTCCTTTTTAGGGGAAGAATACCGGACGGCGCTCAGCTATTGCGGCGCAAATTCCGGCCGGGGCAAGGATAAATTTGCCGAGGCGGGACTCACCCCCGCGTTCCGCCACAGCATCCCATATCCCGATGAGGCCGGGCTTGTGATGCTCTGCCGGAAAATGGCAGCGGTTCCCATCACAGAGGAAACCTTTACCGATAAGGATATCATGCCGAAATGGTACAGCGATGGCGATATGCACACGATGTACGTCGGCGAGATCATAGACTTGATGGCAAGATAAGCAGGATTTATCTCCAACCCCCCCCCCGCCGGCTTAAAGCCGACGGGGTACATATCAATAAATTTTATCTGCACCCGGTACTGATCGACTCGATCGCAACCGCTCCGCCCCGCACGACAAAAATTCGCCGGAACTTGGATTTTAAGAGGGCGATCAGCTCGTTGTTGCGGTGTTCCGTCAGCTTGCTCTCCAAAATCACGCTGTCATTGTTGATATCGACCACATCGACACGGAATACCTGGGCGATCTGAAACACCTCCGTAATCTCATCCTTTCCCAGATTTGTCAGCTTGACGAACAGAATCTCTTTCATGTGCAGGGGAACATCCGTAAGATCGATGACCTTGATGACCTCCACCATGCGGTTCAACTGCTTTTTGATCTGTTCAAAGGTCACATCGTCGCTTGTGACACAGATGGTCATGCGGGATACGCTCTCGTCCTCCGTGGTTCCCACCGTAAGCGACTGGAGGTTATAGGATTTCGCGGAAAAAAGCCCGGATACCTTCGCAAGTACGCCGACCTGATTTTCCACATATAAAGCGATCCATCGGTTTTTCATTACTGACATATACCTTTTCCTCCCTTACTTTAAGATCATTTCGCTCATGGGATTTCCGCTCTTTACCATCGGAAGAACAATCTCATCCGTTTGGATCATAAATTCGATCAGGGTCGGAACACCCTTATGCTTCTTTGCCTCGGCAAAGGCAGCATCGATGTCCTCCTCCTTTTCCACCCGTATCCCATAACCGCCGTAGCTTTCAATCAGCCTGACAAAATCCGGTGTATACGGAGGACAGCTTTTATTCGGCCCCTTGCACTCCGCCGGACAGTCCTTTCTTCTCCGCAGACAAGTCGCCGCATAGCGCTTGCCATAAAACAACTGCTGCATCTGCCGTACCATGCCGAGATAGTAATTATTCAGCACGCAGATTGTTACCTCCGCCTGCTGCGTAACCGCTGTTGCAAGCTCCTGAATGTTCATCTGGAGTCCGCCGTCCCCGGAAATGCATATAACCTCCCTCCGGGGATTTGCAATCTTCGCCCCGATCGCCGCAGGAAGTCCAAAGCCCATCGTTCCAAGACCTCCCGATGTAATGAGCTGACTTTCCCCGTCCAGCTCCAGATACTGGGTCGCCCACATCTGATGCTGCCCGACATCCGTAACGTAAACAGCCCCCGGAAAGTTTTCATTGATATGCTCCATGATCATCTGCGGAGTCATACCGCGATCCCTGCGCATCGCAAGCGGATTCTCATTTTCCCATATTTTGATCTGGTTTTTCCAGGCAAGCGTTTTCTTCGGCTCCGCCCACTCCAGCAGCTTTTCTAAAGCCAGTCCTGCGTCGGAGACAACCGGCACATCCACAACCACATTCCGGGAGATGGACGCGGTATCCACATCGATATGTACGATCTTCGCCTTTGGCGCAAACTCATTCAAATCTCCTGTGATCCGGTCATTAAATCTGGTTCCAATGGAAAACAGCACATCACATTCGCTGACCGCCTTGTTTGCCGCGTAACAGCCGTGCATTCCGGAATTTCCCACATAGAGCGCATGTCTGGTAGGGATCGCGCCCTTTCCCATGATCGTGGTAACAACGGGTACATCCAGAATCTCCGCAAATTGCAGCAGCTTATCGTTTGCCCTTGCAATATTGATTCCGCCCCCCGCTAATATCAGCGGCCTTTTCGCCGCCTTTAAAAGCTTATAGGCCTTTTTCAATTGTCCCACATGCACGCTCTCATTGATCTTATAGCCCCGAATGTCCACATGCTCCGGATATACCGCAGAGCCAAGCTCTGTCTGGATGTCCTTGGGAATATCGATCAGTACCGGACCCGGTTTTCCCGTCCTCGCAATGTAAAACGCCATCTTAATAATCCGGCCCAGATCCGCACGGCTGCGGACCGTCACTCCGTATTTCGTAACGCTTCTGGTCATGCCGACGATATCCACCTCCTGAAAGGCGTCGTTTCCGATCAGCGAAAGCGGCACCTGCCCGGTAAAACATACAAGGGGAATGCTGTCATAGAACGCATCGGCAAGACCGGTAACGATATTCGTCGCCCCCGGACCGCTGGTAACCAGACACACTCCTACCCTGCCGGAAGACTTTGCATAGCCCTCCGCCTCATGTATCAATCCCTGCTCATGTCTGGGAAGCACCAGCTCTATGGAATCCGTCTTATACAATTCATCAAAGAGATCCGTCACCGTACCTCCCGGATATCCGAAAATGGTATCAACACCCTCTTCCTCCAATGCCTTTACAAAAAGCTTTCTTCCTGTGATATCCATTTGCCCACCCTTTCTATATCAAACCTAGTACCTTCAATAAATAAATCCACCCTGTCAGGGTAAATGCCGCAAGCAGCGTTGTCATCACGACAATGCTCGCCGTAAGCACGCCGTCATTATTCATGTTTTTCGCCATAATATAGCAGCTTGGCGTCGCCGGAGCCGCAAGCATGATCAGAATTGCGATCATTTTTTCCCCGGTAAATCCCATCCACGCTGCGACGGGAATAAAAACAAGCGGCTGAATGACCAGCTTGACCGCGGAAGCCACGAGCGTAGGCCTCATCTTTGCAAGGGCTTTCCTCCCCTCATACCCCGCCCCGAGTCCGATGAGCGCCAGAGGCGTTGCAAGCTGTGCGACGGAATCCACGGTTTTATCCACGATAGTCGGAAAATCGATCCCTGCCCATGCCACGATCACCCCCAGAACAATGGCGATGATGATCGGATTTTTTACGATGTTTCCGCATGCCTCCTTAAGCTTTCCGGTATCGCGTTTTTCTCCTTCCGGGGTCTGGGCTTCAAAGGTCAGCACAAGCACCGAATAGATGTTGTATAGCGGCACCGCCCCGATGATCATCAGAGGCCCCATCGCCGAGCTTCCGTATATGTTATTGATAAACGCCAGTCCCATTACCGCCGCGCTGCTTCGAAAGGAGGCCTGAACGAAAGCTCCCCGCAGGCTCCTATCCCGCAAAAACAGCTTAGCGCCGCCCCATATCGCCCAAAAGCAGACGCTGGAAGCGACCGCGCAAAACAGGACAAACCGGACGTCAAAGGTCTCCCGGATGTTGACCGCCGCCAGATCACGGAACAACATAACGGGAAGGGTAACCGTAAAATTAAATTTATTGGCGGTCGCGACAAAATCATCGTTGAGTATGCCGATCTGCTTCAACCCCCATCCAACGACCATAACAAGAAAGATCGGGATCGTAACATTCAGGCTGAATATAAAATCACTCATACTGTTTCCTGCTTACTTTTTTCTCTCATATCGGTAAAAATAAAATTCCAGATCAAAATAGGTCTGCTCTTCGCTGTCTGCGGCAACCACCCACTCCGGTTTGTCATCCAGATTCGGAAAGTACGCGTCCGCATCATAGGCAAAATCAATCTTCGTAACATGTGCCACATCACATTCATCCAATAGCTGTTCGTAAATCTTCTCCCCGCCGATCACATAGATATCTTCGCTGGGATATCTTTTCAGTTCCTCGTGAAGTTCTTCCACGGAATGCACCACGATGGCATCCTTTACCTTATAATCCTTATTGCGGGTCAGCACAATATTGGTGCGGTTCTTCAGGGGAAGTCCGTTCGGAAAACTCTCCAGGGTCTTTCTTCCCATTACAACCACCTTTCCGGTGGTCGTCTCCCGGAAAAATTTCTGGTCCATCGGAATCCTGACCAATAGCTGGTTGTTTTTTCCGATCGCCCAATTTTTATCTACTGCCACGATCAAATTCATAGTTTTATGTCCTTTCCTTTTCGCCTGTATGGGCAGCCGCAAAGCCTGCCCGCCGCAATCGCCCGTTTCCGCCGCCGGATAAACCTAGATCGCGATCGGAATATCCTTCACCTGTTCTCCCGTCACGTAATCCGTGATCTTGATGTCGTCGGTGGTAAATTCATAAAAATCCTTGATTTCCGGATTCAGCCAGAACCTCGGAGCCGGATACTGTTCCCTCTTTATCAGCTCCTGCACGATCGGCACATGGCGGTCATAAATGTGGGCATCCGCAATGACATGCACAAGCTCCCCAGCCTTCATCCCGCACACCTGCGCCAGCATATGTACAAGTACCGCATATTGGCAGACATTCCAGTTATTTGCCGCCAGAACATCCTGAGACCGCTGGTTTAGGATCGCATTCAGCGTCAGCTTATCCTCCCCCTTATTCTGCGTGACATTAAAGGTCATGCTGTAAGCACAGGGATAAAGATTCATCTCATGAAGATCCTGATGCACATAAATATTTGTGAGGATCCGGCGGGAAAACGGCGTATGCTTCAAATCATAGATCACCCGGTCCACCTGATCCATCATGCCCTCCTTATAGACGTGCTTTACGCCGAGCTGATAACCGTACGCCTTTCCGATGGAGCCTGTCTCATCCGCCCACTCGTCCCACACGGAGCTTTTCAGATCTTTAATATTGTTTGACTTTCTCTGCCAGATCCAAAGCATCTCATCCGTCGCGCTTTTAATGTAGGTTTTGCGCAGGGTGATCGCAGGGAACTCCTTCGACAGATCGTACCGGTTGACGACGCCGAATTTTTTAATCGTATAAGCGCTTGCGCCGTCCTCCCAATGCGGGCGCACCAGCTCCCCCTCCGTGCTTGTTCCGTTCTCGATAATATCCTTGCACATGCTTACAAAAACCTGATCTGCGTAACTCATGCCTTCCTCCCGTTTTCATTTCTATTTTTTCTATTCTATCGGATTAGTACAGGAAATGCAAGATGCGCAAATTTTTTTCAAAAAAATGTTGACAGAAAAAGTTTCGTCTGATATTATACTACTTGTGTTCGAAAGAATACAAAGACAAATGCGATAGTGGCGTAGTTGGTAACGCGCGACCTTGCCAAGGTCGAGACCGCG
>CAYROM010000028.1:0-30067 GCA_964425905.1 uncultured Lachnobacterium sp. | reverse complement strand
AACGCGCGACCTTGCCAAGGTCGAGACCGCGGGTTCGAGCCCCGTCTATCGCTCTTATAAAAAATCGAAATCATTTTTCAATGATTTCGATTTTTTTTATTAATCACCTTCGATTCCTCCGGAATTACAAGTTCGCCGAAAACGGCCGCTGCCGCCGGAATAAAGGGCGTATAAAATATTCTCCCGCTATATTTTTTTCTGATTTTTGAATGAATCAAGCCGCCTTTTCATAGGATGTATAAACAGCGAACGGAGGCTTAATATGAGTGCAAAAACAAAAATAGTTGTTCTTCGTATGAAAGAACTGATCTTTACCGGTATCCTGACAGCCCTTGGAATCCTTCTCATTGTGCTGCTTCTCACCCTGTTTTTCCCAAAGGACAATGATACGGAAGAATCCGCCCCCACCTCAAAATATGCTGCGGGCGTATACACCTCTTCGGTAATGCTGAATGATACTGCCGTAGATGTGCAGGTCATTCTGGATGAAGATACCATAAAATCCGTTTCCCTTGTCAATCTTGATGAAACGGTCGAGACAATGTATCCACTCGTAAAGCCTGCAATGGAAGAACTGTCCAGCCAGATTGTCGCTTCTCAGTCGTTGGAAAACATTACATACTCCCAGAATAACCAATACACATCCATTGTACTGCTTAACGCCATACAGGATGCAATAAAGAAAGCATCGCTGGAGTAATCCAGTGATGCTTTTCTCCGTTCATCCAGATCTATTCTTCCGCCGCAAGATCATTCAGATAATTTTGGATGGCTGTTGTGTCGCAATAGTAGGTCTCAACCGGCCTGCTCGCCTCATAGTAGGAATAGACGCTTGTTCCCGCCCACCCCACGATTGCGATCAGGATAACCCACCCGGCGATGATCCCGCAGGTATGCTTAATCTTATTTCTCGCAAGGGTCTTCTTGCGGTTTGCCTTTTCCTCTTTATATCGATCGACTTTAGCCTGACTCATCTGTTATCTCCTTAAAATATGCTTCATGATGCGCGCTTGCGCATAATTGCCTTCGGCTGATATCTATGCGCATTCACACGGATATTATCCGCTGCCGCTCACTATATCATAATCGAAATCGATATAAAATGCAAGGGGTTAATTGGAGTCTTTCTCCTCCTCCGGCAGATTCCGAACCGGCGGATTCCGGTGCTCAACGGTGGTAGAGAAAACGATCTGCGTCTTTGTCCTTCCGAAATGCTGTAACTCATTGATAAAATGATCCAGCTCCACCGTATTCTGAAACTCCACCTCGATCAGCATTGCATATTCCCCCGTCACGCAGTTGCACTCCACAACATTTAGCATATTCCGGACAAAAGGGTAGAACTCCTGCTTCTGGGCCGGTTCCAGTTCAAGGTTGATAAAGGCTTTGACGCGGTACCCCAGAGCCTCCGGATCGATCTGGGCATGGTAGCCGATGATGATGCCGTTTTTCTCCAGACGGTCGATCCGGGCTGTCACCGCCGGGGAAGATAGAAATACCTGGGCTGCAATATCCTTAATGGAAATGCGGGCATTGTCCTGTAACAATTTAATGATCTTTTCATCGATTTGGTCTATTGCCGGTCTCATGCTGCTTCCTTTCTCTGCACATTTCTGCACATCCTTCGCAAAGCGTTTTATCTCATAGGATTTTTTCAGCAATTTACCTGTATTCATATTCAAAAGCGCCTTTTGACACCCGAACCCTATGAGACAAAAAAAGTCCAAGCACATAAAAATATGCCTGAACCTCTTCGTTCACTTAATATTATTAATTTTCTTAAGAATAACATCCTGTAATCCGATTGTCAAGAGCGATAATCCCCATTAATCTTAACATAATCATAGGTCAGATCACAGCCCCACGCCGTGGCAGATACGTCTCCCTGGTTCAGATCGATCCGGATATAGATTTCATCCTCCCCGAGGATTTCCTTTGCCTTATCCTCGGAAAAATCTACGCCCGACCCGTTCCGGCATACGGCAATGCTGCCCTTTGCCGAGGCAAGCTCCACCGCAACCTTCGAAATATCAAAATCAGCCTCCGCGTATCCGATCGCGCAAAGAATCCTTCCCCAATTCGCATCCTCGCCGAACATTGCACATTTAAAAAGCGGGGAGCGGATGACGCTCTTTGCAACGATGATCGCCGTATCCAGATCCGGCGCCCCGGCACAGGTACACTCCAAAAGCTTGCTTGCGCCCTCGCCGTCCTTTGCCAGCATTTTGGTCAGGTTCATCAAAACCTCGTACAGCCCCTGCCGGAATATCCGGTAATCCTCGCCCTCCGAAATGATCGCGTCATTGCCCGCAAGGCCGTTTGCCATGATACTCACCATATCGTTGGTGGAGGTATCTCCATCAATGCTCAGACAGTTATATGTGATCTTTACGATCTCCGAGAGCGCCTTTTTTATCATCCCGGAGGAGATTGCCACATCCGTTGTGACAAAATTCAGCGTCGTCGCCATATTGGGATGGATCATTCCGCTTCCCTTCGCCATTCCGCCGATCGTACATTTTTTCCCCCCGAGGGTAAAGCTTACCGCAGCCTCCTTCATGACGGTATCCGTTGTCATGATCGCATTTGCCGCCTTTTCGTGATTCTTTGGCGAAAGCCCCTCCGCCAGTTCCTTCACATGGGCTGCGATCGGCTCGATCGGAAGGATCTGTCCGATCACACCGGTAGAAGCCACGATCACTTCATTCGGGTCGATCGAAAGCTCCTTTGCGGCAAGCGCACACATCGCCTCCGCCTTTTCCTCCCCGTCGGCATTGCAGGTATTCGCATTTTTACTGTTGACAATGACAGCCCTCGCATGGTTGTCTGTCGCCTCAAGATGGCGCTTTGTCACTAAGATCGGTGCGCCCTTGACCTTGTTTGTCGTATAGACTGCTGCGGTATTACAGTTTGCCTCCGAAAAAATCATCCCCAGATCGTTCTTTCCCGGGTCGCTATTGAGCCCGCAGTTGACCCCGTTCGCCGAAAATCCCTTTGCGGCGCATACGCCGCCTTCCACCCGTGTCAATTCCATTTTTCATTTATCCCTTCTTTATTCAATCTCTTCCATCACACTCTTATATGCAGGGCGGATGATCTTATTCATTCCAACCATCTCCTCAAGACGATGCGCACTCCAGCCGACGATACGCGCAATCGCAAAAAGCGGAGTGTACAGTTCCATCGGAATTCCCAGCATCTTATATACAAATCCGCTGTAAAAATCCACATTCGGGCTCACGCCCTTAAAAATATGGCGTTTCTCTGCGATTAGCTCCGGAGCGAGCCGCTCGATCGTATTGTAGAGATTCATCTCCTTTTCCATCTTCTTCGCAGCCGCCAGCCGCTCCACATAGTTCCTGAATACCCGTTCCCTTGGGTCGGACAATGAGTATACCGCATGACCCATGCCATAAATCAATCCCTTGTGGTCAAACACCTCTCCATCCAGCATTTTTGCAAGATAAGCCCTTACCTCATCCTGATCCTCCCAGTCCCTTACATTGGAGCGGATATCATCCATCATCTCCATAACCTTGATATTTGCGCCGCCGTGCTTTGCCCCTTTCAGGGAGGACATTGCCGCAGCAATCGCCGAATATGTATCCGTCCCCGCAGAGGTTACCACACGTGTCGTAAAGGTGGAGTTGTTTCCTCCCCCATGCTCCATATGGAGCATAAGCGCCACGTCAAGAACCTTTGCCTCAAGCTGCGTATAGGAATTATCGGGCCTAAGCATGCGCAGGAAATTCTCTGCCGTCGACAGGGACAAATCCGGTCTGTGGATATACATGCTCGAATCATTCTCATAGTGATTATAGGCATGATAACCGTATACCGCAAGCATCGGAAACTCTGCAATGAGCTGAATGCATTGTCTGATACAGTTGTCGATTCCGGCTGCGGAGGTGTAATCGTCATAGGAAGCCAGCGTGAGAATACTTCTCGTCATGGAATTCATGATATCCCTTGTCGGAGCTTTCATGATGACGTCCCTTGTAAAATTCGTCGGAAGCCTTCTGCTGCTGCCAAGCACCTCCGAAAATTCCGTCAGCTCCCGAGGAGTGGGAAGCTCTCCGAACAAAAGAAGAAAAGCGGTCTTCTCAAAACCGAACTCTTCACTCCCAAGCCCTTTTATCAGAGTCTTCACATTGTAGCCCCGATACCACAGTTCTCCGTCGCAGGGAACCGTCTGTCCGTCCACATCCTTAAATGAAACGATCTTCGAGATTCTGGTAAGACCGGTCAGCACCCCCTTACCGTTCACATCGCGAAGACCTCGGTTTACCCCGTACTCGTCAAAAAGCGTATCGGATATTGTATCATTGTCAATACACATCTGTTTTTTACCGGATGCATAAATATAAATTTCTTTTTCCTGCATGAAATCACTCCTTAATTTTTCCAACGTGTCAATTTCATTATATAATAAGCCCACCTTTTTAAAAAGCGTTTTCATAAAAAATTTATATTTATTCGTTTATCTTAATAATTCAAAGGAATGATAGACGTCCAATTTTCCGAACCCATACTCCGGCGTTGGATAGGTCTGCCCGCTTTCCCTGGACGCTCCCCGGATCAAAAAATTCTGAATATCCACGGAATTGATGCCGATTCCGTTTCCCCTTGTAACCGCCCACTCCATCACCTGGGCGCAGACCCCTGCGGTAATAGCCGCCGCCGCGCTGGTTCCGGTAAATGTCACATAATTATTGCGAAGTCCCTTTCCCTGCACCCCCACCGCAGGAGCTAAAAAATCGGGTTTGACCCCGCCATCCGCATTAAATCCCCTGCCCGACTGAAGATACAGCGCTCCGTTTACCGCATTGTAGCCCCCCGCCGTCATCGGAACTACTGCGTCCGAGGGGGCCGTGTGGGTCACCTCCGGATTCGGTCTTAAAAAATAGACATCCTGCATAAGCATTCCTTCCATTGGCAGCCACATGTGAAAATACCCGTTGATCACATTCCGGGGATAGACAAGGATCGTCCATATTCCTCTCGGCACCTCCTCAAAACGCAGCCAGATCAGCTGATCCCGCCGTCCCCTGCCGCCCTCATGGTAGTCTATATCGAGCTTTGTTCCCTCAAAGAGAAAGGTATAGCTCTGGCTCCGGGCCGTCTGCGCCTCACTCTTCGGCTGCTGCTCGCCGGTGGGGGACTGCACGATCACAGAAAAAAGATCCGGCGCAAGCGCCCACAGCTCCACATAAAATCCGTTCATCTGCTCCGGGACATTGATCTCGACCTTAAGGGGCGTAAGAACCGAGTCCGATCTCCCGAAAAAATGATGACGGTTATTCGCTTCGTTCCCCGCCGCTATCGCAACCGCCCGGTGGCGCTGCTGCCCGATCGTCCCCAAAAAATCGGCAAGGGGACCGCTTCCGGTATGGCTGCCGTTATTGTTTCCAAGCCCCAGAAGAATCACAAGCGGCCGGTTTTCCCGCTGTGCGATCCGGTTTACATAGCTGACCGCAGTCATGATATCGGATTCTGCGTAGACCTCCGCCTGCGCCGGAATAAAATAGAAATCCCTCAGCGCCTGTTTCGCCTGCTTCAGCTTCACAACGATAATTTCCGACTCCGGCGCCGCCCCGGTAAAATCCGCGGAAATGTCCTCGCTTCCGCATGCGACGCTTGCCAAAAATGTCCCGTGTCCGTTTGTATCCCGCTGCGGCACAACCGCTTCCGGATTCTCGCTCTCTAGGGCCTCGTCGATCTGCTGTCTTGTATACTCCGTCCCGTATAAAAATCCCTCCGGCGGTCTTTGCTTTGTCTCCGCCTGATCCCATATCGAATAGATCCTCGTTCTGCCGTCCCTTCCCCGAAAGGCGTCATCCAGATAATTGATTCCCGTGTCAATGACCGCAACAAAAACACCCTGTCCTTTTAAAGACAGGGTTGGCTGGTTCTGTAATCTAATGATTCCGCTTTCGCCAAGGCTCGTACTGTCCAGAAGACCATAGCATTTCGGAATCGACGGATATGTATCCTCCGAAACCGACAGCAGCGGAATTTCTCCTCTATTGTAATACCAGATTTCGTATTTTTCTCCCAGCGGCTGTATACAGTCCGGCATCCTCGGCGGCTCTTTGATTTCTCCCGCCGGTACGATAAATTCATAGGTATCCTCTGAAACAATGAAACTTCCGCAGTCCATGTTCCTACCTCAAAACAGGTCTTCCTCTATTCTATGCGGGTTCGCGGCTGCTGTGACAGGTAAAATATATCGTCTGGTATTCCTCCGCTACGTTCTGTAAAAGCTTCATGCCCGCCGCAGTCTTTTCCTCATCCAGATTGACAAAGGGATCATCCAGTATCAAAAAGGGCCTTTCCCCCTGATACATGGCATCCACAAGGGCCAGACGCATACAGACTCCGATCAGATCCTGATATCCCACGGAAAGCTGCCTTACCTCCCTCAATTCCCCCTGCTCTTTCCGCCTAAAGGAAATGTTTGCATCGATCATCCAGCCGCCCTTCTGCGGACCTAGCAGCAGCTCATAATATTTCCGGAACGCCTGAGAGATGGGCGCCATATAGCGGGCGGTAAATTGTTCCCTTGCCCGCTGAAGAAACTCCTGCGTCTGTGTGATAATCTCATACCTGTGCAGCTCCGCCTCCTGAAGGCGGCGGCATTCAAGCAGTTCCTGTTCCTTTTCATCCTTTAGATCCAATTGCTCCTGCAGATCCTCCATCTGGCGGGTATACTGCTCGATAGATCCTCTGATATCCTCGATCTCCCCGTCCAGCTCGTGTATCCCGGCATTGAGTTCCTCAAGGCTGCGGGACTCAGGCGCCTCTAAAAGAAGCGAATCCATATCTGTCCTTGCCTCGAACTCCTCCAGACGTTTTCTCACATTGTCCGCCTGGTCTAACGCGATGCGGTACCTCGCCGCCTCCGTGGAAAGTTCGTTGAGCCGGGCGGTAATGTCCCCTCCCAAAGAAACTCCAAGAGAACAGCGTCCATAGGAAAGCAGACTTTCCCTGATCCGATCCGCCTTTGCCTTTGTATCGGTAAATGCACTATGTTTTTCCTTCAGCCGCCGGTACTCCCGCACCTGCGTTTTCAGTTCGTACAGCCGGGAGGCAAATTCCCTTTCCTCGCAGAATACCTGATACTTTTCCAAAAAGACTCTCGCCTTTTGGTTTACATCCCAGATTTCCCGATTCTGAACCTCCTCCTTCTTTTGCAGCTCCTCTATGACCTCTTTGCGTTTCTGCTTCTCTTTTTCCCAGTCCTGCTGCTCCTTTTCCAGACGGCTGATCAGACGCGACTTCTTTTGAATGCCGATCAGCAAAAAAACCGCCCCCGCCACAAACACCAACGCACCCGCAGCCATGAGCAAGAGTCTGGAAGTCTTTTCCAAGGGCAAAAGGATTCCTCCCAAAATTTCACCGATCAGCCCTGCAAGGATCAGTATTATTCCAAAGACGGCGGTTCCCGGAAGTTTCGGCCGCACAAACTCCGGTTTTGCACTTACCTGAAGCGCTTCCTTCTCCCGCTCTGCAAGCTGTGTCTGAACCCTCGTGTGCACCTCCCGAACCGATCCCAGCTCCGAAAGTCCCCTGATCTGCTCATCGATTTCGGAATCCTCAGGATACCCCTGCGCAAACATAGCAGCAAGCTTTCCGAAGGTTTCCTTCTCCGTCTCCGTCATTTCCAGATGGCGGAGGTTCAGGCTCTCCTCCTCAAACGCTCTCGCTTTCTTTACCTGAACGGCAAGTTCCTCCTCATCCGGCATTCCCATCGGAAAAATATCGGAAAACGACACAAGCGCCTCAAGCTTTGCCGCCTGCTCCTCGCAGAGAGACAGATAAGTTTTCTGCTGTTCCTCCCTGCGGCTTGCCTCACTTGCAAGCTTAAGCTCCATCGCGCATTCATCGCGCTTCTTCCCAAGCCGCTCCTTCTTTTCAAGCGCCGCCTGCTGCTTTACCTTAAGCTGCATCAGCGCAAAATCAGCCGCCTCATAGCTCCGTAATTCCTGATCCAGCTCCGTAAGCTGATTTTTCCGCTTCTTTATGCTTCCCGTGGCACGGCTGGGCGAGAGCTGGTTGAGCAGATTTTTAAGCGCCTCCTGCGCGCTCTCATAATTGTTGATATCGTTTGTATTTTCCGCCAGATTTCCCAGCTTCGCATTGATCGCATCCGTGGTCCGGCTGCAGCAGTCATTCTGCGCAATATAGACGCTGCGCTTAAAAGAAAGACCGTCCAGATCGAATAATTCCTCCCCCAGACGCTCCGTAAAGTCTGCACTCTCCAGATTGGTCGCCAGATCATATATATGAAACTCGTCATATTTCTCGGACTTGCCAAAGCTCCGGCTGATCCGGTATCTTCTGCCCGCCGTCTCAAAATCCAGCTCTCCGCCATAGACTCCTCCCTGCCAGGGACGGTAAATATTGCGCTCCTTATCGATGGCGCCGGCTTCCTTTCTCGCCTCAAAGCCGAAAAACATCGCCTTTATGAAAGCCGCCAGCGTACTTTTGCCCCATGCATTCGGCTGGTTTATCACATTTATCCCCGATGTAAAATCAATGTGCAGGTTCGAAATTTTTCCGAAATTTTCTACATCACAGCTTATCAGTTGCAAATCTATATCTCCTCTCCGGACAGGGCCATGATCCCACAGCGGATCACCTCCGACTTCCGTTCCTCGTCCAGCTCCGAACCAAGTACCATGCGGATAAATTCTCCCTTTAACGATTCATCCTTCTCATAATCCCGGTAATTGACGCGAAGCTTCGTCCCGTTCTCCAGCTTCACATAGTAATAGTAGTCGGAAAAAAGCTCCGACAGGTAATCCGTATTCAGCTCACATTCCACATCCAGTTCTCCGCAAAGCAGGATCTTTACCAGACTTCCCGACAAAAAATGGTTCCGGTTGATCTCCTCCTCGATCCTCTTTGCCGCATCGTTCGTCGTCATAGCTCCCGTAATATCCACATTCATCGTGTACAATGTGCGGGCGGAACAGCTGACAAACTTTGACCCCTCCGTGTGGGAATCCACATCAATGTCAAGCACGATAAAGCCCTTTGGCCCGCACTCATCGAATCCCCGTCCCTCCAGACAGCCGGGATAACAGTAGATTCCTCTGGCATCCAGCCGGCCGCTCCGGCAGCTGTGCACATGCCCCAGCGCAAGATAGTCGATATTCTTATTTCTCAGGTCATTCAGGCTGATCGTCTCCGCATGGTTCTTTTTCTGGTATCCGTCGATCTGACCGTGGAGCATTACGATATTGTAGGACTCATGGGGCAGCACCAGAGAATTATAGGCGTAGGAGCTGTTTTCCTCCGTAAGCTCCAGTCCCGTCACGACCACGCCGCCCTCCTCATATTCATAGGAAGTCCATTCGCTGCCGAAAAGCTTTAAATTTTCGGGAAGCTCGTCCAGCTTCGCAAGAAAATTGTCATTGTCATGATTCCCCTTAAGGTAGAGGAAATCGATTCCGGGGTGAAAAAGAATCGCATCTCTTACCGCATTGCGCACCGTCGCCGACACATTTCTGGTGTCAAACAGATCTCCGGCGATCAGTATCGCCTCCACCTCATTCGCCTCGGCATAATCCACCATATGTATAAATGTACGCAGTATCTCGTTTTTTCTCTCCCTCGCCTGTTCCTTGGACAGATTGGATGTCATCTTACTGTCCAGATGCAAATCTGCGCAATGTATGATCTTCATATTTTCCCTTTCCGCTGCATCATCTCTTTTAAGAGCCTGCAAGCGCTCTCATAATCCACAAACCGTATGGCGTGGATTCCGCACGCCATAGCCCCCTTTACATTTTCCGGGCGGTCGTCGATGAATACGCTCTCGCCAGCATCCAGATGATATTTTGACAGCAGATACTCATAAATCTCCGGTTCCGGCTTTAAATGCTTGCACAGAGAGGAAAAGACCACCCCATCCATATACGGCAGAAAGAGCATTTTATCCCTTGTCAGCTCCAGCAGATGCTCGCTGTAATTGGAGAGGACAAACAGCCTCAATCCCTGCTCTTTCAGTTCCCTGACCCAGTCCATAGCATAGCCATACAGCTCCACGGTATCTCCCATGTTTTCATATGCCAGCCGGATCTCCTTCTCATATTCCGGAGCCTCTGCAATGTATTGTTCCAGATATTCATCCTTTCCGCGGGTTCCGGCATCCGCCTCAACCCACAGGGGATTTTGAAACATTGCGGCATTTACCGCCTCTTTCGTCTCTGTATCAAAACCAAGGCGTTCCATAAACAGATCCGGCTCATAGGACACCAATACTTTTCCCACATCAAAAATGATGTTCTTAATCTTCATACCGCACCCCTGCGTATTCCGGCAGCTCCGCCACTCCCCGCATCTGAATCAGCGGTCCGCCCTTTTTCTCTATGTAATCCCCGGTGATGGTAACCGATCCGATATTGTCATCCTTTGGTATCTCGTACATGATATCGAGCATAAACTCTTCAATGATCGCCCGAAGTGCCCTTGCCCCTGCCTTTTTTTCCTTTGCCTTTCGGGCAATCGCATGCAGCGCCTCCTCATCGAACGCCAATTTTACCTCATCAAGCTCCAACAGCTTCTGGTATTGTTTGATGATCGCATTCTTCGGCTCCACCAGGATACGCACCATCATATCCTCGCTAAGGGACTCAAGGGAAAACAGGATCGGAAGGCGCCCTAAAAATTCGGGAATCATGCCAAACTTGCGCACATCCTCCACATCCACCTGCATCAGCAGATTCTCCTCCTTGTCATACTTATCCTTGAGATCCGCTTTAAAGCCGATCGACGCCTCCTTGTTCAGACGCTCCTTTATAATCTCTTCCAGCTCCGGGAACGCCCCTCCGCAGATAAAGAGAATATTTTTTGTGTCCACAGTCGTCATCGGCACCATTGCGTTTTTACTGCTGGCGCCGACGGGAACCTCCACCTGCGCCCCTTCTAAGAGCTTTAACATTCCCTGCTGAACGGATTCTCCGCTGACATCCCTCTGGTTCGTATTCCGCTTCTTTGCGATCTTATCGATCTCATCGATAAAAATGATTCCGTGCTCCGCCCGCTCTACATCGTTATCCGCCGCCGCCAAAAGCTTGCTCACCACGCTTTCGATATCATCCCCGATATATCCTGCTTCCGTCAAAGAAGTTGCGTCCGTGATCGCAAGCGGCACGTCGAGAAGCTTCGCAAGCGTCTTGACCAGATAGGTCTTGCCGCATCCGGTAGGTCCGATCATAAGCATATTGGACTTCTCGATCTCCACGCCGTCCTTATCGTCCGCCATGATCCGCTTGTAATGGTTATATACGGCAACAGACATGACCTTTTTCGCATGCTCCTGCCCCACAACATATTCATCCAGGCTTGCCTTGATCTTATGGGGCTCGGGGATAGAATGGATATCGAGTACCGGCGCCTCCTTCTTCTCCTTTTGCTTTTTCTTTTTAAGCTTCTGGCTCTCAGGCACCCCCTGCTGCAGATCCGAAAGATTGATCATGTTGATGTTCGGCATCCTGCCAAAATTCATGTTCATGATATCTCCCATGTTTAATCCGCCGCCGTTCATGGAATCAAAGGTCTTCTGCATACAGTCATTGCAGATACATATATCATTCTGTATTCGTATCATCCTGCCGGCAGCGCTCTCGGGTCTGCGGCAGATATAACAAACATCCTCGTAATCCGTATTGTCGCTATGTAATCCATCATCTAATTTTTCTGACATACCAACCGCCTTTTCTTCATTTGATCAAATGTCTTTGTGATTCATTATACTTCACGCATCAACGAAACACAAGTTTTGGTATTTTTATTTCATATATCTTTAATAATTTTGTTTTTTGTTGTATAATATTAAATATTTGTATTACCTAAGGAGAAGGGGCTTATGTATCACAAGAAAAAAATTGCGCTTTTTATCTCTCACATATACGGAGAGTATCAGAGCAATCTATGTCAGGGTGTTGTCAATCAGGCTGCGGAATACGGTTACCAGACGGAGGTCTATTCCTCAAACGACGGCGAAAACTGGGGTAGGTACGGCAGCGGTGAGGAGAGTCTTCTGAAGATCCCGAATTTTCAGGATATCGACGGGGTTGTATTTGCCTCCGGAACCTATGTGGATTTTGATTTCAAAAAGCGTATCTGCGCGCTTTTACAGCAGAACAAATGTCCGGTAGTGGAGATTTCCGAATACCAGCCGGATTTTCCTTTCATAGCTCTTGAAAACAATCTGACGACAGGAACGCTGACCGAGCATCTGATCACCGCCCACGGCTGCAAACGCATCTGCTATCTCGGCTGCAGCAGGGAGCAGTTTTTCTCAGACCGCCGTCAGAAAGCCTTTGAAAGCGTCATGGACAGACATTCGCTGGAGATCGACGAGAATGACATCTATCTTTGCGATGACACGGAGGAAGACTTTACCGCGGCGCTGAACTATTTTTTAAACGGCAGGGAGCACCATATCGATGCCGTTGTCTGCTACAATGACCGCATCGCGATCGGTCTGTGGAATGCCGCCCACAAGGCGGGCTATGAGATTCCAAGGGATTTTTCGCTGGTCGGCTGCGACAATTCCCAGGAGGGGCAGAATATAGATCCCCCTCTAACCACCGTCACATTTCCTGCCTATGAGCTGGGCTGTGCGGCGATCACTTCCCTGATCAATATCATACAGGGACGTCCCCCAAAAAATACTACCGTTTTCGCGGAGCCTGTCTATGCCGGATCCTGCGGCTGCAGCTTCCACAACGATACCCCTTCATTTGTATACAGTCAGGCGCTGCAGAACCGGATCGCCGATCTGGAAAATTCTATGTTCGTGTCCATGCGCATGTCCTCGGATTTTTCCCATGTATCCGACATTGATGACGGCATAGATATACTGGAAACCTATGTGGAGGAGATTGACAACTGTGAAGAGTTCTATCTGTGCCTGTATTCCAATTGGGATTCCCTCTCAAGCCATGTCCTTGAGCTGACAGGCGCTTCCGATAACTCCGAGGAGGATACCGACGAAAACACCGTGCTTGTCAAGCTGGCTGTCCGGGGCGGCAAACGGCTTCCGGAGTACAGTTTTTCAAAAACCTCGCTCCTGCCGGACTTCCTTCAGGAAAACTCCAACACCGCGCATATCATCTCTCCTCTTTTCTTTGAGGACCGGCCCTTTGGCTATGTTGCGATTTCATTTAAAAACAACCAGATCGACTATCATTTTAAGCTGGTGCAATGGATCACAAATATTACCCAGCTTTTGCAGAATATCTGCGAGGCAAAGCATACCCGCGCATTGACCGAGCATTTGGAGGATATCTATATGAAGGACGTCCTTACCGGTCTGTACAATCACCACGGTTTCCAGCACTATGAGCAGATCCTTTTGGATTCCGCCGAGGAGGGCGATCTGATCATCGCATTTTTATTTGATCTGGATGAACTTAAGACCATCAATGATAATTTCGGACATAAAGAAGGGGATTTTGCGCTTCAGAGCATCGGGCAGGCGCTGAAAGCCGCCACCCATGAGGGAGATATCTGCGCCCGTTTCAGCGGCGACGAATTCTTCTGCCTGATCAGGGGAACCGACGAGCAAAACGCGAAGGATCTGATCCTCCGCGTCGACAATTACCTTAAAAATTTCAACCGCCTCAGCTCAAAGCCGTATAATATCTGCGTAAGCGGCGGTTATGCCTGCGCTGCCTACCATAAGGGTATGTGTGTTGAGGATATCATAGACCTCTTCTCAAAGGCAGACGAATCCATGTATAAGATAAAGAAGTCCAAGGTAAAGCACGTATTATACTGAGGATTCCCGCTGCATATTTTTACGGTATTCGCTGGGCGATACCCCACAGGTATTTTTGAATATCTTCATAAAATTTTTCTCGTTGTCATAACCCACCGTCCGGCTGATCTCTACGACTCTCATATCCGTATCGGTCAGAAGTTTTTTCGCTTCGCTGATACGGATGTCCTTTAGATAATTCACGAAATTGCTTCCGGTATACTGCTTGAACGCATAGGAAAACATAGAGTAGTTCATGGAAATATAGTTTGACACTACCGCCATGTTCAGGTCCTTATTGTAATTCTGCCGCACATATTCCACCGCTTTTTTCATCTTCTGCTGGTTGCGGTTATTGTCCGTCTGCTTATTGATCCTCTCATGAAGCTCCAGCACATAATCCATGAAGGAGGTTTCATACTCTTTTATATCGGAAAAAGAGAGCATCTGTCCCAGCGATTTTAATACCTCATGATCCTCATCGGTAACGGAGCTTTTGTATATTTTCCCCACTTCCTGCAAAAATCTGTGCTGGGATTCCATAAATATGTCCAGCGCGATGCGCTCCTTTCCCACCTCCGAGAACAGCCTTCCCCATTGCTCAACAAGTTCCTCCGTCTTGTCCGTGCCTATCAGCTGCATCCGCTGGGTCTTTGCCTGCTCCTCCAAAAGCCTTTCCGCCTGCTCCCTTAATGCTTCCGGAATCCTGTTATCATATGTGGGATCAAATTGTTCCGTCTGCAAAATGCAGAACGCCCGCTTTCTTGCAGTCTGCGCCTCCAAAAAAGCCGTCTTAAGCTCCCTGATCCCATGATGCACCCGGCTGATGCCGACCGCGGAGTTGGGCAGTTCGTTGATCAGAAACTGGTGCAGGCTTCCTGCGTCCACAATACAGCAGCCGCCCTGGCTGACATCCCTCAGCAGCATGATTGAGTCCCGCTCATCAATATCCGTCTCCGCCTCATAGATGCAGATCACATAACCCTTTTTATAAAAGACGGGATCATACTTCTGCTCTAAAAGTTCCAGTTCATCCTCCCTCATGTCCTGCTTCATAAGGATATACTTGATCTGGGAAATTCCGACCTTCTTCTCGGTAGACTGCTCCTCCTGCCGGTTTTCAAGCTTTTTGTCCAGCTTTTTAAGAACCTCGGCGATCTTTTCCCTGTCCACCGGCTTTAAGATATACTCCTGCACGCCGTTTCGCATCATTTCCACCGCATAGGAAAAATCATCGTAGCCGCTGATCGCTGCAATAAGCGGTTTGTGCTCAAGCTCCTGAATCTTCTTTACAAGCTCGATTCCGTCCATCTTCGGCATCCGGATATCCGTAAACATCACATCCACCTGCTGGCTCTTTAAAACTTCAAATGCCTCCTCGCCATTTGCACACTCTATAATGATATTCACGGGAACCCCGCTTCTGGTTACCATAGTCCGGATTCCCTGTCTTATCATTTTTTCATCTTCTACTATCAGCAAAGTTTTCATATTTTTTCCCCTTTGGCGTATTTTCTTACAATCCCGGAATTCCCGGCTTTCTCGGAAGCCTTACGGCAACCTTTGTGTAGCATCCCTTCTTCGAAGAAACGTACAATCCGTAATCTGATCCGAAGGTCATCTGTATGCGATCCTGCACATTTTTAAGTCCGATTCCGTTCCCTTTTCCTCCGGTGGTCTCGACCTTGCCTGCGATCTTCATGCGAAGTCTTTGCAGCTCTTCTTCATCCATCCCCTGCCCGGCATCCGTCACTTCGATCACACAGTCTTCCGCCTCCATCCATCCTTTGATATAGATCGTTGCATCCTCCGACTGGGGTTCGATTCCGTGCAGGATTGCATTCTCCACGATCGGCTGCAGGGACATCTTCGGAATCTCCTGCTCCATAAGGGCATCCGGAAGTCTGAGTGACAGATATACCTTAAAATCATACCGCAGATTGATAAGCACGAGATAATTCTTGATGTATTCCAGTTCTTCCCGTAAGCGGACATTTCCTGATACCCATTTCATACTGTACCTAAGCAGTCTCCCCAGGGAAGTGATGGAATCGGCAATCTCGTATTTTTCATCGATCTCCGCCATCATCTTGATTGATTCTAAAACGTTGTAAATAAAATGCGCGTTGATCTGATTCTGCAGCGCACGGATCTCGGAATTCTTAACCAATATCTCACGATTAGTATTCTCCTCCATCAGCTTTTGTATCCGGTCAAACATGATATTCATCTGTGTGGCAAGCTCGCCCATCTCATCGCTGCTCTCCACGGTAAGCCTTACATTCAGATCTCCGCCCTGCACCTCATGGACAGCGGCAAGGATCGTATAAAACTGGCGCAGCATCCTCTTTATCTGCCAATTGACCATATAGGAAAGAAGAAACATAACCCCGATCATAACCGCCACAAAAATATTGCGTATCCGGTATACATCTCCAATATTGGAAGAAATGTCCTTTACGCCTACAACTGTAATACCAAGTTCCTGAAGCGGAAGGTATGTAACGGCAAGGTTTCTGCCTTCCCGCCTTATATAATATGAAGTGCTTTCCGTTCCTTCTTCTCTCTCTTCCATCAGATATTCCGCATACACCTCTGCGTCCTCCGGCTTATCGGCGCCGAACAGATACTCCCCCTCATCCGTCACCAGAAAATACCATTCACCATCCACGCTTTCATAGAGGCATGGGAACATCGTTTCCATCTTCATGGACGCCTCGATAACCCCGATCTCCCCGTTCTGATAATCAAAGATCGGAGTGACAAGCCCCACAAGCGCGTCATCCTGATTGACAATCAAAGAGGAGAAGGCCGTATCGAAATACCCGAAATGCCATCCGTATATCTCCTCTTCGGCAGCCCACGCCTGATTATCCATCCGGGAGCTTCGGTATAAGATCGGCATCATTTCCTGCACATTATCATTTGCGGAATAGATGCGCACCGCATACAAAAGAGGATTGCTGTTGACCAGCCTCTCCAGATTGGTAACGTCCGTACTCTGAAAATTAAGGATCTCCTGCGTTGTCAATGCCGCCCCTTCCACGTAACGGTTCAGCATGCCGATCATCTGGTCATCCGCAAGAAAAAACTGTGTGGACATATTGAGGGAATCCACGCAGGTCACCACATGGCTCTGGCTCTGGCTCGCCTTGTATTCCACATAATTCCTGCTCACGCGGATCACATTGTCCTCCATATTGCGGAAAAGAATCGCAGACAGGACCGAAAGGGAGACCATCGTCACCGCCACAGTCAAAACGGTGAACTTCATATTCAGTTTCATGTGCCCTGCTTTTTTTCTGTTCTCCAAGATCATCTATTCCAATCCAAGTTTTTTCTTATTTTCGTTCATCAGCCTTGTCATCTCTTTATTTACCTCCGCCGGCTTTTCCCTTTCCATAAGTATCTGCCTTGTTATGCAAAAGAGCCGAAGCCGGTGCGCATTCGCGCGGTATAACATTTATTAAGATTATATCACAAAAAATAAAATGCGAAAAGACAATGCCTTAATTTAGCATTGTCTAACCGCATCTGTACTTATGTAGGAGAGGAAATCTATATAATTAAAGATAATTACTCTTTTACTGCACCGGCAGATATACTGCTGATGATGTATTTTGAGAAGAAACAGAATACCAGCAGGATCGGGATGATCGAGATTGCTACCGCCAAGTAGATCGCTCCCTGATTTGCGTTGATATCCGTCGAAGCCCTAAGTGTCGCCATCATAACCGGCAATGTCATCTTCTCGTTTTTGTTAATCAATATCATCGGAAGCAGGTAGTTGTTCCAGTTTCCAATGAATCCCATGATTCCCATCGTTGCAACCGCCGGAGATACCACCGGGATAACGATTCTGTGGAAAGAATAAATCTCGCTTGCTCCGTCGATTCTTGCCGCCTCGATCAAAGATGGCGACAGAGAGGACTGGATATACTGTCGTAAGAAAAATACCGTTCCCGGAGCAGCAATTGCCGGAATGATCAACGGGATATAAGAGTTTACAAGGTGCAGCTTTGTACACAGCTGGTAAAAACCGATCAGAGAGAGCTGTCCCGGAATCATCATAAAGACGAGGATCGCCGTAAAGATCAATTTGTTACCCTTAAACTTGTAAAACGCCAGTCCGTATGCCGTCATCGATGAGAAATATGCGGAGAGCAGGGTTGCCGGAACCGCCACGATGACGCTGTTCAACATACCTCTAAACAGGTTAAAATATGAAAATACTGTTTCCCAGTTTTCTTTTATGTGCGTACTGGGGATCAATGTAAATCCCGAAACGATCTCCGCACCATTCCTCGTCGCATTTACCAGGGTCATGAGAAACGGGAGCAGACATGCCGCTGCGAGAATGACCAGCAGAATATAGAGGATTGTTTTTTTAATATGAAATCCGATTTGCATCTCTTAATCCTCCTTCCTGTTAAACAGCTTCAGCTGGATTAGTGAAACCGCCAGAATGATCAAAAACAGCATATAGGCAACTGCCGATGCGTAACCGGTCTGGGTGCTTCCTGTTGTAAATCCAAATTTATACAGATACATCATTACCGTCTGTACGGAACTGTATGCTGCGGATGATGTGGATGACATCAAGAACGGCAGATCAAACATCTGCAGACCGCCGATTAATGAAGTAATCGCAACATACATCATGATCGGTTTGATCAGAGGTAATGTAATTTTCCCAAATATTGTCCATCTTCCTGCCCCGTCGATTGCGGCAGCTTCAAAGTAATCACTTGAAATGCCCTGCACACCGGCCATCAGCATCAGGAAGGAGTTTCCAAACCACATCCAGGACTGGATTACCGCGATGGTGTACCCCGCAGTACTTGGTGCGCCAAGCCAGTCGACCGGGTTGTAGCTTGCCCCGAAAAGCTTATAGATTTGATTGATCATGACATTGAAAGTACCATAACGCCAATCTAATAATGTATTAAACATAAATGCAATTGAAGTTGCCGCGATCAGGTTCGGCAGATAGTATATGATTCGGAACACACGCAGTCCCTTCATCTTGTATTTCACATCCGAAAATACCATCATCAAAAGGAATGCAAGCCCCAACTGCAAAACAATGTTGACTATCCAGATACGCACCGTATTCCACAATGCCTTCCAGAAGAATTTGTCGGTAAGGACACGTTTATAGTTGCTAAGTCCAATCCAATTTGGTGTTCCAAGTATCTTTAAATCCGTAAAACTTAAGTACAAGGTTCTTAAAACCGGATAAACGCTAAAGATCAAAAAAACGATCACAAACGGCGCAACGAAGAGATATCCCCAATTATTATAAGCGGTAATACTGCTACGCTTCTTTTTTTGTACAGCTTTTGCCATTTTCTTCCTCCCTCTCTAACCGATAAGAAAAGCATGCCCCCTGTGAAGCGTTTTCCTATGGCATAAACAGTTACCGCGTTCCGATCCGGAATATCCCGGACCGGAACATCGGTATATTGCTATATTACTATTCTTCTCCTCTTTCGATTACAAGATCCGGATATGTAGACTGAACGGTATCATAGAACGTATCAATTGCTTCCTCTTTGCTCATCTCGCCGGTCTTGATCGAGGAAATAGCTGCTCCCCATGCATCTCCGATCGCGGTATCGTACTGGGTAACCTTAGAATAATCAATTCCCTCTGCAAGGTCTAACCACAGAGCATACATCTTCTCGCCTCCATAAACTTCGTTCTCATCATCCGCATGTGCCTCAAGTACGGATTTCAAAGATACTGCGTCGCCCTCGGAGAATTCGATCCACCACTCAGCGGTCTCCTCATTTAAGGTACAGAATTTTACAAAATCCCATGCAAGTTCTTTCCTTTCTGACTGTGAAGAGATACCGATGAAAGTACCGCCGCCGAAACCGTAAGACGGTCCTGCACATACGCCCCATAATCCAGCGGTGTCACCTACGTGGTCTCTCATGGTAAGTACGCCCCAGCTCGGAAGACCGAAAGCAAATACTTCTGTTGTATCATAATCTGCAGTTGCCTCTGCAAAGGATTCTTCATCCCATACGTTTACGGAATCATCCGCATAGTTCTGGATGTCAGCTGTCAGGATCGGAACTTCGCCCGCCATAGCCTGATACCAAGGTGTTGACCACTGGTTTGCATATGCGGTCAGATCATTCTGATACAGGTCTACTACAAGATCCATGTATGCAATTCTTGCATCATCTACGTTCAGCTTTCCGTCGATAACCCAAGCGGAATCTCCTGAGAAGTAGTTTATCTCACTATCGGATGCGAAAATTCTGTATCCGGCAGCCTTTAAGGTCTCAGCCGTAGATAAAATAGTGTCATAGTCTGCAAACAGCTTTGCGATCTCATCCGGATCATCCGTTCCGAATACTTCCTGAGCGATGTCTCTGCGGTAATAGATGCCTGCCGGAGTGATCTGATAAGAGATTGCTCTCTGAACGCCGTTTTCATCCTGTCCGACTTCCCATACATAGTCTACGATCTGATCTGCATAATCCTGCGCTCCGAACTGATCCAGATCCTCGAATGCGCCGTAGTCAAACATGTCGCCTAACATCTGAGGCTCTGCAACGATGATATCCGGCTCCGTCTCTCCGCCGACCAGCGCGGTCTGTACCTTAGTCGGATAATCCGCCGGCGCGATTACGACAACCTCTGTCTCAACGCCTGTCTCTTCCGTATATCTGTCTGCAAAATCCTGAAGATCGTCTGCCAGAGTCCAGATTACTAACTTCTCACCTGAAGAGCTTGTGCTGCCGCCTGTGCTGCCGCCTGTGCTGCCGCTCTCCGTTGAAGAGCTGCCGCCTGTGCTGTCGTCAGTTCCGCATGCTGCCATAGAACATACCATAGCTCCCACAAGCAGAACAGAAACTAATTTTTTCCACTTCATAAAAATATCCTCCTTTTTTCTGTTCAACATCTCTTGTTGATAAATTCATTATAGGTGCATATTCCGTCTGAAAAAATGCACTAAATTTTAAAAAGGTATCATTTTTTTATTGTTATATTTATTTTTTCCACTTTTCCTTCCCTAAGGTCGCTCGCCTGTTCTCCGAACAGCGTACTTCCCTTTATGTTCTCGGTTCTTCCGTCCTCATAGAAAAGCTCCATTTCTTCAATCCGGTAGCTTCCCGGGAAGAAATCCGCCTTCTCCGGAAACAAATAGTTTACCTGCGTCCGGCTCAGGAACATTGCACAAACCCTTCGGTCTTCACCGATAAGATATTCCGGAATTGCCGGGGCAAAGGTACAGCACAGTCTGCCGGCATCCTCCCTGAACGGATTTGCGCCGAACATCATGAGCTTCCACATACTGATAAACTCGATCGTGGAACCGCTCAAACGTGCAACAAATCCCCTTCCGTGAATTTTTTTGTTCGGGTTTTTGCTGCTTGCAAGGAAGGAAGAATTTTCCAGAGTGCTTCTTCCGTA
Organism: uncultured Lachnobacterium sp.; assembly: GCA_964425905.1. Classification (GTDB taxonomy): domain Bacteria; phylum Bacillota; class Clostridia; order Lachnospirales; family Lachnospiraceae; genus Roseburia. Next base: position 8,862 of record CAYROM010000028.1, on the reverse strand, counting down.
TACCTCTTCATCCAGGAAGGGGATAACCGCATTGTGGAAATCCTCTGCAAACTCCGCATACATGCCTGATTTTAAAACCTCCAGCAGATACTTATATTCCATATGCAGCCAGATGGATTCATTTTCCAGCCATCCCGGGGTAAATGCCCTTGCCCTTCCAAGCTCATAGGATGCCTCCTGCAGGGAAGCGTTTACCTTGTACATGGAAAGCTTGCTGTCATAGAGATCGCTTGCCTTTACGTTGTCATAAAGCTCCTTCTTCTTTTCCGGCGTCTCGGAAAGCTTTAAGTAGCGTACCGGTCCCTCCAAAAAGTACGGAACCTGGCGCACCGAAAACCGAAGCGGATAGATTCCCTGCTCATTCTGCTCGTATTTTACCACCTCATATGTAAAGTAGGTCGGGCAGATTCCTTTTCCGTATACGCAGGCTTTTTTGATTCCGCAGCAGACGGTCTTTCTAAATCCCTCCAGGATTCCGGCAAGCTGGGCGGTCGTATAGGCGGTACGCTCTCCGGAGATGCCCTCATAGGTCTCATCCCGGTAATTTTCCTTCGCATCGTTGATCTTGTTCCAGAATGCAAGAAGCTCAAGATCCTTTTCGATATGCTCCTCCTCCATCTGGTTGATCAGAGAAAGCTCCTCTATCAGCTTTCCAAATTCGGTCAGAAGCTCCAGCTCGCGCGGATATTTCTTCAACGCCAGAATCGTGTAGTCGAGCATTCTCGCCAGCTCATAGGTTTCTGCCATGGATGAGCCGAACATTCCCGGCATTCCGTTTAATGCGTCATACCAGCCCGGTTTTCCGCCTTCCATCTCAACGCCCATACCATAGGGATCGAGGGCTGCAAATTTCAGGGTACACAAAAGCAGAAGCTTTTCCATCAGAGTGCTGTATATGATCTCTCCCTTTCCGTAGCTTCCCCGCAGAAGCTTCTCCTTCGTCTCCCGTTTTCCCGCCTCGTTCAACGCATAATACTGACGCACCCCCTGATCCGTAACGGCATAGCGCCTGTTCCGCCGATTGATGTTTGCCTGGGAAAGGAAGTAGGTGTAGGCCTGCTCATACAGCATATCCTGTTCCTTCTCCGGGAAAATGGCAAGGTATTCCTCGATCAGATCCAGATTGTATGTCCAATGATCACTCCAGTACCCTTCCCCAAAATTGCCGTTTACAAGACTGTCGGAAAAGTCAATGATGGAGCAGAACAATTCTTCTATCCGATCCTCCGGTACGCACTCCTCAAGGGCCGCATACAACTGTCCCGGAGTATATGCCTGTGTGATGACCAAAAGCAGTTTTTTTATCTTTTCCTCCTGCAGTTCTCCCAGAATCGCCCTCGCTTTACTCTCCTCCAGAGAGTAGGTCAGCTTTTCCACACCGAGAGGATTGTATCCGTCCAGCTGGATCAGGCTGTAAAAGCTGTGTATGTTCTCCCTTCCCACAAATGGGGCAAAGAAGGTATCGCACCTGCGGTTCTGGTTTACATCCCGGAAATTTCCGTTTCCCTGGGAATAAAATTCCGGCAGCATGGAGAAATAGTTGTAATCCCGCTCCAGATCACCGTGCTTTCTCGAATAAACATAGAAAATCTTATTATTGCCAAGCCGGATCGGATAGCCGCCCCGCAGCACATTGTCCATAAATGTATATTTGCAGTATGCATCAAATTTTTCGTCCGCGGTCTTTGTCTCGATCCCTGCGCAGAGCGTTTCCACAAGCTCCTCTGCCCTCGCCTGTTTCGCCTCAAAATATGCAGCGTCCTTTTTATCCTCTAAGAACCGGTTTAACAGCTCCTTTTTTGCAACCTGCCCGATCATCTCATACAGGCAGACGCTCTCACCCGGAGCCAATTCCTTTTCTACTGCAAAAAAGCTGCACGGCAGAAGATTTGAAACAATCTGCTCTTCGGCAAGCACTCCGCTTAAGCCCTTCTCCATGAATGAAACCGGCTTTTCCAGCGAATTGTCGTAGGAGAATACCACATCCGGATCCACTATCACGCCAATCCGGCTGCCCGCCTCATCAAATGCAACGGAAAAATTGCCTCCCTCGATCGCGTGAACCGATGCGGAATCATCCATGCTCGCCCGTACCCGGTAATAGGGAACCTTTGTCTCGGCGTCCTCCACCTGCATCCATGCCTTTGCCGTCTGGAGCATATTTTTCATACTGTCCGCCTCGACTCCAAATGGAATCAACGCCGGCATTCCGTCAAGCACCTCGATCCGGCATGCCTCATCTTTCGTATTTGTAATGACAACCTTACGCACAAGCGCCCCTATGTGTTCCTCCGGGAGTGTAAAATATTTTACGTTTGTCTTCAGTCCGCTCTTTGTGTTATCCTCCTCCAAAGAGAGACCGTTCATCCGAATGTTCATGGTCTGGCCAAGAGTTTCATCCGAAAATGCTTCAAAGAATTCGTTATCCTTTCTTATGAAAGTTCGGAAACCCGTTCTCTTTACATTCTGGTATGCCAGATGGGCAGGATAGAATTCCATGATCGCATGATCCTTGTTGTCAATACCAAAGCTGACGACGCCCTGTCCCCTGTTCACATAATAACACCAGATTGGAATTCCCTTAATTCCTGCAATGCCCGGAAGAAAACTTGCAAATGTTGGCTTGCGTCCATAATCCCTCATGCAATATTCTCCTGTCTGTTTTGCCATTCTCATTTTTCCTCCTGTTTCAAAGTAATATGTATCTTGTGCGCCTTGCGGCTATCCAAGCGATTGATTGCAGCAAGCGGCAGAACCGCTTTCCCCGGAAGAATATCAAAGGCCGTATTTCCGTCTAACAGCGCCTCTGTAATCTGATAGCTTCCATATTCTAAATGATCCGCGTTCTCAAATTCCACCTTCCAGCTCTTTCCTGCGAACTTCAGATGGATTGCCGCAAATCCTTCCTCGTCAAACTGCTCCAAAAGCAGCTTCGGCTCGATGACAAGATCCCCGGACTCTCCTCTTACGCCAAACATCTGGTTTACGACCGTCAGCATATACCAGCTTGCGGCGCCCGTTAAATAATGGTACAGTCCCCTTCCGCCTTTTCCGAAATATTCCGGAATTCCCGGATAAATGTGGCTCTTTTCAAAGTCCATCGACTGGCGGTACAGGCTGTTTAAGGAACAAAAGCCTTCCTTTACAAAGCCTCTCTGATATAATGCATTTGCGTACATGACCGCCATGTGGGAGAAAACGGCTCCGTTTTCCTTCTCTCCGTAGGCAAATCCGAACATTCGTCCCATATCGGTCTTCAATTCCCCGAAATCCGTGTTCAGGCGGTATCCGCCGCAGGCTTCATCATAAAGATAGGCATCCGCGCTTTTTGTAATCTTCTCAATCTGCGCATCCGTTGCAGTACCTGCCATGATCGCAAATACCTGACTGGTGAGCATCATGCGGCTTTTGCCATTCTGCTCCCCCTCCAGAGGACGCCCGCTGTTATCGTAATATCCGTTGAACCAGCCGTTTCCTCTGCTGTCCGACAGCCATTCGGTTTTACGGATATGCTCCATCATCCAGTTTCCTTTGTTGCGAAGGCTATCCGCGATCATCTCCCCATCCATCGGAATCCGTATACCGCTTACCGTGTGCCTGCATGTTTCCATATATTCTGTCAGAAGCTTCCGCTTTCCTACCACATCCTCATATAAACGAACGTCGTCCTTCAGCAGAAGTTCTATCTCCCCGAGCAGTTCAAACTCTGTCTTTCCCTTTTTCATCGCCTGCTCTATCATATCGGCGAGGTCAATGAGATTTTTTGCATATGCATTTGAAAACGCAACGCTCTCCCCCCTCTTTCCCGCCATATCCAGAGCATCGTTCCAATCCGCATCCCGAAGGCGGATATGGTTGTGTTCTCCGACCTCCCAGAACGCGGTCAGGTTCTGCAAAAGCAAGTGTTCCAGAACCGTTCCCTTATACTCATGCCCGCGGACATCCATCTGCCATGTATTTTTTGTCTCCCACAGATCATCCACCGCAGTTCCCCGCATGATCTGATGATCCTTAAAATAGCGGACATCCTGATTCAGAATATCTGTATCTCCTGTCTGATCGATGTACAGCTTGGTCGTCATAAAGGGCCAGACTCCATGATCCATCCAGACCCGTGTGATGGAATTGCGGTCTGCTTTAAATTCTCCCCGATGCTCCCCGATGATGGTTGCATTGCTCCCGTCCATACGGACTCCGGCAAAGTTTCCCAGAAGCATCTGTCTTACTTCGCCCGGATTCATCAAAAGAAGCGCCAGACAATCCTGCCACAGATCCCGCCAGCCTCTTCCGCCTCTGCCGTAATCGTGGTGGGGAAGGAAAGAACAGCCGAACAGCCGGCGAAGTTCCGGCTGGAAGCTCACCCAGTTCATAAACTGGTTAAACTCCTTATCCCCCGTTTCATAGGAAACATTTACTTTGTTTTTCCAATATTGTTTTGTCCGCTCAAAATCATCCTTTACATCCTGTACGGAAGAATAATCTGAGAGCATTTTATTGATCTCATTTTCCTTGTGGCAGCTTCCGGCAAAAATAACATAGGACGCAGACCCGCCGGGCTTTAGCGTTTCCGGCGCAAAGCGCAGACCGCCAAGAGCCTCCTGTCCGTTTATGCATACGCCGGGCGCTTCCCCTTGCTCATTGCAGATGACCGCCTTTGGATTTTCAAGGCTTCCGCCCTCGCCGATAAAGGACGACGTTTCCGGGAAAAAGCTTTCCGGTGCTTTTCCCTCTTCGCTCATGCCGTTTACGAAATAAATGGTATCGTTGACCTGATGTCCCCGCTCGTCAAAGGAAAGGGTCGGGAACACCTGCACCCCATACTGCTTTACCTCGATCCGGTGGAGCAGCGAGGTTACATGCCTGTGGTCGCGGATGTTATCCGCGCTTCTTCCGTAAACCGGAATCGCCGCAACCGGAACAAAGGAAACCGGCGAATCGGATATATTCTGAATTTCAACTATATGTACTTCCATATTCTTCTGTATCGGAACATAGGAAACGATCTTTGCTGACAAACCGTATTTTGAGGACGATCTCATCACCTTATGCCACATATATCCGGCCCGGACTGTAACCTCCTCCTCCTGATCCGTAAACATTGCGCTCTGCTGCTCGGCGGAATTTCCGGCTGCGGACCATGCGCCCCTGCCCTCCACAATGCACCAGAAATTGCGCGCCGAACGATCATTGTGAAGATTCTCAATGCTTACCGGAGCCAAAAGGAAATGATTCTGATCCAGTTTTGCGTCTCCTCCCAGATTCGGTGTGACCGCACTTTTCATTCCGTATTCTCCGGCAATCGGAAAATACAGCCCTGTATGCTTTTGGGCATTCCTGATCTCGAAGCTTCCCTCATCATCCAAAAATATGCGATTATCCATAATATCCTCCTCCAACACATTCTTCATATATTTATTCTTTTATCTCATCTTTGGAAAGTTTAAAGGACGCAACCGCCAACTCAAGCTGTTCCATGTTCTCTTTCAGTTTCTGTGCTTCTACTTCCATTTCTCTGGTGCTTACAACCTGCTCTTTCAGGGATTCATTTACCTGATTCGCCGACTGAACCGTATCCTCGGAAAGCTCGCTGAGTTTCTTAATGGATTTCAGAGTAATATGGCGTTTTTCGTTCATCTCGTCGATTCCGCCGGTAAGTCCGCCTATCTTGTCTGAAATATCCTGCATAAAGGAATCAATACTCTTAAAGGTCTCCTCCGTGCGGAAAACGCTCTCAACCTGAGAGGCTACTATGCCCTCCGCCGAATGTGCTTTTTCCACCGCGCTGACGGAATAGCTGCGAACCTCCGAGATCACGCTCTGGATCGTCTGCGCCGTCTCCGCCGAGTTGTCCGCAAGCTTTCGGATCTCCTCCGCCACTACGGAAAATCCTCTTCCGTTTTCTCCTGCCCTCGCCGCCTCGATCGATGCGTTTAAGGAAAGCAGGTTTGTCTCCTCCGCGATCGACTGAATGATCTCAACAAAATGGGAAATCTCCTCAATTTTGCTTCCAAGCTGGCTGACCTGTTCCCGCACTTCGTCCGTTACCTGTTTTGTATCCTCCGACTGCTGCGTCATGGAATTGACAGAATCGATACCGTTTGCAATCATCTGTTTTGATCTTTCGATCTCACCGAGAACCTCAATGATCCGGCTGCTGACATCCTTGATATCCTTGGATAGCTCTTCCATCTGATCGTTGCAGGCCGCTATCTCTTCGTCTTCCTTCCGGATGGTCTCATGGATCAGTCCGATTTTCTCCTCCATATCTTCTACGACGCTTCCGACATGATTGCTGGAATCGCTTACCCGTTTTCCGGTGTCCGATACCCTGCCGATCATGTCCTTTACCGTTTCGACCAAGGAACGCATCCGCGCCACCGTTATATAGATCGCTGCATGGAGCTTGCCGAACTCGTTTTTCGATTTCACAGGAGCGTTCTGTTCCTGAATCAGTTCTCCCTGGGATACGCGATCCAGCCGTTTTACGCTTCCCTGGATATTTGCGGAAATCTTCCGCACCATCCATGCGCTGATCAAAAGGGCAATCGTGCTTGCAATGAGTACCAGAATGATCGTAATATCCCGGATTGCCTTCGTTCCGGATGTAATGACGCTCTGGGGAACCATAGCGCATACATAGCCGTTGGCGATCGTGGTTTTATATATCATAAGATAGTAGCTTTTTCCGTTATATGTAATATACTCGGCCATCCCGTCCTCGGCGGAATCCTTATTCTCTACAAAATAGCTTATCTCGGAGATCTGCGCGATCTGCGTATTACTGATCTCCTTTCCGTCCTCCGTGATAAAGGACACCTGACTGCCCTCCCCAAAGTCCAGCTGGTCAAGAAGATTTTCCACCGCTTTCGTGGAAATATCCACGACAAGCAGAGCCTTTAGGTCTCCGCTGGATAGGGCCTGACTGCAGAAAAGCGCATACTCATCACCGGAATTATCAAATTTTTCATCCAAAAACGGGTGGTAGGTATTCCAATGGATGGCGTTGTCCCCGAGCAGCCACTCATCCTCCGTTCCTGCGATCTCATCGATAAAGCTGTCCAGCTCCGACGCGCTTAAAGTTTTTGTGGTAACCACCGTCTCCTCGGAAACCGGAATCAGATACATGTTCCATATCATGCTGTTGGAGGTTTCCTTTACGCTAAGCGTACCGGATATCGACTGCTTTGCCGAGGTCTCCTGAAAGGAATCCGATATATATCCTCCGAGAGAATAAGATCTCACCGTGGAATCCTGCGTAAGCTCCGAAACCGCAGCCTGAATCGCCTTCAATCTGTCGTCCAGGGAAGTTACTGTCATTCCCAGCGCATTCAGAGATGAGGAAGTATAACTTTCTATCATGGCCTCAGATGCCCGCAAATAGGAAATGCTTCCGACCATAATGATAAACAGTACCGGAATTAAAAATCCGACCGTAAGCTGTAAACGTATGGAGATGCCAAGCGTCCTTTTCTTCCTTTTTTCCTGTGCTTCCTTTCTGTCCGGCTTCTTTTTTTCCTTGAGATCCGGTTTCTTTTTTTCCTTGAGATCCGGCTTCTTTTTTCCCTTGATATTCGACTTATTCTTTCCCATAGAAATCCTCCTTTGCATACAGAATCCTCCTTACTATATTTTAAAAAAAAAGAACCTTAAAATTAAGGTTCCTTTTATTAATTAGGTATCATTTTTTTGTTTTATAGCGTTCTATAACAGCTCCTTCAAAAGCCGGTTCACCATCCCGGGATCTGCCTTTCCCCCGGTGGCCTTCATCGTCTGTCCGACCAAAAATCCGACGGCTTTTTCTTTTCCGCTGTGATAGTCCTCCACCGACTGCGGATTGTCCTTAATAATCTGTTCTACCGCAGCGCGCAGCGCCCCTTCGTCGCTTACCGTCTTAAGTCCCTTTTCCTCTACATAGTCCTCCGGATCGATATCCTCCTTAAAGATGATTTCAAAAACCTCTTTGGCAACGCTGCTGTTGATCGTGCCATCCTCGGCCAGTTCGATGAGCTTTGCCAGATTTGCAGGTGAAAAGCGGATATCCTCCGCATCCATATCGTTCTCCTTTAACAGGCGCATCGTCTCGACCATAAGCCAGTTGGAGACCTTCTTCGGATTATTACAGATTTTGGTTGTCGCCTCAAAGAGATCCGCCATATGCTTTGAGCCCGTGAGTATCTTCGCATCGTATTCCGGAATATCGTATTCACGCTTATAGCGTTCGAGCTTTTGCGGGCGCAGCTCCGGCTGTCTTTTCTTGATCTGCTCGATCCATTCATCGGAAATTACGATGGGAACAAGATCCGGCTCCGGGAAATAACGGTAGTCCTGTGCGTCCTCCTTGGAGCGCATCGCATGGGAGGATTCCTTATTGTCATCCCAGCGCCTTGTCTCCTGCACGACCTTTCTGCCCATCTCCAAAAGCTCGATCTGCCGCTCCCTTTCGCCCTCGATCGCGTGCGCTATGGCTTTAAAAGAGTTTAGATTCTTCATCTCGGTACGGGTTCCGAATTTCTTTGCGCCAACCTCACGGACGGACAAGTTGACGTCGGCGCGCATGGAGCCTTCGTTCAATTTGCAGTCGGAAGCGCCCAGATATTGTATCGTCTGCCGCAGAGTCTCAAGGTACGCAATTACCTCCTTTGCAGAGCGCATATCCGGTTCTGATACAATTTCGATCAGCGGCACGCCGGAACGGTTGAAATCCACAATGGATACGTCCTCCCACTCGTCATGCACCAGCTTGCCGGCATCCTCCTCCATATGGATCTCATGGATACGAATATTCTTTTTTCCGTTCTCCGTCTCGATCTCCACCGAGCCATTCCGGCATATCGGAAGATAAAGCTGGGAAATCTGATAGTT
>CAYROM010000027.1:0-30343 GCA_964425905.1 uncultured Lachnobacterium sp. | reverse complement strand
AAAACAGGCGAAACGCCTTGAAAATACGGCGTTTTTAGAGGGATTAACAGATAAACTTGAATTTACTTTTTCAATTCACCAAAAACCAAAAAGGGCAGGATTTGTATAAGTTAGAAAAAATTGGGCAACATAGTGGAAGAATTAGGAAAAATGTATAAAAGAGGAGAATCCTTATGTCACTCATTCCAAAAGAGATGAATGATTTTTATGATGTGGTGATCATTGGCGGCGGTCCGGCAGGGCTTACGGCAGCGATTTATCTTGCCTGCGCCCGTTACCGTGTCGTGGTGGTGGAGAAGGAGAGCTTTGGAGGTCAGATCGCCATGAAAAGCGAGATTGCCAATTATCCGGGGATCACAAAATGCAGCGGAGCGAAGCTTACGGCGGAGATGAAAAGGCAGGGGGAGGACTACGGGGCGGAATACCAGCAGGCGGCGGTGCTTAATATTGATACGGAGGGAGACATTAAGACTGTCAGGACCATGGAAGGGGAGCTGCGCTGCTTTGGAATTCTTCTTGCAACCGGCGCAAAGCCAAAGGAGGCCGGATTTGAGGGAGAGGTACGGTTTCGGGGACAGGGCGTAGCATATTCTGCGGTATGCGACGGGGAAAGCTTTTCGGGCAGGGAAGTATTCGTTGTCGGGGGAGGTAATGACGCCGTGGAGGAGAGCCTTTTTTTGACGCAGTATGCAGAACATGTAACCATCCTGATCGGCGAGGAAGATTTTACTTGTGAACGAACGGCGGCGGACAAGGTGAGAAAGTGCGATAAGATCCGGGTACTGACGGAGATGGCGGTAGAAAGGGTGGAGGGCGGTGAATTTCTTACCTCCATTACCTACCGGAATCTGAGGACAAATGAGCTGACAACCTACCATGCACCGGAAGGGGAGAATCTGGGGGTGTTTGTATATGCGGGATATGAGCCTGCGGTAGATCTTGTAAAGGATCAGGTGGAGCTGAGCGGACTGGGATATGTTATCACGGACCGCAATCAAAAGACCTGCATCGACGGGCTTTACGCCGCGGGCGATATCTGCGGAAAAACGTTGCGGCAGGTGGTAACAGCGGCAGGAGACGGAGCGCTTGCGGCGACGGAGCTGGAACGGTATGCGGCGAAGCTGCGGCAGAAGACGGGGCGAAAGCCGGCGTTTGACCGGAGGGAAGGAAACTGTCAGGAGAAATGCTCCTGGAATCAGGGACTTTGACGGAAAGATAAAAGGAGGCTGACGGTGAGTATGAGGATACGTTTCTTGACAATGGAAGAATTTTCACAAGAGTATGCCTCCTTTTCTTATTCCGGCGAGATGACACAGAGCCTTGCGGCCATCACGTATTGCAAGGCGGAAATTTATAAGGATGTAATAGAAGGTGTTGTTCGTATACCGGCGACGCCGCAGCATATGGCAGAGGAGACGGCGTTCGGTTTTTATCTGTATCTGGATGAACTCTGTTTTGTGGAGGCAAGACCTAAAATCCAAAAAGTGTGGGAAGCGCGGAAGGAAAAAATGGATGCCGCCGATTCGGCGGATCAGCATCTGATGTTTTTTCTGGATGAATTGACGAGGGAAGATATTTTTTATCTGCAAAGCATGGAAAAAGAGATGAGTGCCCATGAGGAAGAGGAGATGAAATGTGAGGATGAAAATTTCCTGCGCCGGTTCATGCGATACCGCAGGAGTCTGTCGGAGCTTCACTTTTATTATGAGCAGATGATCACCGTCGGAGATGTGCTTTGCGCAGAATACGGAAGAAGAGGGCAGGGCGAGCTTAGCACCGCATGGCAGCAGTTTGCGCAGAGGATGAACCGGCTGTATGACTATGTGACTTATCTGCGGGAGTATGCAATGCAGATTCGCGAGATCGCCAATTCTCAAAAAGAGGCGAAGCAGAACCGGGTGATCAATCTGCTTACGGTTGTGACATCTCTGTTTCTCCCCCTTACGCTTCTGACCGGATGGTACGGGATGAATTTTGCCTATATGCCGGAGGTGGAATGGCGCTATGGGTATGTATTAGTCATTATAGTTGCCGTCGGAATTGTGGCTGCTGAGGTCGGATATATCAGAAAGAAAAAGTTTTGTAAAATGGATTGACGCGGAATTATTTTTGGTAGAAAATGAAGGGGGAACTTGAGTTGGTAAAGTTCGAGTGTATGGATATACAGGAGAGGGATAGTATGAAAAAAACAAAAATTATATGCACGATGGGACCGACAACGGATGATCCGGAAATTCTGCGGAAACTGATCAAAAGCGGAATGGATGTGGCGAGATTCAATTTTTCCCACGGAACCCATGAGGAACAGAAAAAAAGGATGGATCGGCTGAAAAAACTCAGGGACGAAGAGAAGAAACCCATTGCGATTCTTTTGGATACGAAGGGACCGGAGATAAGGACAGGGCTTCTTGCGGACGGAAAAAAAGTCATGCTGGAACAGGGGGCGCAGTTTATCCTTAGCACCGAGCCCTGCATGGGAACAAAGGAAAAGGTCTCCATTACATATGAGGGATTGGTTTCGGATGTACAGATCGGCGGGAGGATCCTGATAGATGACGGTTTGATTGAACTGGAAGTAAAAGAGAAAAAGGGAAAAGATATTGTCTGTACGGTCATAAGCGGAGGAGAGCTGGGAGAGCATAAGGGCGTGAATGTTCCGAACGTTGCGGTGCGCCTTCCGGCGATCACCGATCAGGACAAAGAAGATATCCGTTTTGGAGTGGAGCAGAATATAGATTTTATTGCAGCCTCCTTTGTGCGGGATGCGGAGTGCATTTTAGAGATAAAAGCCTTTTTAAAGGAGTGCAAGGCCCCGGAGATACCGATCATTGCAAAGATTGAAAATGCCGAGGGTATTGGTAATATCGATGAAATTATCCGGGCGGCGGATGGAATCATGGTCGCAAGAGGAGATCTCGGCGTAGAGATTCCCGCGGAAGAGGTTCCGTATCTTCAAAAGATGATGATTCAGAAGTGCAATGAGAATTATAAGACGGTCATTACCGCAACCCAGATGCTGGATTCCATGATCCGCAATCCAAGACCGACAAGAGCCGAGGTCACGGACGTGGCAAATGCCGTTTACGATGGAACGGATGCGGTGATGCTTTCCGGCGAGACGGCTGCCGGAAAATATCCGGTCGAGGCGGTTGAAATGATGGTGCATATCGTGGAAAATACCGAGAAACATCTGGATTATGACAGTATTCTGAAAAAGACAAAATCCCATCGTATGCGCAGTACATCAAGTGCGCTTGGGTTTGCGGCCGTGGCGACAGCAAATAATCTCGGGGCAAAATGTATTCTTACACCTACCGTTTCCGGAACAACGGCCCGCATCGTGTCCAAGTTTAAGCCAAAGATGGAACTGATCGGGGTGAGTCCGAATGCGAGAACGCTCCGGCGGATGCAGTTATATTGGGGGGTACGTCCCCTTCGATCCGTGGAGGAGAACACCACGGAGGACATCTGCAATAGTGCGATTGAGATTGCAGAGGCGAAGTCCTATATTGACACGGGAGATATCGTGGTGCTGACTGCGGGGATTCCTTCCGGCAATGAGGGGGGAAGAAGAACCTTTGCCAGCGATATGATGAGGATTGCAACGATCAATTAGGCAGATGAGATTCCTCTATATAATTGCATTAAGTGGACTTTGTGTGTATAATAAAGGAGTCTTTGCAGGGTGTGCAAAGGCTCCTTTTGCAACACGGATAAACTGCTTTGCGGTCATATTGCGAGGCAAAACTATACTAGAAGAATAAGAGGGTCATATTATGAAGAAAAGCCACAGAAGAGACGTCATTATTGCACGTATTGTTTTTGCAGTTATTCTGCTGCTTTTGATTGCTGCCATTGTAGTGCTTGTATCATGGGCGCTTTCCAAGCGTACTCCGGCGGAAGAGACACAGACGCAGACAGAGACGCAGACGCAGCAGTATTTTGTGATCGATCCGGATCAGGAAAATGTTGAAGAACCACAGACTGAAACAGAAGTAACGCTTACCATCACCGTACAGACGACAAAACGCGTAAATCTTAGAACGGAACCGAATACGGAGTGCGATGTAATTACGGTTCTGGATGCGGGGACAGCATTGATCCTGCAGGGAGAGTCCGACGGATGGGCGCAGGTACTTTACAATGACCAGGTCGGATATGTCAGCACGGATTATATTGTAGAGGTGGAATAAAAGATGGCAATGTGGTTATTTTATGCATGTGCGGATATTCTGCTCTTTGGCATATCAGCGGTACTTGCAAAAACGGGTACGCGAAAAAATAATTCTAATATTGCCGCCGCATTGTGGGGAACGCTGATCTTTATATTTTCATGTATATTAATTCGTTTTATGGGGAGCGGCCAGCCGCTTGCCGGAATCGGACAAAGATCCTGGCTTTTTCTGGTGCTTGCCGGAATCGCTGCCGGAATTTCCTGGCTGTGTCTGTTCCGGTCGATGCTGACCGGATCGGTGATCAAGATTGTTCCGGTATATTTATCCAATATGGTCATCTCTATGCTGCTTCGTATGCTGATATTCCATAAAAAATATGGTCTCAATCAGTTGATCGCGCTGGTGATCATCATCATTGCAACGGCATTCATTGCGCTGCATTCGGAACATAACAGGAGAAAGGGCGGTTATGTATGGCTGATGTTTGCCCTGCTGTCAGCCTTTTCTGCCAGCGCAGCAACGATATTGTGCGAATATGGCGTTTCCGGTGTAAATACCTATACAGAGCGGGCTGTCTGCGCATGTATTGCCTTGGTAATAGCATGGATCGTGGCTCTTGTTGCAGGCGGGGGCAAAGGCTTCCGTTCCATGAATTTTTTGGACGGGATTTATATCTGCCTGTCCGGTGCAGGAATCGGGCTTTCCTGGATATGCTATCGCAGGGCGCTCGCGTATGGAATGGATCATGTAGTGGTTTTCATGGACAGCCTTGCTGTTCTCGCAGTCATTGTCCTTGGGTGCATTTTTCTGCGGGAACGCCTCTCCGTCCGGGGCATCGTGGGGGTATTTCTTTTGGTGCTGGGCGTCTGGCTTATGCTTTTGGAGACGCCGATCTTGTCGCTGCTATAACATAGTTATCTTGGGAGAAAAATATGGACTACGGAAAGCTTGTATCTTATGAGAAAAATGGGAATCAGGTAAAGATTCAGTATGAAAAACAGTCGGTGATCATTGAGATCATAAAGGATGACATCATTAATTTTCTGGTGCCGGTCTGGTCCCCGGAACACCGCTCCAAGGCAATTGAGGGGGAAAAGGCAAAGCCGGCGGATTATCGCGTAAGCATGTCTGAAAGTGGATTGCAGATCGCAACCGATAAGCTTACGGTGAAGCTGTATGATAATTTTGCAACAGATATCTATCGCTCGGACGGAACTCTTCTTATGGCAGATTATCGGGGGGAAAGGAGCGCGTCGGAAAGAATCAGCGATGAAGTGATCGCGCTTCTTGAATCGGAGGGACATGATGCTTCCGCGCTTGCAGAGAAGAAACATGCGGTGCAGACCGTGAAGGCGCTTGATAAGGAGGATTGTTTCTACGGACTGGGGGACAAGACCGGATTTTTAAATAAGCGCAGCTATGAGTATGAAAACTGGAATTCCGATATTCCGCAGGCGCATACGGAGGATTTTCATGCGCTTTATAAGAGCATTCCCTTTTTGATCTGTTTAAAAAAGGAAGCCGTGTACGGCGTGTTCTTTGATAATACCTTTCACAGCTATTTGAATCTCGGAAAAGAGAGCCGGGAATATTTCTTTTATGCTGCCGACGGAGGAAATCTGGATTACTATTTTCTTGGCGGAGATTCAATGACAGATGTGGTGAAAAATTATACTTATCTGACGGGGACAACACCCCTCCCGCAGCTTTGGACGATTGGATACCAGCAATGCCGATGGGGCTATGAATGTGCGGAGGATATCCGCGAGGTGGCGCACAGATTCCGTCGGTACAATATTCCCTGCGAATCGGTACAGTATGACATCGATTATATGGATCACTTTAAGGTATTTACATGGAACGAAGAGAGATACGGAAAGGCAGGAGAGCTTTTTGCTGAGTTGGGAGAGCTCGGATTTAAGCCGGTCGTTATCATCGACCCGGGAACGAAACGGGAACCGGGATATTTCATGTACGAGGAGGGAATGCAAAAGGGATTTTTTGCAAAGGATAAGGATGGTGAGGTGTACGTCAATGAGGTATGGCCCGGGGAGGCAAACTATCCGGATTTTGGAAATGATAAAGTGCGCAAATGGTGGGGGGAACACCACAAATTTCTGACGGATATGGGAGTGCGCGGGGTCTGGAACGATATGAATGAACCGGCAAGCTTCCGTGGGGAGCTTCCCCAGGATGTTGTTTTCCGGGACGGCGACAGGGAAACCACCCATGCAGAGATGCACAATGTTTACGGGCATTATATGAGCAGAGCGACCTTTGAGGGGCTGAAGGAACTGACCGGAAAAAGACCCTTCGTGATCACACGCGCATGCTATGCCGGAACCCAAAAATATTCTTCCGTGTGGACCGGAGATAACCAGAGCCTGTGGTCCCATCTCAGAATGATGATCCCGCAGCTTTGCAATCTCGGAATGAGCGGATTTGCATTGTGCGGAACGGATATCGGCGGGTTCGGGGCGGACGCAACACCGGAGCTTTTGACAAGATGGATTGAGGCAGCGGTATTTTCGCCGTTTTTTAGAAATCATGCGGCAAAGGGGTCAAAGCGGCAGGAACCCTGGGAGTTCGGGGATGAAGTGGTAGACATATACCGCAAATATGTAAATCTTCGATACCGGTTCCTTCCATATATCTATGATCTCTTCTATCAGGGGGAGGAGACAGGACTTCCTGTTATGAGACCTCTGGTGCTGCATTATGAGGATGATCCCGCGACGCGGAATTTGAACAGCGAATTTCTTGTCGGAGAAAAAATCCTTGTGGCGCCCGTTCTTGAGCAGGGGGAGACAAAGCGGATGGTGTATCTGCCCGAGGGAACATGGTATGATTATTGGACGGGTGAAGAACTGGCGGGGAAGCAGTATATTCTCCGGGACGCACCTATCGATCTGTGTCCGATCTATATCAAAGCGGGGAGTATCATTCCGACTTATGAGGTTGTACAGTATGTCGGGGAAAAGCCATATGAAAAGCTTATCCTTCTGACAACTCCGGGGACCGGGAGCGCTGTACATTTTCAGGACAACGGGGAAGATTACGCATACCGGTCGGGGCAGTATAATCTGTACGGGTTTTCCCAGGATGATTCCGGAAAGCTTGAGACAAAGCTCCTGACACATGGATATAAGGAATACAGGGAAATTGAAATTTGCAGGATTGGTAAACAATAAGGAACAAAACCGTTTCATGGGCATATGTTAAAGTAACGACACGATGGAGTGTATCCGTGAAAACACCTTTTTATATGACATATCCGATGCAGAATCTCTATCAGGCTGAGATGGAGTATGAAAAAGACATGGAGCGGATGAAGGAGTTGTACCCAAGAGAGGTCAAAAAGATCCTTCTTTGCGTGGAAGACCGCTGTGATGAGTTGGAATTTGAGGGAAGCCGGATTTATGATGAAAATCCCGACCGTATTATGATGGAGAGGGAGATTTTGGCGCTGTATGAAAGGCTGCTTAAGGAAGGCCTCACAGATGACATGAGCAGCGGAATGCAGGACAACATGAACAACAGCACGCGAAGCAATGTGGATGGCGGCATGCAGAACAGCGGGAACAGCAGCATGCGGGACAACATGGATGACGGCATGAGAAACAACATGAACGGCAGCATGAGAAATAACATGGATGACGGAATGCAGAACGGAGTGCGGATGCAGGAGTACGATTCTGAAGACATCATAGCGCCGCCCTGCTGCAAAGATTTTGCGCTGTATCCGCCTGAAGGATGGGAATTGCCGGAGGAAAAAGGGCTTGAGACCATGTCGCCTCCGCCGGGAGACTGGCGACGAAGAGGTCCGGGGAGACCGGGCGGGCCTAACAGACCGGGGGAACCTTGCAGGGGCTGGCTGTGCAATATGGTAGGCGTACTGTTTCAGGATGAAGTTTATCGCAGAAGATGCAGATACCGCAGATGCCATCGCTGGTGGTAGGAATTGTTTTGGAAAATCATAATAATATAGCTATCGTGGAGCAGCGATAGCTATGTTTGCGTAGGACAAGGTGGGATAAATGAAGAAGAAAGTCATAAAACCGATCGTCATTTTTGCAGTTTTTATCGTGGCGCTCATATCCTTCAGCGTATCGGCGAACCAGACCAACGAGGATTTGACGATGGCGATGGAGGAAGCTTCGCTTCCGATCGTTTATTTTTATGTAAACGGAAATGCAATCAATCAACTGTATGGTTATACAAGCGAGATGGATATGGTAAAAATGCGGGATACCATTACGCCGGTCGGGGCGGACCGCATGCTCTCAATAGGGATTGATACTTATGGCGCTTCAGTCAACAAAATTTTATATGAGATTCGCGGAATGGATGGAGAGCGTCTGGTGGCGGATGGAGAGATTGGCGATTATCAGACCTTCGGAAGTAAGATTAAAGCGGACATTCAGATCCAAAATCTGTTGGATGAGAATGAGGAATATTTGTTTATCGTGACGGTACAGTCAGGGGAGGACACCATATACTATTATACACGTCTGATGCAGACCACAGATTGTTATGTGGATGAATGCCTGAGTTTTGCGTTGGAGTTTCATGATTATACTTTCCGGGAGGATGCGGCCGAATTTATTCCGACATATATGGATCCTGCCACCGGAGACGCCACTACGCTTAACTATGTGGATCTGTCCTGCACCTTAAAGCAGATTACATGGGCGGAATTTGACTGTGTTCCGCTGTACACGCCGTCCGTTTCTATTAAAGAGATTAATGATTCCTACAATGTGATCACATTGGATTATGTAGTTACCTACACCGAAGATTCCGGTGAAGTGGAGTATTACAATGTGGAAGAGTATTACCGCCTGCGGGAGACGTCCACAAGGATGTATGTCTTAAACTTTGAGCGCAGGATGAATCAGATCTTTAACGGGGAAAATACTTTTGTAACGGATTCGACGCATATACAGCTTGGCATCCGGGATGCTGATATAGAATATGATGCAAATGAGGCAGGGGATGTGATTGCATTTGTTCAGGAGGGGGATCTGTGGTGTTATAACCTGAACTCGAATGAACTTCAATGCGTTTTCAGCTTTCGCGGGGCAGAGGGTCTTGACCTTCGGGAAAACTGGGATCAGCATGATATTAACATAGTTGGTATTGATGAAGCGGGAAGCATTGATTTTATCGTATACGGCTATATGAACCGGGGCGTACATGAGGGAGAAGTAGGTATCGGAGTTTACCGGTTTGACGGATTGGCGCATACCGTAGAGGAGGAAGCGTTTATTCCGGTAAAGCAGTCCTATGAGATACTCAGGGCGGAATTGGGACAACTAATGTACGAGAATGATCATAGAATGCTGTATCTTATGATGAACGGAAATGTATGCAGAATCAGTCTGGATACGCTTACGGTGGAGGCGGTAGTATCTGATCTGAAATATGGCTGTTATGCCGCCTCTGAGTCCAACCGGTTTCTGGCTTGGGTGGAGCCCCAGAGCATGTATGAGAGCGATGTGATCTCATTCATGGATCTAAAGGATGGAAGTGTGTATGAGATTTCCGGGGATTCGTCGGATTATCTTCTGCCCCTCGGTTTTATAGGGGAAGATTTCATCTATGGAATTGCGGATAAAGACGATGTGCAGGTGGATGCAGCGGGCAATACTACTTTTCCGATGAACACCATAAATATCATGGATACACAGGAGGGCAATCATGAGATTCTGAAGAGCTATCAGCCGGATGAAGATTATGTGGGAGATATTGCTATCAATGATTATATTATTACGGTGAATATTATCAGGAATAACGACGGACAATACCTGACAGTAGGAACAGACGCTATCATGAACCGCGAAGCGGATTCCGGGGAAAACGTCACAGTAACTACGACCGTGACGGAAGTAAAGGAAACGCAGTTTCAATTGTCGCTGAAGAGTGCAATCGACGAGAGCAAGACGAAGCTCATCATATCAAAGCACATCATTCTGGAGGATCTTCGTCTGGTAGAGCTGATCCCGGAAGAGGATGGTGATCGTTTTTATGTATATGTCAAAGGGGATGTGATTCTGGCGACTGACAGTATTTCCGACGCGATCATTCTGGCAAACGAAAACATGGGGATCGTAGTTGACAGCAGTCAGCATTATATATGGATGCGTGCCAGAAAGACCTCGCAGCAAGCGTTTACAGGACTGGCGGCAAATGATGCGGATGCATCCGAAGGATCGATTGTAAAGGGTATCAGCGCAATGCTGATGAGAAAGGGTGAAGGCGTTAGCGTAAAAGCGCTTGTAGAAAACGGACTGACGCCAAAGGAGGTTTTGGAAAGTACTTTAAAGGATTCTGTGGTATTGGACCTTACGGGCTGTTCCATCGAGGAAATTATTTTCTATGTCAGCAATGGAAGTCCGGTGTTTGCAATGACCGGTACGGATAGTGCGGTGCTGGTAGTCGGTTACACCTCGAGCACCGTTTCCTACTATGATCCGGAAACGGACCAAACTAATGTCAAGAGTTGGGATTCTGCGGCAGAATGGTTTGAGAATGCGGGGAATATCTTTTTTACTTATATGGATAAATAATTCTGGTAAAATTGAATAATTCATGGTTTGGTTTTTCGTTTTTTTCATGAAGTTTTAATAGAATTCCCTTTTGGGTATTGCCAATAAAAAAAAATGAGTTATAATTATTTATGGTACTTAAGAGAGGATTGGCGAGAGGGTTATTATGAACACTAAAAGCGTGGTTGTATCCAACGTGTTAAAAAAACATGAAAATCCAATAGCTGAATTAGTTCAGGTGGCCTGTAGTTTCGATAGTGAGATTATTCTGAAAAGTGATAATCGTCAGATTAATGCAAAAAGCATTATGGGGATCATGGCTTTCAATCCAACCGAGGGAATGTCACTTGATATTGTGACGGAGGGCGCTGATGAGGATGAGGCACTTATAGCAATGGAAAAGTTTTTGGTTTGTGGGTAGGATTATTTCCTAAGGAGGAAAACGTTATGCAGAAGAAAGATGAAGTTGTAACAAAGGCAAAGGAGACGGCTAAGGCTGTTGAAGACAAAGCAAAAGAGACTGTTAAGACGGTTGAAGACAAAGCAAAAGAGACTGTTAAGACGGTTGAAGACAAAGCAAAGGCAGCCGAGACTAATGTTAAGGAAACAGCTAAGAAGGTGGAGACTGCAACAGCTAAGAAAACCGCGGCAGCAAAGACAACTGCAAAGAAGACAGTTGCAAAGGCAGCAGCAAAGGCTGCACCGGCAAAGGCTGAGATCGCTGTTCAGTATCAGAATAACGAAGTAAGCCTTGATAAGGTTGAGGAGAGAGTGAAGGCTCAGTTCGTTTCCGAAGGACATAAGGCTGGTTCTATCAAGAAGATCAACATTTATGTTAAGCCGGAAGAATATTCCGCTTACTATGTGATCAACGAGAAGTTCAGCGGACGTGTTGATTTGTTCTAATTACTTAAGCTTAGAAGAAAATCCCGAAGAGAGATCTTCGGGATTTTTTATTTCATAGGAAAGACTTTGTTGCTTTAAAGTGATAAAGCACTACGCGCCATGATGCGCAGCTCGCAGAAAGGAGAATACTGCTTCGCAGTCTGCTCGCGCGCGGAACAAAAGCGGCGCTGGCAGAGAAATTGAAACGCGAGGGTGTGAGAAGCGCACTTTTGTTCTACATACTCGGTGCTTATTTCAGAAGATATTCGGCAAATTGTCCTATGATCTTATCATCGCTGTCGCTGTATAGAATCCCGAAAACACAATCGTCATATAAGCCGCTCTGGGAAAGGAATGCATTATCTGTCGCGGACAACATGATGCCGCAGGGATAAGTGGCGCCGGATTCGGTATCCACCGCATATACCAGACTGCCTTCATATGCCGCTAATATTTCCTCTGAAACAAATTCCCGCAGATCCCTTAGCGAGCCGTTTTCCGCATAGTAATCGAACACATCCCGATCAGCGAAAAAAATGCTGTATACATGGGTGGCCATCAGCATGTCCAGAGAACCCTGCTGTTGAAAAAAACTGCTGTCCCCGATAACCAGATCAAGATTGTTGTTGATAAGGATTTCCTCCGAGGAGGGATCATGACCGTAATCGCTCATAAAGTCATAGAACAGATCGTCGGTTTCCTCTGCTGAATTCATAGAATTGACCATCAATATCTCTAAAACCGGATCCTTGTAGGTGACAAAGTGCCGGATGATGAGCGCCACGCCAATGATTGCGGCAATAACCGCAAGAATCGGGAATTTATAGTAATCCCAGATATATTTGACTCTTTCCTTTCCGGACATTTCTCTTAAAGGCTTGATCTGTTCCATATAAATCCCCCTCCAGAACAGGCACAAAGCTATGTAATAGCCTTTGGGCACCCTAACCATATAATAAAAAAGCGGGTGATGGGAATCGAACCCACGTATCCAGCTTGGAAGGCTGGTGTTCTACCATTGAACTACACCCGCAAAATAAATTATGAAATTTTGAAAAACCAAGTGCCAAGTTCCGGAATCGAACCAGAGACACGAGGATTTTCAGTCCTCAGCTCTACCAGCTGAGCTAACTGAGCCCGCTTTCAAGCAACGAAAGTATTGTACATGATTATGGCTAAACTGTCAAGCAAATTTGTTGCAGTATTGCAGTTCACACCATCAGAATAAAGTTATGGGTGATGGTGTGAACCGCAGCGTTTTGCTCTCCATTTATGGGGAGGATTGTCATGCTGTGCCGATCTGACGCACGTATTTATACATAGGGCAGAATATCTTCCGTATAGCAGCGCAGAACTTCGCCCACGCTCCAGGCCTGTGCATAGCATCCGCGGCAGGTATGAGGTGCATCTCCATCAAAGATTTCGGAGATAGAACCAATACAGCCGTCCCAAAAATGCTGCCGCACCGGGGCAAGAAAGGCTTTTGCCTGTGCAATTGATTCCGGGGAATGGTGGTGAACCTTTGTGTAGGCGCTGATAAATCCGCCCATCAAAAATCCCCAAGCGGTACCCTGATGATAAGCAGCGTCCCTTTTCGGGAGAGAGCCGCAGTAAATCGGATGATAATCCGGGTGATCCGGGCTTAGGGACCGCAGCCCGCGTTCTGCATACAGCTTATCCCAAACGACATCAACGACAGAGCGCGCCTGTTCCTCGGAAAGCATGGTAAATGGAAGAGAAACTGCATAGATCTGGTTTGGCCGAAGGCTTGCGTCCTTAAAATCTCCGTCTACCACATCATAAAGGCAGCCCTGTTCTTCATTCCAGAATTCCCGGCAAAAGGACTCTTTTACCCGGGCGGCAAGAGCCTGATAGAAAGCGGCATCCTCGTCAAAGTGAAGGGAAAGCTGCTCCATGACGCACAGAGCATTATACCATAGTGCGTTGATCTCCACCGGTTTTCCGTGGCGTGGAGTGACCACCCATTCTCCAACCCTTACATCCATCCAGGTAACTTGGTCAAATCCGCTTCCGGCGTGGATAAGACCGTCGCTGTCCATATAGATGGAAAAATCGGTTCCGTTTTTATATGCCTGATATATCTCCTTTAGGGCGGGATATATTTCTGTCTGAATGAAGGTGTACGCATCCTCTGTTTTGACATAGTTCAAATATTGATAGACCGCGTAAAAATACCATAGCGAGGCATCCGCGGTATTATACATAGGCGGCTGTCCGTTGTCAGGAAACACATTCGGAACGATACCGTGATGGACATATTTTGCAAAGGTGGCCAATATTTCTCTGGCATCATCAAAACGTTTGGTGGCAAGAGTGAGGCCGGAAAAGGCGATCATCGTATCCCTTCCCCAGTCGGAGAACCACGGAAGTCCTGCAAGCACGGTCATAAGACCGGTGGATTCCCGGTAGGAGAGAAACTGGTTTGCAGCAAGAACTAGGGTGTTTGCAAAAGTATCGTCATGATATTCCGCCCTTTTTATGAGGGAATCCAGATAAGCCCGTTGTTTTTCTATCATTTCAATGGCTGTTGCGGGTGAGGCAAAAAGCGGTTTGTCTTTCTCCGGGACGCCTGCCCGGCAGACAAGGGATACCTGTATTGTCTGATGGGAAGGAATCGTAAATGTAATATCATAGGGAGCATAGTGGCAGTCCAGTCCGGGCACTTCATTGTCGACTTCGGTTTGAAGCTGCATGTCCACATCAAAGCATTCATTACGGGGCACGAGGCTGCCGGAGCTGACGGAAAGTGAGATAAAGATTTTATCCTTCCATCCCTCGGGGATAAGAAGAAACCCGCAGGCAGAGCCATCTGTTCCGGCGAGCTGTCTGGTTTCAAATTTCAGCGTTTCCGGGGTGGAACTGTCGTTATGCTCCCGAAAATTCATAAGTGGAGTGATAAAAAATTCGGCGGCAGAGCCGTTATTTGTGATCGTATAGGAAACCGCGGTCGTATTCTCTCTCTGAATAAGCGCAATCTGCTTTTTGATGTGCAGTCCGCCGGCTTCATAGGTGAAGCATACGGTTCCATCGTATAGAAACCCGGTCTGATAGCGATTTCCTTCTTTATAGATAGGCTTGCGGGCGGAAAAGCCGGAGGCCACGGATACCGTATCTGCGGATTTATAGGCGTCCGGGATTTCGTCAGCGCTGACGACCGGCTGGGAGAACTCCTCCCCGGCATGCTGTGAAGTTTCAAGATCGAATAAAGCCCCATCCTGAAAAAAACGTTCATTGGTCTTTGAAAAAACCAGATAGCGTTCAACCGGAGGATGAAGGCTGGCAATCAGGTAGCCCTGATGGGTGCGATTGTGCGCACCGATTACAGAACTGCCGGCATAACCGCCGATTCCGTTTGTCATAGCCCATTCCTTTCGGATATTATCCGTAAAACAGGCTAATTGTTCTTTTGATAATTCGAACTGCATAAGTCACCTCCAAAGGCTTGAAATGATATAATTTTATTGTATCGGATTAAATATGAAAAATCTATAATTGTATGGAAAAAAAAAGAAAATAGATATATAATATCTTTATTACAGATAAGGAGATAATATATGTTTGAAGTATATGTATTAGTACAGAGAAAAAAATCCATTGGTCTGCGGCTTTTAGCGTGTGTATTTCTGGCCTTTGGAATCGTTGCCGTTCTGATGTCGTGTTTAATGTATACCATGCTGGCAGTCTCGGTTGTTTTTTTCGGAATATGGTTTTATCTGCAATTCCGCTCCAACAAGGAATTTGAGTATTCCTATTTTGACGGAGAGGTGCGCTTTGCAAAGATTATCAATAAGAGCAGAAGAAAACGTTTAAAGGTCTTTCCTATGGAGGAGGTCGAGATCATTGCCCCGTCCGGAGCCCACGAAATATATAAGTATGAAAATGATGCTTCTATGAAAAAAATAGACTATACATCGGGAACAAAGGACATGCCGTATTACGTCATGATTCGAAGAAATGGGGAGAACACGGAACTGATTCAGTTCGAGCCGGATGATAAATATCTGGATGCGGTTTGCGTAAAATATGGTCAGAAATTGATCCGGAGAGGAAATTAGAGGATTCGCTCCCAAAGAGATGGGATGCATGGGGTATCACAAAAGAATCTTGCATGGCAAGATTCTTTTTTATCCCGTAGGCGATTGCCGTGCCGCTTTTGGGGATTATCCGTTAGTTTCATTATTATGATCCAGAAAACGCATGCGGTCGCCGGAGGAAGTGTGTTGTTTGATCTCATAGCCTCTCATGTTATTGTTGGCAAGTTTCAGACATTTGGGACAAAGGGTTCCAAAGCTTATGGGCAGTCCGCAGTTCTGGCAATGCATACTGTCAATAGTGGATACCATATTGTCCTTGCGGTATTCAATGCGGCCCTCACGAATCCATTCCTTTATCGTTTTTAACGGAATCTGAAAGTGGTTGGCAACCTGATATTCATTGACGTTGTTTGCGCGGATATAATCCCTTACATCATGAAAAAGCTTTAAATTCTGACAGGCAGGGCAGTATTCTTCCTGATAGCTGAGTGAAAGGCGCCTTCCGCATAATTCACATTGGCGGTAATTTTCAAATAGTCCTTTTTCCTTCGTTGGAAGCATAATACTCCTCCTCATACGCGCGAGATGGCACAGAATATTTTCTAACGCAATTATAGCACAATAGAAGAGGGGTTTTCAATGAGGGAATAGGAAAGAAGAGAAAGGAATAGATATTTTGACAGAAAAACATGCAGCAGACAGGCCGATTGCGGTGTTTGATTCGGGAGTCGGCGGAATCAGCGTGCTTCGGGAACTGATAAAAATCATGCCGAATGAAAATTATATATATTACGGCGACTCGGGAAATGCACCCTATGGAACTAAGAATCTTGAGGAAGTGCGCATGCTTACAAGAACCCATGCGAAGGAACTCTTTTTGCGGGGAGCAAAGGGACTTGTGGTTGCCTGCAATACTGCCACCAGCGCGGCTGTGCGCGTGCTTAGACAGGAGAATCCGCAAATCCCTATTGTCGGGATAGAGCCGGCGGTAAAACCGGCCGTGTCGTTTATGGATCACCCGAAAGTGCTTGTCCTGGCGACGCCCATGACGATCCGCGAGGAAAAATTTCGTAAACTTATGGCGCGTTATGAGGAGCAGGGGAAGATCATTCCTTTTCCCTGCCCGGGGCTTATGAATTTTGTGGAAAGGGGAGATCTGGACGGGGAGGATCTGCAGAAATATCTTGAGGAGCTTTTGTATGAGTTTAAGGAAGATCCTATTGATGCCGTCGTTTTAGGCTGTACCCATTATCCCTTTGTGCGGGATATGATCCTTAGCATACTTGGTGAAAATGTGAGGATATTTGACGGAGGGGAGGGGACTGCCCGGGAGATGAGAAGAAGGCTGGCGGAAGCAGGGCTGCTCTCCGAAAGACTAAAAAAGGGGACGGTTGAATTTGATAACAGTCTGGAAGGAATCCGGAAGGAAGAAAAAGTAAAACTGTGCCGTTTTCTGTTGGAATGCCCGTAAGAAAATAAATTGTTTCTAAAAATTGAAATTAGAATTTTAGAAATGTTTTTGAAATCGGACATAATATGGACACAATTTTTGCATATACTATTCAATGTCAAAGGAAGTAATTCCTACGACATATTCCCTTTTTATTAATAAACATTTTCATAACTAAACTCCTCGAAAAAACTCCTTCAGCTTAGGCTTTAGGAGTTTTTTCATATCATATTACATAAACCAGAGATCCGGGTTCGTAGTGGAAATGCTGGTCGCTCCGGAATGAAGCAGGTTTATGATGTCCTCCTTTTCGGATACAAGCCCGCCTGCGATAACCGGTGTGCCGGAGAGCTTGCAGATGCGCGACACAACCTTTGGCATCATTGCGGGCAGGATTTCTATCAGGTCGGGCTGGGCTGCTTTTATCTGGCGTTCGATATTTCCGTATGCCATGGAGTCGATGACAAAAAGCCGGAGGATCGTGTATAGGGATAGTTCCTTCGCCCGTTTGATAAGGGCAGGTTTGGTCGTGATAATACCGTCGGCCCGGGTGTATTTGCGGATGAAATCAACGGCAATTTCCTTTGCGCTTAGCCCGGAGATGAGATCAAGATGTACCAGAGCGATTTTTCCGCAGGATTTTACTTCGTCTACAATATCCGTAATGCTGCAAATATCACCATACAGGATAAAGATAACGCGGCTTTCGCTTTTTTTACATCTTTTCAGTCCCTCGTCATCCTTGACCGCGGCGATAACGGGGGAGTCTTCTATTGCTTCCCGGAATTCTTTTTTCATAAATGGCTGTACTCCGTTTCATTATGTGTTTTGTCACGCATTCTGCACATGGCACTGATGCCGACACTTCGGCAAAAGCCCCGAAAAACCTCCGGTTTTCCGGGCTCGCGGGCGCGTTCGCATTCGATATTATCATCCGGCTGATGCAAGCATCGCCTGATGATATATCCGTATGCTCACTTTTGCCTTCGCGGACATTATACCATGTGCGTTCCGCACACGGTAGATGGTACCGATGCGCACTTCGGCGCGGTATAATGTCTGACGACATTATACCATATATACCCGCCGGTGAAAATTGACATTTGATGAAATTTTCGCTATACTCCTGCCAAGGGGAAGTATAGTTCCTGTATTTTGGGAAACGATAAATAGTATTGCAACAATTTTTCAGGTCGAAAAGGAGAAAATATGGCAGTAAGGATTATTGTGGATTCCGCATGTGATATTGAGGGGGAAAAGAGAGAAGGGCTGGAAATTCTGCCGATCAAAACCATGTTTGGGACTGAGGAGTATCTGGATGGCGTTACCATAAGCCATGTCGGTTTTTTTGAAAAGCTGATCGAATCGGAAAAGCTGCCAACAACAAGTCAGATACCGCCTTTTGAGTATGGAGAAAAATTCCGTGAGGTAAAAGAGGCAGGGGACGAGGCTGTCTGTATTACGCTGTCTTCCAAGCTTTCCGGCTGTTATCAGAGTGCGGTTATCGCTTCCGCAGACTATAAAGATTGCGTTACGGTTGTAGATAGTAATACGGTATCTATCGGGGAGCAGATATTAACGCTGCTGGCCCTGCAGCTTAGGGATGAGGGAAAGTCCGCCTGTGAGATCGCGGCTGCGCTTGAAGAGCAAAAGGGAAAGATACGTCTGATCGCTCTTTTGGACACGTTGGAATATTTAAAGAAGGGCGGCAGGATTTCCGCAGCTGCGGCAATGGCGGGCGTGGTTCTGTCGATCAAGCCGGTCATAGCGATCGAGAGCGGGGAGGTTGTCGTACTGGGAAAAGCCAGAGGCTCAAAAAACGGCAACAATATGTTAAAGGAAATGATAAAAAAAGAGGGCGGCATTAGCTTTTCCATGCCATATACGCTGGCATACAGCGGTCTGTCGGACGCCCTGCTGAAAAAATATATTGAGGATAGCAAGGATCTCTATGAAAACGAAACGGATGAACTTCCGATCAGCACCATCGGCAGCACAATAGGGACGCATGTCGGACCGGGAGCCGTAGGCGCAGCATTTTTTGTGTCATAGGAGCCTTCTTCCCCAAATCGGAAAAAGCCTTTGGGCTATGGCACCGTTCCAATAGAAAAACTCTCCGCAGGGATTGTCCCTGCGGAGTTTTTATGGTGCGGATTTCACATTTTTTGTGGCAACGATATCTACGCCGGTTCCGGCAATATCGGATACCAGAATGTCTCCTATGGATATTGGCGCAGCAGCCGTAACATTTTTCAGAGCCTGTATTACATCAAATATTTTTTCCTTCGGAATATCCCTTTTGGTTTTGCAGGGAACCATAGCGGCGCTCCCGCCGGATACATGGACCGTAGATGTTACGATTCTGGTGGGATTGGTTACCTCCCTGCGGGCGTATGCGTCGCCCCGGGGGCAGGTGTTGCCGACAACGGTTTTGACGATGCCCTTTTCGAGCGTAACGGTAATCCCACAGCCGAGGGGACAGCCGATACAGGTCAATTCTCTGATTTCCATTGAAATACCCCCTTCCTTATGCTTCTTCAATACGGATCGTTATCCCGGACAGATCCCGAAACCGGGCAAGTTCTTTCTTTTCAAGGATAATCTGCTCCATCTCGCCGGGAGCCATTACCGGGCGTTTGCGCCGGCTGATCAGGCTGTCGTTAAAATACATTGCGATGAAACAGTTTTTATATACGGAGCCCACGCGGAAACGGACGGTGAGTGAATCCTCCATCTCGCCGGGGCGGACATATTTTGGAACGGTGTAGCGGACTCCGTTCTCGGCAAAAAGCTCGACCGTCTTTGTAAGGCCGCTTTTTCCGTTTTTAATATAGTCCGCCGCATTTTTACCGGCGGCGGCTGCCTCCTGTGACACATAGTCAACCAGATCATGCACATGCAGAACGTTTCCGCAGGCAAATATCCCGTCGATGTTTGTTTCCAGACGGTCGTTTACGACGGGCCCGGATGTGACAGGCGAAAGCTCGATGCCGGTGCTTCGGCTTAACTCGTTTTCGGGAAGAAGTCCGCAGGAGAGCAGAAGGGTATCGCATTCATAGCGGATCTCTGTTCCGGGAACCGGTTTACTGCGGGAATCGACCTCTGCGATCGTGACAGCCTCAAGCCGTTCGTTTCCCTCAATATCAACTATGGTGTGGCTTAACATAAGCGGAATATCAAAGTCATTGAGACATTGTACGATATTGCGCTTCAGTCCGCCGGAATAGGGCATCAGCTCGACGACCGCCAAAACCTTTGCGCCCTCCAGCGTCATACGGCGCGCCATGATAAGGCCGATATCGCCGGAACCCAAAATAACAACTCTTTTGCCGGGCATATACCCCTCCATGTTTACAAGGCGCTGTGCGGTTCCGGCGGAGTAGATACCCGCCGGGCGGCTGCCCGGAATATTGAGTGCGCCCCGGCTTCTTTCACGGCAGCCCATGGCAAGGATAACGGCTTTTGCCTGAATCTCAAACATACCGTCTGTGCTGTTCATGGCAGTTACGGTTTTTTCGGAAGAGATGTCCATGACCATGGTGTTCAGCTTGTATTCGATCTTGAGCTCCTTTACCCGGGAGGAAAAGCGTGCGGCGTATTCGGGACCGGTGAGCTCCTCCTTAAAGGTGTGCAGGCCAAACCCGTTGTGGATGCATTGGTTTAAAATGCCGCCAAGCTCCTTATCCCTCTCAATGATCAGGATACTTTCGATCCCGTTTTCCCTTGCGGAGACGGCAGCGGCAAGACCGGCAGGTCCGCCGCCGACAATAACCAGATCATATTTTTTCATAGAGCACCTCCCTGAATTTCTTTATTCCTTCCAACAACATATACGGATTTTCCGCCGTTTTTGGTGATATCATATATGCTCATTGGGACTTCCCTCTGCAGTATTTCCATGATCCTTGGAGAACAAAAGCCGGACTGGCAGCGCCCCATTCCTGCACGGGTCCTTCGTTTTATGCCGTCTAAGGAACGGGCGCCCAGCGGGCGGCGGATGGCGTCGAGGATTTCCCCCTCGGTAATCATCTCACAGCGGCAGATGATGCTGCCGTATGCCGGCTGCTTCTGAATGAGTTTGTTCCGTTCCTCCCGGCTTAAGCTGTCCGGCCGTAAAATGCCTTTTCGTGATTTTACAAAATCAGGATTGATAGAAAGCTTTAGTTTTTGTGCGACAAGCTCCGCTGCCATTTCTCCGATGGCGGGGGCGGAGGAAAGCCCGGGGGACGCAATTCCGGCGGCGTTAAAAAAGCCCTTTGAGAAGTCGGCTTCTCCGATGATGAAATCTCCCCTTTCTTCATGTGCCCGAAGCCCTGCGAAGGAGGTGATAACCTGTTTAAACGGAATGCCCTTTACACTTTGGGAAGCCGCGGTTCGGAGGAACTCAAGTCCTGCTGCGGTCGTGTTGATTCCCTCTTTGTTTTCGGTGTCAACGGCGGTCGGACCGACAAGCAGATTGCCGTGGACGGTGGGCGTTACCAGCACGCCCTTCCCCGTTTTGCCCGGAAGCTGGAAAACGGTGTGGCTTACATGTCTGCCGGCGGTTTTATCCAGCAGCATGTACTCGCCCTTTCTTGCGGTAATGTGCAGTTTATCCGGGTTTATCATGTTATTTATCACATCGGCGTAAACACCGGCGGCATTGATCACGGTTCGGGCAATAAAGCAGGTGTCCGCCGCCTCCTTTCCGGATAAAGCTTCCGCGCCGGCGGGCAGGCGCTTGGCAGATATATGATAGCAATTGTCAATTTTTCGGATTCCGGTCACTTTGGTGTGAAAAAAGAATTCAACACCGTTTATATATGCGTTCTCGGCAAGGGCAATCGTCATGTGGAAGGGACATACGATCCCGCCGGTGGGCGCATATAGAGCACTAACCACATTATCGTCCAGATTTTGTTCCGTTTTAGACAGCTCGCTGCGGTTTAAGATGCGCAGTCCCGGAACGCCGTTTGCCAGGCCTCTCTCTAAAAGTATTTCAAGTCCCGCCGGATCCTGATCCTTAGTGCATACGACCAGGGAACCATTGCGCTTAAATGGAAAATCAAGATCTTTAGACAGCTGATCCATCAGATGATTTCCTCTTACATTTAGTTTGGCCTTAAGTGTTCCCGGCGCTGCGTCGTATCCGGCGTGGATAATGGCGCTGTTTGCTTTGGAGGTTCCGCAGCAGACGTCCTCCTCCTGCTCGATCACGCATGCCTTCACCCGATACTTGGAAAGCTCTCTTGCGATAGCGCTTCCCACAACCCCTGCTCCGATAATTGCTGCATCATACATAGTCTGTTCTCCCCTTTAAAAATTAAAATAGAGCAAAAGAAATAAGGCGAATTACTTCGCTTATTGCCTTTGCTCATAATCTCATGGCGTATATATCAATTGGTTTATACTTTGCCGATGCTTAAAGTGCATTCGCACAGTATAAATTTAATGATATTATATCATCCCTCACCGGAAAATGCAACATGGCTCTTTGCGGACTGGCAAAATACCGGTTGCAATCAGTAAAGCATAGGTGCTATACTAAAAAAAATTATTTTTTCCGTCGAGGTGTTTATATGGAGGGGCATATTTTTAACAACACGCATGTTTTGGCATGGCTCCAGTATTTTTCGGATAATACGGAGGTAGATCTGGAACATGTCAAGATTCTGGATATCACCAGAAAAAACAAGAACCTGATTCCGGCTGTGGAGGCGCACCGCAGCGTTTTGGTCTTTACGGAAGCAGGACATCCGGATATTTTTTACCGTATGTACAATGCCGGTATGGGGGAATGCACCGTTATCTATAATGAGGGCAGCGAGCCGGAGGGGCCGGTCAAGCAGAGCCGGGTGGCGGATATGATCGACCGCGGGATAAATGCCTCCGCCGGAATGCTTATTTTAAATCCGAATGCGAGGAGCACGATCAAGTTCGGAATGGATAATAGCGTTTTTGCCTCAGGCTCGGTTCGCTATGTCGGTTCGGAGATCCGGGCGGTCATCCTGTCCAAGATGCAGATCAATGAAGGAAAAAATATCTGTGTAATCTCAGGAGAATCCATTGCGGTCGAGGCGGCAATCCTTGATGGCGAGGGAACGGTGATCGCTGTTGAATACAATGCGGCGGATCGAAGCACGCTGGAAGACAATGTGGCGCAGTTCGGCCTGAACAATGTTACCATTATCGACCATGTGGATGAGGAAACAATGGCGCGGCTTCCGGTTCCGGATGTCACGATGCTTGTGGCTTCCGCCAGCATGGAGCAGGAGATGAGATGCCTTCTGAAGATCAATCCGGACATGGAATTTGTGATCTACACTTTGGATTTTGTTGTGGCGGGAACAATGCCGGCGCTTTGCAGGGAACTTGGAATCCGTGATCCGGAGATTGTCCAGATCAGCGTATCGAAACTGACCAGCAAAAATACATACAGCACGCAGCCGGCGCCGTGGCTGATCACCTGCAATGCAGGGGAATAAAAGACAAGGTTCCGATGAAAAACACCCTGCGGATTTCGAATTGTAGCGGAATCCGCAGGGTGTTATGCCTCAAACCGATGCAGGGAAGCTTAGAGAATATGGGCAGAGCAAAGAACGGTTATCAGCACACGATATATGCAAGCTATCTGGGCTATATTACACAGGCGGTCGTCAATAATCTTGCGCCTCTGTTGTTTTTAATCTTTCAAAGAGAGTTTAACATTTCGCTTTGGCAAGATTACCACTCTTGTTATGGTGAATTTTACGATCCAATTGCTGGTGGATGCGCTTTCCGCTAAATTTGTTGACAGGATCGGATACCGGACGTCCGTTGTGGCAGGATATACCGGCGTACATCAGGGACAAAAGGGTTATAGAGTCAGGGAGGATTTGAATGCCAAAAGCACCGAAGCAGAAACAAAAACTTCTATATCTGGCCCGGTATTTTTGGGAGCGGACAGATGAAAACCATATGGTCACAACGCCGCAGCTGATCGAATATCTGGCGGCAAACGATATCCGGGCGGAAAGAAAAAGTATCTACGATGACATTCAGACGCTGCAGGATTTCGGTATGGATATCGTGCGGGACAGTAGCAGCACGCGGGGCGGATATTTTCTGGCAAGCCGGGATTTTGAGCTGGCAGAGGTAAAGCTGTTGGTGGATCTGGTGCAGTCGGCAAAGTTCCTTACCACAAAAAAATCACGGGAACTGACCAAAAAGCTGGAGCGTGAGGTCAGCAAAAATGACGCCGTCGCTCTTCAGCGCCAGATCGTGGTGTCGGAGCGCAACAGGGCGTTAAACGAAAATATCTATTATAGTGTGGATGTGATCTACGAGGCGATTGCGAAGAATACAAAAGTGCGTTATCAGTATTTTGAGTGGAATGCCAAAAAGGAAATGCAGCTTCGGAAAGAGGGGGATTATTATGAGGTAAGTCCCTGGCTGCTCACATGGGATAATGAGAACTATTATCTGGTGGCATTCGACAGAGAGGCCGGAAAAATGAAGTATTTCCGGGTAGATAAGATGCTGCATATTGAGAAGCTGGACACGCCGAGAGAGGGGAAGGAAGCCTTTGAGGAACTGGATGTTGCTGCATTTTCCAGACGGACATTCGGTATGTTTGCCGGGGAGGAGAGGACGGTTCAGCTCTGTCTTAGCAATTCTTTGATCAATGTGATCGTGGATCGGTTCGGCGCCAATGTCGCCCTTCGCCCGTTGAATGGAGAGCAGGTTCTTGCCCGGGTGGAGGTGGAGGTAAGCCCGCAGTTTTTCGGCTGGCTTGCAGGGCTGTCAAGCCGTGTGCGGATCCAGTCGCCGGAGGATGTGGCGGAGGCGTATAAAGAGTATTTGTCTGATATTTTGCAGCAGTACAAAGATCAGGGATAACGCGGCAGATGATATCTGCGGAAATAGATTTCATGATGGAGAGAATGGGTTTGTTTGGCGGAAAGGAAACGGAAGAAACGCTTTCATTGGATGATATGACGATCCATGTGATTCGGAAGAAGATCAAGAATATGTATCTGCGGGTTCGGGAGTCCGGGGGAGCCGTGGAGATCAGCGCACCGCATGGTACGCCGAACCGGGCAATCCTGCGCTTTGTGGGGGACAGACGGGAATGGATCATGGAAGCGCAGAAGCGTGTACGCGAAAAGGAATTACAAAAGGAGGAGGCTCCGGTAATCGTGCCTTTTATGGAACGGGAGATGCGGTATAAGCTGAATTCTTCTATTACGGCATTGCTTGCAAGGTGGGAGCCGGTGATGGGAGTGGAGTCTTCCGGTTTTACTGTCCGGAAAATGAAGAGCAGATGGGGATCCTGCAATGTAAAGACCCATCATCTGAATTTTAATCTTGCACTTGTAAATGTGCCGGATGTATGTTTAGAATATGTGGTGGTGCATGAACTTACGCATCTTCTGGAGCCAAGCCACAACGCTCGGTTTTGGAGCCTGATGGAATACTATCTTCCCGGGGCGAAGATGCTTCGGAAGAAACTGAATTCCTTTTCCGCCAATCTTTAAAGGGGAAAGCGGACTATTAAAAATAAGACATAGGGAGATAAAACATGGAATACTGGGATATCTATGACAGCAATAAACAGAAGACCGGCCGGAGGATGAAACGAAACGACTGGATATTAAAAGACGGAGAGTACCATTTATCGGTTCTTGGCGTGATCCGGCGGACGGACGGCCGCTTTTTGATCACCCGGCGCGTTATGACAAAGGCATGGGCGCCGGGTTGGTGGGAGGTATCTGGCGGCGGAGTGCAGGCCGGGGAGGACTCTTTTGCGGCGGTCTGCCGGGAAGTGCAGGAGGAGACCGGTTTGGATGTGTCCAAATGCAAAGGGAAATTGGCACTTACCTATCATAGGGAGAATCCGGGCAAGGGAGACAACTACTTTGTGGATGTATATCGCTTTGATCTGGATTTTGACGAAAAGGATGTAAAAATCCAAAAGGAGGAAGCTCTTGGCTTTAAGATTGCGACGCCGGAGGAAATTAAGGAGCTTGCCGCTCAGGGGATATTCCTGCATTACGATAGTATTCGTCAGGTGTTTGAGGAGGATTGCGAATGAAGCTTACGACCCTGTGCTACATTGAACGGGACGATCAGTATCTGATGCTCCACCGGATAAAAAAGGATAACGATTTAAACCATGATAAATGGATCGGCGTCGGCGGAAAATTTGAGGAGGACGAGACACCGGAGGAATGTCTTCTCCGGGAAGTGCAGGAGGAAACCGGGCTTACCTTAACGGAGTATTGCTTCCGGGGAATCGTGACCTTCTTATCCGATGAATGGGAAGGCGAGTATATGCATTTGTATACGGCAACCGGTTTTACCGGGGAGCAAACTCTGTGCAGCGAGGGCGAGCTGGTCTGGATTCCGAAGGATGAACTGGAAAAGCTTAAGCTCTGGGAGGGAGATATGATCTTTTTAAAGCTGTTGAAGGAAGGCGCCTCCTTTTTTTCGCTGAAGCTGAAATATGAGGGAGACAAGCTTGTGGAGAGTGCGCTGAAGGTTTATGATTGAAAGGGATTTTTTGGAATCGGCTGATAGACAGCCCGGATATAAGGAGGAAATTGCAATGAATATGCCAAAGGACCCGGTGATGCTGCTGAGCTTTGTAAATACACAGCTTCGGGATCACTATCCGAATTTGAGGGAGTTGGCGGCAGCCTATATGATAGATGAGAAAGAAATTGTGGACAAGCTTTCGGGGATTAACTATGCCTACGATGAGAAACAGAATCAGTTCGTGTGAAGGCGGGAGGAAAAATGGCGGAAGAAAAAATTGACAAAGAGGTGTTTGACACTTTTTTCAAAGAGAATTATTGTACCCTCGATTATGCAAGCATAAAAAACGACTTTGAAGCGATTGCGGAAAGAGGGGTGGAAGCCATTTTTTCCGATGACGCCGATATTTCTAAGATTACGGGAAAAAATTTTATTGTGTATATGCGGGGAGATACCTACTGTGAGTTTGAAGAGATCGTCGAGGAAACATTTGATTCGCTGAATCCGGAGATCACGGATGCGGTAATGGATCTTAGCGTTTCTTTGGAGGATGCGGATGAGGTCACCGCAATCTATTGGGATACCTGCGAGGAACTGCTGAAAAATTTCTTGGGCATCCTGTTTGAAAAAAGGATTCGGAAAATGCTGGAGGAATATTAGGGATGCAGACAAGCTGTGATTTTTGTGCGTACAATGAATATGATGAGGAAGACGAAGCATATTACTGCTCCGTGAATATGGATGAGGACGATCTGGCACGCTTTATGCAGAGCAGTTATAAAAATTGTCCGTATTATAAGTCGGGAGATGAGTACCGCGTGGTGCGCCGTCAGATGTAAAATGGAATAAAAACAGAAGACCGCAGGATCGGACATGTTTTGTGTCCGTCCCTGCGGCTTTTTGCATATCAATATATCTCTGCGGTCTATCGCGCAACCTTGGTAGCCGCCGAGATGAATCCGTGGAACAGCGGATGCGGGCGGTTCGGTCTGGACTTAAGCTCAGGATGGGCTTGGGTTGCAATAAACCAAGGGTGATCCGGAATTTCGATCATTTCCACAATGCGTCCGTCCGGGGAGGTTCCGCAGAGCTTCATGCCGTTTTCCGACAGAACATTGCGGTAATCATTGTTTACCTCGTAGCGGTGGCGGTGGCGCTCGGCAATCTCCTCTGAACCGTATTCGGTATATGCCTTTGAGGTCTTATCAAGTATACAGGGGTAGGAGCCAAGCCGCAGGGTTCCGCCGATATCCTCCACACCGTTCTGATCCGGCATCAATGCGATAACCGGATGAGTAGTATTCGGATCAAGCTCAATGCTGTGCGCGTCGTTGTAACCGCATACATGGCGGGCATATTCAATGATGGAAACCTGCATACCAAGGCAGAGGCCAAGGTAAGGGATCTTATTTTCCCGTGCATATCTGGCAGCGGAGATCATTCCCTCCACACCGCGGCTTCCGAATCCGCCGGGAACAATGATTCCTTGTATATCGGACAGCATGTCCGCAGCATTTTCATCGTTTATCGTCTCGGAATCGATCCACTTGATATCCACGGTGGCGTGCTCCGGAATTCCGCCGTGCTTTAATGCCTCAACAACAGAAATATAAGCATCGTGAAGAGCGGTATATTTTCCGACCAGCGCAATCCTTACCTCCTTATCGGGATGGCGGAGATCCTCAACCATCTGCTTCCAGTCGGTGAGATCCGGCTCCGGGCAGGGGAGATTCAAACACTCGCAGGCAACCTTGGCAAGATTTTCCTTTTCCATAGCAAGAGGCGCTTCATATAAGTATTCAACATCCAGATTCTGCAGTACATGGCTGCTCGGAACATTACAGAACAATGCAATCTTATCCTTTAAGCTTTGTTCAAGTTCAAGTTCGGAACGGCAGACAATGATATCCGGCTGAATACCCATTCCCTGAAGCTCCTTAACGCTGGCCTGCGTAGGCTTGGTCTTCAGCTCTCCCGACGCCTTCAGATAGGGAATCAGAGTTACGTGACACAGAATGGCATTGTCATGTCCCACCTCATGCTGAAACTGACGGATCGCTTCAAGGAACGGCTGGCTTTCGATGTCGCCGACGGTTCCGCCGACCTCGATGATCGCAACATGGGTGTCCGCTGAAGTGAAATTGCGGTAAAAACGGCTCTTGATCTCATTGGTGATGTGGGGGATGACCTGAACGGTTCCTCCGCCGTAATCACCGCGGCGTTCTTTTTGCAGAACGGACCAGTATACCTTTCCGGTTGTGACGTTGGAATTCTTGGTCAGGCTCTCATCGATAAATCGTTCATAGTGACCGAGATCCAGATCCGTCTCTGCGCCATCGTCGGTAACAAATACCTCTCCGTGCTGGATCGGATTCATGGTGCCGGGGTCAATGTTGATATATGGGTCAAATTTTTGCATGGTGACCTTATAACCGCGGGCTTTCAGCAGACGGCCTAAAGAAGCTGCCGTGATTCCTTTTCCCAGACCGGATACAACGCCACCGGTGACAAAGACATATTTAACAGGCATAATATTCCTCCTCTTATGAATGAATAACTCAAATCATTATACATTGGATTCAAAAAATATTCTACACCTTTCTGCAAAAAGTGAGAAAATTTTTTTAGAAAAAGTTTAGATTCATAAACGAAAAGTTCACGAACAAAATATTGATTTTACTATTCTTTTTACATATAATAAAAATGCTATACATTTGGAAAAATGGAGGACTTATGGATAACCAGGGACCGAACAATTATAACAATAATCAATATAACAATGGCAGTAATGGCAAAAACGGAGGAAACGGCGGCAATGGAAACAACGGCGGCCGTAAAAATGACCACAACGGACAAATGATCATGAGTTTTATCATGGTAGCCCTTATTGTGCTGTTCTTTGTTTCTCTCTTCAGCAACCATTTTGCCGAGATGAATACGAAGGAGACGTCATATACCGAATTTTTGGCGCAGCTTGACGCGAAGAATGTCAAATCGGTAGAATTTGAGAGCTATCAGATCAATTATACGCTGGTCGAGGACAGCGGTCAGTATGAGGTTACCTATTATACAGGGAATGTAAGCGACGACGCGCTGATCGAACAGCTTAAGGAGGCAAAGACATCGGAGGGAGAGGCGATCGAGATATCCGCGGTGATTCCGGACAATACCTCTTCCTGGATCATCAATATATTAAGCTTTGTGATCCCCCTTGTATTCCTGTGGGTTCTGTTTGGATTCCTGATGAAAAAAATGGGCGGCGGAGCAATGGGAGTCGGCAAGTCCACCGCAAAGGTCTATGTGGAAAAATCCACAGGCGTTACCTTTAAGGATGTGGCGGGGCAGGATGAGGCAAAGGAGTCTCTGCAGGAGGTTGTGGATTTCCTCCACAATCCAAAGCGTTACCGGGATATCGGAGCAAAACTGCCGAAGGGCGCGCTTTTAGTAGGACCTCCCGGAACAGGTAAGACACTGCTGGCTAAGGCGGTCGCGGGAGAGGCGGGGGTACCGTTTTTCTCTCTGGCCGGATCGGATTTTGTGGAAATGTTCGTCGGAGTGGGCGCATCCCGTGTGCGGGATTTGTTTAAAGAAGCGCAGAAGATGGCGCCGTGTATTATTTTTATCGATGAGATCGATGCGATCGGAAAAAGCCGTGACAGCCGTTACGGCGGAGGCAACGACGAGCGGGAGCAGACCTTAAACCAGCTCCTTGTGGAGATGGATGGTTTTGATACC
>CAYROM010000026.1:0-30388 GCA_964425905.1 uncultured Lachnobacterium sp. | reverse complement strand
GCGCACTTCGGCGCTTCGGCAAAAGCCCCGAAAAACCTCCGGTTTTCCGGGCTCGCGGGCGCGTTCGCATTCGATATTACCATCCGGCGGATGCAAGCATCGCCTGCTGATATATCCGTATGCTCACTTTTGCCTTCGCGAACATTATACCATAGTAACCCCCAATTATAAAGAACAAAGCGGCAGAACCTCCATTATTTGGAAGTACTGCCGCTGAACATACCAACGATCCTCTGCGTCTGCCGCCTCTGTATCGGCATTTGCAACATCTACCGTTTCCGTATAGTATCCATCCATGTACAAGTGCGTTTTTGAAATGAATTTTTTCTCATTTACTGTTTTTATAATAAATATACCATAAACCCTTTAAAAGCAGGTCCGGATCATAACTGATTTTCCGTCTGCAGTACGGAACGATCAGCCCCGCAATCCCTCCGGTGGCAAGGGCTGTGACCCTTTCGCCCAGCGAATCCTCTATTCGTTCCAGCAGCCCGTCCAGCATAGCTGCATTTCCATAGACCATACCGCTTAGCATACTCTCCCTCGTGTTTTTTCCCATCAGCCTTCCCGGCGCTTCAAAGCTGACAGAGGGAAGCCGGGAGGCCTTTTGCGCCAGCGCCTCCTGGGAAATTCCCAGCCCCGGCATGATAATCGTTCCCAGATAAGTTTTATCCGCAGAAACCACAGAACAGGTGGTGGCAGTACCCATATCAAAAATCGCAAGCGCCCCTGTATATTCCTCTGCGGCTGCCACGGCATCTACAATCAGATCCGCTCCAACCTTTGCAGGGTCATCCATATCGATTACAAGCCCGGTTACGATCCCCGGCTCAACAATTATTACCTTTTTTTCGATTACCGCCTCCGTTCCTGCCTTTACCGCTTCCGTGATCTCCGGCACCACGGAGGAAATAACAGCGCCTTCTATCCCCTCTGTCCTTTTATCCCAAGCCTCCAATAATTCCATCAGGCCAGCCGCCGTTTTTGCCTTTGACATTTTCTTATCCGTCTGCATGCGCCCGGAAAACAATACCTTCTTTTGTTTGTCCAAAAGCCCCGCGACAATATTGGAGTTTCCAATATCAATTGCCAGAATCAAAGCATGCTCCTCCTCACTTTACCTTTTCCTCATAAATCCGCTTTAAACAGCAAAGCAGTTCATCCGCCGCCTGCTCCTTTGTCATAAGTCCCAGCTCGGTGATCCGCTCTTTTTCTATTAAGGTCAGACGGTTGGTATCCGTTCCGAAGCCGGCGCCCTCATCCCGCAGGGAATTTGCTGCGATCAGGTCGGCATGTTTCTTTGCCAGCTTCTTCTTTGAATTTTCCAGAACATCCGTCGTCTCCATGGAAAAACCGCACAACACCTGATTTTCTGCTATGTTTTCTCCCAGCCACGCAAGAATATCCGTTGTCCGCTTTAAAGACACAGACATATCCTCCTGTGACTTCTTTATCTTTTCCGTCTGAAAATCTGCCGGTGTATAATCCGCCACCGCCGCGGTTTTAATAATGATATCCATATCCGCGTACCGCTCTTTGACCGCCTCAAACATATCCCCGGCGCTGACCACGGAAACACATTCCGCAAAAGGCGGCGGATCGATACTGACCGGTCCGCTGACAAGCGTTACCTTCGCTCCGCGCAGCATTGCCTGCCTTGCAATCGCATAACCCATTTTCCCCGTGGAATGGTTTGTGATAAAACGCACCGGATCTATCGCCTCCCGGGTCGGCCCCGCGGTCACCAGTATCTTTTTCCCCGCCAGATCCTTCGGACCCGCCAGTTCCCGCAATATATACTGAAACAGGACATCCTCCGAGGGCATCTTGCCCGCGCCGATTGTTCCGCATGCCAGATATCCCGTATCCGGAGGGATGACGGTAACTCCGTAAGCTTCCAGTTTTTTCAGATTGTCCTGCACCACCTGATGGGTGTACATGTTCACATTCATGGCAGGCGACACAAGAACCGGACACTTCATCGCAAGATAGGTGGTGGTCAGCATATCGTCCGCTATCCCGTTTGCCATTTTTCCAATGATATTTGCGGAGGCCGGAGCCACCAGCATTACATCCGCCCTGTCCGCAATCGATATATGCGCCACATGAAACTGAAAATTGCGGTCAAAGGTATCCACTATGCATTTATTTTTTGTCAAAGTCTCAAAGGTGATCGGGGTAATAAAATTTGCAGCATTTTCCGTCATGATCACATGCACGTCGGCCCCCGCTTTTACCAGACTGCTCGCCAACCCTGCGATCTTGTATGCGGCTATGCTCCCGGTCACTCCAAGAACTACCGTTTTCCCTTTCAGCATTGTCTACTCCTTTTCCATATCCGAATGCAGAAGACCGTGCCGCTCATATCTGGTCAATCTGGTTATACGATTCTTTTCATCCACAAATACGACCTTCGGCGCATGTCCGGCAGCTTCCTCCGCCGTCATGGAGGCGTAACACATGATAATGACCTTATCCCCCACCTGCACCATTCGGGCGGCTGCTCCGTTCAAACAGATCAGTCCGCTGTCTCTCTCCCCGGCGATCACATACGTCTCAAAGCGGCTTCCATTATCTATATCGACGATCTGCACCTGCTCGTATTCCAATATTCCGGCGGCTTCCATCAGCGCTTCATCAATGGTAATGCTGCCGACATAGTTCAGCTCTGCCTGCACCACCGCCGCCCGGTGGATCTTTCCCTTTAACATTGTAAGGTTCATCGCGAACACTCCTTTCGCATGTCTATTGTTCAAAAATAAAGTTATCGATCAGTCTGGTTTTGCCAATGTATACAGCAATCGCCACCAGAACCGGACAGTCTACCCTATGGTGGATTTCAATGCTGTCCCACTTCACCATCTCTACATAATCGATCCTCGCAAGGGGTTCCGCCCCGATAACCTCCCTCATGTGGGCAAGGACGGCATCTCCATCCGATTCTCCCCCCTCGATCATCCGTTTTCCCGCAAAAACCGCCCGGCTCAGCACCAATGCCGCCTTTCGCTCCTCCGGGGAAAGATAGGTATTTCTGGAGCTTTTTGCCAGTCCGTCCTCCTCCCGGATGATCGGACATCCCACAATTGTAACATTCATATCCAGATCTCTCACCATATGGCGGATAACCGCAAGCTGCTGGGCATCCTTCTGCCCAAAGTACGCACGATCGGGCGTTACGATATTGAAAAGTTTATTTACAACCGTACACACACCCCGGAAATGGGTAGGGCGGCTTTTTCCGCAGAGCTCCGCCGTCACGTTTTCCATA
Organism: uncultured Lachnobacterium sp.; assembly: GCA_964425905.1. GTDB lineage: Bacteria > Bacillota > Clostridia > Lachnospirales > Lachnospiraceae > Roseburia. The sequence goes on along the minus strand of CAYROM010000026.1, from coordinate 27,120 downwards.
TCCACAAATGTGGAAAAATCCTTCGCATACATTTCCGACACCTCAGGATGAAATACAAGGGTTGCACCGGTGCTCTCGCACAGACGGCAGTCCGCCTCAAAATCCCTCGGATAGCTCTCCAGATCCTCGGCGGGGCCAAACTGTATCGGATTGACAAAAACGCTGACCACCACTTTATCATTTTCACTTACTGCATGCCGGATCAGGCTCTGGTGTCCTTCATGCAGATATCCCATCGTCGGTACAAACCCTACGCTAAGGCCTTCCTTCCTCCATCTTTTAACCTGCTCCTTTACTCCCTGCACCGTATTCTCTATTATCATATCTGCTCTCCTTTTTATTTCAGGCATATTCCGTCTCTTTCCCTATGCCTAATATAGTTTTTGCAGCACGTCATCCGCAATGGCATAGACGTTCTTTTCCTCCGGGAAAAGCCCCTGATCCACCTCTTTGATATAGGACTGAAACGCCTCTGTCATGACCGATCCTACATTTGCAAAACGCTTCGCAAATTTAGGCGTAAAATCCGAGAACATTCCAAGCATATCCTGATATACAAGGATCTGTCCGTCACAGTCCTTTCCGGCGCCGATTCCGATGGTTGGAACAGAAAGCTGCTCCGTGACAAGCTTTGCAAGGGCTGCCGGAATGCACTCAAGCACCATTGCAAACACACCGGCCTCCTCTATCGCCTTTGCATCGGAAATGAGCTTGCGGGCTGCCAGTTCATCCTTTCCCTGCACCCGGTATCCGCCGAAAGCATTGATAGACTGCGGCGTCAGTCCCAGATGTCCCATAACCGGAATCCCGGAGTCTGTAATCGCCTTTATCTGGGCGGTGACTTCCACTCCCCCCTCCAGTTTTACTGCGTTTGCCCTGCCTTCCTTCATTAGGCGGCCTGCATTGACTACCGCATCATACACGGATGTCTGGTAGGACATAAAGGGCATATCTACCACGACCAATGCATTTTTTGCGCCTCTGGAAACTGCGGCCGCATGATGGATCATATCCTCCATCGTAACGGAAACCGTATCCTCATAGCCTAAAATGACATTTCCGAGCGAATCCCCTACGAGAATTCCGTGGACTCCCGCTTCATCTATCAGTTTCGCCGTAGAGTAATCATACGCCGTCAGCATGGAAATCTTTTTCCCTTCCTGCTTCATCTTTTGAAAAGTCAGAACAGTATTCTTCATTTTATTTGTCTTCCTCTCTTTCTTCCAATTGCAGTTCTCCTGCTTCTTTCCCGCGCTGCAATAACCGCTCTATCTCCCCGTAATCCCGTCCGGGATGTTTTTCCTTTGAAAGCTTCACAAGAATCTTTGACAGCTCCGTATAAAGGATGCGCTCCTCATCATCAAGTACCGCCAGATGTTTTTGAAGTGTTTTGGCATCCGCCCGCTCCACCGGTCCGGTAAGCGCTTCCACCGGCCCCTTCGCCGCAATATTCCGGCAGTTGTTCACAAAAAGCGGCATGAGTGCCTGGGCAGCCTCCTCCGGGGCAAAACCGCATTGCGTCAATAGCGCTGCGCCCTTATCGAACAATCCCGCCATAAAATTGCTCACAAAAACCGCTGCTCCGTGATAGAGCGCCTTCTGTTCCCGGGCGATCACCTTGAGCGGATTTCCGAGCCCCGAAAAAAACTGCTGCCAGCAGCAAAGATGTTCTTCGTCACCTTCGATTGTAAAATAAGCTTGAGATAGATCCCGATAAGACTGCAACTTGTCGGAAATTGCAATCAATGGGTGGATAGAGTAACCAAACGCTCCCGTCTGGTCTATTCCCGAGAAAACAGCGGAGGACATAGCGCCGCTGCAATGACAGATAAACTTGCCTGTTAATGAATATTGTTTGAGAGAATTCCACACATTTTGAACCATTCCGTCCGGAACAGTCAAAAACAGAGCATCACTTGATGCTATTATCTCCTCAATGGTTTCAAAATATTTTGTTTGCGTAAAAACAGACGCTTCCTTTGCCGAGGCTTTGCTCCTGCTGTAATAGCCGGATACATCCACGTGATGTTCCGCAAAATATCTGCCGAGAGAAAAGCCGGCCTTTCCAGCCCCTACAAATCCAATCTTCATCCTATCACCTTCCTCTGTAAAGGTGATGCTCCAAGAAATCTCATTTGATAAACAATATAAGTTTCTTCCGGATTCTTAAATCCAAAGGGATATGCAGACAAGTTTCATATCGGTATAGTTTCTCTGGGAATACTATCCATTATTGCGCATTCGCGCGGTATAATACCTGACGGTATTATACCATGTGCGTTCCGCACACGGTAGATGGTACTGATGCGCACTTCGGCGCGGTATAATACCTGACGGTATTATACCATATTAATCACCTGTGTCAATTTTGAAATTCGGCAGGGCTGCCGGCCTCCTGCCTGAGCAGATAGTCAATCAGATCCAGATCCTTTTCCAGATCCTCAAAGGTTGGATAATACTCGTCGCCCTTGTAAACCAGGTTGACCATAGACTTATTCAAAGCGTCAAACTCCCGTAAATCGATCGGCTTTGAGAAAAAGTATCCCTGCGCTGCGCACGTCCCGATCTCTGCCAGAAAATTCGCCTGTTCCTCGGTCTCGACGCCCTCCGCATAAACCTCAAGGCCGACCTCGAGCGCCATCGCGATCAGGTAGCGCAGAATGGTAAGCCCCTCCTCGGAGGATATGTTTTTGTTTAAAAACCTCCGGTCGATCTTGATCGCATCGATCGGAAGATCCAGAAGCAGGTTCAGCGGTGAATACGTATCTCCAAAATTATCGATACACAGCATATAGCCATTATCATGCAGCTCATGGATCAATTCCATGACCTCACCGGAAGCATTTGAAATGCCGCGCTCCGGCAATTCCAAAATCAACAGCTTTTTGTCGATCAGATAATGCTCCGTCAGTTCGTTCAACTTTTTAATAAACCTCGGACTCTCAAAATGTATCGGAGATATATTCATGCTGATCGGAGTCGGTTCCATTTTATTGTCGATCCAGCGCCGGATCGTCTTGCAGCACTCTTCCCACATATAATAATCCAGGCGCTCAACCAGCGAGGTTCCCTCAAAAAGAGGAAGGAACGCATAGGGAGAAAGAATCCCCTTCTCCGGATGATCCCAGCGCACCAGCGCCTCCGCGGAGGTGATTTTGAAGGAGCGCAGATTGACCATCGGCTGCAGGTACATCAAAAACTTATGATCCTGCATCGCCTGCTCCATCTCCATACTCATTTTTTTATTCTCGCGGAACTGCTGATCCAACTCCTCCGTGTAAAACATATAATTTGTCTCTTTGCCGGATCTGATCAGGTTCTGTGCAAGCATCGTGTGATTGATCATGTCAAGAACCGGCTCTTTCTTATCGGCAATCTCGTAGATTCCAAAGGAAGGTTCCAGAGAAAAGCTGTCCGTGTAATTTTCCATGACCGCAGTGATCTCATTGATCACTTCAAATATTGCCGTTTCGCTCTGGGTATCCATTACCAATCCAAATAAATTGGAATACAGATGCGCAAACAGAAACCGTTTTCTCTGCCCGATATAACGCAGGTTGGAAGCCGTATACACAACCGCTTTATCTCCCTCGCCGGATCCGAAGAGCTTATTTACGCTCACCATATTCGAAATGCAAAACGTAATCATGGTAAACCTTGCCGCCGGATTCTTCCGGAACAGCTCGAGGCTTTGCTCGATAAAATATTCCAGATTCCAGATTTTGCTGATCGGATTGACATAAGCAATCTTATTTAGGCTTTCCAAAGTCTCCCGGTTCTTCTTCTGTTCCTCCGAGAGCGTTTTCTCAAGCCCCGCCGCCTTATTGGATTTGTAATCATAATAGTGCAGCTGCAGTTTTAACTGATGGCGGTAAAAAAGCACTACGCCGATCAAAACCGCTATTATAATTATTAAAATATCTGTTATCATATACGCTCCTACTCTTCCACATCCAAATCCGTCTTAATTTTGGCTACCGTAAAGATAAAATTGTCGTTCAGCTCATCCATGCCGTCCCGGCTGTATCCTCCGCTCAAAATTTCGTACTCCCCTGCGTTGAGGCTGTTTCCGGATGGAGGCGTATCTGTGATATACAAATGACCAAGGATCTTAAAATTCGTCATATATGCATTGGCATTCGGCAAATTGTCTATCATGTTATCCACATCAACCTGTACCGTATACGAATAGCTGAATACATGATCCTCCAGAGATTTTCCGTTCTCATCGGTACGGTTTCCCGCCTTCATCATATCCGTATCATACTTAAAGGTTACGGCATTCCCGCTGATATAGCTGTCCGCCCCGCTTCCGAGAGCAGTATCGCTGCTGCCCCAGTAAATCTTGATTCCATCCCCCTCATAGGGAACATAGGAATAGGTTCCGTCTGCATTCATTTCCTTTCGGAGCATGGTAAAGCTTACGGTAAAATATTTCTTCGCCAGCTCTTCAAAATCAGTCGTGTTGCTCAATATCGTCTTCGGAATGTAATCTGAAAAATCAATGCTTGTCGTAAAATCGATAATTCCGGCGTCGCTCTCCTCCGGCAGATAACCGTTCATGCCGAGTGTCATCAGATCCTTTGCATCCACAACAAATCCAATCTGGCGCACGGTACGGCTGGAGATTCCCGTCTTATACTGATCCTTCCGATCTCCTCCCATAGGGAAGTCTGCCTCGGTCGTTTTCAACAGATCCATATAAACCGTGTAGGAACCATTTTCAAAGCTTGTAAAGTCAGCCTGTGTAAAGTTAAAATCGATCGTCCCGTAGATACTCGTATCTGAGTAAATATCATCCAGCGAGAAGACTGTTCCGCTATCTTTATAATAGTACAGGATAGATTCTCCCGACAAAGAGATCGTCCGCTCATCTGCCGTCCCCTTATTGAATGTCACCAGAGTTCCCTCCGGTATAGACACCCGCTCGCCGGAATCATTTTCCAGATAAAAAGCAATATCTATGTACTCCGTCGTCATGGATGTGGACTGTTTGAACGACCAATAGGAATCGTTCGCGCTCAATGTATAGCCAAGATTGATGCTTAGCCCGCTGCTGTTCTCCCCGATCTCACCCGTCACGCTTGTTCCCGAAACAAATGCTGCCTGTATACCATTGATCTCCGTAACGTTTAACTCACACTCGGGATCAATCGGATATCGGCACTTTTTCAAAAGAGCAGTATTGTCCCGGGTATCCATCGGCTTTACATTCACATTGTACTGAAAAGCGGAAGCCTGACTATTTGTAACGTCGGAACTGTCGATCAAAAGCAGATACCTCTGCATTGCAATTCCGTCCTCTGCGGTGGCATAATTATCCTTTTCCTCAGTATCATAGTGCTTTTGGAATAAGGTATCCGACATATCCGACATATACGCAAGATCTCTGATCGCCGGCTCCGCATAATTGTTTCCTCCGGAATCCACAAAGTCTGTCAGCGGTATTCCCGCAGTCGTATCATCGTAAACCGTATAATAATATACGTGATTATTTTCTGTCGCATTGCCATTCGCATCAAGAGTGCTGGTCAGATCGATCAGCGTCAGCTTCGTTCCCGCAAAAATGGAAATATCTGCCGTATCATTCGGATTTCGGAAAAACAGATACTTCTCCAGCGTCTCTGCATACTCATCTTTGGCATCGTTATAGTCATACTCGACATATGCGGTATATACGCCGCGCAATAAACTCAATTCAGCGCTTCCCTGCTCCAGCAGATCGCTCACATTATACTGTGCGCCCGCCATACCGATCACGTGCGTATCAATCTCCAGAATCTTCTTGATAAAGATCGGAATATCAATGGCATATATGTAATTTGCATAGGTAGAGTAGGTTTCTCCGGCGCCTGAACCATATGTCATGGAATAGTTTACCCCGCTGTAACCATATTCGATGTGAAGCATGGTAAAGGTTCCGTTTTTCTCATCCGTACAGGTATCATATCCGGAGCTGTTGACCCGCAGTTCGACCGTCTGCGCCCACCCGGTTGTGCTGGGGGACACGCTTGCATTGCCCGTTGACGCGTAGGAGACCACGCCGTCCACCACCTGCATCTTTTGAGCAGTTACCCTCACTACGTTTGCCTTATTCTCGTTATTGGTTACTGCGCCCGTGTTGTTCGTCAGAATATTGGCATATGCATTAATGATGTCATTCAGCTCACTATTGTTATACACTACCATTGGGATTGAAGCTCCGTTTTGATCCTCATATGGCGACAGATACATACTGTCCCCGTTGTCATCCGTGATCTGATAGGTATTTTCAAGTACTGTTGCAAAATCCGATGTTTGATAATTGTAATTTGTACTCAGCCGATAGTTGAAACGCTGATCGTTCGAACTATTCAAATTATCCAAATAATCATTGTAGATCTGTTCCAAGTCCGCAAATGCATAGTACGGCTCGGCATAGTAAGTGGTGTTGGCCCCTCCTGCCGGGGAGGTCACATTCTGTTTCTCCTGTGCATAAACTATCGCGCCGATAGCGGTGTTGTTCACATCGGATGTTGAATCCACGTATGGTCCGTAAATAATATGATAGTAACTGCGGTAATTGTACAAACTTCCGCTATCGCTGACTGCAGTATTTGCCACATCAACCACCGGACGGTACATCTTTAAGTCATCCGCATAGGAAGCTGAAAAATCGGTCACATAGTGATATACGCTATTGTATCCGCCGAAGACAAGTCCAACCGTCCTTGCATACTTATACATGTCCTCTTCCCTTATAACCTCCCTGTAATTCTCCAGAGAACCTGTCGCATAATCGTACATTTTCGGGGAAAGCGTCTCTGTCCTTGTCGCATCCACGCTACCCCTTTTTCCGGAGCTGACGCCCCAGATATCCCATTCCGCGATTCCATTTTCCCATGCGTTATACTGCACGGTCGGCACATTTGTCGTACTATCTAATGTTGCATCCGTTTCCTCCGGAAGCTGATCAGCGGATATTATACAAATGATATTATTTTTCATCTGCAAGATCTCGATCCGGCATTCTTTGTTAAAGTATCCTGCCAGTCCGCCGACCCTGCTGTTTGTCAACGCGGTATTATTTGCATGGACCGCGCCGATCAGGTTGTCCTCTAATGTAATATCGCTTCCGATCCAATCCGTATTATTTCCGGTATTTGCAGCGTTTCCAAAAACTGCCCCCGCATATACGGTGGTGTTGTTATCGCAGTAAAATCCGATGATCTTACTCCGGCTTACCGATATGTTTTCAACGATCGCGCGACTGCTTGTGGATGACCCACTCTGCCATCCTACGATTCCTCCTGCCTGAGCGCCGATAATATCGGAATCCTCCAGCGCAGAGTCTGCTATCCTTACAATTCCGATGGCAGATCCGACAAAGCCTCCGCTGGCATAGCTATACGCGCCCATTACCGTTGTTTCTTTCACCGTGCTGTTGTAGATCGCCGGTATGCCATAGGTACCTCCGATCAGTCCCCCCGCAGCCAGATCTGTGCTTTTTGCATATACGGAATCGATACGGATGATACAGCTGTCTACCGCGGCCCTGTTGATACGGGTATATATCGCATTTGCTTCATAGCCGACAAAGCCGCCTGCCCGTACTCTTCCTATGATTTCCACATTTTCCACGCTGCAATCCGTAAAATAGTTTATACAATCGCTGCCGGATCTCGTTGCCCCAAGCAGACCGCCTGCTATGTGAGTACCCTTAATATGGCTAATCTCGGGACTGCTGCCCTTCACGTGGCATTCTTCCATCTTAACCGTGTACTTTGCGTTCACCGAGTAGGTCAGAGCGCCAAGAATTCCTCCTACTGTAACCCGGTCAACAGCAGACTGCGCTTCCTGATAAACCTGCAGATTGATATCCTTGTCCCCGTCTCCCAGAGTACAATTTTCAAATGCCGCGGAGTAATCTATATATCCGGCGATCCCTCCCAGCGCGGTTAGCGCATAGCTGCTTGAGGCATATCCATGATACATCGTTGCATCCATTCCGGTAACCGTAATATTCTCAAATGTGCTGGCGGCTGTGGTGTTGGAGGAGCCCGTTACATATCCCACAATGCCTCCGAAACATCCAAGGAATCTCGTCCGGCGCTCAAGCGCTGTCTCAGTATTGGAAGTATCTTCCCTGAAATCTTTGGCTATATATTGAAATCCGCTTCCGTCTCCTCCGATGTCCGCAAAGCCCTCCATCCTAATATCCGTTCCCGTAAAATCAGATATTTTGAAGGTTCCGGCTGTCTGTCCCAGTACACCGCCTGAATGTCCTGCCGCTTTTACATATACCTTATCATAGCTCCCGCCCGTTACCGTCAGAGTCAGACCGGAGCCAACTCCACGGCCCACAAAACCTCCCGCAGAGGAAAAGTCCTGCCGCGTGTAAGTGCCTGATTTATACTGATAACGGCCCAGAGAAGTAAGCGCAACCGACTCAAGGGCGCAGTCGGTAAACGTGGTCGTCAGGGCAGCGTGATAGGAAGCTACCATGCCGCCGACGTCTGCGCTTCCGGTCAGCGTTACGTTGTACTCATCATCCTCCTCTGCCGCTCCTTTTGTTCCGATCTGACAACCTTCAAATATGTATACATTTTTATCTGATGATCCGCTGATCGCAATTTTGCCGATCAGACCGGCAGCATGCTCCAGACTCTGCACGCGGAGAGACTCCGCATTCACATTATAAAAATAGTAATTTTCCTGCTCTGTCCATGCAGAGGAGGGCGCAATGCTTGAGTCCGTTTGCAGATAACCGATCAGACCGGCGGCAGTCTTTCCCTCCACGCTTACGGTTGTCGGTACAACATTGCCGTCCGCGTCTTTATTATATACGCTTTCCACAGCTGCCGCGTCCGTACCGGAGGTGGTCGTATTTACAACCTCTCCCTTTATGGTGATATTGTCGATCACACATGTATCCGTCTGGTCTTTTATATATACATGATTCAGCAGACCGACATATTCCAGATCGACTTTGTTGTTTTCCAGCAGGCTCAACTGCACCGTGCTGTTTTCTCCACGCAGGTTTCCCTTAAATGTATTGGTATCCAGATAATAGCCCGCACCGATTCCGCGAAAAGCAAAGCCGTACGCCGTCATATCATAGACAACTCCTCTGCCTGAAGCTCCCAGCTTAAGCGTTACGCTGTTAGCCGGCAATTCCGAGTAGATGGAACGCACTTCCTCCGTGGTAACCGTGTCATCGCTCTTTATCTCTACCGCTTTATAATTGTCCTTAGAGTCTGTAATGCCTTCAAACAGAACATCATCAGTATCCACCGTGTCCCCGGACATAAAGGTAATATAATTAAACAGATAGGGCTGGAAAAAGCTTCCGTCCGTCGCCTGCGCCCCATTTAGGTTATCATTCTCTATGACATCCTTATATGCATCGCTTGATGCCGTCGTATTACCCACTTCACGATAATCCCCATTGCGGCATCTGGAGTTCATATTGTATCCGATGGCATATCCTCTGGTCGTTTCCTGTGTTGCCTGATAGGTGAAACAGCCGGAATTCAGCGCAAGCGCATAGATCAGTAACTGACCGGCATTCTGCGCCGCAGAGGTTATGGTGGCCTGACCCGCAGAATCCTCAGAAACGGTTACGGTCAACTGACTTGCCGCATCCGCACCGCTTTGCGCTTTCAGATAATTCTCGTTTATCAGCGCGCTGTTCGGCGTTGCTGCCAGCCTATAATTCGAATAATAATAAAGCATAGTGTCCGTTTTCAGAACCGGGCTGTCATCTGTCGGCAGCCCACCGCCAATGATGGTTCCGTCCTTGACGTTTCCTGCCACTCCGCCGATCCATAAGTATTTGGACACTCCGTACTCATCATTGTCCCCTACGTTCTCATTGTCTTCGTTCACCACGTTAAAGTTGGCAACTGCCGCCTGTTTCATATTGCGCAGGATCACGCTGCCCATCTGTACCTGTCCGACATAGCCTCCGATATTTGCCGTGTCGACTCCCTTTACAAGCTTTAATGTCCCGGTTACGGATACATTATCAATGACATTGTCCCCGCCAAGCACACATGCGATCGCCCCGCCGCCTGCCTGTTTTACCTTTACATAATCTGTTGTTCCATCCTCTTCCTTCGCTCCTAAGGAAATGGTCAGATCCTTTAAAACACAGCCTTTGGCGTAGCGGATAAATCCATAGCTATCCAATTCTCCATTGTTTGTCGTCTCATCCGGGAGATAAATGACAGGACACCTTGTTTCTGTTCCCGAACCATCCGATTTTGCATATTCGCCCTCCTGTCCTACGATCACTCCTACGAATGGCTCTGCTTCCGTACCAAATCCCACAAAATCGCTGAAATCCGAAAGATCGATATCCGCCGTGATCATATAGTATGCCTGATTCATCTTCTCACGGGTCGGAAAATCCGCATTGATCGAGCCGCTATTATAGCTTTCCAGCTGATGACTGTCTGCGGTGCCTGCCTTGACCTCGCAGAACTCTGTATCATCACCGATCCGATTTACCTGCCAGTTCTGCAGCCGTCCCGTGTTATCCTTGAGATAGTAATACACGCTCTTCAACTGATTTACATTGCTGATAATATACGGATCCTCGTATGTACCGCAGCCCTCTGTAATATTTCCCGGCTTCGGATTTACCGCTATCTCGCGCTGGGCATAATTGTAAACGTACGGCTTATAATTCATTGCAGCAAAACCATACACATTGCCATTCTCCTGCTCTGCACTACTCGGATCTGTATAGCTGGAGATCGCGGTACTCAAAGAATGATCAAAAAATTCAACATCGCTTCCGATCTCCAGGCCCATTGTAATGTAACCCTCGCTTGTCGCATATTCATGAGCCGTATCATGGGACGCACTTAAATAAGACTCATCGATCCCCTTTCCTTTTAGGTAATCCGCCTGATAAAAAGTATATAGTCCCAAGCAGGTATCCTCATAATACTGAAACTCATAGATAAAGGAGGCATATGCCAGAACTTTATCTTCCGCTGAAGAATTTTTTAAATCTAAGGTCTCCTGGGACAGAACCGTATCATCCGCAATATCTGCAATATCCATATTGGTAAATATCACATGGATCTCCCTGATCTCCTTATTCGTGTCCGTTGTGCTTCCGACACATCCGATCAATGCCGCCGCCGCATGCGCATTCCCGTTTGCCCCAACACCATTTTGGATCACATAATCCGCCATACGGATTTTGTCAAATTCTACCTTTGCGCCCTTTGCAACCGTATTGACGAGCAGACCGTAATGTCCGGCAAAACTCGGCGTTCCCGCCACCCAGAGATCGCTGGCCACAATATCATGGATGCTGGTCTTTGCGGTGGTAGAGTAAGTGTAGCCCTGCCTTGCATCCGCTGAATTTACTGCCGCCTCAACTCCGTTAATATCAAATACAACAAGCGCTCCGGATCCTCCATCTGTCATGGCAACGGTTCCGCTCAGCTTTAAATTCGAGATTTCCGACTGCGTCACATCATAAAACAGACCGCTGTGCATCAGATAATGCTGGTTCCCGCTCTCGGTCTCGGTCGGCAGGCGCAGTCCATGTCTGTCCGCCTGTTCCCCGTCTATGATCCCCTGGGCATGGAAAATAATCTCTGCCCCGTCGGCGCCGGTAATCGTCTTTTGGCTGACGGAGGTAGGGTAATAGCTGTATCCATCCAGATCAATGGTTCCTGAGATGGTATAGCCGGAGCGGTTCCATGCGTTACCCTCGTCCATATTTCCAATACTGTCGCTTCCGCACAGGAAGAACTCACGGATCGAAGAATTTGCATAGTTCAGCAGATGCCAGTCCATAAGCTCCTCCGGACTGCTTATCACGCCGTCGGAAAGAACCGCGCCTCCTGCTGCCGTACTGTCTGCACGAGCTAAGATTTCCGGTATATCGTAGTAGTAGCGGGTTTTCGGGTTTGTAACCGATGTCGCCTCCGTTTTGCTGCCGTAATTTGCCTGATTTACATAACTCTGATATGTGCTGCTGTCCGACGTAAGGATATTTCTACTCTCAAAATCCCTGGCGCTTTCCGATGAAGAAATGGATACGATACCTCCGCCATACTCCTCATTTATCACATCGTCGATCCCCGACTGGCTCCTTCCGACGATCTCGTCAAATTGTGTTGTCGAAACGCCGGATATTGTTGTTGTTTCTCTGTCAATATCGTAATCCCGGATAGAAAGATACAGATACACGCCCTCGCCGACCAGAAGTCCCTGACTGTAATTTTCGTTTCCGCCTGACGCCTTCACCGCCAGATCGGATATAGATAGCCCGTCAATATCAAAACGGCCGGTCATATCGGTGATCAGACCGCCAAAATATTTAGTTGCCGTAAGCGAATTGCCCGTTCCGTCCGCCGCCTGCTGAATCGTAGTATTCTTCATTTCCACATAGACATCCGTCCATGACGCGCCAAGTAATCCCCCCGACATCTTACTAGTGGAGCTTGCATTTACGATACTGAGTCCCTTTATATTCAGACCCTGAATGTTAACCCTTGCCTTTTGGGTATAAGAGGTATACAGATTCCAGATATCCCTTGCACCGTCCCCAAAAACGGCTACCAGCCCGCCGATTGCATTTACCTGTTCCGAGCCCCTCTTAACAGCGATCGTTCCGCCGATAGTGATATTTGTAAAATCGACCCGAGTATTCTCATCATATGTGGCGGTATCCACATAACCGATCACCTGAGCTGTATAGTTGTCCTTATCATACAAGTTTTTGGTTCCGGAAGCGGTAAGCTCTGCCACCTTCAACGTGGACTTCTTCGCCGTCTGATAACATCCAAACAGTCCCCCATAATAGCCCTTATCATTGGAACCATTGTACTGTGTCTGCATATCCACATCCACATCACAATTGTACACGGAGACATTTCCCTTTGCAAAGATCGCCAACCCGCCCATATAACCGATGGTATAGCTGCCCGTCCCGGCAGCGCCATTCTGGTTTGTCTGCGTCAGAGAGGCATCTATCGATAAATTTTTATACTGCACAGCGTCAGCCGCTTCTCCGTCATTTCCCACATAGGAAAACAGACCGTAGCGATTCTGCCGGCACAATGTCACGTTATAGATGATCCTGCTTTTTTCCGTATCGGAAGCTCCGCAGAATGTTCCCCGGAAAAACTCCGGTACATTTGTCAGACTTGTTCCGTTTCCAATCTGACGCTGCATGCAGACCAATCCGGTATCCGTCATATCATAGGTAGTCCCGGTCAACAGATAATCCGCAGCCAGCAGTTCCGTATAGCCCGCGCCGGCAAACGCTTCCGTTCCATAAACGCCCTCCGAATTCCACGCTGCCGCAAGGCGCAGCAGATCCCCTGCGGCTGCAAGCTGATAGCTGCCGTTTGTCAGAGGCACGCTGCCATTTACCACATGATCCAGATCCGTTGCGTTTTCGTCAAAAAGCAGTTGGCCAGAGTTATCCCAATATCCGTTTCGGAAGACTCCGCCATAATTTCCGACTTCATCCGTATATTTCCATGCCGCGCTGCCTTCGATTTTCTTTAACTCCGCGCCGTATGCCAGATAGATCAATGCATCAACCTGTATACCGGCCACCTGCCCATAGTAAGGACAGCTTGAGAGATTGTTGAAAGTTGCTCCGGAAAGATCGATTGTCCCATCCAGCTTCACAAGGGAGTTTGATCCCACATAGCCAATCAATCCCCCGCATGCTCTGCTGTTTGTGATCTTTAATGTTCCAAACTCTACGGTTCCCTTGATCGTAATATCCTTAAGACTTACTGTCTTTTTGCCCTCCGAATTATTTACATAGGCGATTACGCCGGCATTGTATCCCGGAGAATTTAAACGGAGCCCATTGATCGTTACGGAATCGATACTGCAATTGACAGTCTGTGTATAGCCGATGATTCCTCCCACATTATTGTTTAAATCCCACACACGCTCCGCACCCGTGTAATAGGTCTGGCTGTACTCTGAATTTACACCGCTGTTCCACTCGCCATTAAAAATTTTAAGCGTACTATCTGTGTCTTTGTCGCCAATCGCCCGTCCGACTACGCCTCCGGTTCCGCCCCCGACGTTATTGCTTGTCGCTGTGGTTCCATAGACGCACCAGTTCGAAATCTCGAAATCCTCACCGTTTGTCAATTCGGCGCGTCCGACCAGTCCCCCTGCATTTCCTGCCGTGCTTTGGATATAGGAATTATATACCTGTGTGTAAGACAGGATATTAGATATCCCGCTGTTGCTCTGCAAATAGTATCCGATCACACCGCCCGAATATACCGCCGCTTTTCCCGATACGCCTACGGAAACATTATAAACTTTAAATCCCGCCGTATCCTCTGCCGTTTCTTTCCCCAGATCGGAATTCTCCACCATTCCGAACACGCCGCCGGATGCAATTGCTTTGCCGTTGGCAATCTGGATCTTAGCGTTTTTTACGATGATGGCGCTGTTCTCTGTCACCTTGGATTCCTTCAAATAACCGACGGCTCCGCCCGCACCGCCATAGACGTCAGCCGAATTTAAATTTGCATAGATATCTATGGTTCCGGTGGAATTCTTTCCCTCGATGGTGATACTGTATTCGGAGGCGTCCAAAACAGCGTTCTCCATTTTTCCGACCAGACCGCCGGCGCTTCCCAGACTGCTGCTTGATGATATACATGGTGTAATCGTGCTGTCCGATGCAAAAGACAGAATCGGCTCATATTCTCCGTCGCCCTCCATAAGCCCAAACAGCATGCCGGCCGCACCCGCATAGGATGTTCCCGTAATCGTGGTATTGCGGATTGAGGAAACTTCACCGTCATATGCCCACTCCACATTGCCCGTAACGATTCCGGCAATCGCCCCGCTGTAAATACCTCTTACGGATAAAGAAGTATTGTCATCCTTGTCCTCCGCCGTAACACCCAGCGCAATTCCGTCATGGGTTGTGTTGGTGACATCCAGCTGAACGGAAACCTGAAGCGGCGTATCCTCCGTATTTACGATTTGTGAAAACAGTCCTCCTGCCGCTCCGCGGTTTTTGCCGGAATCCGTGTTTGCCACGGTTCCATACACAAACACGTTCATGATAGCAAGGGTTCCCGCTCCGGTCAGGGTATCCGCAACTCCTGCAATACAATTAGAGCCAACACACTCAATCAAAAGATTGCTGATCGTTGCCTCTGAAGAGAGATATGCAAATATCGGAACCGCCGTTTGGATATAATATCCGTCCGAGCTAAAGCACTTCAGACTTCCCTTAAACGGGGTGTTCTCCGTGCCGATTCCGGAAAATTCCGCAAGCTCTGACAGGTCGTAAATTTTTCCCGTAGACGCTCCCGGAGACAGATTCGGGTTGATCGTAAAAGTATAGCCCTCCAGACTGCTCTGTTTGCTAAGTTCCTGTAAATTTAACCAATCCTGATAATTATTGATGGAGATATTTGTCGAATTTCTTTCCTGCGCATATGCTTCCAGCTCCGCAATAGTCGACGGAAACGTTTCCGTCCCCAGTTCGTGTGCTGCAAACGAAAACAACATTGGCATATCTTGAAGCATCGCTTCTGTCACATCCTCCGGTTCTTCCGTGTTCTCCGGTTCTTCCGTGTTCTCCGGTTCTTCCGTGTTCTCCGGTTCTTCCGTGTCCTCCGGTTCTTCCGTGTTCTCCGGTTCTTCCGTGTTCTCTATGGATGCTCCCGTCACTCCGGCTGACATCAGCTCCATCGCAACAGCCTGCAATATACTATTTGATTCAGATGAAATAAGCAAAGCTGCAACCATAAAAGCAGCAAATATACGCAGCATTCTCTCTTTTCTCATCAGTATTCCTCCAATTTCTCCAACTAACTTTATTGCTGTAAATCTATAATATTCACTAAGCCATTAAATGATTCTGCACTAGAAAAATTCTCACTCTTAAATTCCGGGGCCTTATAAAAGCTGATGTTCATGGATGCATAGGGCAGAGCCTCAATGGTCATAGTTTTCGTTCCGTTCCCATTGTCCACAATCGTGCCGTTTTCCTCCGCTTCCAGATAATATGTATTATAGGAATCTATTTCCAGCATATTACTATCCCATGTGATCTCAAAATAATGGGTTATTCCCCTCATTTCGCCGGTTGTACGGATATTGTACACAAAGCCGACATACTCGTTCAACAATTCCTGACCGGATGCCTCGTCCTTCCCATATGCGCTTTCCACGCTCTCCGCAATTGTGAACGCGCTGGTAAACTCAAAATCCCCCTTTGTCGGCATCATCTGTATACATGCTGCCAGCTGGTATGCATTTACAACATAATCCGGGTAAGTCGGTACCGCCCAGACAGCAACCCTTCCCGATATATAGGTATCCCTGTCGATTTCCGTATTTGGGGCAACCTTTAATGTAACCGTATTTCGGACAGCGCTTCCGCCCCGCAGATACTGGTCTTTTAGCGTTACCGTCTCTCCCTTTTTCAAAGTCTGGCTAACCGCCGTCCCGTTTACCTCATAAGAGATGGAATACTCCGCGTCGTCATCGTCAAGCAGGCAGAAATAAATATCATATGTAATATTCAGATTTTGATCGTTGTACAACAATATGTTGTCATAATTATTGATCTGGATCGGCAGAGTGGCTGCTCCCGCACCGTTCCATTGGTTGGAATCCACATATGACGGGAACGTTTCCGGATGCTCTGCATCAAGCTGCTGCACATTTGAAAGGCAGTTGCTGGAAAAATACAGACCGGACGCCGTGGTCACAGCCTTACGGCTTTCCTGCGCATAATATTTCGCATACAGCCATCCGCTGACCGCCAGTATCACAAGCATAAACAGCGCTGCCGCACTTCCTATCTTTTGTCTGTATTCTCTTTTTTTATGCTTTCTGATCGTTCTTTTCATTTTCTAATTCGTTTCCTTTTCCTCCGGACGCGGCTGCAGCGCTTTTACAATGACATAGACAAGATCCGTCTCTTTTTGATAATCCGAGAAGCTCTTGTCATCCGGCCAGATTATCTCAATCAAATAATAATCCTTTTCATATTCTGTCTCATCGGCAGCGTCAACGGAAGTTGCAAGCTGCAGATAATCGCCCGCATTGTCGGTTTTGTACAATTCGTAGGTTCCGAGATTGACAATGCCCTCCTGATCCTCGCCGTACATTTCTTTCCGACGGCTCTCCGAAACATCCTCCGCGTCAAGGGGATCGGCGGAAACCTTAATAAAATACATCTGTTCCTCGCCGTATTCATCGGTTACCGCTACCACCTTCTGCCGCTCCGGATCATTCAGATTTTCCTTCTCTTCTTCGCTCAATTGGTATAATTGGTATATATTATATTCCACCGGCAGGTTTTCCGTATACGCCAGCTCCAACTCATAGCTAAAGCTGCTGTCCTTGGAAATATCATATTCGCTGGTTCCGTCGGAATCCGGGTTTTTATTGCTGACACAAATAACCGCCTGCTTGACCTCTCCCGGATGTATATTGGCGATTGTAAGGCTTAAGGCTTCCTCGTCATCGGGATTCAGCAGATACAAAAAATATGGCGTCATAATGTCCGCGGAAATGCTGTTGATCTCCCGCTGGGAATTGATCACATACCACGCCGCGGAAACGGCCGCCATAAGCAGCGCCAGCGCCAGCATAGCGGCAAGAAATGATTTGCCCTTAATTGTTTTTGATCTTTTCGTCTTTTCTAATTCCTTTTCAGATTCCATACCCTATCCTCAAATGCTCAATCACCGGAAATCGATCGAACTTTCAGCCGAAATGCAATATCTTCTACCCCAAGACCGATCTTGGTGTCTCCGTAATCATAAAATGTAATCAAATTTTCCAGACTGTATCCGCCGGTCTGGGAGCTATCGTACTTATCCATATCAAAATACAATTCCGGGTGCAGCGGAATTTTTGCAGTTCGCGATCCGGCATATGCAATGCCTTCCGCCGGAATATCGGTATACTCATAGAACCATACCCAATATATCGTTACCTTTTTTTCCGGTGCGGCGGCGCCCTGCGCCCCGTCCCTTAGTCCCGAAACTATAAGCGGCGTATCTTCGGTAATCCTTCCGCTGTAACGCTTTGAATAATCCGCCGCATTCTCGTTGCAGGAGGTATAATACTGAATATGTCCCGATAACAGATTGTAAAGTTCGGTTTCTCTTTTGCTGCCCTCCTGCACGCCCTCAATAAATGTCGGCAGCGTGTCGAGGGAAATTGCACATTCATTGACGGTAGGGCTTAAGGAGGTAATGTACAGATCCATCTGCCCGCTTACCCCCGGCGCCATGACCTTATTGCCGGTCATATTATAATAGTCATTCAACTGAATATCCACGCAGCTTGTACTTGTGCCATTTCCGGCATCATTTTCCTGCAGCTTCAACACATCCTCCCCTCCCGGAGTCAGCGCGACGCGAATATATGCATCGGAGGCCGCGGTCAGGGAAATATTGTTTGCACGGACGCTCTCCTGAATCACAAACCAAGCCGCCGTCACCGCGATCAGGGAGAAAACGACTAACAGAAGCATTTCTATTTTTATCACAATTTTGGGATCAGGATTTTTCTTCATCCTTTTCTCCCTCCTCTTCTTGGTCTTTTGATAATATGCCATAAACCTGCCACATATATGATATCAGGCAGAGAAAAAGCGGCAGGAGCACGATCAGAAAGTAATATCTCCCATCCGTCAGCTTTTCCAATCCTTTTCCGATCAGATTTCCGAAGGGGATCTCCCGCACCAGTCTTCCCGCGATCCTGTCGTAGGTGACGGGATATGCATCTACGGAGCTGTTGCTGTCGCCTTTGGTAATATATTGGAGTTCGCCGGTCGTGCTGCTGACGCGGATTTCTACAATACGATGGGTATTGTACATCCCATGCAGGCTGGGATCCGTGGATTCAAAGGTGATAACATCGCCAACCTTCAAATCCTCCTGGGCGGTTTTGCGGATCAGTATAAGCGTGTCCTGCTCAATTTCAGGCGCCATACTCCCTGTAATGACGCGAAGTATCTGATAACCGCCGATACTCGGATGATATCCGTTTGCCACCAGCAGAATCAGCACACAAAGAACGATAATGATAATCGTTAATATGGTTTCTCCTAAAAATTCCAGTATCTTCTTCATAAATATTATCGTTTTTTATTATTTCTCTCCTGCTGCTTCCTTTTGCGCAGGGCCTTCTCCGCCTTTTTCTGTTCCTGTCTGCGGCGGGTCTGGATAGCCGTCAGCTCCCGCTGTACCATCTTGCGCAGAGTTGAGTCCGGCATATCCGGCATCCCCTGCACAATCTCCTCCAGCACCTGACGGATATACCGGGTATCCATCTCCTTCTTTCGGGGCTGGCGGTCAATATTGAGCTTGTCAACGCCCTCCAGATAGTTGTGCAGCATCGCATAATTCCATACAAAGGAATCGTATATGTCCTTCTCAAATTCCCGGGATATAACCGGATCCTGCCGGAGCAGGTTGACCTGTACTCCCACCTGGGAATAGGACTGCAGAAAATTCCACAGCGCATGGCATGCTTTATACTCTCTGTTCTTGGCGATCACATTTGTTTTTACGATCGGATGGCGGACACTCGGAAATTTGCGCATCGTCGTGATAAAATCGCTCCCTGCCAGCGTGTTCACCATGCGATGGATGGCAATGATCCGGCTGAAAATATCCTTCTGGTTATTTTCGTTTACCTTGTCCGTCTGTTTGTCCCGGATTTTGATCTGGAGTTTATAATCCACGGTCTCGGTATAGTTATCTACATGGGAATTCATTTCCAGATACGCGCCGAGTTCATCCTTGCTTGCCCCGAATATCACATTGAACCGCTTGTTGACAAAAAACTGCAATTCTCCCACCAAGGTGCAGATAAAACGGTTCTCATAGATATTCAGGCTTTCCTCCCGGTATATATTCAAAATACGGTTGGGTATTACCTTTCCGCTCTTTTGATCATATTCATCGATATAATTGCTGTGCTGTAACAGGTGCCGCACAGATTCGGCAGAGATATTGCGGGCGATTGCAATGTTTACGATCTCCCTTTCCTCCTCAATAAATTTCCTGGGATTAAGGATGACATGTTGCAGGGAAGGAAGCGCCTTTTCGATCTCCCTGACCCACTTCTCGTCCACGGACTTGACCAGGCGGACAAAGGAAAAATCAGCATAGTTTTCACCGGTCTCCAACAAATTATAGAAATATTTGTAAAACTGGTCATCTGACAGCCTGCCCCTGTCCTCCGTCATTCTGGCATATGTACTTTTTATTGGATCAGAATACTCGTCGTAAACCATCTATATCACCTTTTCAGCTTCCGCTCATTTTCTTTAATCTCATTAGATATTCCCGGCTAAGCTTCATTTCTTCCTCGCCGAAGGTCTTTTCCAGATACAGGATCAGGCCATCGATCTCGTCCCGGATAAATCCAAGTCCAAAAGACTCAAACTTGCGAAGGATCTTCTTTGCAAACATAAAATCAATTCCGCCAAGCTCTGTGCCGCCGCATGCTATATAACACGGTACAAAATCCTTTATCTGACGCAGAATACGGTTTCCAAAGGTAATGCGGAAATGCTTGATCAGATAATTGTCCAGCTTGTCCAGCTCCACAAGCATCTCATCGGATACCGGATGCGCCTGCTTTGCTTCCTCGTAAAGTTCCTGCAGATAGGTATAGCTTACTCTCATGGACGGAGTTTCCGGCGTCTCAAACGGCGCGGCCCTATCGTCCAGATCGATCGGGATCGCCCTGTCATATACTTTATCCGCTACCGCAAAGGTAGAATCATCGTTATTGATGGTTCCGACATACAGCACGTTAGATGGTATCCAGATCTTTCCGTCTATCATCTTATTCGGGTCTCCGTTTGCGCCGTTGGATACAACCGAAACATAGCGCTCTTCCTCCCTCGGAAGTTCGAGAATAGAAAGCATTTCCGCGAAGTAATACTCTACCCTCGCAATGTTCATCTCGTCGAGAATGACAAAGCGCAGATCCTCCTGATAATGGCCCTCATACAAGGTCTTTAAAAATTCCGTCTCGGTATATTTTTTCGTAAAGTCGTTGTAATAGCCAAACAGCTCCGTGCGGTCGCGCCAGGAGGGCTGTACTGCACAAATAAGGCTCGGATTCTCGATGAATTGTCCCAATGCATATGGCAGGGAGGTTTTACCTGTTCCGGAGATACCCTGAAGGATCAGCATTTTTGCAGCGCCAAAGGAGGCAAATACCTGTTTGATGACCTCCAGTTCATAGTACAGGCCAAGCCGTCCTGCCGCAAAATTGCGGAACTGGACACAAAGCTCCTCAAGGTTGTAATCTCTCCGATAGGACGGAGCCTCATAGCCCGGAGCCAGATAGGTCTGATCCACGGAGGTAAGCCTCGGAAAACGGCGCTCCCCATCGAAATGAAATACTTCCCATCTTCGCAGATCCTTTCTCTCTTCCATCTCGGCAAGCTCCTCTGCCGTGATTTCCTTCTGCGCGGTCTCAGCTGCCGCCGTTTCTTCCTCTGCGCCGGCAATATTTTCCTCATATGCCTGCATCATTCTCTCCACCGCCTCGGAATTCTCTGAAACCTCAAGTTCTTCAAGCCTTTCATCCAGACCGGATTCGGTAAGTTCCGGATTGACCTCCATCCCCAGCTCCGTTATCTTCATGGCAAGGATCTTATCCTTTTCATAGTTTGCCTTCATGATTTCACGCTTCAGCGTTACTACTTCGTCTTTCATGCGCTCATACTCTACCACCGGAACCTTAAAACGGAGCAATACCCGCACGCCGCGCACGATCAGATACACGATCAGGATAAAAATCAGCAGAATGATAATGTGGACGATCAGCGCCGCAAGCCATCCTACCGGCGTCATTTCATCCTCATAGCTGTCAAATAACCGGATGTAAAAGTTAATGTCCAGAATTCCTGCGATTGCATTCCAAACGGCAACCACGATTGCCCACAAAAGCGCAAATATGTGTCTCATCATATTATAAAAGTAATAGAAAAATCCATTCATCGTTTAGTTCTCCTGTTTGTGTGAAACAAATTTTATTTGTCCTATAAGGCTTTGGGTCTGTATCTGGTTCATGCAGTCATGATCCGTTCCCTCAAACCAGATTCGCACTTTCACTTTCATCGGCGTATTTCCCTTCACGCTGAACAGCGGGCCGGAATCATCCTCATAGTAAACCTTTCCGCTCTCCCCAATAAATACGCCGGCCGTAGTCTGCGTATGTACGATGGAAAATGCGCTTGAAAGTCCTGACACATCGCTGTAAGCATAATCCGTTCCTGCCGTCCCGTTGAGCGACGCATTGCAGTTCGGCTCATACACAGCCACCGTTCCGTCCTGCAGCTCAAAGCTGATCCTGATACAATATTCCGGATGTGTACTGGTATCCGACGCATTGACGTATGAGCCTCCGTCGCTGTCCTCCCTCTTTCCGAGAGTGATATCATAGGTATTCGCGCTCATTCCCTCGCCAAGCGTCTCTTCCACTTCAAGCCAGATGTCCGTCTCGTAGTAGTATACGTCCTTCTCCGCATCCGAGATCGGCGAAGTTCCCGACACCCGGTCATTCGTGGCATATACCGGCTTTAACATGTTTTTACCGTCTGCTGTCGTACATGGATACAGCGTTTTTCCCATTCCCGTTCCTATATCCATCTCACTATTGTGCAGGCTAAGCCCCGCCTCTGTATCAGCTATATACAGATTCCCTTCCGACGCTACGGTAAGCATCATGCTCTCTACTCTCGCGGTATTTCCCACAGTAAACCATGCATATGTCGCACCCGATAGCAGCAGGACGGTCGCCGCGCACATGACAATGGAACTTCGCAGTTTTTTTCTTCCTATTTGCATTTCATAATTCCTCCCATCCTCTTAATATGTAAACGTCATTGCCAATTCGATTGTTCCGCCAATAATATCATCGACACACTCCGGATCCTCCCCCTCTATCCATATTACTACGGTGAATTTGTCATATTCTCCCGGATCAATGTCCTCCCGGATTCCCGAGCAAACCATATCGTCCGCTTCAAAGGGTACCGCAAGCAGCTGGTATACGCCGTCTGCCGAGCTCAGTCCCATATCGCTCAATTTTTCTCTTGTGATATACCCGGAATCCGTACCGTCAAGCTGGGTCATCATCGTAAGCTCCTGCTCGCTCGCATAATCCATGAATGGAAATTCCGTCGTGGAGAACTGCCGTTCCGGACCACCATCCGCATTCGGCTCCGCATAGATGGTCATTTCCCCATTCATAAAGAACATGATCCACGCCGCCTGCTCTGCATTCTTGGTATGGTTTTTCAGGCGAAGCTGCCACACATAGTTGCGCGTCTCATCGGTATTATTCTCCAGATAAAAGGTATACGCCAGATAATTCATATTGTTGTGGTCGCCGTCAACATTCATGACATTTCGGTCGATATCCACAATATTTACATTTGTCGCCGCTGTAACCGCCGTTCCATGCAGGGTGATCAGGCGCTCGGAAAAATCTGTGGTCTCCGAAAGCAGAAATCCGTCATTTGCCATATCCCGGTTTATGCTGACAACAAACTCGCCGGACTGGGTGTAGAATGCCGCCATAACATAGCACACCGCCAATACGATGATCAGGATCAAAACTGTCTGCTGCGCTGCCTTGACCCGGAAAAGGCTGCGTGTCACGCTGACCCTTCCAAGCCACCAATGACGGAATTTGTTATACCAGTCAAAACGGCTTAAGATCGAACGCCTCGGCATTTTATTATCTTTTGGGATTTTTACTTTATTCTTTCCTATTGGTAATTTCATTTCTCATCCTAACCTATATTATTCATTTGGTAACTCTGGAATTGCTTCGACAAAGATTTCCGCAAGCAGCGGATCAAACTGCTTCCCCGCCTCGGATAAAATGATCTCTCCCGCCTGTTTTCGAGTAGTCTGTCTGGTCTTATATGGCTTCCAGCTGGTGATTCCGTCAAATACATCCGCCAGCGCGCAAATCTGAGCGGACAGCGGTATGTCCTCTGCCGCCCTTCCCTCCGGATAGCCCTTTCCATCATATCTTTCATGGTGATACAACGCGATATCGTAGAAATGATTTAATAGTTTGCCTTCGTACGGAAAATGATAAACAGCCTTGACCGCGTTTTTTGCGTAAATCGTGTGATTCTGTATAATCGTCCGTTCCTCCTCTGTCAGCTGCCCGATCTTATTCAAAATCTCGTTTGGAATATACACTCTTCCCAAATCATGCAGACAAAATAACCGCTCGCACTCCTGCGTAAAACTCACGTCAAAGAAGCATTCCATCCGATCCGGTATCCGTTCCCACAATCGATGATAAAATACCGCACTATATCTGCCAACCCGCTCCATGTGTTCCCGGGTATCAAGGATCACCGTATTATACAGGCTCTCCAGATTTGGATATATTCCCTCTTTTGATGGGGCCATCTTCTCCCTATCATATACGATCATATTATTCTCCAGAAAAATTATAGTTCATTTTCTCTATTTCAACTCTTTTAAATTATCGGTTAAATGATATTAGTTCAATACCCTTTTCGATTTTTTTAGATATTTTTTTGCAATTTTTTTTCTTTTTTTTGTTTTTTTATGGCAAAATAGAGCAGGCAAATTGCACAAGGGCAAAAAAAGCGCCTGCAATTGCAGGCGCCGATTGGCATTTTCAATTATACAAGTTCCAGAACTACCTCAAGCGCTCCGTCACCTTTGCGCTGGCCGATCTTTACGATTCTGGTGTAACCACCGTTGCGGTTTGCATACTTCGGTGCGATCTCGTCAAATAATTTTGCCACAAGATCAACTTCCTTGGCAGCCTTCTTCTTTCCCTCAACGGTTTCCTTTACAGGATAGAGAACCTTAAGCATCTCTCTTCTTGCGTGAAGACGGGAAGGCAGATCCTTCTTGATCTTCTTCTCAACTTCGTCATATACGGTAACTTTCTTGCCGTCTACAACTTCCTTTACTCTCTTACCGTCCTTGTCCTTGCGGGCAACCTTAGCGGTTACGGTAACCTCCTCAAAGTTGTCTCTCTCACGGATTGCAGAAGCGATCAAGCCCTCTGCGATCTTGCGAACTTCCTTAGCCTTAGCCTCGGTTGTTACGATCTTTCCGTTTGCGATAAGCGCGGTCACCTGACCTCTTAACAATGCCTTTCTCTGGTCTGATGTTCTGCTTAATTTACGATACTTTGCCATTTGTTTTTCCTCCATTTTGTGGGACGCCCGGTCACGCTCTTCGGTCTTACTGCCAGACATCATATCTTGTTATGATACCGCCGGAATGCTTTCTGCCTTCCGTGTCGGTATCAGCTGCCACTCATGCAATCCTGCGTTCAGGATCGGGCAGACAGTTCCACGCTCTTTGGTCTTACTATCCCTGCCTGTATGAGCCATTTTTAAATGCGGCTTTACTCTTCGCCTCTGTTTAACTCTAAACCTAATTCTTTCAGCTTTGCCAATACTTCCTCCAAAGATTTGCGTCCGAGGTTACGAACCTTCATCATATCCTCCGGAGTCTTGTTGATCAGCTCTGCAACCGTGTTGATTCCTGCCCGCTTTAAGCAGTTGTAAGAACGCACGGAAAGTTCCAGTTCATCGATGTTCATTTCGAGAACCTTCTCCTGTGCATCGTTCTCTTTTTCAATCATGACTTCTGCCTGTATCGCTGCGTCCGATAAATCGATAAACAGACTTAAATGCTCACTTAATACCTTAGCCGCAAGGCTTACTGCCTCATCCGGCTCCAAGGTTCCATTGGTATATACATCCAAAGTCAGCTTGTCAAAATCGGTAACCTGACCTACACGGGTATTCTCGATGGTCAGATTTACACGCTCAACAGGAGTATAGATGGAATCTACTGCGATTACACCAATTGGAGTGTCCTCTGTCTTATTCTTATCAGCACTAATGTATCCTCTGCCCTTTGTGATGGTAAGCTCCATATATAACTTACAATCTGTACCACCGTTTAAATGGGCGATTTCCAATTCAGGGTTCAGGATCTCGATATCAGAATCAACCTGAATATCTGCTGCTGTAACTACGCCTTCACCTTCGAATTCGATATAAGCAACCTTAGGTTCATTTGTAGAACTGTTGTTACGGATTGCCAGATTCTTGATGTTCATGATGATCTCAGTAACGTCTTCCTTTACTCCGGGAATGGAACTGAACTCATGTAAGACTCCGTCAATCTTGACCTGGCTTACGGCTGCTCCGGGCAATGAAGAGAGCATAATTCTTCTCAATGAATTACCAAGCGTTGTACCGTACCCTCTTTCCAAAGGTTCTACAACAAATCTGCCGTATTTCTTGTCTTCTGAAATTTCAGCAATCTCAATTTTCGGTTTTTCAAAATCGAACACTACAAAGTCCCTCCTTCTTTGAATTCTATGCTTATCTATACGGATCCGGCCGCCGCCCTGATCCGCCTGATATGAAAATTACTTAGAATATAACTCGACGATAAGCATCTCATCAACCGGGACATCGATCTGCTCACGAGTTGGTAATTCCTTAACGGTTCCCTGCAGCTTCTCAGAATCAACGTCTAACCATTCCGGAACAAGTCTTCCTCCAGCCACTTCAACGATATCTTTCATTCTCTGCGTGCTCTTCTTGCTCTCCCTGATCTCGATCACATCACCGGCTTTTACCAGATAAGAAGGAATATTAACAACTTTTCCGTTTACCGTAACAAACTTATGGTCAACGATCTGTCTTGCCTCTCTTCTTGTTCTTGCAAATCCCAGACGGAAAATAACATTATCCAGTCTGGACTCAAGCATGGTCATCAGGTTTGCACCGGTCAGGCCTTTCATCCGGTCAGCCTTAATATAGTAATTGTGGAACGGCTTCTCCAATACGCCATAGATGAATTTAGCTTTCTGTTTTTCTCTCAACTGAAGTCCGTACTCAGAAACCTTTCTGTTTGCTCTCTGTAAGTTTCTTTTAGACTTCTTATCATATCCTAAATAACTTGGCTCTAAGCCAAGAGATCTGCATCTTTTCAGTACAGGTACTTTATTAACTGCCATCTCAATCTATCCCTCCTAATTAAACTCTTCTGCGCTTTGGTGGACGACATCCATTATGAGGAACCGGAGTTACGTCTCTGA
>CAYROM010000025.1:0-31978 GCA_964425905.1 uncultured Lachnobacterium sp. | reverse complement strand
TCCTCTGCCTGTCCTCGTTCTGCTCCCTGCTGCTCACGCGCATATAGCCTATGATCTTCTTCGTAGAAAAATTTTTCTTTTCCATAACATCCCTCCATGACATAAAAATTCCCACCATTCCTCCCGTGGAATAATGGGTGCGGTCAGAGTGCGTAATTGCGCTCCGCATACATTTTATCTTTTCTTACGCTTTTTAACGCTTGATTTTGCCGTTTTGAGCATTTATGGCATATATTTTATTATCTTTCTTTTTTATCCGGATTCGGAATTTACCCGTTAAATGCCGCACGAAAAAGGGATATAAGCGTTTCATTACCTATATCCCCTGCCGTCTATATTTGGCTGCTTTGGTGCGTTCCTCATATTCTTTCTGTTTGCCGTCGGCTTTCCGCTTCAGATAATTCTGGTGCAGTTTATCCTTTTTCGCTTCTTTTTTTTGCATTTCTTCAATTTCTTCGGGCATCGGCTCCTTCTCCGCCATCGTCGGCGAGCTGCTTGCGCTTTTCACCATCCTGATCACTTTCCGCCATAAGGATCTGGGAAACCGAATCAACTGCTCCGCATTGCGGCAGAATTCGAAAAACACGCAGATCGGACTTGGCATGAGCTTTCTGTGCGGCATTTTCGTCCATCAGTACTGCCTCGGGGAAAATGTCCTTATGTTTTTCACAATTTCTTCCCGCATACTGGTACGCGCGGGTCACAAATATGTTAAGCAGCTTTTATCTGGATTAAGAATGAGGGCGGGACAATTTTTCTGTTCAAACAAAGCAGGCGGCAAGAAATCTGTTTTCTTGCCGCCTGCCCATTATTTATTTTTCAGAGGATTCGTATTTTCCTCCGAACAATTTCCGATGAATCCTATAAAAGAATAAAATGACCGCCTCCGGATACCTCTTCAATACGATCTGGATTTCCTCCTTCGGATTGATCGGCTTTACAAGGATCGTCCGGATTCCCGCTATATTTGCCCCCATCACATCCGTAAAGATCTGATCGCCCACAAACAGCGTGTTTGTCGTGTCCGTGCCAAGCCGCTCCATCGCCTTACGGTAACCGGAGGGCTTCGGCTTTCCCGCTTTGTAGATATAATCCACATGAACCGCGTCATTAAACATCTTTACCCGTGGCTTTTGGTTGTTTGACAGCAGCATGCAGCGATAGCCCAGCTCCTTCAAATGGGCAAACAAAGAAATCGCCCGCTCATCGGCAGGCGCTCCGTGGGGAACCAGCGTATTATCAATATCAAAGATGATCCCCCGGTACCCGTCTTTATATAATTTGTCAAAATCAATTGCATATGTCGATTCCAGGTACTCCCCAGGATAAAAAAAACTGCACATCATCCATCCTCATACCGTTTATAGCGGTCTGTATTCCCATGTCAAAGAAAAAAGTTTTCTCCCGATCTTGGCATAGCCTCGGGGGCCTTTCCCTTCTTTGCGGACGTCAGGGCTCCGTCCCCTACAAAATACTGATACTGCTGCAGAATCTGATCCTTATCCAGATTGCCGACCGCCTTCTCCACATCCAGACTGTTGATATCGCTGTCGATCCCCTTCAGGGCAAAAATCTCATCCTGCCGATACAGCTGTGCGAAATCATAGGAATTAAAGCTTTGGCTATCAGCAGTATCATGCCCTGCGCCTTGTTCCCCGGCAGCAGACTCCCTTGTCCCCTGCTTTTCCGGCAGTATATCCTGCAATTCCTCCGCTTTTAGAGGCTGCGGCTCAGGAGCGCCGCTTAGCTTTATGAAGTTGTTCTGATAACAGCCCGGCTGCGGGCCAATGACGGATACGCTCATTCATCCTCCAACAACTGTCAATGATCATTATACCAGCATCTTTTTTAATTCATTCATAAAGGTATTTACATCTTTAAATTCACGGTATACGGATGCAAATCTTACATAGGCGACCTGATCCAATTCCTTGAGCTTATCCATGATCAGTTCTCCTATCACCGTACTCGGGATTTCCTTTTCCTCACGGTTGAAGATCTCCGTCTCCACCTCATCAATCATCCGGGTGATCTTGTCCATGGAAACCGGACGCTTGTGGAGCGCCCGAAGCACGCCGCCCTCGATCTTCGTGCGGTCGTACTGTTCACGATTGTTATCCTTCTTGATTATAATGAGGGGAATCGTCTCCACCTTCTCATACGTTGTAAAACGCTTACCGCAATCATCGCACAATCTGCGGCGGCGGATGGAATTATTATCATCAGCCGGTCTCGAATCAATTACCCTTGTATTCTCACTACTACAAAATGGACACTTCATTCGTCAACCTCCATATGTGCAAAATGCACATAAAAATATGCTTTTAGTATATCTTTCCTCGTCGTTCGTGTCAACGCTAGATTTTCTTTTTCATCTCATGTTCATCCAAATCCACAAGTATTATATCGGGTCCAATCCGAATAATCTTAACCCAGGGTATACAAAATTCGAATTCCCGCATAAAGCAGCCCAGATATTTCCCCGGTCCCGGAACAATGATGGCTTTTATATGACCGCAGTCTATGTCGATCTCTATATCCCTCACATTTCCAAGACATCTGCAATCGTTGGCATTGATGACTTCCTTGTTGCAAAAATCAGAAAAACGCATAAAACAGACCTCCTTTGATCTATCTTATGCGTTTTGCTTCCTGCATATGTTTCTATGTACGGCCGGACGCGATCAAACAGGGATCTTTGCCTCCGCCGCTCTCCTTACCTTTATACGTTAAACCTAAACAGGATCACATCGCCATCCTTGACCACATACTCTTTTCCTTCCATCCCGACGATTCCCTTCTCCCTTGCGGCCGCAAGGCTGCCGTTGTCCAGCAGATCCTGATAGTTTACCACCTCCGCCTTGATAAATCCACGCTCAAAATCGCTGTGGATTTTTCCCGCAGCCTGCGGCGCTTTGGTTCCTTTCCTGATCGTCCATGCACGGCATTCGTCCTCCCCTGCCGTCAAAAAGCTGATAAGCCCCAGCAGGCTGTAACTTGCCTTGATGAGTTTTTCAAGACCGGACTCCTTCAATCCAAGCTCCTCTAAGAACATGGCTTTCTCATCCTCGTCCAGCTCGGCGATTTCCTGCTCGATCTGGGCGCAGATCACGAACACCTCGCTGTTTTCTTCCTCTGCCATCCGGCGGACCGCCTGCACATACTCATTTTTTGCGCCGTCCTCCGCCAGATCATCCTCCGCAACATTTGCGGCATAGATGGTGGACTTTGCCGTGAGGAGATTGTAGGAGGCAAACCAAGCCGCCATATCTTCGTCCTCCGGCACCTCGAAGGTTCTTGCCATCTTTCCGTCCTCTAAGTGTTTTTTCACCGCTTCCAGAAGTTCAAGCTCCTTTGCAAGCGTCTTGTCCATTCTTGCCTGTTTTGCCACCTTTGCAATACGCCGCTCTAAAATCTCGATATCGGAAAAGATCAGTTCCAGATTGATGGTCTCAATATCCCTCGCCGGATCAATGCTGCCGTCCACATGCACAATGTTGGAATCCTCAAAACAGCGCACCACGTGAACGATCGCATCTACCTCCCGGATATTGGCAAGGAACTGATTTCCCAGCCCCTCTCCCTTGCTTGCTCCCTTCACAAGGCCCGCGATATCCACAAACTCGATCACGGCGGGAGTTACCTTTTTCGTATGATACAGCTCTCCAAGCTTTTTGATCCTCTCATCCGGAACGGCTACGATCCCGATATTGGGGTCAATGGTACAGAACGGATAGTTTGCCGATTCCGCCCCCGCCTTTGTCAGGGAATTAAACAATGTGCTTTTTCCAACATTAGGAAGCCCCACGATTCCTAATTTCATTTTTATCTTTACCTATCCAGAAATCCTTGATTTTCAAGTGTTTCTGCCTTTCTCTACATTTTTACTACACCAATTACTACACCAATTTTAAATGATTTTAAGCATTTTCTCAACATTTTGTACTTCTTTTTCTTTTTCCTCGTCTGTGACGTGTACATACAGCTTTACATTATATTTATCCAAAGTGTTTCCTCCGTAAAGAGGAAAGCGCTTCCCTTGCGTCCAATAGCTAATCTCTGGACTCAATCACCAGAAGCCTTCCGGTGCGAAGGGAGATCTCAGCCGTTTCCCCCTCGATCTCGTTGCTGACCCCCAGAGAATTCCCCCCTGTCATGGTATAATCCGTGAGTTCGTACTTAAATCCCGTCAGGGTCACGCCCGTCACCTCATCCGAACAGGGAATGATCGAAACAAATTTGCCGAACTGCTCTTTTTTGCCAAGGGTCATCGGCTTATCGATCATACGGATGCGGTTGTTCGTATCGATCAGCTCAATCTCCACATGATTGTCAATGCCGATGGCAAGAATGCTGATATTTGCAAGCACGTGGTCCAGACGGTTTCCGGTGCCTCCCAAAATCGTTAAAAAGACCGCTCCCCTGCTTATCGCATCCAAAAGAGCGCACTCCGTATCCGTACTGTTCTTCACCGGATTAAGCTCGACGAACTCAATCCTGTCGCTCTGACGGAAGCTGGAAAAAGCCTCTGCTGAAACCGAGTCAAAATCCCCGACAATAATATCCGGCGTCAGATGATGGCGGTACAAAACCTCCATTCCGGCATCCACCGCGATTACAATCTCATACCCGCCGTTTTTCATCATGTCACATACCAGTTCGTCATCTGCGGTCCCGCCGCTTACAATTAGTCCCCTCATATATGCTCCTTATCCTAATATTGCCAAAAAGTCTTCTGTATTCTTTTCAATATCCCCATGAAATACGGCGCTTCCGGCGACAATAACATTCGCCCCCGCATCCAAAAGCGTCTTTACGTTTTCAATCGTCACGCCGCCGTCGACCTCGATATCCGCTTTATTTCCGGTCTTTATCAGCATGCGCTTCAGTTCCGCCACCTTGTCCACCGTATACGGAATCAGCTTCTGCCCTCCGAAGCCCGGATTAACCGTCATGACCAGCACCATATCCACCTTCGGAAGAATCAGACGGATCGTCTCCAAGGGGGTTGCCGGATTTAATGCAACGCCCGCAAGCAGTCCCTTTTCTTTGATGGCCTCGATCGTCCGGTCAAGGTGCCTGCACGCTTCCGCATGTACGGTGATAATATCCGCTCCCGCCTCCGCAATCTCATCGATATAGCGGATGGGCTCATCGATCATCAAATGTACATCAAACATCCTGTCCGTGCATTTGCGGACAGACTTTATCACCGGCATCCCAAAAGATATGCTCGGCACGAAGCTTCCGTCCATAACATCAATATGCACGTACTGGGCGCCGGCTTCATCCAGAAGGCGGATCTGTTCTCCCAGCCGTGAGAAGTCTGCGGATAAAATTGATGGAGATAAACAATTCATGGCTTCCTCCTAATATTTGCGGATATTCTTCATTTCCTCATAGAGTAAAACATAGTTGCGGTAACGTTCTTTATGGATCCTGCCCTCCTCAAGCGCCTGTTTGACCCCGCAATCCGGTTCGCTTACATGGCTGCAGCCCTGAAAACGGCAATAGGGCTCATACTGCACAAATTCCGGGTAACACTTAAACAAATCTTCCTTTTCCATTCCCGGAACATCCAGAGAACTAAACCCCGGCGTATCCATAATAAAGGTATTTTCCGAAACCGGTACGATCTCCGAATGGCGCGTTGTATTCTTTCCCCGCTCGATCTTTGCGCTGATAGCCCCTGTCTCCATGTGAAATTCGTCCTGAAGCCCGTTGATAAGCGACGATTTTCCAACGCCGGAGGGGCCGGCGACCGTTGTTGTCTTCCCCGAAAGCATTTCCCGGAGCCTGTCAACATTTTCTCCGGACTTAGCGCTGGTAAAAATAACCGGATACCCGGCGGGACGATAGATTGACTCTAACTGTTGTTGTTCTTCCTCCGTCACAAGATCGCACTTGTTGAAGCAGATCGCCACCGGCACCTTCTGGTATTCCATCATACACAAAAACCGGTCCAGCAGATTAAAATTGGGGTCCGGCTTTGCCGCCGCAAAAACGAGGAGCGCCATATCCACATTCGCTACCGTCGGGCGAACCAGTTCTGTCTTTCTCGGGAGGATATTCTCCACGTTCCCGGTCTTCTTTGCCTCGTCGATGACCGCGATCTCCACATCATCCCCCACCAGCGGCTTGATCTTTTGTTTTCGGAAAACTCCCTTTGCCCTGCATTCATAGACACCGGTTTCTGCCACATAGACGTAGTAGAAACCGGCGATTCCTTTTATGATTTTTCCCTGCATATATGATTACTGTTTTGTAAAATTAACGGCGTTTGTCTGGGAACTCAACTCAACATCCGAGGTATTTCCCTCCTCGTCCGTCTCCGTCGTATACCATGTCACCGAGAGCGTTCCCGAGGATGAGCCTGTGATATTGGATTGGGAGATCGTATAGCTTGCCCCCGGATCTACGGTTGTTTTTTTCCAGCTGCTTAAAACATTCCCGTTGCTGTCGGTCAGCGTGATGTCCGCCTTCGTCGCCTCCGCCGGAACCGTGAGCGTATAGTTAAAGCTGTAATATACCGTTTCCGCCCCGAGGCTTACGGTGAGAGAAATCTCCGTTCCGTATGCCACGGTCTTGCCTCCGGCAATACTCTGGCTGATGACCTGCCCCGCTGCGACGGTTTCGCTGTATTCCTGCGACACACCTGAAACCACAAGGCCCGCGGAGGTAAGCTCGCTCTGTGCGGCGGCCTGATCCTTGCCGAGTACGCTCGGCACGCTTACCGACTGCACGCCCTGACTGATGACAAGCTTTACGGCAGCCCCTTCGCTTACCGTGCTTCCTGAGGTCGGATTCTGGGAGATCACCTGCCCGGCCGGGACAGTCTCATTGTATTCATAGCTCTTATCTGCCACGAGTCCCTGGGCTGTCAGCCTGCTTACCGCATCGCTTTCGCTGGCTCCGACAACATTCTCAACGGTGATCAGAACCTCCGTCCTTCCTGCTGCGACGGAAACCTCAACATAGCTTCCCACAAGCACCGATTCTCCCTCGCTGACGCTCTGGGTAAGGACGGTTCCCTCCTCCTCGTCGGATTCCTCAACCTTCGCAACAAACAGGGTAAGCCCGATATTCTCCAATGCCTCGGAAGCCTCCTCCTTGCTCATTCCCACAATTTTAATCATAGGAACCATTTCCCCTGTCCCGGTTTCTGTCTGGGTCTGTGTCTCCGTCTGGCTCTCCGTACCCTTGTTGTTTCTGAAACGGAACAGTCCAAGCAGACTTCCGATGAAATAGATGATGACGATCACGATGATCACCGCGACAACGATGCCCATAATGGTTACAGCTTTGTCCATCTTCGGATTCAATATGCCGCCGTCTTCCTCGTCGTCATCCTTAATGTCGTCCTCATCCGCAGAGTCTTCGTCCTCCTCATCCCCGGACGTTGTGATAACGACGCCATCCTTGATCTGCTGCAATTCCTCACCGCTTATGACCTTGGTCTTTCCGTTATCCACCAGCGGCGCAATCACCACAAAGTCCTCATTCGGACTTACCAGAGATTTCCTCAGGTCGCTGAGAAGCTCTGCAATGCTCTGGTAACGGCGGTCAGGATTCTTCTGGGTACACTTTAAGATGATCTTCTCAAGGCTTACCGGAAGATTCGGCGCATAGGCGCTCGGAGTTACCATCTCCTCCTGTAAATGCTGGATAGCAACGGCAACCGTCGTATCCCCGTCAAAGGGAACACGCCCCGTTACCATCTCGTACATCACGATTCCAAGGGAATAAATGTCGCTGCGGTTATCCACAAATCCATTCCGCGCCTGCTCCGGGGAGGAATAATGTACAGACCCCATCACATCGGAACTGATCGTATTTGCGGATGCCGCCCGGGCAATGCCGAAATCCGTAACCTTCACCTTGCCCTCCGTGGAAATGATGATATTCTGCGGTTTAATATCCCTGTGGATGATATTTTTATTATGAGCGGCTTCAATACCTCTTGCCACCTGAATTGCAATGCTGATCGCCTCCTTGAAGGAAAGCTGATCCTTTTTCTCGACATAGGTCTTTAGCGTGATCCCCTCCACGTACTCCATTACGATATAGTGGAGCCCCTCTTCGCTTCCTACATCATAGATATTTACGATGTTCGGATGCTCCAGGCCCGCTGCCGACTGCGCCTCGGTGCGGAATTTTGTCACAAAGCTCCGATCCTCCGAGAATTCCTGCTTTAGAACCTTGATTGCCACAAAACGGCCCAGAATGTGATCCTTTGCCTTGTAGACATCGGACATTCCGCCCGCTCCGACCTTGCCAACGATTTCATATCTATCTGCTAAATACATCCCTACTGTTAACATGCTCTCACCTCATCCGAAAATGGTTTTATAATTATAGCGGTAATATTGTCCCGCCCCCCATTGGAGTTTGCGGTTCTGATCAGCGCTCTGACTTCTTCCTCGACGTTATCCCAGTCAAATATGATCTTTTCGATCACATTGTCCTCGACCATATTAGTAAGTCCGTCCGTGCATAACAGGATCGTATCCTTCTCTCCCAGATCCACCTCAAAGAAATCAACCTCAACCGTGTCAGCCGCACCGATGGCCCTTGTTATTATGTTCTTATCGGGATGCTCTCTTGCCTCGCTCTCCTTCATCTCGCCGAGCCGTACCATTTCCTCTACGAGAGAATGATCCTTTGTGATCTGGCGTATCCGGTCGGCGATCAAATACAGACGGCTGTCTCCGACATTCGCCACAAAAAGCTTATGCCCGATAATGGTTGCCGCTACGAGGGTCGTTCCCATACCATTCTTTGAATCGTCCTCTCTTGACTCCGCAATGAGCAGTTCATTCGCCTTCTTTATCGCTTCATTCAGAATTTTGACCGGTTCCTCCTTTTCATTTCGCAAAACCGACGCGACCACCCGCTCGATCGTATACCTTGAAGCATACTCCCCGGCTTTATGTCCGCCCATTCCGTCCGCAACGATAAACAGATTCGGAAGATTTCCGACTGCCTTCTCCGAAGAAAAGAAATAATCCTGATTCATTTCCCTCCTAACGCCTGTATCCGTCATGGAAAACGTTCTCATACGTTTTGTTTCCTTTCTCTGTAACTCTTTCGAAGTAACATATTTCTGATTAACTTTGATTATTCTAACATAATATAAAAAAAAGGACAAGAATTACTCTCATTGATCGATATAGCTTTTTCTCAGCTGCCCGCACGCCCCGTCTATATCACTCCCAAGCGATCTTCTGACCGTGACGTTCATTTTGTGTTTTTCCAGCTTACTTTTAAACGCTGCCACCGCAGCGGGATCGGATTGCACATAAGCCCTTTCTTTAATGGGGTTTACGGGGATCAGATTCACATGGCAGTTCATCCCATGCAGCAGTCTGCAAAGTTCCTCCGCATCCTGATCCGTATCGTTTACCCCGCCCACAAGGCTGTACTCAAACGTCACTCTTCGCCCGGTTCTCTTAAAATAGTATTTGCAGGCGTCCACCACCTCATGAATATCATATTTATTTGCCACAGGCATCAGCTCGCGGCGCTTTTTCTGATTGGACGCGTGCAAAGACAGCGCCAGCGTGATCGCAAGCTGCCGGTCCGCAAGCTCCCTCATTTTCGGAACGATCCCACAGGTGGACACCGTCAGATTCCGCTGGCTGATATGTAATCCGTTCTCATCTGTGAGAAGCTCGATAAACTTAAGCAGATTGTCAAAGTTGTCCAGAGGTTCTCCCGTCCCCATCACAACCACATTGGAGATCCTCTCTCCGATGTCCTTTCCGATCTGATAGATCTGATCCAGCATCTCCGACGCCAACAGTCCCCTTTCAAGCCCGTCCAGCGTTGACGCGCAGAACCTGCAGCCCATACGGCAGCCGGCCTGGGAGGATATGCACACGGAATTCCCGTGCTTATATTTCATCAGGACGCTCTCGATCACATTTCCGTCCTCCAGCATGAACAGGTACTTCCTCGTCCCGTCCAGTTTTGATATCTGCACCGCTTCCTTTTTAAGCAGCGTTATATGAGCCTTCTCTTTCAGCCTCTCCCGAAGGTTCCTGGAAAGATTGGTCATCTCGTCAAAGTCCTCGGCCTGCTTTATGTGAAGCCACTCATACACCTGTTTCGCCCGGAACTTTTTCTCCCCCAGCGCCTCAATGAATCCGGCAAGCTCTATGAAATTCATGGACTTTAAATCCACTTTATTTTCCATCGTTTTCCCTCACAAGTCTGGCGATAAAAAAGCCGTCCGCGCCAACCTCACCCGGAAGCAGCTGTTTCATGGAACAAACGGAAAACTCCGGATGTTTTGCGCAGAACCATTCCACATTTTTTTCATTTTCCTCCTCGTGGATCGTACATGTACTGTAAACGAGCGTTCCGCCGACCCTGACGTAGGAATAAACCGTATCGAGTATGCTTCTCTGCAGCTGCACCAGCTCCCTTTGCTTTTTTTCATTCATCTTATAGCGGATATCCGTCTTCTTCCCGATAACGCCAAGTCCCGAGCAGGGGAGATCGCAGATCAAAATATCCGCCTTTTCCACCGCCTCCGGGTCAAAGACCGTTGCATCCCATTTTACCGCCTCCATATTGGAGATCCCGTGGCGGACAATGTTTTCCTCGATCAGACCGACCTTATATTCCGTCAGATCCCTTGCCTCCACATGTCCGGTTCCCTGAAGCAGTTCTGCAAGATGTATGCTTTTTCCTCCCGGAGCGGCGCACACATCGATGATATACTGCCCCCTCTCAGGGGACGCTGTTTCCGCCACCATCATGGAACTGATATCCTGCACATAGAATTCTCCCTCCCAAAAGCCGGGAAGGGCGCTGATGGAATCCACCCGGTCTATCTCAAGCGCATAGTCAACCTCCTGATTGACGACAGCCTTAGCTCCTGCTTTCCTAAGCCTGTCCCTAAGTTCCACGGGAGTGGTCTTTTCCGTATTTACCCGCACCGTGATCGGTCTTCTGACCGAAAACGCCTGCAACAGACATTCCGTTTTTTCCTTTCCGAACTGTTTTTCCCATTGTTCTATGATCCACTCCGGCATGGAATACCGGATGGAGAGATTCGGATAGGTTATGCTTTCCCGATTCCTTGCGATATTTCGGAGGACGCCGTTGACGAAACCGGAAAGCTGTGAAAATCCGCGCTTCTTTGCAAGCTTTACCGCCTCATTGCACACCGCCGCATCCGGTACGCTGTCCATATAGCAAAGCTGATAGACGCTCAGGCGAAGCAGGTTGCGGATAAGCGGTTTCATTTTGTCCGCCTTCGTCTTAGAGTAGAGATTGATCACATAATCCATCTGCAAAAGCTTTTCAATGGTACCCTCCACCAGTCTTGTCAGAAACGCCCGTTCCTGCTTATCGAGATACAAATATTTGTCCAGCACATCGCGTAAAACGAGATGGCTGTATTTATCCTGTTCCAATATCTCTATCAGACATTCCAGAGCCAGTTCTCTTACATTAACCGATTCAGTCACGCCGTCTTCCTCCAAATAAGAGGATGATCCGAAGGAGCTGTAAGATCGCAGAAGCCGCGCTTGCCACATAGGTGAGGGCGGCTGAGGTCAGCACCTTCCTGGTATATCCCAGCTCCTGCCCGCCCAGGATTCCCAAGGTCTCGATCTGTTTTAACGCCCTTGTGGAAGCATTTATCTCCACCGGGAGCGTAACCAGCTGAAACAGCACAGCCAGAGAAAACAAAAAAATTCCCAGATTGATGATGAACATGGAGGATCTGCTGTTGATGAGCACACCGATCAGGATGAGCGGCCATGCCAGCATAGAGCCAAAATTCGCGGCCGGGACAAGCGCAGAGCGCAGTAAAAGCGGCACATATCCCCTTGCATGCTGGATTGCGTGGCCGCACTCATGGGCGGCAACGCCGATCGCCGCAACCGATGTGGAATTGCAGACCGGATCGGACAGATTTACCGTCTTTGATTTTGGGTCATAGTGATCGGTCAGACTGCCCGATACATGACGCACCTTCACATCAAAAATCCCGGCGGACTGAAGGATCCGCTGCGCCGCCTGAGCCCCCGTCATCCCGGACATACTTCTGTAATTGGAATACTTGTGAAATGTAGTTTTCACTTTTGCCGACGCAATCAGACAGATCACCGCGCCGATCAGCACAAGAAAATAGGTATAATCAAAATAGATCATAAAATTGTTCCTTCTTTCACCGGATTGCCCCTTAAGAACGCATCACAGGACATACGCTTTTTGCCCTCAAGCTGAACCTCAAGGAGGGCCAGAATCCCCTCCCCTGTCTGCACCCGGATCTCGCCCCCTGTCACCCTTTCCACACACCCCGGCGGCAGATCCGTCGACTCGTCAACCACAGCGCTCTTCCATATTTTTAGCGTTTTCTGTTCGAGATGAGTATATGCACTTGGCCAGGGATTTAAACCACGCACCAGACATTCGATTTCTTTTGCGGGCCTGTTCCAGTCGATACAGCCGAGATCCTTTGAGATCATAGAGGTATGGGTAGCCTTCGCATGATCCTGGGGCGTATATACCGCCGTTCCGTTTTCGATCATCTCCATCGCCTCAATGCAAAGCCTCGCTCCCTCCACGGAGAGCTTATCAAAAAGGCTCCCTCCGGTTTCATCCGGTGCAATGGGAACCTCCCTTGCCGTGACGATATCGCCGGTATCGATCCCGACATCCATGCGCTGGATCGTAACCCCCGTCACGAAATCCCCGTTGATCACCGCCCATTGGATCGGCGCCGCTCCCCGGTATTTCGGAAGCAGGGATGCGTGGACATTGATACAGCCGTATTTTGGCATATCGAGGATCTCCTTTGAAAGGATCTGCCCAAACGCCGCAACCACGATGATATCCGGCTCATATTTCCTAAGAAACCCAACATTCTCCGGCTCCCGGATACGCTTCGGCTGAAAGACCTCGATATCATGGGAAAGCGCCCATTCCTTTACCGGGGGATACTGTAAATTTTTTCCGCGCCCCTTTGGTTTATCCGGCTGCGTAACCGCCAGCGCCACCCTATGGCCTGCGTTTACGATCTCTTCTAACGTGCCTACCGCAAAATCCGGTGTCCCCATAAATATAACGTTCATATTATTCTCCGTCTTCCTCGCAATTTACGTCATGGATTCGGCCAACCACCTTCTCCGTATACATATGCCCGTCCAGATGATCCAGTTCATGGCAGATACAGCGGGCGAGAAGCTCTGTCCCCTCAATCTCGCACTCCTGCATATCCTCATCCAGAAAACGGGCTTTTACATAGTTCGGGCGGGTGACCTGTCCCGCCTTTCCCGGCAGACTTAAACATCCCTCGTCCCCGATCTGTTCCCCTGATGTTTCAAGGATCACCGGATTGATCATCACGATCGCTCCCTCGCCGCAGTCCATGACCACCAGTCTTTTTAATATGCCGACCTGCGGCGCCGCGAGCCCGACGCCGTTTGCTTCGTACATGGTCTCAAGCATGTCATCGATGAGAACCTTTATTTTCTCCGTCATCTCCGTAATCTCTTTGCATTTTTTCGTAAGTACCGGATCTCCCTGAATCCTGATTGTTCTTAGTGCCACTCTGCTTACCTCCTTTAAAAACCACTCATTGGATTAAAATCAAATTGGATATTTATCTCTTTTGCCTTCTCCGGATCAGAAAACCCTTTCTCTATCTCATCCTTTATGCCGATCAGCCGGTTGTAATCCGCCGACTTCAGATAGATGACCTTCCGGTATACATCATTGATCTTTGAAACCGCCGCGTCCGCCGGACCGATGACCTGAACCTTTTCCATTCCACCGAGACCGTCGATATATTCCTTAAGCCGTGCGGTCCCTGCT
Source organism: uncultured Lachnobacterium sp. (assembly GCA_964425905.1). Lineage (GTDB taxonomy): Bacteria > Bacillota > Clostridia > Lachnospirales > Lachnospiraceae > Roseburia. The sequence continues at coordinate 18,148 of CAYROM010000025.1, read as the reverse complement.
TCCAAAAGCTCCTGCTTTCCGGAGGTACACATGACCACCAGCAGATTCCATACGGGCGGATAGCTAAGCATCTGCCGGTATGCAATCTCCTGTTCATAAAAGGCTTCGTAATCCTGATCCTTAGCCGTAAGAACCGCGTAATGCCCAGGGCTGTAAGTCTGGATCACGACCTCTCCTGCGCACTCGCCCCTGCCGGCCCTTCCCGCAGCCTGTGTAAGAAGCTGGAAGGTCCGCTCCGCCGCATGATAGTCTCCCACATGCAGCGACATGTCGGCCGCCAGTATCCCCACCAGCGTCACATTCCCAAAATCATGTCCCTTTACGATCATCTGGGTTCCGATCAGAATATCCGCCTCCCGATTGCTGAAGGCGGACAGGATATTCTCGTAGCTGTCCTTCGTCCTCGTGGTGTCGAAATCCATGCGCAGTATCCTTGCGCCGGGAAACCTGTTCTGAACCATCAGCTCAACCTTCTGGGTTCCCGCCTTAAATCCGCTGATATATTTTGACCCGCAGGAGGGACAGATTTTGGGGACCGGCTCCTCGTAGCCGCAATAGTGGCACACCATTTTCCCGTTATTGTGCTGGCTCAAAGACACGTCGCAATGGGGGCATTTTACCACATAACCGCACGCCCGGCAGGAAAAAAAGCCCGCGACCCCTCTCCTGTTTAAAAAAAGCATGATCTGCTGCTTTTTTTTAAGCCGGTCCTCTATCAGCTCCTGAAGGTGTCCGCTTAAAATGGAACGGTTTCCCCTTCGCAGCTCCTCCCTTAGATCGATCACCTCGCAGGAGGGAAGGGCTCTTGTTCCGATCCTGCTGTTAAGCTCCAAAAGCCGGTAATTTCCGAGCTTTGCCTGATAAAAGCTCTCCACGGAGGGCGTGGCGGAACCCAGCACAACGCTTGCTCTGTTTACCCTGGCACGCTCGATCGCCACCTCCCTTGCATGGTAGCGGGGCGCCGTCTCGCTTTTATAGGAGGTCTCATGCTCCTCATCGATGATGATAAGCCCAAGCTGTGAAAATGGTGTGAACAATGCGGACCGCGGGCCTATCATAATATCAATATCCCCGTTTTTTGCCCGCAGATACTGATCGTACCGCTCCCCCGCCGAAAGCCGGGAATTTAAGATCGATACGCGGCCGCCAAAACGGTTCCGAAAGCGCATGACCGTCTGATAGGTTAAAGCGATTTCCGGGATCAGGACGATCGCCTGCTTTCCTTCATCGATCGTCCGTGCGATCAGTTCCATATACACTTCTGTCTTTCCGCTGCCGGTAACACCCTTTAAAAGATAGGTCAAAAACTCACCCTTTTTCCGGTCGTCTGCCACCGCGTCCACGACAGCCTGCTGCTGTGGGGTAAGCGTCAGCCGGTATTCCTCCCTTTTCAGGTGTCCCACAGGGTCGCGGTAGGCCGTATGGCTTTCCTCCGCCAGAATTCCCTGCTCCTTTAGCTTGCGCACCGTTGCAGCGGGAACGTGAAGCTTCTGGGTCGCGATAGAATAATCCAGGCTTTTTTGCGCGATCAGTTCCCTTAGGAGGCGTGCTTTTGCCGTGTTATGTTTACTCTCAAACAGCGCAAGCTGCGCTCTCGCCTTTTCGTCGTCCAGCTTCAGCCGCAGAGTGCGGCGCTCTATATTTTGGGTCTTCCGGCGCACCGGAAGGACGGTCTTCAACGCCTGATTCATCGTGGAACCGTAATTTTTGCGCATCCACGCGGCAAGGGCGATCAGCTGTGCCTCTACCTCTACACCGCCTTTGGCAACTCCGATGATCGGGCGTATCTTTTCCACATCGAACTCCGGTTTCTCCGTAAGCCCCAGCACATATCCGGTGAGCGTCCGTTTTCCAAAGGGAATCTCCACCTGTACGCCTTCGCGCACCTGACCGGTGAGTTCCTCCGGAACGAGGTACGCGAAGGTCTTATCCAGTTTTTCTAAAGATATATCAACGATCACATTGGCATATACCGCCACAAACTCACCTTCCTTATGGTTTTTGTATTATAACAGGAAGCGGGACTCTTTGGCAAGTTCCGCCAGAGATTCGTAGGACGGCTCCTTTGATTGTCTTACTCCCGTTATTCCTGATTTTGTCAATTTGGCGGTACATTTTGGCCCGATGGAATAAATTTCCGGCGGAAGGATATCCGTCACGCTGCGGATGCGCTCTGCGGAGGATGCGCTTGTAAAAAAGATCCCGTCCGATCCGGACAATTGTTCGATCAGCTTTTCCCGCGCCTGTCCTTCGATCGGAAGCTTCCGGTTCTCATATACCGCAATCTCGGTGAGATCGCAGACGAAAGAAAGCTTCTCCCCGATTACTTTTCCCGCCTGTTTTGCCCGGATATACCAGACCCTGTCGTCTTTTTTAAGCAGCGGTGAAAATTCCCTGACGAAAGCCTCGCTGTTAGCTTCCTTAGGCACAAGATCCGCAATCAGCCCGAAATGCGCAAGCCTCTCCTTCGTATGTCCGCCGATCGCCGCAATCTTCGTGCCGGAAAGCGCCCGTGCATCCTTATTCTGCTGTTTGAGCAGCCAAAAAAAGGCGTCCACGCCGTTTCGGCTGGTAAATATCATCCAGTCCGGAAATTTTTCAAGGGGATCCCCCGGAGGACAAAAAACGATCTCCCCGACCGGCTGCTCCCATACCTCTGCCCCAAGCCTTCGAAGAAGCTCCGCAAGCGTTGTCCGCTCCGTATCCCGGCTTAAAATGACCGGGACAAAATATTTTTTGCCGGACAGAGGCCTTTCCTCCATACAATTTAACTGCCCCCGGAGGGATACCACATCTCCGACCACAATGATGGCAGGGGAAGTCAAGCCCGCTCTTTCCGTCTTATCCGCAATGTCCTCCAGAGTTCCCACACAGCACCTCTGCTCCGGGGTCGTGGCGTGGGAGATCACCGCCGCCGGAGTATCTCCTTTGCGCCCTGCATCCATCAGTCCTCTTGCCACCTCGCCAACATGCTTTAGCCCCATGAGAAACACGCAGGTTTCTCTCTCGTCCTTCAGTAAGGAAAAGTCGATCTCACTCAATCTGTCCCCCCGGCTGTGGGCGGTCACCACATGAAATCCCGCCGCCACGCCCCGGTGCGTGATCGGAATTCCCGCATAGGCAGCTCCTGCGATCGCAGAGGAAATGCCCGGAACCACTTCAAAACGTATCCCCTGTTCCCTTAAGGCGATCCCTTCCTCTCCGCCCCTGCCAAACACATACACGTCTCCGCCCTTTAAGCGCACCACCACATCATACTGCCTTGCCTTTTCTGCCAAAAGCCTGTTGATTTCCTCCTGTGGCAGCGTATGCCGGTGATCCGCCTTTCCTGCATAGATCAATTCACATTCCTTCTTTGCCAGAGAAAGGAGCTGCGGGGAGGCCAGCCTGTCGTAGATGATGCAGTCCGCCTGTTCGATTATCCTTTTTCCCTTGATTGTCAGAAGCTCCGGATCTCCCGGCCCCGCCCCCACAAGGAACACCATTCCTGTTTTTTCCATATATTTACCTTGGACGCTCTGCAAGCATGGCATCCGCCGCCTCTTTTGCCAGCTGCAAAGGATCCTCTCCTGTCAATTCTATCGTTTTCAGCCAGCTTCCGTCCTCCGCGCCAAATAGTGCATAGAGCTTCAGCCCTCCATCCGGCAGGGTTTTTGCGTATGCGCCGATCGGAAGACGACAGCTGCCGCCTATATTTTTCAGAAAGCCCCTCTCTGCGGCGGCCTCCCGCTGGGTTTTTTCGTCGGAAAGCGCATCCAGCTTTTCCAGCAGTTCGTCATCCCCCGCGGAGATCTCCAGCGCAAGAATCCCCTGCGCAGGGGCGGGAATCATCTCCTCCGGCTCAAGGTACTGTGTGATTTCCGACTCCCTGCCGAGGCGTTTTAAGCCCGCCGCTGCCAGCACAAGCCCATCCAGCTTCTGCTCCTCCATCCTTCTGATCCGCGTATCCACGTTTCCCCGGATATCCACGATCCTAAGATCCGGCCGGAGCTTTAAAAGCGCGTAGGCCCGGCGCTTACTCCCTGTGCCGATCACCGCCTGCTGCGGAAGCTCCCAGACAGAAGCCGCCCTTCGCAGGATCAGCACATCCCGCGGGTCCTCCCGTGTCCATGCTTTTGCAAACCTTAATCCCTCTTCCGCTTCCTCCGGCATATCCTTCATGCTGTGTACTGCAAGCTGGATTTTCCCGGCTAAAAGCTGTTCCTCGATTTCCTTTACAAACAGTCCCTTTGTGCCGATTTCACCAAGGGGACGGCATGTATCCTTATCCCCGGCGGTCTTGATCACGCAGATCTCAAAGGTATCTTCCGGATATGCCTTTTTCAGGCGCTCCGCCACGAAACCGGTCTGCGCCAGCGCCAGCTTTGAGCCTCTTGTTCCGATTCTATATTTCATGAAATTTCCTTCCTGTCAATGTGAAAAAGTTCCTCCACAACCTTCCGGTACGCCTCCTGCTCCCCTGCCGAATCCAGCTGCTTTAATTCCAGGATCGGCTCCCGGAGCAGCCTATGCAGGGATGCTTTCAATATTTTGCGAAGCAGCTTCTGTTCTCTTGCACTCAATTCCATCTTCCGGTTCAGATAGGAAAAGCTATCCTCCACGATTCCGTCGCACCGCTGCTGAAGGGACTCGATGGTGGCGTCCATACGGCTGCTTACAAGCCAATCCATCGTTTCCTCCACCGCCTCGTCGATCCACACGCTGCCCTCTTCCATCAGCCGCTTTCTCTCCCTCCTGTTTTCTCTGGCGATCTGCTCCAAAGTATCCAGATTGATGAGGGTCGCCTTCGGTTCCCCTTCAAGCTCCGGATCGATGTCTCTGGGAGATGCCAGATCCAAAAAGGTGATCCTGCCGGAAAGTAAAACTCTCTCCCTTTTGATCACAAGGTGCGGGGAGGCTGTGGCAGAGATCACAAGATCGCACTCCGTCAGTTTTTCATAGCGGGCCTCATAGGGCGCCACCTCAAGATCGGGAAATTCCTCCAGAAGCTCTCTGGCGTGGGCCAGAGTCCTGCTGCACACGATCACCCTTTTTGCCCCATACTCATACAGATAGCGAAGGGCGAGTACCGCAGTCTTTCCGCTGCCGATCAAAAGCGCGCTCTTTCCCCGGATGGGACATACCTCATTTGTTTTTTGGATTCCTATGTAGCTGACGGAAAGGGGTTTTTCGCTGATCTTAAGCTCCGTCTTGATCTTTTTTGCACAGGTGATGGCCTGACGCACCATATAATTTAATTCCTTTTTGCTGTATCCGAGGGTTCTCGACAGCTCCGCCGCTTCCCGCACCTGCCCGAGGATCTGATCCTCCCCGAGAACCATGGATTCCAGCCCCGCCGCAATCCGGAAAAGATATGCCGCTGCCTCCTTTTTCTCTTTCTGCTCCAGAAGCCCTTCCAGCCTGACAGAGGGAAACATCCCGGCATACAGCTCTTTCATCTGCTTTTTTGCCTCATCCGACCCTGCAAAAAAGAATACTTCACTCCGGTTGCAGGTGGACAGCACCATGCTCTGAGAAATCCCTCTTTCTCCGGCTCTTTGCATAAAGTCTATCTTCTGACTGTCCGTAAAAGCAATCTGATCCCTGACCTCAAGCTTTGCATTTTTGTAGTTGATCCCGATATAACAAAATGTATCTGTCATTTCCAATAATCCCGTATGATTCCAATCGTTTTTTTCAAGTCCTCTTCTGTGTGTGCGTCCGACACAAACATCGCCTCAAACTGGGAGGGCGCCGTATAGATCCCATGATCCAGCAGATACCCAAAAAAATCCGCGTAGGCCTTTGTATCTGATTTTACGGCATCCTCGTAATCATTCACGCCTCCTGCGGTAAAAAATATACTCATCAGAGAGCCGATCTGATTTACCGACACCCGGTTCCCAGCCGCCTTTTTTACAGCCTCTGCCAACTGACCTGTCCTCTGTTCGAGCCGGCCGTAGATCCCCGGATCTTCCTCCAGTATCTTAAGTGTCATAAGCCCTGCCGCCGTAGCAATAGGGTTTCCCGAAAGGGTTCCCGCCTGATATACCGGGCCGTCCGGGGATACCATGCGCATGATCTTTTCCCTTCCGCCGTATGCTCCGACCGGCATTCCCCCTCCGACGATCTTCCCAAGTGTCGTCAGATCCGGCGTTACCTTAAAATATTCCTGGGCTCCGCCTAAGGCCAGACGGAATCCGGTTATGACCTCGTCGAATATCAAAAGCGCTCCATAGCGCGCAGTAATTTCTCTTAAAAACGGAAGAAAATCCTCCTTCGGAAGCACCACTCCCATGTTTGCGGCCACCGGCTCAACGATCACCGCCGCAATATCATCCGGGTTTGCCGAAAAAAGCTCTTCCACCGACTTCTTATCGTTGTAATTTGCAATCAGCGTATTTTTTGTGTAATCAAGAGGAACGCCTGCACTATCCGGAACCGAGGTGGTAAGCGCTGCCGATCCGGCTTTTACCAGCAGTCCGTCCGAATGTCCATGATAGCAGCCCCGGAATTTCACGACCTTATCCCGCCCGGTATAGCCCCTCGCCACCCGGATCGCACTCATAACCGCTTCGGTGCCGGAGCTTACCAGACGGCTGACCTCCATAGACGGGACAAGCCGTGCTATCTGCTCTGCAAGCTCTACCTCCCTTTCGGTGGGCGCTCCGTAGGTAAGGCCCAGATCACAGGCCTCCTTTACTTTCTGAATGACTCTGGGATGCGCATGCCCTAGGATTCCCGGTCCCCAGGAACACACATAGTCTATCATTTCGTTCCCATCAACGTCGGTGATCCGGCAGCCCTTCGCCGAAGCAATAAAGCGCGGCGTCCGCCCCACCGACTGATATGCCCGCACCGGACTGTTTACCCCGCCCGGAATATGGCGTTTTGCCGCCTCATACAATTTCTTCGATCTGTTCTCCATCTCTTTGCCTCTATTCTTCCTTGAGCCACCGCGCCACATCCAGGGCGTGATAGGTAATGATCATCTTTGCCCCTGCGCGCTTTAATCCCACCATATTCTCCATAACGATCTTCTTCTCGTCGATCCAGCCCTTTAGCGCCGCCGCCTTTACCATGGAATATTCTCCGCTGACATTGTATGCGGCAATCGGTACATTATAATTTAAGGAGATCTCCTTGATGATATCCATATATCCGATTGCCGGCTTTGCAATGATGATGTCCGCGCCCTCAAAAAGATCCTCCTCCACCTCCCGGAGCGCCTCCCTGCCGTTCGCCGGGTCCATCTGGTAGGTCTTTCTGTCCCCGAATCCCGGCGCAGAATGTGCCGCATCCCGAAAGGGACCGTAATATGCGGATGCAAATTTTGCGCTGTATGACATGATCGGCGTGTGGATAAAACCATTCTCATCAAGGGCCTTTCGGATCGCTGCCACGCGCTTATCCATCATATCGCTGGGCGCGATGATATCCGCCCCCGCCTTTGCGTAGACCACCGAAGCTTTTGCAAGGAGCGGAAGCGTCTCATCATTGAGGATCACGCCGTCCTTTACCAGACCGCAATGCCCGTGGGAGGTGTATTCACACAGGCATACATCAGCGACGATCACAAGATCGGGATAACGTTCCTTGATGATCCGGATCGCCCTTGGGACGATCCCGTTTTCGTCGTAGGCTCCGCTTCCCGCCTCATCCTTGTGAGCCGGAATTCCAAACAGCAGGATCGCCCTGATCCCGAGCTTGACCGCCCGTCCGGTCTCCTCAAGCACACGATCCGGGGAATACTGGCAGATTCCCGGCATGGACGGGACAGGATTTACCATATCCTCTCCTTCTATAACAAAAACCGGATAAATCAGTTCATCCACCCGGACATGTTCCTCTCTTACCATACTGCGAAGCGCTTCGCTTGTTCTAAGTCTTCTTGTACGATCCATTTCTTTCTCCATTCCCGTCCCCGGCGATCCCGCCACAGGGACGTTTTCTATTATTACGGGCGCGGCTGTCACCCGTTTTTTTTGTCATTTTTCTCCATAGCCACAGTTTCAAGTATATTATGGATTTCCTCCTCGCCGGGAACCTCCTTTTTTAAAAGCCCCAGCGCCAGGATTCTCTGGTATGCCAGCTTCCGCTCCTGCTCGGTCTCAAAGTGCTCCTGCACATGCTGCCGCCATTCACCCAGACATTCATTCAACTTTCCGATTTCTCCGGTCAGTATCTTTTTTTCTTCCGCTTTCAGATACTGGGTCAGCGCCGGACTTTTCCCTGCGCTGGAAAATGCAGCCACCACATCCCCCTCTTTTAAATAGGAGGGAAAGATAAACGTACAGTCCTCTTTCTGATCCACCGCATTCACCGGTATCCCCGCTTCTTTGCAGAAATCGGCAATTTCATGATTTTTCTGCGGGTCATCCGTCGCCGCGATCACCAGCGCTTTTTTTAAGCAGTCCTGACGGGCAAACTCCCGCACCTGCAAATCTATCATTTCGGAAAGCGAGATAAGTTCTCCGCATATCTTTGGAGCGACCACGGAAACCTTCGCTTTAAAATCCAAAAGTGTATGCGCCTTTCGGTACGCCACTTTTCCGCCGCCTGCAATAAGGCACGGTTTTTCGGTTAGATCAACAAACATCGGAAAATACGCCATTATAATACCTCCGTGGACATTATATGCCTTTAGCGTACACTTTTTCAAGTTGCAAACGCATATTCCATTTTCTTTCGGGAATAATATGAACTGACGAGGAATAACTATGAAATGGAAAGACTTTTTTATCTGTGGACTTACCGGCTGGTGCATGGAGATTATCTTCACATCCTTTGGCAGCTTTCAGGCAAATGATATGCGCTTTATCGGAAGAACCTCCCTGTGGATGTTTCCCATTTACGGAATGGCGGCGCTGATACATCCGATCTATGAAAAAATACAGGATTGGCCGGTGATCTGCCGAAGCCTTCTCTACGGAGTCTGCATCATGCTCGGCGAATTTTTAAGCGGCAGCATTTTAACCATTTTCTCCATCTGTCCGTGGGATTATAGCAATACCCCCTATAACATTGCAGGAATCGTCCGGTTGGACTACCTTCCCTTTTGGATGGCGGCAGGCCTTGTCTTCGAACGGCTTCTTTGTGGGCAAGGCACCCAAATATCAAACAGCGCGCGGAGTTAATTCACATCTTTCCGCGCGCATTCTTTTTTCGGCTCCGGATAAGCTTTATCCGCTTTAACTGCGTTTATTTGGATTAATGTACTTCTCCTCGCAGTATTTGCACCGGTACACCTCCCCCCTCTCATCGGTCAGCAGAAAAATCTGGTCAAGCTCCTGCTCGATGGAGGTAATACATCTTGGGTTTTTGCATCGAATCACATTCGTCACCTGTTTTGGGAGGGTAAGAATTTTTTTCTCAACAATCTTGTCCCCTTTAATGACATTGACCGTGATATTGTGGTCGATAAATCCCAAAATATCCAGATCCAGCGCCTCTATGGGACATTCCACCTTGATGATGTCCTTTTTTCCCATCTTGTTGCTCTTTGCATTTTTGATGATCGCGACGGTGCAGTCCAATTCATCCAATTTCAGATCATGATATATCTGAAGGCTCATCCCCGCCTGAATATGGTCGAGAACAAAACCCTCATGAATTCCGCTTATATTCAGCATATGCTCTCCTTTTTTGCATTTTACTTTTTACACAAGCTCCAAAAGCGTCAGGATCAAAGCCATCCTCACATATACGCCATACTGCGCCTGCTTGAAATACGCCGCTCTCGGATCTTCATCCACCTCGACGGCAATCTCGTTTACACGGGGCAGCGGATGGAGTACCAGCATGTCCTTCTTTGCCAGCTCCATCTTTTTTTTGGTCAGGATATAGAAGTCCTTCAAACGCACATAGTCTTCCTCGTTGAAAAAACGCTCCCTCTGTACGCGGGTCATGTATAGAATATCGAGCTGCTCCATCGCATCCTCAAGCCGCTCCATTTCCTCAAATTCCACATGATTTGCCCGAAGCACATCCTCCCTGATATAATCCGGTATCCGAAGCTCCTCCGGGGAGATCAGCACAAATTTTACATTTTCATAGCGGATCAGCGCATTGATCAAAGAATGTACCGTCCGTCCGAACTTTAAATCCCCGCAAAGTCCGATCGTGATATTGGAAAGCCTCCCTTTCAGGGAACGGATCGTCAAAAGATCTGTCAAAGTCTGTGTAGGGTGCTGATGTCCGCCGTCACCAGCATTTATAACGGGAATCCGGGATTTTTGGGAGGCTACAAGAGCTGCCCCCTCCTTCGGATGACGTATCGCACAGATATCTGCATAGCAGGAAATAACACGAATGGTATCGGAAACACTTTCTCCCTTGGATGCAGATGAAGAATCTGCGCTGGAAAATCCTAATACGGAACCTCCAAGATTGAGCATCGCGGCTTCAAAGGAAAGCCTCGTCCTTGTACTGGGTTCATAAAAACAGGTGGCAAGCTTTTTGCCCTCACAGGAATGGGCGTACTTCTCCGGGCTCTTCTCGATCTCATTCGCCAGATCAAGCAGCACATCCAGCTCCTCCACCGAGAAATCCAGAGGACTCATTAAATGGCGCATTTTTATCCTCCTCTTTTTGGCATTTTTCCTATCATATACTAACAATCAATATAATTCAAGAGATTGATTTTATTAGATATTATAGTATAATTTAAATAGTATTTTCATTTTTGATAAGGAGAATTATTATGACTGACGATAGAAATGTAAGCGAACCGTTCATCGACGACGACACCATTGTTTTTCAGGAGAGAAAGCGCCTCCTGTTCTTCGGACTGCCCTGGACATTTACCAGATACACGGTCTCTCCGGGCGTAATCACAATCAATCAGGGGTTCTTCAATACAACGGAGGACGACTGCTATATGTATAAGATTCAGGATGTGCGCCTTACCACTTCATTCGTCGAGCGCATTTTCGGACTTTCCACCATCATCTGTTATGCAGGTGATGTCACAAGCCCTGAGCTTCGCCTGATACATATCCGCCACGCAAAAGAGATCAAGTCCTATCTGCTTAAGACCTCCGAGGAGGCCCGCTTGAAGCGCCGCACCTTAAACACCGTAGATATCGGCGCCCACGGACTCGATCTCGATAATAACGGTATTCCGGATTATCTTGAGTAAGCCGGATACGCTGACCGCCACAGAAACATTGACGCATATAACGCTTGGCGGAATAATCGCTTAACTGTAATGTGCCATAAGAGATTTTATGACTGCGAGGGCCTGGCCGTTGTCCCGGTCCTCCACCGCTGTCTTCAGTTGATGGATCTTTTTCTCTGCCAGTTCATCAAATTTATAATTTAGCAGTTGTCGTAAGATTCTCTCCTCGGAAACGGCATCCCCTTTTTCCGCCGCGTCTCTGATTCTCTCCAGACGGGTGATTATGACCGAAATATCCTTGATCTGCTGCTTATCCTCCTCTTTTTGCATAGACACAGGCGCCTTTTGTGCCTCCCCGTCAGCCTTTGGGGTCTTCGTATCCGCAAAAGACAGTTCCCTTTCAATCATTTCCTCCGGGAGCAGTTCAATGATCATTTTCTCCAGTTTTTCCAGAACAACGGGCTTTGGGAGAAATCCGTTAAAACCCTCGGAAAGATACATTTCCTTTGCGCCGGCTACGGCATTTGCCGTTAACGCGATCACCGGCGTAGTTTTGCATGGATGTTCCTTTTTTTCACGAATATGCCTCATCGTTTCTATCCCATCCATCCCCGGCATCATATGATCGAGGAAAATAATATCATAGTGTTTTTCGAATACCTTTTTCAGACATTCCTCTCCGCTGACCGCTTCCTCTATCACAATCTTTGTATTCTTGAGCAGTCCCGCAAACACCCTGCGGTTAACTTCATTATCGTCCACCACAATAATTCTGGCCTTCGGAGCGGTAAACATCATCGAGCGGGAATACTCTGCCCCTCTCTTTTTTATTTTTTCCTCCAGATCTCCGATGGGCTCCCCGCTTACGATTCTCTGCCGCAGATCAAAGGAAAAAACGGAGCCCTCCCCATATACACTCCTGACATTAAGCTTACTGTCCATCATGGACAAAAGCTGCATGGCAATATTGATTCCCAGCCCGGTGCCCTCCACATTCCGGTTCCGCTGCTCCTCGATCCGCTCAAATGCCATAAAAAGCTTTGGAATATCCTCCTCCTTGATCCCGATTCCGGTATCCTCCACCATAAAATGAAGGATTTCGTCCCCGCCATCCCTTTCTCCGCTGACTCTTAGGGTAACGCTTCCCTTTTCCGTATATTTTACCGCATTGTTCAGCAAATTGATCAGAATCTGGCGGATTCGGATCTCGTCTCCAAACAATCTGCCGGGTAGATCTGCGCTCACATGGAGATTTAACCTAAGCCCCTTGTTCCTTGCCTTCAGGGAGATCATATTGGAGAGATCATGGAACAAGCTTCCCAGATCATACTCTACCGGCACAAGCTCCATCTTTCCCGATTCGATCTTGGAAAAATCCAGAACCTCATTGATCATGGAAAGCAGCGTCTGTCCCGCATTCCTTATGTCCATTGCATAGCCCCGGATACTCTCCTCGCTGCTCTCCCGAAGCACCATCTCATTCATCCCGATCACCGCATTGATCGGTGTGCGGATTTCATGCGACATATTTGCCAGAACCTGCGCCTTAGCCTCGCTTTCCCTCTGGGCCTGCAGCTTATCCTGTTCCATGATTATAATGCTTTTGACGGTGCTAAGAACCGACATCAGGAGAATAAAGACAAGCCCCGCCGCAAGAAAGATTCCGCTAAAAGAGGCAGGTGAAAAGAAATAAACCGCCAGCGACATGCATACGATCAGGAATGCGCCTAACAATCCAACCGCAACCCATTTATATCTGCTGATATATTTTCTTTTGATATCCAGCATGACCGTTCCCGCCATGACTGCGATAGACAAAACCCATAGCCCTGCAATGACCTTTATGGTGTCTCCGAAATCCACCGTGTTCGTAAAATGCAGTACGCAGCACACGACACAGTTTACCACATTCAGAACACAGAGCGGAAAATAGATCTTCTGGTAGCGCAGCTCCTGAATTCCGTTCATGTATAATAAAAATGGCAGCGTCGCCAACATGAGCATCAGAAACGGGATATCGTTGATGATAGAAATGTTGGGAAAAATAAACTGCCGGGACAGGGAATTCGTAATAACCCAGACAGTAGCAAGGGATACCCCCCAGCCCAGATACGGCAGATCATTTTTCTTATGCCACAAATAGTTTAAGAAATATCCGCCGAAAATACTGCTGATTCCAAAGAGCAGCATAAAAAGAGCCATGAGTAACTCCGGCCCGTAGAGATCAAACATATAAAGACAGATTCCAACCGGATCTCCGATATAGACCGGATAGAATTCCCCCGTATACCGGGAATCCGTTCTTGTCGAAACGGTCAGCGTCTTCCCCTCATCCTCAGGGGTCAATTCAACAAAAACATATGCGACTGAACTTGCCCTTTGGGACATCCACCCTCCCTTGCTGGAGTAGGTCTGTCTAAGCTCGCCGTCAACAAAGATCTCCATCTCCTGTCTGGCGCTCTTAAAACAGAGCATCGAATCCTGTGATAGATCCTCCGGAAGAACCGCCTCTAACGTCACAAGCTCATTCCTCGCCGCAGGGCTGACATGGGTCAATATGACGCTTTCCCTCGTGCCGTCCTCATGCACCAGCATCCAGTCCGCATCCCATTCCCTGCAGCGCGATTCCATCCTGGGAGAATTGCCCGGCAAAACACATTCCCCGACAATGAAATACAAAAATGCTCCCAGCGTCATGCAGATAAAAATAATTTTTATGATGGTAAAACGGTTCACCACCCCTGTCACATTCCCCTGTCTATCCATAACCCTCCTCTTCAGCTCCCCAGCCCGTCTCTGTTTTTCAAAGCGCTGCTCCCTGTTCCTTGTCCGAAGAGCGCGGTCCATCCCTAAAACGGTCTACAACAGCATGAACATAAAAGTTCTGCCAAAAGCAGATTTATACAGAACCTGCCGTAATTGGAATACGGCCGTTCATAGGAACCTCCCCGGTTCGTATACCACGTACCCCCGCCCTGCATATACTGCTGAAACTGGCGGTACTCCGTGTTGCTCGGCTCCAGATCCACCGCCCGTTGGATATGCTCGATGGCGGTTGCGGTACTGCCGACGCCCTGATTTGCCATAGCACTATAATAATACCATCTTCCCTGCCGCTCCGAAAGCGGAATTTCACTTAGCACATGAAGCGCCTCCCCATAGGCCTGATTGCGGATATAGTTAAACGCCGCCTGAAGCTTCGGGGAATCGTTTCCCTGGGAGCCGCCCGCGCCGGAGCGGTTTCCGTAAAAGCCCCCGAATGGGCCGAAACCGCCAAAGGGATCATCTCCGAAGTCATCTTCTCCATAAGCGCTTCTTCCGGTGTTTCCGTATGAACGTCCCCCGTAGGAGGCTCTGCCGGAGGATGAACTGTTATAGCCGTAGGTTCCGGAGGTTCCCTGCTGTTTTTCCTTCATGATCTGGTCATATGCCTGCTGTACCTGTTTGAACTTTTCCTCCGCCTGTTCCTTATTCGGATTGTTCACGTTCGCGTCCGGATGGTACTTGCGGCTTAAACTTCTGTATGCTTTTTTTATCTCTTCATCCGACGCGCTGCGGGATACGCCGAGCACCTGATACGGATCTGTCATGCTTTTGACCTCTTTTTCTTTTTTAATTGAATGTATTCATATTTCGACCAAACACCGGAATACAGAATATTCCTAAGGATATCTGCATGCAGCAGGATCGGCAGACGCTCAAACGACTTTGCGCATTCGGACATCATGCTGGTCATCATCAGCTTGCAAAGCACCTCAAAGTCCTTCTCATGTTCCTGCTTTAAACACCGAAGCGGATTATAGGCTTCCTTTTTTTCATCTCTGTCAAGATCCTCATAGGCATCCATCAGATAAATAAATTTTCCCATATAAAATCCGAGTGTTTTGAGTTCATCATACCACTCATCCTTTTTCCATGCAAATATCTCCCCCAGCATCTCCCCGGTGAGACCTGCCACAAGGTCAATATTGGTCTCATGATCCCGCTCAAATCCCGCAAGCTTTTCCATGTACTGTTCAATGGCAGCCGTCTGACGGGGATAGTTCTCCGCCACCTTTGCATAGTCCTTTTTGATCATGCCCGCTATTGTCTTCCTGGTATAATTTCTGTCATCCTTCCAATCATCCACGAGATTGTGATAGGCAAGGGCAATATTCATTGCCGCCGCATAGTCCGTTATTTCATTGATATAGGAGTTTCTCTTTTTCATGGGATGGATTCCGCAGACAAACCGGCTCTCCCCGGTTTTTACCTCGTAAAGCCCCGTGAGCAGTACCACCAGAAATGTCATATCATAATTGAGCAGCATCTGCCCCGTCAATCCGTAATTACTCCGCAGCCTGCGGCACAATCCGCAATAATAAGCCTGATATACGCCCTTATTTTCCCCGGATAACTCATGTCCATTCACATTGATATATCCAAACATTCCGATTCCTCACTATGAGCGCTTGGTGAATTCCGTTCTGCATTTCGGGCAGGTGATACAAATCTTCCCCCGGCCCTTTGGCACCCGCACCCGCTGCCTGCAGTTCGGACAGCTAAAAAACTTATAGGCGCCGCTCTGGGCGCGCTCCTTCTTTCTTCTGTTTTTTGCAACGACCATGCGGTATCTGGCATTCGTGTACCTTTGATTTTCCGCATAACGTTTGTTTAAGTTTCTTGAGAATACCCGGAAATACATATGGACGACAAGCACCCAGAATAAAATGTTGCACACAATTGCCGCAACCGGAATCCTGGTCAGAAAAAGCGACAAAATCAGCATGATCCAGACAAGAACCGACTCTGCCCTTGCAAGCTCATCCATGCCGTTTCGCCCCTCCATAAACCGGATCATTTTATCCCTTAATCCATACAAAAAATTTTTCATATGCCTTTCCCCGCTTTCTCTTATTTCCGCCAGACGCAATTGTCATTTTCGGCCTCTGCTCCTGTCCATTTCGTTCTTCTTCCTCCGGAATGCACACGCGCAGAACCCTCTTTTGCCGGCAAAACAGTTTTTTGTCATTTAAGAGTTTACGCCCCGCAAAACGGTGCGTCAAGCAGGGTATCATCTTTTCAGAAATATTTTAGACTTTGTTTATGAACCCGGCGGATTCCCGCGGGAGGCTGTTCTCTCATAGGAAGCAAATCCCTATGAGGGTTCGGGTGCCAAAAGGTGCTTTTGTTCCGCGCGCGAGGCAACAAGGTCTTTCCTGTGAAATGAAAAAAAGAGGGCGTCCCAAAACTATGAGTATAACCTTTTCATAGTTTTGGGACGCCCTCTTTCATAAATGAGCAGAACGATAAGCCGGGTTATGTCGTTGGGTGATCATCTATCTAGGACGGCTGTTGCCAGCCGCCTCAAGCGACCTACCTAAAGCTGGCGGGCCACGTCATAGCTTTGTTTCGGTCTTGCTTCGAATGGGGTTTACATGTGCCCTCCCTGTTACCAGCGAGGCGGTAGTCTCTTACACTGCCATTCCACCCTTACTCCCGAAGGAGCGGTATATTTCTGTTGCACTTTCCTTAGAGTTTCCTCCACCGGCCGTTAACCGGCATCCTGCCCTGTGAAGCCCGGACTTTCCTCACCTGCGGTCTTTCGACACCTGCAGCCGCGATCACCTGTCCTGCACATTTATTTAATATAGCAACTGTTCAAAAAAAAATCAAGAACCTACAATATTCTGTATCCAGATTCCGCTTCTTACCATAAAAAAGCCGATAAACGCCTTGATCAGCTCCATGGACTGAACCAGAAAAAATACGGTTACGATCGGAAGCGTCGTGTGCTTTGCCAGAATCGTCGCCACCGGGATGACCGCCACCCATGTATATACGCTGTCGAACAAAAAGGTAATGACCGTTTTTCCGCCGGAGCGCAGAGTAAAATACGCACAATGGGAAAACGCACAGACGGGCATAAGCGCAGCGCTGACCACGATCAGTTGTTTTGCCAGCTCCTTGATACTCTCCTGCGTATTATAGATGGATGGAAAAAATCTTCCAAATGCGATCATTACCGCCGATACCGCCGCACAGCAGCACACGCTGAAAAAGATCATCCGGCTGTCCGATTTCTTCGCCTCTTCCACCTCTCCTGCGCCGAGAAGCTGTCCCACGATAATTGCAATACTTGCACCAAGCTGTATGTAAACTATGTTGAACAGATTTGTTATGGTCGAGGCAATGTTGTTTGCCGCCACCATTTCCAGACCCCGCACCGCGTAGCATTGAGATATGGCCGCCATGCCGCTCGCCCACAAAAACTCATTGAGCAGAAGGGGAGAACCCTTTTTTACGATCTCTTTCAACACCCCTGCGGGCATCCCGAAGCCCTGATATGCGCCGATGATATATTTATTTTTCTGACTGTTGCGGTGGGTCCAGACCACCACGATCATACACTCAATAAACCGGGCCGCAACCGTAGCGTAGGCTGCGCCTTTTACCCCCAGCTCCGGTGCGCCGAATTTCCCAAAAATCAGAACATAATCCAAAACCAGATTGCACAGCACAGCCGCCATACTGGACAGCATCGGAATAAACGTCTGTCCCGTCTCCCTGATCGTATTGACATATGCCTGCCCGACCGCAAAGGGCAGCAGCCCCAATAGCATGATTGCAAGATATTCTTTTCCGTAAGAAAGCGCCAGCGTGATATCGCCGACCGTACCGCCATCGCTTAGATACAGGGAAATCAATCCATCCGCCTTAAAATGAAACAAAAGGATTGAAGTGACTGCCAGCAGAATACAGATATACACCTTAAATCGAAAGGCATATTTCTGCCCTGTATAATCTCCCTTTCCGTAATACTGCGTCCCGAAGATACCGGCGCCGGACACTCCGCCAAAGATAGCGATCTGAAAGACAAAGATTAACTGATTTACAATCGCAACCCCTGACATCTGTTCTGTGCCGACCTGCCCCACCATAATATTGTCAAGAAAGCTGACAAAGCTGGTGACTGCATTCTGCAGGATCATCGGGATCACAAGCAGCAATACTCTCTTATAGAAAGCCCTGTCCCCAATCAATTTATCTTTCCAGCGTACCAATGTATTA
>CAYROM010000024.1:0-33050 GCA_964425905.1 uncultured Lachnobacterium sp. | reverse complement strand
CCATTACAGACTCCTTTCCGTTCCATCAAATGGGACAACCGCTAAATTCTCTCCATCCCCGAAAAATTTTCCACATATCTCTTATTTTGAGCATAGCATACCCCTTTATTTTGTACAAGAAAGAACTTTACCGAGAGCCTTTGATCCGGCATGTCGCCCGTTTCGAAAGATAGAATAAGTCTTTCTCCCACAAATATACTATTTTTTTCATAATAATCCTTCTGCGCAAGCTCATGCACTATCGTTTGTTCTTTCCGCCTTTGATATAGCTTATTACGGTAGGGCTTGCTGACATGAATGGTATTCTCTTCATACTTTCACATCTCCTTTACATATTAAGTTTTTACATCGATTGGGGACTTTTTTACGATTTCCGATGTACTTTTTCCGTGTTCCCGGTATAATTACATCGAAAAAAAGACTTGCAAAAATTGTCGATGCGCTTTTCCTTCCTAATAGCCCGGCCGGAAAGAAAAGTGCATCAAGGATAATTGTTTTTTAATGATTATTTAGTTCCGAAAATGCGGTCCCCGGCATCGCCGAGTCCCGGCACAATGTATTTCTTATCGTTCAGATGATCGTCCAATGCGCCGATATATAAATCCACATCCGGATGCGCTTCCGTCATTCGCTTAACACCCTCGGGAGCGGCAATGATACACATGAAATGAATGCTCTTTACTCCCTTGTCCTTTAACATTTGAATAGCGGCAACAGAAGACCCGCCCGTTGCAAGCATTGGATCCACCACAAATACTTCACGGTTTGCGCAGTCGGCAGGCAGTTTGCAGAAATATTCCACCGGCTCTGAAGTCTCTTCATCCCGGTACATACCGATATGTCCCACTTTGGCTGCCGGAATCATCTCCAGCATTCCGTCGACCATGCCAAGTCCGGCGCGCAGGATCGGAACAATCGCCAGTTTTTTCCCTTTCAATTCCTTCACAACCGCTTTACAGATCGGCGTCTCAATCTCGACATCCACAAGCTCCAAATCCCTTGTTGCCTCGTAACATTCCAGCATTGCCACTTCGCTTACCAGAGTGCGGAACTCCTTTGAACCGGTCTCGTTCCTTCTCATCAATCCAATCTTGTGCTGAATCAGCGGATGATCCATGACTACTACTTTTGCCATACCTATTCTCCTTCGTTTAAAATTTTAACAAGCTTTTTTATCGACTTACGCAATGTCTCATAACACAACCCATACGATGGCAGCGCTCCTCCGTACGGATCTATGATCTCCAATTCATCCCCTACATATTCCGTTAGAACATGTACGTTTTCCGGATCCAGATTTTCATATGCCTCAAGTATTTTATCCCTGTGCGTACTTTCCATTGTAAGAATCAAAGCATCTTCTGACAGATCTTCCTCCACGAGAGGCTTCGACATAAAACCCTCCAGATTGATCCCATTGCTGATCAGTACCGCCTCAACCTTCTGGTTGATGGGTTCGGGAAAAAGAACTACAAGCCCTCTTGCCAATACTTCTACCGGATAATTCAGGGAAAAGTCTTCTAAAATTCCCTTTGCCATCGGTTCACGCGTTGTCCCCGACTGCCCCACGAAAATAATTCGACTGTAAACCCTCATATATGGTTCTCTCCTTAACACCCAAACACGAATCTCCTGCGTTTTTCCGCTCTTTTAAGCACTTCGGCACGAATCTCCACACGCCGCTTCTGCTCTTTCAGGCATTCACACATGAACCACCTGATGCCCTGCGGCCTTGAGCAGACGATTCATAATGGCATTACCAATCCTCGGCGTTTTAAAACTCTCGGAATATATCGCCCCCACAGACAATTCATCGCATTCCCTCAAGATGCTGTACAAATGCTGCGCGATCTCATCCTCATCTGTGCGCTTCCCGATGCTTAAGACGATCCTTGCCTTGTATTTATCCTTTGTTTCCTCCGCGGCGATCACCGCCGTTGGAATTCCCCTATTCTCCTGCTCCTGCACAAGAAGATTGATTTTCTCAACCACCGCGGTTTCCTCGCCCTCCACGATGATCATGTCCGCCTTCGGGGCATAATGCTTATATTTCATCCCCGGCGCCTTGGGTTTTCTTGTATCGTCCGCAGCTATGATCCCCGGATCGATCACGACCGCCTCCCCAAGCACATCCGAAAGCATCTGCGGCGTAATATATCCCGGCCTTAACACCATCGGCGTCTCCTCTGTCAGATCAACGATCGTGGACTCAATTCCAATCCCCACCGGACCTGCATCTAAGATCATCGGTATCCTGCCGCAAAGATCCTCCGCCACATGCAGCGCTTCCGTCGGACTTGGCCTCCCGGACAGGTTCGCGCTTGGCGCTGCGATCAACTTTCCGCTTTTCCGGATCAGCTCCAGCGCAACCGGGTCGTTCGGCATACGGATTGCCACCGTATCCATCCCACCGGTAGTCGCATAGGGAACCAAATCATTTTTCCAAAGGACTATGGTAAGCGGCCCCGGCCAGAAGGCATCCGCAAGTTTTTTTGCCTCCGGCGGCACATTCCTTGCAATCCGTTCCAAATCAGAGATTTCCGCAATATGTACGATCAGAGGGTTGTCCGAAGGTCTGCCCTTGGCTGCATAGATTTTTGCGGCGGCCTCCGGGTCTAACGCATCCCCGCCAAGCCCGTAGACTGTTTCCGTGGGAAATGCCACAAGCGCGCCCTCCGCGATCAGCCTGCCGGCCTTTTCCATCAGATCCGCCTGTGGACAGACGTGATCCACTTTTACCAGTTCTGTCTTCATCTTAAGCTTCAATCCGTAATTGCAGTATAGGTGATATCCGTTACCGTATCGCCATCCAGAATAAATGCCAGAATGCTGTCCCCTTTTGTATAGGAAAGGGATGCGTCCGTCTGTGAGGTCGGATCGCCGTATGCCGCAGTCACATCATCCTTTGAGCTTCCGATCGTTATGCCCTCCGGCGTCTCTACGGTATCATCCTTTAATACAACGCTGTAAACATAGTCCACGTCATTTTCCGGATATGTGCTGATCTGAACGCTTCCGTAGGTGTACACTTTATCAAGCCCCTGAAACGCACAGGATTCTGACTCAAAGTAACTGTCGGCCTCCCCCAGCTCATCCACGATAGGCGCCATCTCCGCATTCATTGCTACCGTAACGCCGCTTACATCAAATGTGTACCCGTTTGACGCCGCGGTTGTTCCGGCGTCCTGCTCCCCGCTCTCGTTTCCCGTACTTCCGGAGCTGCCGGATCCGCTGTCTCCGCAGGCACATAAAAGAATTGCGCTTGCAGCTACACAGGCTGCACATAAAGTAAGTTTACTAAATTTCATAATCTTTCCTCCTACTGAATTGCGTTTGCACCAAAACTGATCAGCTCGCCATATTCCGCAAGCTCATCATATTGCTGCTGTTTCATTTCATTGTAAAAATCTATTTTTTCCTGCCAGATTGCCGCATATTCTTCATTGCCGCGGTAATCCGTCAGGTCATAGTTATCCACAAGATACTGTCCGAAATAATCCGCCATCTTTTCCGCTCCCTGCGTATTCAGATGGAGTCCGGCGTCATAGGTATCGACCGACATATCCAGACCAATCTCCTCCTGAAGCGGAATAAAATTGATGTACTCCACGCCATTCTCCTCGGCGAATGCCGCCACCTGCTCATCCCACTCCTCGTACCAATAGGGATACTCTGTCGGCGCCTTGATCAGCACAAGCTCGATACCGTTCTCCCTGCACAGATCCGCCATTTTCTGCAGATACTCCATCGCCTTGTCTCCCAGCGTATAATCCGCAAGAGGCGTCGGGTCAGGAAATTCCTGCTGCGCCTTGGTATCTACCCGCATATAATAGCCGTTGTGCGTTACCTGATCCCGGGAAAAAATATACGCATAATCGTCGCTGTTCAGCTCCGACCACCGGGAATGATATCTAAGCAGCGGAAAAACATACTCAATAAAGCTCTCCTCATCCGTCATGGAAGCCATGATATTGTTCACCTTTGCGGATGACCACTTCATTCCGTCTATGGACATACGGTTATAAGCCTCGCTCTGGGGTTCATTATATTTTAGTGCAAGGACATTAAATACAACAACCCTTGGCATCTCGTACCGAAGAGTATCCTCCAGAAGATAATACGACTGCCAGGTCAGCTGCTGCGCACTTCCCCTTATATAACTGGTAATTCCATATTCTTCCCACAACTCGATGGTGGAAAAGTTCTCATACACCTCACAGTCCCCGATAAACAGAACCTCGTGATCGGAGGGATCCTCATAATATTCTGCGATCATGGAACCCTCCACGATTCCGGTCTGATACTTTGGAACGAGAAGCCTTTGCAATACATACAGACATCCGATCAGCAACACCACCACAAGAATGCCCACAAACAATCTTTTTTTCATATATACTCCGTTTGCCGCGCCATGCCGCAGCTTCCGCCGCAAAATTTTCTGCCGGCGCTAAAACTGATTGTAAATAAACTGAGAAGAATCATAACCGATGCCGTAAGCGCCAAAAATTATGATTCCGATAAATAAAACCGCCATTGTACCGTAGTATACCGCCGCCGGTTTTTTATAAAGCGCTTCCCGGACATTGCCTCTATTATATTTATAGATACTGACTCCCAGCACAACAAAGAAGCCTACGGCAAGCACCAGATAGTCCGCCGCCGAGATACCAAGCCCAAGCAAAGAGCCATCCACAAAGACGGACAGACGGCACTCGGTAAACATGGTTCCCACCATCTTAAAGGTCAGCGGAACATCGCGATAACAGTCAAACATACGGATACAGCTCATTAAAAGTATCGTCCGGATCATCTGGAACACTTCATAAGACGCTTTTCCTCTGACATGAAAACGGTTATGGAATTTATCATACAAGGGCTCAAGTTCCTGAGAAACCATGATTACAACAAAGTTCATCAGTCCCCACACGATAAAATTCCATGCCGCCCCATGCCACAGACCCGTGGTAAACCAGACAACAAAACAGGACAAATACACGGTCACCCGTTTTCCGATCACCTGTCCCAGATGCTCTCTCGACCATTTGGACAGCTTTAACATCGGCCCGCACACGGAAATCGGATAGAAAATATAATCCGTAAACCATGTTCCCATGGTAATGTGCCAACGATTCCAGTATTCCTTGATATTCTTCGAAAAATACGGCAGATTGAAATTCTCCGCCACATGGATCCCCATCACCTCTGCAATACCAATGGTGATATCGATCCCGCCTGTAAAATCACAGTAAAGCTCAAAGGCATAAAACAGCATTGCCACAAATACAAAAGAGCCCGTATAGGTCTGTGGGTCTTGCACCAGGGTTGTGACCGCCGTAATAATACGATCCGCAATCACTACCTTCTTGAAATACCCCCAAAGAATACGCATCAGACCGAATGAAATATTCTTTCCCTCTGGCTTATGCCCGGAAAAAAGCGTCTGAGAGAGATCTCCGTAACGGCTGATGGGCCCCTGCACAAGCTGCGGAAAAAAGGACACGAACAGGGCCAGCTTGAACGGATTTTTCTGCGCCTCCTGTTTTCCCCGGTATACGTCAATTATATAACCCATTGTCTGAAATGTATAGAAGGAAATCCCCATCGGAACGATCATATCGATCATCCGAAGCTGAGATGCGTCGCTAAGCAGCGAATTAATGTTGTTGATCACAAAATTAGTATATTTTGTAACCGCGAGAATGCCGATGTTGAAAATCAGACACACCAAAAGCCATCGCCATTTCTTTTTTTTCATCTTGGCCTTGTATGCCTTTTTCCCCTCATGGGTCAGCTCCCCTTTGTGCTCTGCGATGTACGCCTTCTGTTCCCCGTTGATCCGCTCCATTTGGATACTGATAATATAGGTAGATACCGTAGTCACCACAATAAACAGCAGGTAACGCGGATCGGCCAGGTAATAGAAAATATAACTGAATACCAAAAGAAGCGGCCATTGCCACTTCTTCGGCACGATATAATACAATACGAATACGATCGCAATAAAAGCTATAAATTCATAGGATGTAAACAGCATAATATCTCCTACTCATCACTAAGGCGCTGGATCAGTTCGTAAAGAGCCTGTGCGGAATTAAAATTCTCCGGAACGATCTCCTCCGCCGGAATGACAACGTCGAATTCTTCGCTGATCTCAGAGATGATCGATACAATGTCAAAAGAATCAATGATCTTATCATCCACCAATGTATTGCATGTCTCAAAATCCACCTCCGGGTGGAGATCCTGTAAAATTGCTAATAGCTCGTCCATAATCATACTCCTTTTTTATCTCTTTTTCCTAAGGTCACTCTATCAATCTTACCATTTGCTGTCAATGGCATAGTGTTCAATTTTTCCACTTTATTTGGAATCATATATCTTGGCAGCTTCTCTTTCAAGGCCGCAACCAGATCTTTTACTTCCAGATCCCCGACATAATACAGACGGATCTTTTCCTTTTCCCTGTCGTATACGCAGCAGGAGGTGGAAATTCCCTCCATCATGTTTACATTTACCTCGATCTCCCCAAGCTCAATCCGGTGCCCCATATGCTTGATCTGGTAATCCTTGCGGGATACAAACACCAGCTCCCCGTACTCATTTCGCTTTCCGATGTCGCCGGTGCGGTAGATTAGTTCGGGATATCGGTCATTGAGCGGATTTTGCACAAACACTTCATTTGTCTTTTCAAAGGCATGGTAATATCCCAGGGTAAGGGAAGTTCCCCGAACACAGATTTCTCCGGTCTCTCCGTCCTTTGCCGGCTCATTCTTCTCATTCAGTAAAAGAATCTCCGTGTTGTGGAACGGACGGCCCACCGGCATCACCTCATCCAGTTCAAACTCTCTGTTCACCTTATAGTAGCAGCACATTCCCGTGGTCTCTGTCGGCCCGTAGAGATTGGTGAACTTTGCGTTTGGCAGAGTCTCCTTCCAGATATTAAACTGCTTGATTGGAAACACCTCGCTTCCAAATGCAATCGTATGCAGATATTTCGGAACCACCGTATCAAAAGTCTTAAAAGATGAAATCATCGTCAATGCTGACACTACCCAGCATACCGTATTGATCTTATGCTCATTTAAAAATTCCACGAGCTTGACCGGAAACATAAACAGGCTCTTTGGCACAATCACCGTCGTCGCCCCAAACTTTAAGGTCGGATACAGTTCTTTTAAGCAGGCGTCGAAATAAAGCGGCGTCTGATTCGCAAAGCGGGTATCCTCGTTGAATTCCAGCACCTCCGACAGATTCTCGATATAGTCGATAACAGAACGGTGGCACGCCACAACCCCCTTCGGCACCCCGGTGGATCCGGAGGTAAATACAATATAGATCGGGTCCGTGTCAAGCTGCCTGTCCCGAATGCCAGCAAGGGCCTCCTCATCGATCTTTTCCCCCGAAACCTCGTCATAAATAAGCATTTCCCCGTGAAAATCAAAGGTCTTTGCCATTTCCTGAGTCGTCTCGTCGCAAATCATGACCTGCGGCTTTAGGTTTTCAAAGATCAGATCGATACGGAAACGCGGCATCTCGTCGTCGATTGGCACATAGTAATTGCCGCCGTATACACAGCCGAAGAACGCGGCGATCGTTTTGGGATGCTTTTTCATAAATACTACGACCGGCTCATGGTAATATCCCTGCCGGCTTAAGCAGCTTCCGATCGCCCGGCTGTCGTGATATACCTCCGCAAAGGTAAGTCCCATCTCTTCGTTTGCAAAGGCTGTTTTATCCGGCACGCGGGTAACCGTATGCTCTAAATATTCTAATACATTTGTCTGCTGCATGATATCTCTCCTTCTATTCATATGGAACAAACAATGTCTCAAACTCCGGTTTTACTTCTTTCCCGCACCTGCGAATCGATGAGCGGGCCAAAACCTCCATAGCATCAATGAAGCCGCAACCAAGATCAAAGTCCCTTTTGATAACGGACAGTTCCGTACATCCGAGAACGATCACCTGAGCCCCCTGTTTAAAGAGTGCGCTGCGAACCTCGGCAAATTTATCCATGTCAGGCGTTTGTCCCGCCTTCACATCGTCATAGATCAGGCTTGTGACAAGCTCCTGCATATCTTTTGACGGAAGGATCGCCTTCATTCCCGCAGCTTCGATCTCCCTCTGAAAGATTCCGCTTTGAATCGTGCCGTCGGTCGCCATAATGCCGACTCTTGATATCTCCGCAGCTTTTAAAAGATCGGCAGTATCACGGATGGCATGAATGACCGGAAGCCCGATCCCCTCCTGAATCTTTTGATGAAAATAGTGGGCGGTAATACATGGGATCGCAATACAGGAAACATTTTGTTCCTTGAGCTTCTTTCCCAGCGATATGATCGCCGGAAGAGGATTATCCGCGCTTTTCCCTAATATATAGGCGGTCCTGTCCGGAATTCCCGGTGAATTATATATAATCATATCCAGATGTTCCTGATCCGTCTCCGCCCTTGTCATTTTCACGACAAGCTCCATGAAATACGCGGTTGCCATTGGACCAAGTCCTCCGATCACTCCCAGACTCAATGCTCCACCTGCTTTCCTGTTATTCATACACCACTCCGTTCACGTAATCCACCTTATCCTGAACGGATTCTGTGGCCCGCTCCGGATACAGGCTGGAATCAAATACATGACTATTATCATGCTCCACGGAATATGCTTCAAGTTCCGCGTCTGTCACCATAAAGAAATTATCCCCGTCGCCCTTGCGCGGCGTGCAGTCTAAGTGATACCATCCGTCCCCGAGATTTATGAGGCTCCAATAATGGGAGGAGTGAGAAGTATCGCTCTTTACAACGTCAACGTTCAAAATACCTGCCACGTCAAACAATGCTTTGGCTGCCGCATAATAATTATAGCAGTCTCCGCTCCTGTTCTGAAATGCCTGATATGCGCCGGTCGTCCAGCTCGACTTATCGGATGTTCCGGTATAACTAATATGTGTATTTACCCAGCGATATATTGCAAAAGCCTTTTCCATATCGCTCATGGATTCATTTGTGATCTGGGAAAGGATCTCCTCTGCCATCTCATATACCACCTCCGGCTCCACATAGCTTGCCGGCTTATCGGAGATCGTCAAATCGACGGTTACGGACGAACTGTTCCCTGCTGCGTCCGTGGCGGTGTAGGTCACCTCATAAGTTCCTGCGGTATTCAGATCCACCTGACTGTTATCAATCTCCAGCGTCGGATTTTCATCCTTGTCGTCCGTCACGGTGATGTTTGCCTTATAGCTGATCGTGTCTCCCAGAAATACATTTATGTCCGCCGCGCCTTCAATTACCGGCGGCTCATTATCCCCGATCACGACAATGACGGCTTCGATCTCCGTTGTGTTTCCGCCTTCGTCGGTCAGACGCACAACCGTCTGGATTTCCCCCTCCTGACTTACATCCGGCTCACTTTTATAGGAAATCGTCACTTCTGTAACATCCGTAACATTGATGACACAGGCAGCTGCGTCCGGCACCTCTCCAACATTGGTTGTCGCCATGAAAGCATCCGCTTTCGGCGCGATCGTATCCTGTATCGTCAGCCCGCATGTGTACTCCTTTCCCCGGTATGATATGATGATCTCATACTCTCCGGGTACGGCAGTATCGATTCCGGCAGCATCTGTTACAAAAGCGGCATCCGCCGTATCTCCTTCTACAAAAAGATCCAGCGTAAGTTCTTCCCCCGCCTCCAGCGTTGCTGACGTATTAACTTTTTTTCTATTAAGGACAAATGCGGTAACCAAAACTATTATAAGAAGAGCCACAAGTACAAACAGTATTCTGCGGCGAAGTTCCTGCTGTCTGCGGCGTTTTCTCTTTTGCGCATTCCTGCGTTTTCTTTCATAATCACCGTCCATTTTTACCTCTTTTCCTGAAAACCTTAAGTCATGATATTATATAATGTCTGTGTCTTTATTGTCAAGAAAGCTCCTCAATCGTAAGATTAGTTTAAGAAAATCATTTTTTTCAAATAAAATTGTGCCAAATTAAATACAAAGCCACTTTTACTTGTTTTTCTGGGACTTTTATACTACAATACGATCAAAGCCAATGGTGGCGATAAACGAACAATATTTTATAAGGAGGAATTCATTATGGCATACGTTATTTCTGATTCATGTGTTAGCTGTGGTACATGTGCAGGCGAGTGTCCGGTAGGCGCGATCTCTGCTGGTGCATCTCAGTATGAGATCGATGCAGATTCATGCGTTAGCTGTGGTACTTGTGCCGGAGTTTGTCCGACTGCTGCAATCAGCGAGGGCTAATTGCCAGACACATATTCCAACAATCGTTATTTTGAACTGACAAAAGAAACGTGAAAAAAGACTGCCGCATTTGGCAGTCTTTTTTTGATGCAGGAAACCGTATTCCTGAATTTTAAGTACCCTGTTCCACCGGACGTACCTTCTTTTTCCCGGAGGTTTTTTCCGCCTTAATTTTCCCGTCCGCGGGCTTGTCCGACTTGGCAAATAAGAAACGGCGCTTTTTCAGTTCTCCCCGGATTGCGGCGTCAAGCTTTTTGTAGCGCTCTTCTGCCGCCTCCTCCTGCTCCCTCATCAGATAATTCATCTCCTTTAATACCCGCTCCTGCACCTCCACGCCGATGGTCTGGCTGAGTTCCTCATTGTTCTGTGCGATTGCCCGTCCAACAATATCGCTCATCAATTCGCGGAACTGTGCCATGCGCTCCTCCGCGGACATTGCGTCCGGCGGAACCGCCGGCTGTTCTTCCGGCGGCAGGGCCGGAGTCGGAAAGGGCTGGAGCGGAGACGGCATAACCGGACGTTCTACCGGAATCTGCGTTGGCATCGTCGGAAGATCCCCGACGGAATCCTGCCCCTCCGGATTGACGTCTACGCCTGAATTATGCAGGATCATGCGGATTGCCTTTAGCTGATACCCCTGATCCTTCAGTTCCCTGATCCTTTGAAACTGTTGTATATTTTCTCGTGTATAGTATCGGTGGCCCATTTCATTTCTTGGAATAGCCAGTCCGAGTTCATCTTCCCAGTAACGTAACACATGAGATTCCACGCCAACGACGGTCGCAGCGTCGGAAATCATGTAACGCACTTTATCCACGAAGACAACCTCCTTTTTTACTTTCTTTTTCAATTATATCGGTCATACGACAGGGATTCAAACTTTTTTCATCGTATTATTTCGACAAGAAGCGATATTGTACAAGTTTCGCTTTTGGCTTAAACTTAAGTTGGCAGTTGCAAAACTCCAATAAATTCATGTAATAGGGGAAATCATATGAATACTTTTATCCGTTCCTTTTTGTACTATATTCCCTATGCGGTCCTGACTGCGATGACGCTTCCCGCGGTGCTGTATGTAACCAACTATATCCTCTCGGCTGTTGCGGGACTGGTTGCTGCCGTCCTCCTTGCATACCGCAAAAAGGGACTTACCGTCGTGGCGGTTGCCGCCTGTGCCGCCGTGTTTCTCGCGGAGACCGGCATTGAACTATTTCTACTGTAAGACAAGCCCCTTCGAACTGCTTATTTCTTAGTGCTCCAGATTCGCAAACTTGGTGTACTCCGGCAGCCATGCCAGGTTAACCGTTCCGATCGGACCGTTACGCTGTTTTGCGATGATAATCTCAGAAATGCCCTTTAGTTCCGTATCCTTGTTGTAATAATCATCGCGATAGATGAACATTACAACGTCGGCGTCCTGCTCGATCGCCCCGGATTCACGCAGATCGGAAAGCATCGGGCGGTGATCCGGTCTCTGCTCCACCGCCCGGGACAGCTGGGATAGTGCGACAACCGGCACGTTCAATTCTCTGGCAAGCGCCTTTAGAGAACGGGAGATATCGGAGATCTCCTGCTGCCGGGAATCACTTGCCCTTCCGCCGCTGCCGCTCATCAACTGCAAATAGTCAATGATGACCAGCTTCAGATCATGCTCCAGCTTATATTTCCTGCACTTACTCCGCATTTCGGAAATACTGATTCCCGGCGTATCATCTATGATAAGCTCGGAGTCCCCTATGATTCCCGCTCCTTCCACCAGTTTTTCCCAATCCGCATCGGACAGATTTCCGGTTCGAAGCGCTTGCGCGTCCACCCTCGATTCCAGAGAAAACAGTCGGTTTACCAGCTGCTCCTTTGACATTTCGAGAGAAAAGATTGCCGTACACATATTTTCGTGAAAGGCAGCATATTGTGCAATATTCAAAACAAAGGCCGTCTTCCCCATAGAAGGACGGGCTGCTACCAGAATGAGATCCGAGGGCTGAAGGCCGGCCGTGCGGTAATCCAGATCGATAAATCCCGTCGCAATACCGGTCACGGCTCCTTTCTGTTTAGAAGCTTTCTCAATGCGCTCAAGAGCATTCATAACCACCTGACGGATCGGGACATATTCCCCGCTCGTTCTTGTGGAGAGCAGTTCAAAAATGTCATGCTCCGTTTTCTCCATGACGGTTTCGAGGGGTTCCTTCCCCGCATAACAGTCATTCTCGATCCCCTCAGTTATCCGGATCAGTTTTCGCTTCACGGAATTTTCTTTTACGATGTTCGCATAGTACTTTATATTGGCGGACGTAGGCACCGCATTTACCAAATCTCTGACAAATTCCAGACTGGAGATCTCCTTCGGCACATCCTTCTCTTTCAGTTTGTTCTGCAGCGTAACCAGATCCACCGGCTGCCCGGCGGCATACAATTCCACCATAGTCTCAAACAGCACTCCGTACTGCTGGTGGTAAAAATCATCCTTCACCAGCATCTCCATTGCCATCACAATGGCATCTTTATCCATGATCATGGAACCGATGACTGACTGCTCCGCTTCGAGGCTGTTCGGCATCACCCGCTTGATCAATGTTTCATCCAAGAAGATTTCCTCCTATTCTTCCACTACCTGAACCGTCAGCCTTGCCGTAACCTGAGTATGAAGCCTGATCGGCACCTCAAAGGTTCCCAATGACTTGATCGGCTCGGAAAGCTGCATCTTTTTCTTGTCAAGATCAAGCCCGGTCTGTTCCTTTGCCGCCTGCGCAATTTCCCTGGTGGACACAGATCCGAATATTTTGCCGCCCTCGCCTGTCTTGATTTTCACTACTACCTTCTGCTGTTCAACAGTCTTCGCCAGTTCTTTGGCATTTGCCAGATTCTCCGCCGCAACCTTATCCGCATGCTGGTTCTGCAGCTTCAGATCATTTAAGTTTTTTCCATTCGCCTCTACCCCCAGTTTTTTGGGCAGTATTGCGTTTCTCGCATAGCCGTCGCTCACATTGACAATATCACCTTTTTTTCCTAATGACTTTACATCCTGCAATAATATTATTTTCATGCCTCAATATCTCCTTCCTCCAGCATTTCATCCAAGGTTCTTTGGATCATCTGCTTGGCCTGCGCCATTGTGCAGTTCTTTAACTGGGTCGCCGCCATATTAAAATGGCCGCCGCCGCCTAACCGCTCCATGATAAGCTGTACGTTGATCTCGTCAATAGAACGTGAACTTACAAATATTTTCCCCTGATACTCCGTGAGAACAAACGATGCTCGGATACCTACGATATTAAGCAGCTCATTCGCCGCCTGAGCCCCAACGATAGTCGGATTCTCAACATTTTCGCCCGGACAGACCGAAAAGGCAAAGGCGCCTCGGTATACCTCTGCGCGATGAACAGCTTCCGCCCGCGCTTTATATGCATTCATATCATTCCGAAGCATCTTGCGGACTCTTGTAACCTCCGCACCGGAACGCTTGAGATACGCCGCCGCCTCGAATGTCCGCACCCCGGTCTTTGTCATAAAGTTATTGGTATCGATCAAAATTCCTGCATATATGCAATCAGCCTCACAGGACTCCAGCTTAAAATCGTCCTCAAAATATTGCAGCACCTCTGCAACCATCTCGCAGGCGCTTGACGCATAAGGTTCAATATAGGAGAGAAGGGGGTTCTCAACAACCTCATTCCCCTGCCTGTGATGGTCGAAAACAACGATACAGTCGGTTTTTTTCAAAAGCTCCGGGCATTCCGTCGAACTTGGCCGGTTCGTATCCACAACGACTACCGCTGTATTTCTGCTGACCATCTCAATTGCCTGTTCACTATTGATGAACATATCCTCCGGATAACCTTTCTCTGTGGAAAAGCTCTCGATCAGCGGGCGAACCGAACTTGTGGGATTGTTGACGACGATCTGCGCCTTTTTTCCCAGCACATGCGCCGCACAGTAGATACCGACTCCTGCCCCTAAGGAATCCACATCGGTAAGCGCATGACCCATGATAAGCACATTCTCCCGGCTTTCGATGATCTCGTGGAGCGCATGGGCCTTAACCCTTGCCTTCACGCGGGTATTCCGCTCCACCTGTTTTGCTTTTCCGCCAAAGTAGACGACTTCCTCTCCGTCCTTGACCACGACCTGATCGCCGCCCCGCCCAAGAGCAAGATCAATGGCTGCGCGGGCATGCTCATAGCTCTGATTGTAGCTGTCGCCGTTGATCCCGACGCCGATACTCAACGTGACCGCCATTTCGTTTCCGACTTTTGCCGTCTTGACATCCTCTAAAAGCTTAAATTTGTCCTCCTCCATCTGACGGAGGTACTTATATTTAAATACTACGAAATACTTATCCTTTTCTATTTTGCGCACAAGTGCGTCAAACTGGGAAAAATACTGGTTTACCCGGCGATCGACCAGCGCCACCAGAAGAGACCGCTTGACGTCCTCAATGCTGTTTAAGGCCTCATCGTAATTGTCAATATATACAAGGGCGGCTACCTGCTTCTGCTCCTGATTTTCAATCATGTAACGGTTAAGCTCCGTCTCGTCGAACAGGTAAAATGCCGTCAGAAATTCCAACGCCTCCTCTGTTTCCAAAAGCTCACCCTCTTTGGCGATCGCATCAAAATAGATGCGGTTTAAGGATATGCGGAAGCGGCGCTCATTCTTCTCCACATTTACGTTCTGGGGCTGCTCGCTCTTTTGCAGGAATTCCCTTGTAATCGTCGGAAACAACGCCGTGATGGATTTGTGATACTGTTTGTCAACCCCTGTAAGCTCCGCAAACTGCTCGTTGACCCAGAGGATCTTACCTCTGTAATCCAACAGCGCATATGGAACCTCAAATTCATTCAGCAAACGTTTCTGCACGGTTGCATACTGTGTGGCGTAATTAATGATCTCATTTGCCAGACGCGGTTTATTCTTACGATAAAATATAACCTCTATTACAAAATAAACCACCGTAAATCCGCTGATGACCAAGCCGGAGGTCGTATCATAAAAGTAAATCGTTATATTTATCAGAATCAGCAAAACCGTAAGATACAATGGCCAATACAGGTAATTTCTAAGTTTTCCCTTAAAGCGTATATTGCTCTTCATTCAATTCTCCTATATATCTTGTGCAACATTATAATGTTCACCTTGTAAATATAGATTAAATTATACCATTTTTGCGCAAAAAAGGCTACACCCAATACCTGGGGTAGCCTTTTCCCAATATACACAACATCTATTACCGCACAATTACTTTTCTTTGCCGACTTCCACAATGGATTTTGCAAGTCCTGCAATTCCCTGAATCTCCGACGGAATGATGATCTTCGTCGCCTGGCCGTCCGCCGCCTTTGCAAATGCTTCAAGGCTTTTAAGCTGTAATACAGCGTCGTCCGGGGCAGCCTCCCTCAACATGCGGAGTCCGTCCGCATTTGCCTGCTGAACCTTGCGGATTGCTTCCGCCTGACCCTCTGCCTCCTTGATCACAGCCTCGCGCTGCGCTTCCGCCCGCAGGATCGCCGCCTGCTTTTCCGCCTCTGCATCAAGGATCGCGGATTCCTTATTGCCTTCCGCCACAAGAATCGTGGATTTCTTCTCTCCCTCAGCCCGCAGGATCGCTTCACGGCGCTCGCGTTCCGCCTTCATCTGTTTCTCCATCGCATCCTGAATCGCCTTCGGAGGCATTATGTTCTTAAGCTCTACGCGATTGACCTTGATCCCCCAGGGATCTGTCGCAACATCCAGCGTTGCGCGCATTTTTGCATTGATCGTCTCACGGGAGGTCAGGGTTTCGTCCAGCTCAAGATCACCGATCACATTCCGGAGCGTGGTGGCCGCCAGATTTTCGATCGCCATGATCGGATTCTCTACGCCGTACGCGTACAGCTTCGGATCGGTAATCTGAAAGTACACGACCGTGTCGATCTGCATGGTTACGTTATCCTTCGTAATAACCGGCTGGGGCGGGAAATCCGCTACCTGCTCTTTCAAAGAAACATTTCTTGCAATTCGGTCGATAAACGGAACTTTAAAGTGAAGTCCTACCTGCCACGTGGCCAGATATCCCCCCAGACGCTCAACAACTGCTGCATGGGCTTGGGTGACAACCTTAATACAGCTTACCAGAATAAGCAGTAAAATAATTACAATAACTACTAAAGCAATAATTGGTCCCATGTATTACTCCTCCTTTATCTTTTCTACAATTAATTTCACACCGCTGATGCGGACAACCCGCGCAGGCTCCCCCTGCCCGAAGGTCTCCCTGTCATCCTCGGCCCGCACCATCCACTCCTGTCCATGTACAATGGCGCTTCCTGTCTGATCCATGTTGCTGACCTGCTCGGCTATACGGATTTCTTCCCCCACAAGACGGTCTGCATTTGTCCTTTGTGTGTGGGCATTGATAAATTTCTTCGCCCAGGGTCTTGTTGCCGCCAAAAGTCCGCAGGAAACCACGAGAAACAAAAGAAACTGCAGCGCCGGGCCTCCTCCGAAGATAGCGGCAATGAGCGCGGCCAGCGCACCTGCGGCAAACCAGATGGAGGTCAGACCTACCGAGATCAGCTCTGCAACTATAAAAACTACGATCAATATCAGCCAGAGAAGCACATATACGTCAACCGCTGAAAAAAAATCAGTCATACAAATCCTCCTTTCCTTTAATTGTAATCTCCGGTATCTGCCACGCGGTTTTCTTTTTCATTGTGGCGAATAGCATTCGTCATCAAATTGACAATCACCCGGGAAAATTGAATTTCATCTGCTTCAATTATACAGGATTCCTCCGGAATATCAATTAAAAGTTCCATTCCGGCAGTTCCACGGGTTTTCTGCACAGGGAAAAACCGTCGCTGTCCAGCTTAACATATTCGAACAAAAGCTGGATCTGTTCCTCCACCCGCGCGGATTTTCTCTGGATTGCGATAAGATATTCCTGTCTTTTTTCCTTGTCGGTAACCATGTTATCCGTAAGCGCCTTTGCACAGCCCAAAACCGTGGTAATCGGTGTTCTGAGGTCATACTCCTTTTTCCACTCATCCCTGCGTGCCTCAACCTTTCGCACTTCCCGGGTCGTAACCCATGCATAAACAAAGGCTCCTGCCGCAAAGGGTATGAGGATAAGTACCAGCATGGCAACTATTGCAAAAAACGGCGCAGTTTTTCTATTTCAAGTTTTTCATTTTGTTCGAACATTTATTGCTCCAATCGATAGCCTAACCCGCGAATGGTTTTTATATACATTCCGGAATCATCATCCAATTTAGCGCGAAGCTCACTAATACAGACCTTAATATTGTTGTCTGCTGTAATATATTCCTCACCCCAGCCATGCTCATAGATCTGCTGTTTCGTATATACCTTGCCGGGGTGCTCCATGATTCGGTACTCTACGGAGGTCAGTTCAATCACTCGGTTGCCCTTTTTCAGCGTACAGGAATCCTTATCCAGAACAAGATCCCTCACCTGAACCGCAGGGATTTGCCCTGTCTTTGTCCTCAACGAATAGAACCGGCGTATCCCGTGTTCATATTCTTTTTTGAAACTCTTTATCAAATCCTCTTTTTTTTGTTATTTTTGCGCAAAAACTCATCCCTGTTTTTATTATTATTTGACAAATTTAAATTTTTTCAAAATATTATCTTGCAATTTTGGAATTAGATGCTATAATAAACTTATCAAACAACAAGAAACAAAAATTTAGGAAAAGGAGGTACGGACCACCGGAAAGATAAGTTGCATTCGTTTTTATTATTCAGACTAGAGAAGAAAACATGGCAGAACCTATAAGGATAAAAATGGATTAGTATCAGCCCAACGCTACAAATTGATATATGATACAATTCCAAAGGCCATAAGAAGAACAGAAACCAGCTTTGAATGAGAGAAACGAAGAAGTCCGAATTCCAAAGAAAGAGGTAAAGTCCAATGGATGAAATAGTTTAAAAGGCGGCATCAATCAAAACGATTTGATGTCGCCTTTTATTTACACTTTTTTGATTAAACTCCTTCCTTTGTGGGAATTATTGATATTAAAAAGATACAACGGAATGGTATTTTCAGAAAGAGTGGTAGTGTATATGGTCAAACATAATCCCAAACACATTGGAATTATTCCGGACGGTAACCGCCGATGGGCAAAAAAACGCGGTATGGAGAAACAGGACGGCTATGCGTACGGTCTGCAGCCGGGATTAAGGCTGCTTAATTTGGCAAAAGAGAAAGGCATTCATGAAATAACCTATTATGGATTTACAACGGATAACTGTAAGCG
The DNA here is from genome assembly GCA_964425905.1 of uncultured Lachnobacterium sp. GTDB lineage: Bacteria > Bacillota > Clostridia > Lachnospirales > Lachnospiraceae > Roseburia. The sequence goes on along the minus strand of CAYROM010000024.1, from coordinate 14,523 downwards.
CCCTTCCGAACAATTTCAGGCATTTCAGCGGGCGTGCGTAGAAGCGGTAGACCTGCTGACACAGGAAGGAGCCGATCTGCTGGTGATCGGTAACAGCGAATCGAAATGCTTTCCGGAACAGCTTCGTCCCTACACCACCAGAACCCCGGTAAACGGCGGTGGAATACGCGTAAACTTTTTGGTAAATTATGGATGGAACTGGGATCTTTCACATATTTCCATTGATGGAAAGCCATACTCTTCGGATATTTCAAGGATTGATCTGGTCATCCGGTGGGGCGGAATGAGAAGACTGTCCGGATTTTTACCGATACAATGCGTCTATTCCGATTTCTATGTAGTAGATCACTATTGGCCCGACTATCGGGACGACGACTTTCTCCACGCTCTGGAATGGTATGCCGGTCAGGATGTTACGCTGGGGGGCTGACAAAAAAGGACTGCTGCACTAATTGCCTAGTGCGGCAGCCCTTTAAAATATCCTCAAAGTCCGGTTTAGTCACATACATACGGCATCATTGCCAGATGACGTGCTCTCTTGATCGCTACGGTAAGCGCTCTCTGATGTTTTGCACAGTTTCCTGTGATACGGCGAGGAAGAATCTTTCCTCTCTCAGAGATATATCTCTTTAATTTGTTGATATCCTTATAATCAATGACATTATCCTTGCCACAGAATACACATACCTTTTTTCTTCTACACATTGGTCTTCTCTTCATAGAAGCGCCATCGCCAGCTGCTTTATTGTAAGCCATGATAGTTACCTCCTTAATTTAGTTAAATGGTAATTCTTCATCAATTCCGTCCGGGATGTTCATAAAACCATCACCGGCTGCCCCGCTCGGCGTCGGTCTGCTTGTCGGAGCATATCCCCCATCGCTGCCGCCGCTTGCATTTTTGCTCTCTGCAAACTCAACATTCTCAACAACAACGTCTGTGGTATAAACGCGCTGTCCGTCCTTGTTGGTGTAGCTGCCGGTCTGAATACGTCCTTCAACGACAAATTTTGTTCCCTTACGTCCGAATCTCTCCAGAAACTCTGCTGTTCTTGAAAATGCAACACAGCTGATAAAATCAGCCGTCTGATCGTCATTATTGCTGCTGTCACGGCGCATCCTGCGGTCTACCGCGATCGTAAATCTTGCAACCGCCATCGAACTGTCCCCCTGAGAATAACGAATCTCAGCGTCTCTGGTTAATCTGCCCATCAGTATTACTTTATTCATACGATCTCCTTTATCTTCCTATGCCTCGTCCTTTTTCACGCATAAGAAACGAAGAATATTGTCCATGATACGAACATCCTGCTCGATCGCAGCCGGAGCATTGGACTCTGCATCAAACTGAATGAAATAGTAGAAGCCATCTGACACATGCTGAATGTCGTAAGCTAATTTCTTCTTACCCCACTCTTCTACTTCAGTTACAGTACCGCCTGCACGAGTAATATACTCTTTTGCCTTCTCAACGGTTGCTGTTCTCGCATCATCTTCGATCTTTGCACTAACAACGAGTGCCAACTCATACTTATTCATGCGAATTTACCTCCTTTTGGTCTCTGGTCCACGAGTTTTCCCGTGAACAAGGAATTTAATATACCACGGAAATTGATATTACCATGATTTTTCAATGTTTTCAAGAGTTTTTTAATTTTTTTTCGTCAGCCCCCGGTCATTTTTCTCCACAAGCCTGCGGGATACCATAACCTGATGGCCGCATCCCATGCACTTTAACCGGAAGTCCGCTCCCACCCGCAAAATTTCCCACTCGCTGCTGCCGCACGGGTGCGGTTTTTTCAATTTTACGATATCGCCAACGGCGTATTTATCCATTTCTGTGACCTCCTGAAATTTCATACTGCCCCATATGACACAGCTTTCATTTCTTATCCCTGCGTCCCCTTGTCTGGCTTATCATATTTCAATCTGCCCAAACACCTCTCCTAGTCCCGCCTGGATCAACAGATCCGCCCTGCGGTCCATCGGAGTCGGGGTCTTATTGATGAGCACAAGCTTGTGCCCCTTATAATAATCGATCAGCCCTGCCGCCGGATAGACTGCAAGGGAAGTTCCGCCGATGATCAGCATGTCCGCATGGCTGATATAGTACACGGCGTCCTGCAGCGTCTTCTGATCCAGCCCCTCCTCATAAAGCACAACGTCCGGCTTGACGGGCCCTCCGCACTTCGGGCATTTCGGAACTTTCGTGGAATGCAGGATATCCGCTGCGCTTACAAACGCGCGGCAATCCTCACAATAATTGCGAAGCACGCTGCCGTGCAGCTCCATGACATTTTTGCTGCCCGCCTTCTGGTGAAGCCCGTCGATATTTTGAGTTACGATAGCCTTCACCTTTCCGACCGCTTCGAGTGCCGCCAGCTTTCTATGGGTTATATTCGGCAAGGCGTCAAGACAGAGCATTTTATCCCGGTAAAAACGGTAGAATTCCTCCGGATTTCTGCGATAAAAAGTATGACTTAAAATCGTCTCCGGCGGATACTCATACTGCTGGTTATACAGTCCGTCCACGCTGCGGAAATCAGGAATCCCGCTCTCCGTCGATACTCCTGCGCCGCCGAAAAAAACAATATTGCCGGATTCCTTTACAAGCTGTAAAAATTCTTTTATCTCATCCATGAAACAGCCTCCCCTTCTTTGTCCTCTTTTGCAGATTTGCCGCCTGTACGATCAAAATATCTCCTGCCTTTATCCGCAGCTCCTCCGTCGCAACGATGGTCATATCCTCCCGGATGATCATAAAGATCCGGATGCCATATCCGGACGAGATTTCTCCGGTCGTAAGCCCTGCATATTTGCTTTTTTCATCGATCAGAATCTCGCCGATCCGCTCGATATCCACAAGCTTGTCCTCTGCGTTCATATCCTTCTGGTACTGTTCCACAAATCCGGCGCTGATAATACCGGTGGGTATCGCAACCGCCCCCACCCCAAGAAACGCGATCAAAATTCCCATGCATTTCCCTAAGACCGTGACCGGATAAATATCACCGTACCCCACCGTCAGCAGGGTTGACACCGCCCACCATATTCCGGAAAACGCATTTGAAAACTGCTCCGGCTGCGCTTCATGCTCTGCGCTGTACATGCACAGACTGCTTGCCATGATCAGAATCAGTATGATAAATACCGACGACATAATCTGGTTGCGCTTTTCGTAAAGAACGGAAGTAATCACATTAAAGGAATCATACTGCGTATTCAGACGGAAAAGATGAAAGATCCGAACCACCCTGAGCATACGGAAAACCACAAATCCGCTCAAAAAGAAAAATGGAAGAATCGTCAAAAAATCGATGATCCCATCAAAGGAATACAAAAAGCGAAGTCTGGCCCTCCCCCGGCTAAGCTGTGGGTACAGATATTCCGCCGTCCAAATGCGCAGCAGGTATTCCACGCAAAAGATAGCCACGGTTACGATCTCAAGCACCCGGAAAAGCGGAAACAGCCTTTTCAGCCCGGCAAAAGTCTCCAAAAACAGGCACAGGATATTTGTAAGGATCACCACAACTATAAATATATCAAATACATAGCTTGGGATATCCTCTTTATTTCCAATTTGAATGATTTCAAAAATACGTTTTTTCATATTTGAAATTATAATAGAAAAAACAGCCATATTCAAGGAGGAAAACAATTGCGGCCACTACCTACATGAATGCTGCAAGCCACATGCTTGCAGCAATTCCCACAAGGGTAACAAGAATCGCGCCGGCAAGAGTGAACCTTGTTTTTTTTACATTTACCGCCATAAAATAAACCGACATCGTATAGAATACCGTCTCGGTACTGCTTAGCATAAGGGAGGCGGCAAGCCCCATGTAAGAGTCCGTTCCGTGCTGCTTATAGATATCCAAAAGCAGTCCTGTCGCCGCGGAGGAGGAAAACATCTTTACCAGCCCAAGCGGAATCAGATCCGCCGGAACATCACAGAATGAAAATACTTTTTGCAGCAGCTCAGAAATGAGATCCAAAAAACCGGAGGCCCTTAAGACCCCCACCGCCACCATAAGCCCTATCAGCGTCGGCATAATCTCCACCACGGTTCGTATTCCCTTTTTTGCTCCCTTTAAAAAATCATCATACACATTTTGTTTCCGCAAAAGCGCAGTTCCGATAATATAGAACAACAGCAGCGGAATGATGGCCTCGGACAAAAATAAAATAAATTTCATGGGACTTTCTCCTTGCTCATTTTAACTTTTACCCCGATCTGCAATCTTACAAAAGACCACTCCTGCTAACGTACTCATAAAGGTTGCGGCGATTGCAGGCCCAACGATATATACCGGGTTGACGGAACCGTACTGGCTGCGGTAGGCAATAATGCTTACCGGAATCAACTGGAGAGAGGAAATGTTTATGATGAGAAACACGCACATCTCCCGGCTGGCGTATTTTGGAAAATCCGGATTTCCCCGTTCTTCCTCCAGCTTTGCCAGTTCCTTCATGGCAGCAAGGCCTGCCGGCGTCGCCGCCCAGCCGAGACCTAAGATATTTGCGATCATGTTGGCGGCAATCGGCTTAAATGCCGGATGATCTTTGGGAATCCTCGGAAAGAGAAATTTCAGGACGGGCGATAACCATCTTGCTGCCCTGTCAATAAAACCGGCAGTTTCTGCAATCTGCATGATCCCCACCCAAAACGCCATAACTCCTGCCATAGTAATACACAGCGTCACCGCTTCCTTTGCAGACAGCAGCGCCTGATCCGTCACCTCCGCCATCCGCCCTGTCAGGGCGCCGTATACCACTCCTATCAGGATCATTATTCCCCACATATAATTCATAGTTTCCTCGAGCATTGCTTTCCTTTCATTCTATGCCCTATGCCTGACTAAGTTGCCGTGCATAAAAAAATGATGGAAACATAAAATGTAAAAACCTTCATTTCTTTTAGGATTTTTTATGAAAAAAACGTGCCTGCGCAGATTTCGCGTACTTATCCTTCCCTTATGTGTTATTTTCTTCTTTTTTGAGACAGCCGGCTGCGGCGCAAGCTCCGGCGCCGCCACCGACAATGCTAAATTTGAGGCGTTTCTCAATGACCTTTTTTGTGAAGAGCTTTCCGCAAACACCTTAAACCTGCACTATACCCTGACAGATCCCGCCGCCTATGGAATCAAAGATTATACGGTATCCCTTGGGGATTATTCCGATACTGCACGCAAGGATTCCCTGTCCGGGCTGAAAAAAACAAAAAAACAGCTGGAGGCATTTTCCGTGCGTTCCCTTTCCGCCCAGGAACAGCTTGTATACGATATCCTGTCGGATTATCTGGATTATCAGCTTGCTCTTGCCGATTATGAGCTGTATGCGGAGCCGCTTACTCCTAATAACGGTATCCAGTCACAGCTTCCGATTCTTTTTGCGGAATACACCTTCAACAGCCGGACGGATGTTGAGGATTATCTCTGCCTGATCGCACAGACAGATACCTACTTTTTCCAGATTCTGGATTTTGAACAGGAAAAAGCGGATGCCGGTCTTTTCATGGCGGATGATCTTTGTGTACTGGTCATTGAATGCTGTGAAAGTTTTCTGGAAAATAAGGAGGATAATCTTCTATTTACTACGTTTGAAAATAAGCTTTCCGGCGTCTCCGGACTATCGGAAAATGATATTTCCTCCTATGTGGAAGAAAATAAAGCTGCGGTATACCAGCATGTTTTCCCAGCCTATGAGGAAATGATCTCACAGCTTACGCAGCTGCTTGGTTCGGGGAGAAATGATTGGGGGCTGTGCAATTATGAGGACGGCGCCGAATATTATACGCTTCTGGTACAGTCCGAGACCGGCTGTGCAGATTCTATGGAAGAGTTGTACGCGCGGATTTCCGCCATGCGGGATGAGGACCTCGCCGCCTGCCAGACTCTTTTATCACAGGACTCAACCCTTTTAGAAAAATGCTCCTCCTTCTCGTGGAATTACGAGGATGAAACAGAGATGCTGGATGTGCTCTGCAATGCCATGTGCATGGATTTTCCTGCGCCGACAAACACAAATTATTCCATCAGCTATGTGGATGAATCCCTCTCCGATTATCTTGCCCCGGCGTTTTATATTACGGCGCCTCTGGACGATTACGATACCAACCGGATCTTTGTCAATAGCGCCAAGAGTTATTCGGATATCTACTATTTCACGACTCTTGCCCACGAGGGCTTTCCGGGCCATCTGTATCAAACGGTAATGTCCTATGATTATGGTCTGTCTCCGGTGCGCACGATTCTGGATTTTCCGGGATATATCGAGGGATGGGCAACCTATGTGGAAATGCTTTCCTACTATTATGCGGGATTGGAGGAGAACGTGGCAGCCCTGCTGCAGCACAATCAGTCTGCAACCTTGAGCCTGTATGCCACCTCTGATATCGGAATTCACTATTATGGATGGAGCGCTGAGGAAATGTATGACTTCTGGGGCAGCTATGGTATTACGGATACTGCCGTTATAGACCGGATTACCCAGCTCATCGTCTCCGAGCCGGGCAACTATTTGAAATATTATGTTGGCTATCTGAATTTTTTACAGCTGAAAAATACTATGCAATCGGTTTATGGGGAATCGTTTTCCCTGACAGCTTTCCATGAAGCTCTGCTCCGCATGGGGCCTGCGCCCTTTGCGGTACTCGAGGAACACTTTGCAGAATATTATACCATGTGCGTTCCGCACACGGTAGATGGTACGGATGCACACTTCGGCGCGGTATAATACCTGTCGGTATTATACCATGTGCGTTCCGCACACGGTAGATGGTACGGATGCGCACTTCGGCGCGGTATAATACCTGTCGGTATTATACCAAACGGCAGCGATTGGGGGCGGAAACCTGCGCGGACTGCTGCTGTCAGTCTCCAAGAAGCTCCTGATAGACATCGCGCCTGCGGATGCCCCGGTCCTTTGCCACCAGCTTCATTGCTTCCTTGCGCTCTATGCCCTGGGATTCATAGTAATCCATATGTTCCTCCATACTCATGCTCTCCCAGCCCAGCTGCCGCTCCCTTATGATCTCCTCGCGGCTTCTGCCGCAGATGATCAGCACGTATTCGCCCCGGGGCTCATTTGACTGGCAGTAAGATAAAAAAGCGGAAAAGGTGGTTTGTATCTTTTCCTCATGCCTTTTTGTAAGCTCACGGCATACCGTTAGTTCCCGGTCTCCCAGCGCCTCGTAAAGCTCCGTGACCGTTTTTACCAGATGATGGGGCGCTTCGTAGATAATGACGGTGCGCGTTTCATTTTTCAGCTCTTCCAGAACCGCAGCCCGCTCCTTCTTATCCCTCGGCAGAAATGCCTCAAAGGCAAACCGTCTGGTGGGACGGCCGGACATCGTCAGCGCCGTGATACATGCCGCGGCCCCCGGGAGCGAGGTCACCGGCACTCCCTCTTCGTAACAGATCCGCACGATATCCTCCCCCGGATCAGATATGCCGGGGGTTCCTGCGTCCGTAATCAGCGCAATATTTTTCCCCTCCTTCAGCTTCGCTACAAGCTGATGGGCTTTTTCTATTTTATTGAATTCATGGTAGCTGGTCATGGGCGTGTGAATGTCAAAGTGATTCAGCAGCTTGATGGAGTTGCGGGTATCCTCCGCCGCGATCAGATCCACTTCCTTAAGCGTCCGAAGCACCCGGAAGGTAATATCTTCCAGATTGCCGATTGGCGTTGCACACAAATAAAGCGTTCCTGGCATGGAAATCTCCTCCTTATGAGAAATCATAGCGGCTGGCGGTTTCCCGATCGCGCAATTCATGCTCCGGATTGCAGATGACGATCGCGCATCTGTCCTGATCGACGATACTTTTAAAATACTGTGAAAGTTCCATTATCTATTCCCCCTGTCTAGTACAGCTTCATCCATTTGACAATCTTTCCGGCGATCCTGTAAATTGGCACTTCAAGCTCTTTACGGGCATTTTTTAATTCTTTGCGGATCTCGATGTGCTGCGGGCAATGTTTTTCACATTTTCCGCACTCTATGCAGTTGGATGCGGCGGATGAATTCCTGCGCATTGCCGTACACATAAAATAATCTTTCAAGGCGGCGAATTTTCCTTCCGAATACCGCCTGTTATATGCCGCAAAGGTTCCCGGAATATCCACATTTTTCGGACAGGGCATACAGTAACCGCAGCCGGTGCAGCCCACCTTCATCCTTGCATTGATCGCCTTGACGACATTTTGGAGCATCGCTTCCTCGTCCTCTTTGAGTTCGCCAACCGAAACTGCTGCCGCGGTATCCGCATTGTCCTCCACCATCTCCACAGAGTTCATCCCGGAGAGGACACAGGTTACCTCCGGCTGGTTCCAGAGCCATCGGAGCGCCCATTGTACCGGAGTATGTTTAATCCTGTATTCCGCAAAAATTTTTTTCGCCTCCTCCGGAAGACGGTTGACAAGCTTTCCGCCGCGCAAGGGCTCCATGATGACCACCGGAAGGCCCTTTTGGTTTGCATAGCAGAGTCCCCTCCTGCCCGCCTGGGAATGCTCATCCATGTAATTGTACTGAATCTGGCAGAAATCCCAGTCGTATGCATCCACAAGCCGGCAGAACATATCAGAGTTGCCGTGATAGGAAAAGCCAACCTGACGAATCTGACCGCTCTTTTGCTTTTCCTTGAGCCATTCCACAACACCAAGTTCCTTCAGCCGGTCCCATGTTGCCGTATCCGTCAGCATATGCATCAGATAGTAATCGACATGGTCTGTGCGCAGGCGTCTAAGCTGCTCGGAAAAAAATTTGTCCATGCTTTTCTCATTTTTTATGAGATAATGCGGCAGCTTTGTGGCTATGTATATCTTATCCCGGATGTGATTGCGCTCTAGGATCTCGCCCAGCGCCGCTTCGCTTCCGGGATAAATGTAAGCAGTATCATAGTAATTGACCCCTGCCTCAAATGCAGTCATGATCTCCTTTTCCGCTTTATCGATATCCACCTTCCCCGCGGTCTGCGTAAAACGCATACACCCGTATCCCAGGATCGAAATGTCATTCCCGTATCTGTCCTTCCGATAATTCATACCTGCCTCCGCTTAATCTCCTAACAAAATAACAGCGTAATTAATATCCATAGACCTCATATATTTCATCCGTGTACACCCCGGGGGCCGTGTATACAATCAGCGGCTTTTCCACCGCAAGCCGGGATCTCCCGCCCCGCAGACCTTCGATAAGAACCATATTGGGCTCCCGATCCACATAGGGGTAGACAAGCCGCATCCTCTTCGGTTCGATATGATACTCCACCATCTTACAAAAGATTTCCGCAAGACGGAAGGGGCGGTGGACCATATAAAAACGTCCCTGCGGTTTTAACAACCGGGCGCTCTCCCGCAAAATATCATCCAGATCACAGAGAATCTCATGCCGGGCGATTGCCTTTGCATCCTCCGGGTTCTTAAGGCCATGCTGTCCGATCATATAGGGCGGATTTGTCGTTACTATATCAAAAGAAGAGGCTCCAAACAGCTTCGAAGCCTCTTTAATATCTCCCGTTACGATATCAATTTTTTCTTCCAGATGATTATATCTAACGCTCCGTTCCGCCATGTCGGCGCTCTCCGGTTGAATCTCAAGACCGGTAAAATGCTCCCCCTCCGTTTTCGCCTCAAGGAGGATCGGTATGATACCGGTTCCGGTTCCAAGGTCGATCGCCCTTTCGCCCTTTTTTACCCGGGCAAATCCGGAAAGAAGCACGGCGTCCATGCCAAAACAGAACCGGCCGGGATTCTGAATGATGAAATAGCCGTTGCGCTGCAATTCGTCCAGGCGCTCACCGTCGTGAACCAGCGCGTTATTCACCGGCTCCGTCATTTCGCTGGCTGTTATTCTGGTTTCCTCGGTTATTATCATTTCTCTGGTTCCTATTCTCGTAATCCCTGTGGTTTCTACGATCATTTCCACGCCTTTTATTATTGGAATAATCGCCCTTTCCCTGATATCCGCGGTTATTTCTCTCCTGACGTTCCGTTTTCTCGCGGGATTCCTTCTTTCCAGCGTTCTCCTCCGCCGTTCCGCTGTCCTCAAGCTCCTTTAATTCCTGCAATTCTTCCTCCGTCAGCTTGACATCCTTGCGTTTGCGGGAATGGAAGCGAAGCTCATCAACCGGGTATTCCCGCAGTTCCTTTTCCTCGCCGTTATCCACAATGACCTTCACCATCTGGCGCAGAACATTGACGCCGGACACCTCGCCCTTTGTTCCGTCCACAGCAGTCACGGAATCTCCCACCGAGGGCATGCGGCTGTTCAGATATTCATAGGTCTCCTGCTCGTTTTTCAGACAGCACATCAGCCGTCCGCAGACGCCGGAGATTTTTGTCGGGTTCAGGGATAGATTCTGTTCCTTTGCCATCTTAATGGACACCGGAACAAAATCAGAAAGATATGTGCTGCAACACAATGCTCTACCGCAGATTCCAACGCCGCCAAGCAGCTTCGTCTCATCCCGGACTCCGATCTGCCTCAATTCGATCCTTGTACGGAATACGGACGCTAAATCCTTGACCAGTTCGCGAAAATCGATCCGCCCGTCCGCGGTAAAGTAGAAAAGCAGCTTATTGTTATCGAAGGTATATTCTGCCCCTACCAGCTTCATATCAAGCCCATGCTTTAAGATTTTTTCCTTACAAATGGCAAAAGCTTCCTTTTCCCGTTCCCGGTTGCGCTGAGCGACTTTTTCATCCTCGTCCGTCGCAATCCGCATGACAGGCTTCAGCGGCTGGATTACCGTATCGTCCTCCACCTCCTTCGGCGGGATCAGAATGGTTCCCAGCTCTACGCCCCTCGCCGTTTCCACGATCACGTGCATTCCTGTCTCCAGATCAAAATCCACGGGATCAAAATAATAAATTTTGCCCGCCTGATGAAAACGGACTCCTACTATTTTTGTCATATCAGTTCTCCTTGATGGTAAGCAGCAGCAATTCTATCACAAGATCGAAATTAACATTTGCGTTGACGCGTATCTTCGCCTTTTCCAACGCTTTTAGAATCGTCTCTATTCCGTTGTACGATCTTTTCGCTGCCTGTTTTTTTATATCATAGACTTCATCCTTAAAAATCAGTCCATTTACATCGTTTGTCGCCTTCATATACAGAATGTCGCGGAACCAGATCATCATAAGGTCAAAGTAATCCTCGATCTTAAGCTTATACTCGCCGATCTGCCTGACTGCCTGGGACATTTCATATACGTTGATCTCGTCGAGCCGTTTCATCAGCTGTAGGGCGGAGGCCTTCAGTTCATTAAAATCCTCCGAGGCTGCAAGCTGAATGGCTTTTCCGACATTTCCCTGTGCAAACGCGGTACACACATCTGCCTGATAGTCCGGCACCTGATAATGTTCCATCAGATAATCCCGGATCACATCGTTTCTTACGGCTTTGATATCTAATATAATACACCTTGAACGGATCGTCTGCAAAAAGGCATCCGCATTTGTGGTAAGCAGCAGGAGAATTCCGTATGCGGGCGGCTCCTCGATCGTCTTAAGAAGCGCATTCTGCGCCTGCTGGTTCATCTTCTCTGCCTCGTCCACAATGTATATCTTGTATTTGCTGCTGTAAGGCTTGATCGCAATATCCCCGTTGATCTGGCGCCGAACGTCATCAACGCCGATGATATTGGGTTTGTCATGGGATACATAGATAATATCCGGCTGATTGTGATCGACCGCCTGATGGCACGAACGGCATTCCAGACATGGTTCAGCGCCGCCTTTTTCACATTGCAGGGCTGCAGCAAAGGCTTCCGCAAGCATCATCTTTCCGGACTCCTTCGGGCCGTTTATGATATAAGCATGGGATACCTTATCCATGACAATGGCATTTTTTAGATGTTCAATTATCTGCTCGTGACCTACAATGTCCTTAAATCCTGCCATCCGCCGCTCCTCTTTTAGCCTTTTCCCTTTTACTTAGTTTATGCGTTTCCATCCGAATAACGTCTTCTTAAAATTCTGTTTATTCTGGATCACGCGGGGATTATTTGGAAACTTATTCCAGAACTCCATACCTTTTGCAATGTCTGCCGAAACTCCAAGGCCATACGCATAAATATCTCCAAGCCCAACTGCGAAGAGTTCCTCCCCTTTATATATTTCAAACAACTGCTTCGCCTTCACCTAATCCGGCACCGTTCCGAGTCCTTGCAGATAGCATGTGCCAAGCAGATCCGAAAAATAATCATTTTCATGCTCATGGGCAAACAGCAGCAGCCCGAATTATTTTAACAGCCTCATCAACCTTTGGGGCAAAAACCGTTTCCATTTTTACACTCTCCTCTATGTTAATATATCCAAAAGCAATCCCCGAATCTCTCCGATTTTTGCGAGGATCGCTATGTGATCCTTTTCGTCGCTGACCAGCTCCGACGCCAATTCATCCAGATTGCTGTCGATCAGCTTAATGATCCCATACACTCTATGGCGGCCCTTGCGGTCCAAAAAGTTCTCTCTGGAAAATTTGTGGGAGCGGTATACCACTTCGTTCAGAAAGTCCTTGATCAGTCCGCGGTATTTTTTCATATCGCGGATATCCATGTGCTGAGCGATACGGTTGCCCTGCGCCGTAATATCCTCCATGAGCGCGTCCACCTTCGCCTGCAGCTCCGCGTCGGTGATAGCGCTTGCCAGCGTAAATTTAAAGGTTCCGTCCCCCGCTTCGGTTTTTGACGTATCGGGTACCTGCGTGATCTGGCTCACATCATTTACTTTAATTGCCATCGGATACCGCCTCCTTAATATATGATGCGACTTCCTCTATCGTTGTATTCAGCGCCAGATTTATAAACCTCTGTTTTATTCCTGCCTCTGACAGCTTTTGCTCGGAAAAATCAGCGGAGTCCGCCAAAAAACGGCGGCACATTTCCTCATATTTTGGCGTGGTCTGCCGCCGTTCCCTTGCGATGGCGCGCAGCAGTCTCTCTCCGTCCTCCACCTCGATATAGATCGGACATACCCTATCCTGCCCAAAGTAACCGCGAATCTTCAGATATGTCTCAAGCGTTCCGATCAAAAGATAATTGTTATCCGCCAGATCGATCTGCCCGTCATCTACGGTAAAATATTTCCATACGCCGTATACGGTATCATAGGCCCGAAGTTCAATGACCTTCCCCGCGCCCTCAAGCTCCTTTACCCTTTCCTCCGAACAGAAAAAATATTCCTTTCCCTCTGCCTCACCCTCCCGGATCGGGCGGGTAGTATACGGAATGATCCTCTTTATATTAAGTTCCTTTCGAGATATAAGCTCCTGATAGATCGTGTCCTTTCCGGTTGCGCTTTTCCCCATCAGGCAAAATATTTTTCCCATCGATTCTTCCCCTTGGTTACTGCCTTTTTCTATTATAATATGAAACGGGGAGAAAATACAAGATGAAAACATGACGGGCAATAGCGGCATTGCATTAGTACAAATTACCTATTGAAAACAAAAAAATATAGCTATAATTATAGTTGTGACGACATAAATAGAAAGGTGGTGATAATATGATTAAAATCGAGATTATTAAAATAGCAGTTGCTCCTCCTCGTGGTGATAAGTGTCCACAACGTATGAGATAAAACACTCAATAATTTTATGTTGGATTTTACTAGCCAGCACTTAGCAAAGAGTACTTACTTTGTAGATTGTTGGCTAGTATTTTTATAACTTAAGAGGGACGATTAACTTATTTATGGAAATTTTTTATACAATTAGACAAGATAATAAAGTAATTATTAAAAATCTCATTACAGATTCAATATGCGCAGTAGATGCTCATGATTTTGAAATAACCAGTAAGGAAATTTTAATTAGTCAGATAGATCAAATAACACCTTTTATTTAGAAGGCAAATAATATTAAACATTTATCTCTTGTTATTGTTTGTACAATGGATTGCAATCTTAATTGTCCATACTGTTTTGAAAATGATAAAAATCATAATTTATTTTTCAAAATATCCGACTCGAATGCAATTATTCAATTTATAAAAAAACAAATGGATTTACTTAATTTTCAAGAAATTGACATTTGTTATACGGGAGGTGAACCGTTATTAAATTATGAATTTATAAAAAATATAACAACTCAACTCAATGCAACCTTTAAAACAGTAAATGTTCATTATTCAATTATTACGAATGGAACCTTGATCAACGAAAATATGTTAATGTTTTTGGACAAAAATCATTTTGAAATACAAATATCTTTTGATGGAAACAAACAGGAACATGATAAGAAGCGTAGAAACAAAAATAATTTAAAAAAAACATATTCTGTTAAAATGAATAATTTGGAGTTGATTTCCCAAAAAGCAAATAATATCTCTTTAAGAATACGCATTAACATTACATCACAAAATTATAATAAATTAGAAACACTTTTAAATAAATTATCATCCATAGCATTAAATTATCCTCTTTTCGTCTATCCAGATTTTGTTTCAGTATCCGCAGATAACGAAGACTTTGTATCAAAAGAACATCGAATTCAAATTATGAAAAACATAATAATGCAACTTT
>CAYROM010000023.1:0-35172 GCA_964425905.1 uncultured Lachnobacterium sp. | reverse complement strand
ATGCGATCGGTGCAGGGATGAGGATGAGGCAGGCGACAGCCAGTAATTATGATAATAATGTTTTGCAAATGAAAGCAGGAGATGAAATAAAAATAGTAGCAAATGGAGATGGAGAACTATCGGTTCATCATGTAATACCCCGCAGCTTATTAGAAAAATTCTTTGAGTTATTCAAAATAGAGTGGGTGAGTAAGGCATGCGGGGAAAATATAAAAAATTTTAGAGAAGAAGCAGAAAAATCTGTGGAGGAAACGGCTGATATTAGAGATATAGATTATGAGAAGATTAGAGATCAGAACGATCTTTCTGCCGGTTTATGGATGTGTGGAGATGTGTTTGTCGGTCCTCTTGCAAAGAATAGAATTGATGATCGTGGGGATGTTTTTGATTATGGTGTATTTGTAAGTGGAAAAAATGATAAAAATAATAAAATTAATAAAAAAGCAGAAAGTTTATTTAAATTATATAATAGAATTAACAATATTATTGAAAATCAAGCATGGTTTAAAGAAATACGTGAAATATTGAATGGACTAAAGGAAACAGCAAAAGAAAGAAGAACAGTACATGATACTTCTAAAGTAAAAGGAGTTAGAAAAAATTATGATTCGAATAATTGGGTTAGTGTCGGAACAAGTCAAAAAGATATGATATATGAGGATAAAAACACACAATTTGCTCGTATAAATTTTTATATAGATGATGACAATCATAAAAATGAAAATAGCGAATTGATAAATTATTATCAAAAAATAATAGATCCCAAAAAGACAATGGGAGCGGATGCTTTTATGAGTAGATATAATTTTGATAAGTTAATGGAGCTTTATGATAAGGAAAATCGTAGAGAGAAGAGAAGTAAACGGCATACGAAAAAAAAGAAGAGTAAAAATCGGAAGTGGAATAGTGGTGGACGTGGTTAATGCAGGTGTGCCGGAAGCTGCTGAACTGGTTTTGACGCTTACAGAGGATGAGCAGGCCGAACTGTTGACATTATTGAGAAAACTCAATATAAAGGATCGCGCATAAGTAAAGAAGTTGTTTTTTTATAAGGAATCCGCTATACTAAATATGGTATAATGAATTTTTTCTCATAGGAAATGCCGTGTTACGCTAAAGTGTACGGATTTCCCTTTATCTATCAGCGTATGGAAAGCCTGCCGGAGGCAGGGCTGGCGGCAGCCTTTCAGTTATTGCTGCCAGGGATGCCGATGATCTTCTACGGGGATGAGTACGGTATAGACGGCGGACCGGATCCGGACTGCAGGAGGGGCATGGTCTGGGATGAGGAGTACCAGGACAAAAAAATGTTTGCATGGTATCAGAAGCTGATCTCCTTAAGACATACGTATCCCTGCCTGACGGAGGGAAAAATCACCGCCTATCATACCGACGATGAGGCCGGGACGATCGCAATGACCATTGCGCTCGATCAGAAGGAACTGACCATTCTGTTCCATTGCAAAAAGGGGACGGTTCCAATGCCGGAATATACAGGAAAAAGGAATCTGATAAGCGAAGAGCCCTTTGCGGGATTTCTGGGGCCTTTGAGGCGGCGGTGTTATCCTGATGGGATGCGCGGAAGGATTTTTCTGCGGAATGATGAAAATAACAAAAATGCGTGAAAAAAGGAGAGGTTATGAGCGAATATGTATTGAGCTGCTGTTCCACAGCAGATTTGTCAAAAGAACACTTTCTGGAGAGAAATATCTCCTATGCCTGCTTTCACTATGAGCTGGGTGGAAAGCAGTATGCGGATGATTTAGGGGAGTCGATGCCCTTCGATAAGTTTTATCAGTCGATGTCGGAGGGGGCGGATACAAAGACTTCACAGATCAACGTGGACGAGTACGAAGCCTATTTTGAAAGGTTTCTTGCAGAGGGAAAGGATATCCTGCATCTGACCTTGTCCTCCGGAATTTCAGGAACCATCAATTCCGCCAGGATCGCTCGGGAAAACCTGCAGGAAAAGTATCCGGATAGGAAAATCTATGTTCTTGATTCCCTGGCAGCCTCATCGGGGTATGGGCTTTTGATGGATAAGCTGGCGGATTTAAGGGATGAGGGAAAGACGATCGATGAGGTCAGGGACTGGGCGGAAAGCCACAAAAAGGAGCTGCACCATTGGTTTTTTTCCAGCGATCTCACCTTCTTTATCAAGGGCGGAAGGGTGTCAAAGACCGCAGGATTTATTGGCGGAGTCATGAATATCTGTCCGCTTTTAAACGTAGACTTTGAGGGAAGGCTGATTCCAAGACAAAAGGTGCGGACAAAGAAAAAGGTTATTCAGGAGATCGTTCGGAAGATGGAGGAATACGCCGCGGAGGGATTGGACTATTCCGGCAAATGCTATATTTCCAATTCGGCATGCATAGAGGATGCGAAGGCTGTGGCGGCGCTTGTCGAGGAGCGTTTTCCGAAGCTGAACGGGAAGGTGGAAATCTATTCCATCGGAACCACCATCGGAAGTCATACGGGGCCGGGGACGGTTGCACTATTTTTCTGGGGAACGGAAAGGGATAATTAATTATGTTGGAGATCTTAAAGGCAATTATTTTTGGAATTGTGGAGGGAATCACGGAGTGGCTCCCGATCAGCAGCACCGGCCATATGATCCTTTTAAATGAGGTCATGCCGATCGACGTTTCGGAGGAGTTTTACAGCATGTTTGAGGTGGTCATTCAGCTCGGTGCGATCTTTGCGGTGGTGATCCTGTTCTGGAATAGGATCTGGCCCTTCGGAAAGAAAAACAACAAAAGCCCCTTGGCAAAAAGCGGGGTCGGGGCATGGGTGAAGACCGATATATTTGTGCTGTGGTTTCATATTCTGGTATCCTGCATCCCGGCGGTGATCGTAGGACTTTTGTTTGATGAATTGTTTGAGGCACTTTTTTACAATTATGTGACGGTGGCGGTTATGCTGATCCTGTTTGGCATTGCCTTTATCCTGATAGAGAATTACCGGAGAGGAAAAAAGTCAAAGATCTGTTCCATCGCTGAGATCAGTTATGCTGCGGCCTTTTATATCGGTCTCTTTCAGATGATTGCAGCAATCTTTCCGGGAACCTCAAGATCCGGTGCGACCATCGTTGGAGCCTTGCTGCTGGGGGTGGCGAGAACCGTTGCGGCGGAGTATACATTTTATCTTGCCATTCCGGTCATGTTTGGGGCAAGTTTGTTAAAAATAATTAAATTTGGATTTGATTTTACATTGATGGAAGCGGCGGTGCTGATCGTTGGAATGCTGGTGGCGTTTTTTGTATCGCTGTTTGTCATTAAATTTTTAATGGGATATATCAAAAAGCATGATTTTAAGGTTTTTGGCTGGTATCGCATAGCGCTGGGGGCAATCGTGCTGATCTGCGGGATCGCGGGACTGCTGTAATCCTATGGAAAGAGCAGCGGAAATCTATTTTGCCCCTACGGCAGCGCTTTTGGACAAAAGGGCATTTGAGGAAAAACTATTGTTGGTGAATGAACAGCGGAGGACGAAGGTTCTCCGCTGTAAACAAACGGCGGACCGGATACGGACGCTTGCCGCCGGTCTTTTGATAAGGTATGGTCTGGAGAAACAGGGCGTCGCATATGATGAGGCGGAGTTTGCCCTTGACCGTTTTGGAAAGCCATATCTTTTGTCCGCGCCCAAACTCTATTTTAATGTCAGCCATTCCGGGGAGTATGCGGCATGCGCCATTTCCCCACGGGAGATTGGCATAGATATGGAAGGCATTTCGGAGCGCTTTAGGGACGAAAAAGGGAAAAAAAGGATGGACAGGGTGGCGGACAGGATCTTTTCGGATCGGGAGAAATGCTATCTTGAGAGATGCAGCGAAGGGGAGCGGGCGGAGGCATTTGTGAAGCTCTGGACGAGGAAGGAGTGTTATGCAAAAGCCTATGGAGAGGGAATCTACATGGATTTCCCGAAGATCGATACCCTGATGGAGGATCATTTTTTCAGCCGCCGCATAGGGGATTATTGGCTGAGCGTCTGCGGGAGGACGGAATCGCCGCAGAAAATGGGAAATGCCTTTGTCGCATTGGAGGAGGTCAGGCTGTAAAAACGTCAAAGCCTTATGGAGGTTAAAAAACTTGCGGCAAGGGGAAAGAAGTGATACGATAAAAAGGAGCTTGGCAAAATGTATGATGAACTGACAGAAAAAGATATTCAAAAGATGCAGGAGGAGATCGATCATAGAAAGCTGGTAGTCCGCAAACAGGCGCTTGAGGACGTCAAGATTGCCCGGGCCCAGGGGGATCTTAGCGAGAATTTTGAATATAAGGCGGCAAAACAATTTAAAAATGAGAACGAGAGCCGCATCCGGTATCTGGAGAAGATGATCAAAACCGCGGTGGTTGTTTCGGAGGAATCCGCGGAGGATGAAGTGGGAATGAACAATACGGTGGACATCTATTTTGAGGAGGATGATGAGACGGAGACCTATAAGATCGTCACTACCGTCCGCAGCAATTCCCTGAAAAATCTGATCAGCCGGGAGTCTCCGCTGGGGGCGGCAATCTTTGGACATAAGGTGGGGGACAGGTGCGAGGTCAAAGTGAACGATTCCTATTCCTATTTTGTCAGGATAGAGCGAATTGAAAACACTACGGACGACGGCAGCGATGCAATTAGAAAATTTTAGAGATAGAACTAAAAATTAAATCTAAATTAAAATTAACAGAGGAAAGAGAAAAATGAGAGTATCAGAAATTTTGAAAAAAGAGAATGTGACCATATCCTGTGAGATGTTTCCGCCGAAAAAGGAGATCCAGCTTCCGAATTATAAGGAAACTGCGGAAAAGATGGCGGCTTTAAAGCCGGCCTATTTAAGCTGCACCTACGGTGCGACAGGCGGGACAAGCGATTACACGGTAGAGATCGCAGATACAATCAACGGATGCGGGATTCCGGCGATCGCTCATCTGACCTGTGCTTCCTCAACAAAGGAAAAGGTGCGGTCTGTTATCGAAGAATTAAAGGAGCGGGATATTGAGAATATCCTTGCGCTGCGGGGGGACATTCCGGAGAGTGCGGATTTTCCGCTTCCCGACCAGTATCATCACGCGGTGGAACTGATTGCGGACATTCGGGAGGCGGGAGATTTTTGCATTGGCGGTGCCTGTTACCCGGAGGGACATCCGGAGGCGGCAAGCATTGACGAGGATCTCGCTTACCTGAAGGAAAAGGTGGATGCAGGCTGTGACTATCTGACGACCCAGATGTTTTTTGACAATAATATCTACTATAATTTTATGTTCAAGGTACTGAAAAAAGGGATAAACGTGCCGGTGGTTCCGGGGATCATGCCGGTTACGAACTCAAATCAGATCGGGCGGATCGGTTCGCTGTCCGGGAATATGGTTCCGCCGAAGTTCCTTAGGATCGTAGAGCGGTTTGCGGATGATCCGAAGGCGATGAGACAGGCTGGCATTGCATATGCGACGGAACAGATCATCGATCTTGTGGCGAACGGTGTGAACCATATACATATCTATTCGATGAATAAGCCTGATGTATTGCAGGCAATCTTTGATAATCTTTCTGATATATATATTCGGGAGTAGGATCTATGGCGGGAAAAGGATTATCCGGGCAGCTTGATCTGTTTGATTTTTTCAGGGATGCTGGTCAGCCGGCGGGGGAAGTGCAGATGGTATCGCTGATGCCCGGGGAGAGCGAGAAAGAACCGGAACCCGCAGAGCAGGCGGCGGTTTTTGCCGGGACCATAGGACAAAAGGAGGAAGAGAAGAAGATCTCTTCCGCCGGATCCAAGAGACAAAAGGAGGAAGAGAAGGGGATTGCTTTTGCAGGGGCAAAATCAGATGATCCGGTCATGCACAGGGAATTTTCGGATGCGCAGGGCAATGTGATGGCAGAGATCTCCTATCTGGATTATAATAAAGTCTATTACCGGAATCCGGAGGAACAGGGAAGGCTCGTTTCCTTTGACAATTCCAGGGAAGCGGTTGATTTTTATATAGAACAAATGAACTTATGCGGCCGGTATGTTACCAGTCAGACGGAAGGGAAGAGAGATTTATGGCAGACAAAGGTGAAAAAAGAAAACAATTAAATAAAACGGAAAAGGTATTGCTTGTAAAAAAGTACGGGATGGCAGCCGTTTTTGTTCTGGGGCTGGTTTTAGTGATCGTTGCGGGCTGGAATCTGTACCGCATTTTTAATGATTACCATGATTCCAACGAGCTGTATGATACGTTGGAGGAGAAATATGCAGAGGAAAATAGTGAGACGGAGATTCCGTGGTATGAGATGTTTACCGTGGATCTTGAGGGGCTTCAGGAGGATTATCCGGATGTGGCCGGATGGATTTACTTTGAGAATGAAGAGATCAGTTATCCCGTCCTATATTCCGGAGATGATTCAACCTATCTTCGGACGGCTATGGACGGATCCGCAGCTACGGCGGGCAGTATTTTCATGGAGGGCGCGAATACACCGGACTTCGAGGATTACCATACGATCATTTACGGACATAACATGCGCAATTTAAGCATGTTTGGAAGACTGAAATATTACAAAGAAGACGGCTACTACGATGATCATATGTATTTTCAGATCATTAAGGAGGATGTGATATACCGTTATCAGATCTTCGCATATGAGGATATGGCGGCGGATGGTTTTGTCTGGCAGGTTTTCTACGGGTCGGATGACACGTTTCAGGAGTTTATCAACGAAATTTATAAGTTATCCTATATTGATACCGGGGTAACTGCAACAAAGGATGACAGGATCATCACACTTTCAACCTGTTCCACCAACGACAACCGCTTTCTGGTACATGCGGTGCGTGTTGATTCGCATGAGAGAACAGCAGAAACAGAGTAAATAAAAGCAGGAGCAGAGATCAGGATGAAAAAACAGGATGAGTTGATGCGCGAATTGAGCGACATGATAAAGGAGACAAAGGCGGGAAAACTCCGCTGGAAGGTGGAGTGCCAGACGACCGAGTACAATCCGGCAGAGGAAAAGCCGATGGTGGAGGAAGAAGGCGTAAACTGGGCGGTTGATGAGTGCTATGTCTCCTATTTCTGTGAATTCAGGGGAAAAGAGTTCTTGATGATTTCCTATGAGATGATCCATAGCGCAGGGGAAAAGAAAAAGACAACCAATCTGGTGTTTTTGCCTCCCCTCGGCATCCGGGTTTTTGACATCCATGCGCTGCTGCCTTATGCGGTGGAGGCATCACAGATGCTGACCTACGATGTACATATGCTATGGCTTACGATTCTGGAGGAATACAGGAAGAATCCGGACAATATCAAGCTTCTGGCAGATGGGCGGAAGCTTACGATAGATTAAGGACTTATGAGAAGCCTGCGGACTTCCGCAAGGGAAATCCTCTGCTCCCTCGCAATGCGGCAAAGATCCTCATACTCGTATTTACTCTTTGCCGCGCCGCGCCCCTCGCTTATTTTGTTTCGCACAATCCCGTATTCCGTTTCAAGTTCTTCGAAACGAGAGGACAATTTGGCGCGGGAGAAGCTTTGAAACCGTATGCCCCGGGTGGTCGTATGCAAAAAGATCAGTTCCGTGAATCTCTCTTTTTCCGAGGGTGAACAGAAGCAGGAGAGGAGGATTCCCGGCCGGTTCTTTTTCATGTAAATGGATGTATAAAAGACATCGAGGGCTCCGGCGTCAAGCAATACCTCCATTGCGTACCCCAGTTCTTCTCCGGTCATATCGTCCAGATTGCAGGACAGTTCTAAAATTCTGTCAGCCTCTTCGCAGTCTTTTTCTCCATGTGTGTTCTGCACATGGTCTTGCGCAGCAATCGATGCGCGCTTAAGCAGCGGGCTTTCCCCGCACAGATCCCCGTAAAATATCCGTATACAATTGGCCGTTTCGAATACCTTTGTACCAAGACCGATGCCGACGGCGTCTACCGTCATGACCGGCATCGGAAGGAATCCGGCGGAAAAATATTTTAATATCGCCGCGCCGGTCGGGGTGCAGAGCTCGGACCGTATGTCGCCGCTGTAATACGGAATTCCACGGAGAAGCTCCGCCGTCGCCGGAGCCGGAACCGGAAGGATTCCGTGGGCGCAGCGGACCGTTCCGTTTCCAACATGGATCGGTGAGGCGTATATGGCGTCCGGTTTTATCATAGAAATAAGGAGACAGCTTCCGATGACGTCGGCGATGGCGTCCAGAGAGCCAATCTCGTGAAAATGGATCTGCTCCAGCGTGCAGCCGTGAACCTTTGCCTCCGCCTCGCCGATCAGCCGGTAGACGGCGGCAGCGTCCCTTTTCACAGGATCGGGGAGCGGGAGAACACCGATCCTTTCAAGGATCGCCGGATAGCTGTAATGCACAGGCCCCTCCTTTCGGGAGGACCGGGAATGCGGATGTGCGTCTTCATGAGGGATATCTGTCCGGTGGCGGCTGTCCGCAGCCGGGGATTCCGGCCCGTGCAGGGTCGCAACTTGCATGTGGGTTCCGGCAATGCCGCATTGGGCGCCGGTGGAGGGCGAAAGCTTTAGATCCTCTCCAAACAGATGGTTCATGGTATGCAGAAATTTGGTTTTCTCCGTTTCGGGTAAAAGCTCGTAGAGCGCGGCCATTAACATGTCTCCGGCGGCGCCCATTTTGCATTCGATATATAATGTTTTCATTTCCGGCTCCTGTCTCATTCCTATTTCATGGTAATGCGTATCATATATATTATAGCTGTTTTTCTCTGATTTGTCTTGTAAAAAGGCGGCAAAAATCATTCGAGATCGGTTATAATTTTATATAATGCGGGAATACTACCGTTATGAAGATATTATTTTTTGATGCAAAGCCATACGATATTGAATCCTTTGAGAAAGAAATCGCAAATTATCCTCAACTGGAGGTGGAGTATCTTGCCGCGGATATTTCAGAAAGGACGGCGGAGCTTGCCTGCGGGTATGACGCGGTTTGTGCGTTCGTAAGTTCCGTTTTGAGCCGCAATGTAATAAAAAGGCTTGCGGCCTGCGGGGTGCGGCTTATCCTGATGCGGTGTTCCGGGTTTAATAACGTGGATATTCAGGCGGCGAAGGAGGAAAACATTACGATTCTGCGCGTTCCCGGCTATTCCCCGGAGGCGGTTGCGGAACATGCGATGGCGCTGGCAATGGCGGTGAACCGCAGGATACACAAGGAATATATCAAAGTGCGGGAGAACAATTTCAGCCTGGTGGGGCTCATGGGGTTAAATTTCCACGGAAAGACGGCAGGAATCATCGGAACCGGAAAGATCGGCGCGGCGATGGCGCGGATATGCAGCGGATTCGGCATGAAGGTGATCGCATATGACAAATATCCCAATCCAAATCTTTCCTTTATCACCTATAAGTCCCTGCAGGAGGTGTTTGAGGAGAGCGATCTGATCTCCCTGCATTGTCCGATGACCGAAGAAAATTATCACATGATCAACAGCAGCAGCATTGCGAGCATGAAAGATCAGGTTGTATTTATCAATACGTCGAGGGGAGAACTGGTGGATACCGGAGATCTGATTGCCGGTATACGGGATCACAAATTTCACGGGGTGGGACTGGACGTGTACGAGGAGGAAAGGCACAATGTTTTTGAAAACAGGGAGACCGATATTTTGGAAAGCTCTGTTGTTGCAAGGCTTTTATCCTTTCCAAACGTGATCGTTACCTCTCATCAGGCTTTCTTTACGGAGGAAGCGCTGCGCGCGATCAGCCGGACTACCCTGCAAAATGCTCTGGATTTTAAAAATAGTGACATAAACCGGGATAATATGGTATAATGTCCGCGAAGGTGTTCCTGAAAAAATACAGGGGGTTATTAAAATGGCAGCAAACAATCTACAAAAGAAGGGAAGTGCGCCGAATCGGTCTTCTTCCGTCAGCAAGAGCCAGTCTTCAAGGCTGGGAAGCAGTACAGCGGTAAACCGTGCGGCGGCACATCCGCAAAAGA
The DNA here is from genome assembly GCA_964425905.1 of uncultured Lachnobacterium sp. GTDB lineage: Bacteria > Bacillota > Clostridia > Lachnospirales > Lachnospiraceae > Roseburia. The sequence goes on along the minus strand of CAYROM010000023.1, from coordinate 25,239 downwards.
CAGCGGTAAACAGGACTGCCGGTACAGGGAGCGTAAAAACAACGGCGAGTGTAAAAACAGCGCAGAATACAAACCGGGCAGGGGCGCAGAATGCCGTAAATAACGTGAAGAACTCATTTTCCAACGCCGCAAACAACGGGGTCCATCCAACATCCGTTTATAACAGTAATAATGTGGGAATGCCCGCTTCAAACGGAATGGGAAACAACAGACCTCCCGAGCCGCCGCGGGGCGGAATGGGAAACAGACCGCCGGAACCGCCAAGGGGTGGATATTATAGAAACAGCAGACCGACACGGTCTGCGGCAAACCGCAGGTATAGCGGAAGAAGAACCAGCATAGGGACGTACATAATAACATTTTTGATCATGCTTGTTATTGTATTTTTAATATTTTTCTTTAAATAAGGAGTTTCAATTATGGCAAAAAAGTCATATGCAGTCATTACGGGGGCAAGCTCCGGAATCGGAAAAGAATTTGCAAAGCGCTTTGCATCGATGGGATTTCCGCTGATTCTTGTGGCGAGAAGAAAAAACCGCCTGAAGGAACTTGCGGATATGATCCATGAGGCGATCGACGCGGAGCTTGATATTGTGATTGCGGAGGCGGATCTTGCCAGAACGGAGGAATGCATCCGGCTGATGGATGAGATCGGGGACAGGCGGATTGCCTTTTTTATCAATAATGCCGGGTTTGGGGATTGCAGCTTTTTTCCCGAGGGCAGGATCGAGAAGGAACTTCAAATGATCGATGTCAATGTAAAAGCGGTGCATCTTTTGACCAAGCTTGCGCTCCGCAAGATGGAAAAACAAAATTGCGGCTATATTTTAAATGTTGCAAGTTCCGCGGGGCTTATGCCGGCGGGCCCCTTTATGGCAACCTATTATGCGACGAAGGCGTATGTGGCAAGTATGACACGGGCGGCGGCGGAGGAATTGAGGCAGAGGGGAAGCGGAATTTATATCGGCTGTCTTTGTCCGGGACCTGTCGATACCGAGTTTGATGAGGTTGCAAATGTAGAGTTTGCCCTCGATGGAATCTCGGCGGAATACTGCGCAAATTATGCCGTGGATCAGATGAGGAGGCGTCAGGTGGTTATCGTGCCGACGCTTAAGATGAAAGCGGCGATGACCTTCGGCCGCTTTCTTCCCCAGAAGATGTATATCCGTATTGCGGCCCATCAGCAGAAGAAAAAAATGCCAAAGAGCAGATGACTATATTGATTTATCGTTTTTACAGCGAAGCCTGTGGGGCGTTGTCCCATAGGCTTTTTTAAAATCCCGCATAAATGCCTTATAGTTTGTAATGCCGTTTTTTCCCAGAAGATAGGTTATGCTCTCCTCCGTTTGGGTCAGATCCTTGTAAAATTGCATCATCCGCACCTGACTAACATAGGTAAAAAAAGTTTGTCCGGTATATTTTTTGAACAGGCGGCAAAAATACTCCGGGGTTACGGAGAGCAGATCAGCCACATCCTCAAGGGACAGTTTCTGCGCGTAATTTTTTCCGACAAAGTCCATGCATTGCTGGATGCGCAAAAAGTCCCGGTCGTTTCTATGCTTCCGCTGGGGACTGACCCGTTTGGAGGCTTCAGAGAGAAGAAGGTATAAAAGGTTATAGAGCTGGGTCAAAAAGAGCAGCTGCCAGCCCTCCTTTTTTTCGAGATCCAGAGGGATCATTTCCCCGAGAAAACCTAAAATCCGGTCATTCAGTCCTGCGGCGTCATGAGCCGGGATATATTCCTCGAAATATAACATGTCCCAGTCCGGAGCCATGTATTCCAGATGATATGGCGACACCTGAAGCAGATAGTAACGGCAGTTTTCGTGGGCGTGGGTGTTGTGGAGTTCCTTCGGGCGGACGACAAAAACGTCGCCCGCGGAAAGCTCATACGCCATATCATTTACATATGCGGTCATAGTTCCCTTTACCATATAGAGCAGCTCCAGATGCCGGTGCCAATGAACCGGGATCAACTCATTTGCCGAATCCACGGCAATAAAATGCAGCTGCATTGAAGAATCATCTTTGACATATTCGTGTTCGAATGACATATGCATCTCCATAAAAATCAAAATCAACTTATTTGTACAATGAAATAATAACATTTTAAAATTGAAATATCAATATTGACCTATATTTTCGCCAATATGTGACATAGCCTGTTTACGGGGTCAAAGGTATAATTGGAAATGTAAGGGAGAGCAGGGGTATTTTCCTTTATAAAATGAAGAACAATAAAATTTAAGGTATGAAATGAGGTAAAAAACTATGAAGAAATGGGCAAGGATTATGTATCAGCCAAGCCGTCCGCTGGAGGGCGAAACCCACGTTACAGCGTCAAAGGAGCATATCGCATTGTCGCTTCATGCGGCGGAGGAAGGTATGGTGCTGTTAAAGAATGAAAATCAGGTGCTTCCCCTTGCAAAGGGAACCCGTCTGGCGCTGTTTGGAAAGGGCAGCTTTGACTATGTAAAGGGCGGCGGAGGAAGCGGGGATGTCTATACAAAGTATACCCGCAGCCTGTACGAAGGCTTGAAGGAGGTTGGAGGCGTGGATATCTATGAGCCTCTTTCCGATTTTTACCGCGGGGATGTAAAGTCCCAGTACGACGGCGGGGCCGCTCCTGGTATGACGGTGGAACCGGAGCTCTCGGAGGAGCTGGCGGATAAAGCGAGGGCTTTTTCCGATACGGCGTTGATCGTGCTCAGTCGGTTTTCCGGAGAGGGGTGGGACCGCTCCAGCGTTGAGTACAATGGAGAGTACAATCCGTGGGAGACAGAGGTCAGCATGGCCCAGATCGTCGGAAAAATCTTCCCGGAGGGGGATTTTTACCTGACCGCGGAAGAAAAGAAGATGATCGCACAGGTCAAGGCGCGCTTTGAAAAGATCGTCGTTGTGTTAAATATCGGCGGTGTGATCGACACCTCGTGGATCAAGGATGATGAAAGGATTTCGTCGGCGCTGCTTGCATGGCAGGGCGGAATGGAGGGCGGCCTTGCCGCTGCAAATATCCTTTGCGGTAAAATCAATCCAAGCGGAAAACTGCCGGATACCTTTGCGGCAAGGATCGAGGATTACCCGTCTACCGAAAGGTTCCACGAGTCGATGGATTATGTGGACTATACGGAGGATATCTATGTGGGATACCGCTATTTTGAAACAATTCCGGGAGTTTCCCAAAAGGTGTGCTATCCCTTTGGTTTTGGACTGTCTTATACTGACTTTGCCATCGAGACGGAGCAGATGCTGGAAAAAGAGGATTCGGTCAGCCTGCTGGTGCGGGTGACGAATGTCGGAAAGATGGCGGGCAAGGAGGTTGTTCAGGTGTATTACGGCGCTCCCCAGGGCGTGCTTGGACATCCGGCGAGGGAGCTTGCAGCTTTTGAAAAGACAAGGGAATTGCTTCCGGGAGAAAGCCAGCTTCTTCACCTCTCCTTCAAAAAGAGTGAGATGGCGGCATTCGATGATCTCGGCAAAATTGCAAAATCTGCATATGTGCTGGAAAAGGGCGATTACACATTGTATGTAGGAAACTCCGTGCGGGATACGGAGGAGATCGAGGCGGCAATCCATGTGGAAAAGGATACTGTGGTGGAGCAGCTTTCCTCAAAGGTTGCGCCCACGAGTTTAAAGGAGCGGCTGCTTTCGGACGGAAGCTATGAAGCGCTGCCTCAGGGAACCGGGAATGATCCGGATTCCTGTGCTTTTGAGAAGATGCTGCCGGGAACGGAGGAAGCGATTGCTCCGGCGGTCCGGGAACGGGAACGCTATTTGTTGATGAAGCCCTTTAAGAATGATGCCCGGCCGCTTTCCGAGGTTTACGAGGGTAAGATGACTTTGGAGGAGTTTATAGCCCAGCTTGCGGACGATGATCTGATCAAGCTGCTTGGCGGACAGCCCAATACCTCCGTTGGCAATACCTTTGGATACGGAAATCTGCCGGAATATGGCGTGCCGAACGCAATGACCGCCGATGGACCGGCAGGCGTGCGCCTTGCACAGGAGTGCGGCGTATGTACTACGGCATGGCCCTGCGCAACGCTGCTGGCTTCTACCTGGAACGAGCCTTTGCTGGAGAAAGTGGGAGACGCCGGCGGAAAGGAAATTAAGGAGAACAATCTTGCGGTATGGCTGGCTCCTGCGGTAAATATCCACAGGAATCCGTTCTGCGGGCGCAATTTTGAATATTATTCCGAGGATCCGTACCTGACGGGAAAAATGGGGGCGGCGATCGTGCGGGGCATCCAGTCGAACCACGTGGCGGCTGCGGTAAAGCATTTTGCCTGCAATAACAAGGAGACGAACCGGAAGCACAGTGATTCGAGGGTTTCCGAGCGGGCGCTCAGGGAAATCTATCTCAAGGGCTTTGAGATTATCGTAAAGGAAGCGGATCCCTGGGTGATCATGTCCGCATACAATATCGTAAACGGACATCGCGCATCCGAGAATAAGGAGCTTCTGGAAGATATTCTGCGGGGAGAATGGCATTTTAACGGCATGGTCACCTCCGACTGGTGGACGAGAGGCGAGCACTACAAGGAAATCAAGGCCGGAAATGATGTCAAGATGGCATGCGGCTTCCCGGAGCGCGTAAAGCGGGCGATGGAGCTTGGCGAACTGGATCGCAGCGATCTGGAGCGCTGTGCAAAGCGCGTATTAGGACTGCTCTTGAAGCTGGATTAAGATATCGTAAGCAGATCATTCAACCGTTTCACCCCTCCGTCGGCACTTTTAAAGGCGGAGGGGGATTCGCTGCATACATCGTATTCTCCGGGATTACCGGATTGCGGCTGCTTTTTATTTTCTGTTTAGGTATCGGATTATCGGACAGTTTTATTTTTTATGTTGACAATGCTGTGGGAAAAGAGTAAACTATTTTTCAGTTAGATCATATGTTTAAAATCATTGAGCGAAAGTAGTACACCGAATGTGTCTTTACAGAGAGCCGGCGGCTGGTGTGAGCCGGCAGGATAGTTTGGATGGAATGGATTCGTTAGATGCGAAGTGAAAGGCAGAGTATTGCAGGAGTAGCGGAGCCGTCTCCCCACGTTACAGGGGTTAGATATCGAAGGTTTTCTTCTGTATCGTAGAGATTGCGTAATTGGTGGCTGATATTTCCGATTAGGAAGTATCGGTTTTTTTATATCACCGCCTTTTGGAAATTCGTTTTTCCTGACGCAATGAATAAGGGTGGCACCACGACATGATCGTCCCTGACAGAACCGTCTCTGTCAGGGATTTTTATTTTCTCATAGGATTCGGGTGTTAAAAGATGCCTTGTTGTGCTAAAGTGTTCTGATTTCCTATGAGATAAAAGCCTCCGGCGGGAGGCGCACTCGCATGATGGGAGAAAGTCAGCTTGCGCTGACCATGCTCAGCGCGCAAAGCGGGGCAAGTCCCCTAAAGATGGAGGGGCAGGGGAGTTGAAGCGGACTTGTCCGCTTGGCTGTAAATTAAGAAAAAGGAGTGGAAAAATGAGAAGACTTAGAGTGTATAAAAAGACCGTCAGCATTGTAAACGAGACGGCAACCGGTATGTACGAGAGTCTGGTTGGAAAAGGAACAGGCTTCCTTTTGGAAAGCTACGATAAAAATTACGACAGGTACACCTTTTTCGGTCCTCAGCCGGAGGAGATCATCACCTCAAGGGGCAATGCCTTAGTCATCAAAAGGGCGGACGGAACCGAGGAAGTGAGAGAGGGAAATCCGCTCGACCGACTGAAAGAGTATTACAGCGAATTTGATATTGTAAAGGATAATGAGGAGCTGTCCTTTTCCGGCGGTCTGGTCGGAAATCTCGGGTATGATTTTGTGCGGTATGCGGAGGTGCTGCCGGATGAAAATCCGGATGAGATCGGGATCGAGACGGTTCAGATGATGCTGATGACCAGATTTATCATGGTAGATCATGTGGCGGAGACGCTGACGGCGGTAATACTGGGCGAGGACAGCGATGAGGGTCGATCCGCAGCATATGAGGAAGCGGTAAGGATGATCGATCGGGCAAGGGCAGACGCCGGAAAGACGCCGGAAAAGCATTTTGTCCATGACGGTGTGATCGTAAATCAGTCGGATTCCCTGGAGCAGTACAGCGCTAAGGTGGAGAAAATCAGGGAATATATCCGGGAGGGACATGTTTTCCAGACTGTACTATCCCAGAGATGGACCATAGAGACCGGACAGGACGGGTTTGAACTGTACAAGGAGCTGCGGGAGTTAAACCCGTCTCCCTACCTGTATTACTTTAATTATGGAGAGTTCGAGGTAATCGGAAGCTCCCCGGAGATGATCGTAAAGCAGCAGGGCAGCAGAGTGTTCACCTGCCCGATCGCAGGGACAAGACGGCGGGGAGTGGACGCGGAGGAGGACGCTCTTCTAAAGGATGAGCTGCTCCAGGACGAGAAGGAACGGGCGGAGCATGTCATGCTTGTGGATCTTGCAAGGAATGATATGGGACGTATCTCCGAGTTTGGAACCGTAAAGGTGACACAGTTCATGGAGGTACAGAATTATTCGCACGTGATGCATATAGTTTCTATGGTGGAGGGCAGAAAAAAAGGGGAATTCCATCCCCTTGACCTGATTTCCTCCTTCCTGCCGGCTGGAACCTTGAGCGGGGCCCCGAAGATCCGGGCGATGGAGATCATCGATGAACTGGAATCCGTCCGCCGCGGTCTGTACGGGGGAGCAACCGGATACATTGATTTTTCCGGCGACATGGATTTTTGTATTACGATCCGCACGATGATCAAAAAGGGAAATAAAGTGTATCTTCAGGCAGGGGCCGGAATTGTTGCGGACTCCGTGCCGGAGAATGAATACAAGGAATGCTGCAATAAGGTAATGGCCCTTGCAAAGACCCTGGTAGAGGAGGAAAACCTATGATTTTGCTGATTGATAATTACGATTCTTTTACCTATAATCTGTACCAGTATATAGGAATCTTTGAGGATGATATCAAGGTGGTCCGGAACGATAAAATTACGATCGGTGAGATCAAAGGGCTTGATCCGGACCGGATCGTTTTGTCGCCGGGGCCAAAAAGCCCGAAGGAGGCCGGAATCTGTATGGATGTGGTTCGGGAGTTTTCCGGGAAGAAGCCGATCCTCGGCATCTGCCTCGGACATCAGTGTATCGGGGAGGCGCTGGGGGGAACCGTTTCCTATGCAAAAAAGCTGTTCCACGGTAAGCAGTCGGTCATCGAGCATGATGGAACCAGCATATTTACCGGGATCAATTCTCCGATCAAGGTGGCAAGATACCATTCTCTGGCGGTGCAAAATGAGGATCTGCCGGAGTGTCTTAGAGTGTTGGCGCGCACCCAGGACGGAGAGATCATGGCGATCCGCCATAAGGAGTATCCGGTTGTGGGACTTCAGTTTCATCCGGAGTCTATCTACACGGAGCACGGAAAGCGCATCGTTGAGAATTTTGTGAATGATACCATGTAAGGAGTTTCGAGCATGATTTTGGATCAGATAGTTGAAGATAAGAAAAAAAGGCTCCCGGAGCATAAGGCAAGGATCGGGGAGCAGGAAATGCGGCGGCTTGCGGAGGAGGCACAAAAAGGGCGGCGGGCGGCGCACACCTTTTATGATAACCTGAAAAAGCCGGGGATTTCCATTATCGGTGAATTTAAGCAGGCTTCGCCCAGTCTCGGGAATATCACAAGCAAAATCAATCTGATGGAACGGATCGACGAATATAATTCGTCGGTCGATGCGATTTCCTGCCTGACGGAGGAGGATCACTTTCGCGGCAATGTGGATTACCTGAAACAGATTCGGGAAAAGTCGTCCCTTCCGATCCTGCGAAAGGATTTTATGATCGAGGAATACCAGTTTTACGAGGCGAGGGCAATCGGGGCGGACGCGGTGCTTCTGATCGCGGCGATCCTTGACGACGTACAGATGCACGATTTTTACCAGCTGGCAAGGGAACTGTCCCTTGACGTTTTGGTGGAGACTCACGATGAGGAGGAAATTGAACGGGCGTTGAAGATCGAGCCGCGCATTATCGGGGTAAACAACCGGAACTTAAAGGATTTTTCCATCACATTGGAAACCACGAAACGTCTTCGCCCGTATATTCCAAAGGATAAGGTGTTCGTCTCGGAGAGCGGAATTATGGACGCGGCGGACGTGAAGTTTTTGCGGGAGACCGGGGTGGACGGATTTTTGATCGGCAGGGCTTTTATGGAGGCGGAAAATCCCAGAGAGCTTGCAAAGCTTTGGAAGCGCTTATAGATCATGCGGCAAAACGAAAGGAAGTGATTGCTTGGAAATCAAGATCTGCGGGCTGACGCAGCCTGAGGAAGCGGGGTATATAAATGAAGCGGAGGCAGACTATGCCGGATTTGTCTTTTTTCAAAAGAGTAAACGAAACGTGACGATCGAGCGGGCGCTTGAAATATCAAAATACCTGAAGCAGTCCATAAAGAAGGTGGCGGTGACGGTATCGCCGGATGTAAAGCTGGCGCTTCGCTTACAGGAGGCAGGCTTTGATATCCTTCAGGTACATAAGGAATTGAGCATTCCGGTATTAGAGGAGGTCGGAATCCCCGTCTGGTATGCCTTTAATATCGCAGACCAGAAACAGCTTGAGGAGAAACAGGCGTTTTTGGAAGGACTGCCGGAGTCTTTAAAGGCAAAGATAGAGGCGGTTGTCGTGGACGGCGCAGAGTACGGAAGCGGAAAGACCTTTGACTGGAAGAAAAGCAAGCGGCTGAAAAAAGCGGGAGCCCAGTCGCCGCCGGATATTTTTTCGGGGCGAAGATTTGTTCTTGCGGGGGGGCTTGATCCCTCCAATGTCGCCGAGGGAATCCGGCTATTTTGTCCGGATGTCGTGGATGTCAGCTCCGGCGTGGAGGGCGAGTCCGGCAAGGACAGAGAGCTGATCGCCGAATTTGTAAAAAAAGCAAGGACAGCAGAATTTGAAACAAGTGTATGAGAACAAATTAATTCTAGATTTTATTTAATTAAGATATAATAAATAGCGAGAAAGGGAACAAAAAATGAACAGGAAAGCATATTACGGAGAATTTGGCGGGCAGTATGTATCGGAATCGCTGATGAATACGCTTGCGGAGGTGGATGCGGCTTTTGAGGAGGCAATCCATGATCCGGAATTTTTAAGGCAGTATCATTATTACCTGAAGCAGTATGTAGGACGGGAGACGCCGCTTTACTATGCGGAGCGCCTGAGTGAAAAATACGGGACAAAGATTTATTTGAAGAGAGAGGACTTAAACCATACCGGCGCCCATAAGATTAACAATGTGATCGGTCAGATCCTTCTTGCGAAGCGCATGGGAAAGAAAAAGGTTATTGCGGAGACCGGAGCCGGTCAGCACGGCGTAGCGACAGCCACCGGTGCGGCTCTTTTCGACATGGAGTGTACGGTCTATATGGGGAAAGAGGATATCAAGCGGCAGGCGCTTAACGTGATGCGCATGGAAATGCTCGGCGCAAAGGTGGTATCCGTGGAGTCGGGAAGCAATACCTTAAAGGACGCAACAAATGAGGCAATCCGTACATGGGCGAAGACTGCGGAGGATACTTTCTATATTATCGGTTCCGCGGTGGGCCCGCATCCGTACCCGAAGATGGTAAAGGAGTTTCAGGCGGTGATCAGCCGGGAGGCGAAAAAACAGCATATGGAGGCGGAGGGCAGAAATCCCGACGTGGTTATGGCGTGCGTCGGAGGGGGTTCTAACTCCATCGGCATGTTTGCGGATTTTATCGACGAGCCGGGGGTAGAACTGATCGGAGTCGAGGCGGCAGGAAAGGGAATCGATACCAATGAACATGCGGCGGCATTGGCGCTTGGCATTCCGGGTGTGCTTCACGGAATGCGCTCCTATCTGCTTCAGGACGAGGACGGAAATGTGCAGCTGGCCCATTCCATTTCCGCAGGGCTTGATTATCCGGGAGTAGGGCCGGAGCATGCCTGGCTGCATGACAGCGGCAGGGCGAAATATGTCTCGATCACAGACGCAGAGGCGATGGATGCGCTGATGGAACTTACCCGGCTTGAGGGAATCATTCCTGCAATTGAGAGCGCCCATGCGGTAGCCTATGCATTAAAAAAGGCAAAGGAAATGACAATGGAACAGTCTATGATCGTCTGCCTGTCCGGCAGAGGGGATAAGGACGTCAATACGATTTCCGACTATCTTGCCGGAAAAGGATACTTAAACTAGGAGGATAGAAGAATGAGCAATAAGAATCGCATTGAGTCGCGCTTACAGGCGCTCAAAGAAAAAAATGAAAAAGCATTCATAACATATATTACCGCCGGGCTTCCGGATCTCTCGACAACAAAGGAGCTGATCAAAGCACAGGAGGGGGCGGGCTGCGATATCATTGAGCTTGGCATTCCTTTTTCCGATCCGATCGCAGACGGGCCCGTGATCCAGCAGGCATCCTTTGATGCGATCTTAAACGGAGCAACCCTGAAAAAGATATTTGTATGTCTTGAGGAAATGCGGGCGGAAGGCGTGCAGATCCCGATCATTTTTATGATGTATTACAACACGGTGCTGCATTACGGCGTGGAGGCATTTGTGGAGAAATGCCGGAAAGCCGGAGTGGACGGACTGATTATTCCGGATCTTCCCTTTGAGGAGCAGGATAAGATCCAGCAGGCTTTGGCAGGGGATGACAGCACGATCCTGATCCAGCTTGTCTCGCCGGTGTCAAAGGAGCGGGTTCCGATGATCCTTGAGAATGCGAGAGGGTTTGTATACTGCGTATCCTCCATGGGGGTTACCGGGCAGGAGGCGGATTTCCACAGGGAGATTGTAAATTATCTTTCCTATGTGAAGGAGAAGTCGGGGATTCCGGTTATGATGGGCTTTGGTATACGCACAGCGGCGGATGTGGCCCCGATGAAGGATATTATTGACGGAGCCATCGTCGGTTCCCATTTTATCAATCTTATGAGGGAGAGCAATTTCGATCCAAAGACTGCGGCGGAATACTGTAAAACCTTCAAGAAGGAATTGAATGCGCTGTAATTTTATGCAGGTATTTATGATATAACGCAAAAAAGAAAAGGAGATAAGGAAATGATTAAGGAAGCAATCGTAAAAATCGTTGACAAACAGGATCTCACCTATGAGGAGGCCTATGCCGTTATGAATGAGATCATGGACGGAGAGACCACCCCGACCCAGAATGCAGCGTTTCTTGCAGCTCTTTCCACAAAGAGCACGAAGGCGGAGACTGCAGATGAGATTGCAGGGTGTGCAGCAGCTATGCGGGAACATGCATTGAAGGTGGACGCAGGGGAGATGGATACCCTTGAGATCGTGGGAACCGGCGGGGATAACGCCCAGAGCTTTAATATCTCCACAACCACCGCATTTGTGGCAGCGGCGGGAGGAGTGAAGGTGTCCAAGCACGGAAACCGCGCCGCTTCCTCAAAATCAGGTACGGCGGATTGTCTGGAAGCTCTGGGAGTCAATCTTGATCTGAACCCGGAGAAATGCGTGAAAATGCTGGAGGATACAGGATTTTGCTTTTTCTTTGCGCAGAAGTACCATAGTGCAATGAAGTATGTCGGGCCGATCCGAAAGGAGCTTGGAATCCGCACGGTATTCAATATCCTCGGGCCTCTTACCAATCCGATATGTCCGAAAAGACAGCTTCTCGGCGTATATGACGAATCACTTGTAGAGCCCCTTGCCCGGGTGCTCACCAGTCTTGGCGTGGAGCACGGGATCGTTGCATACGGAAAGGAGAAGCTGGATGAGATCTCTGCGGTAGGGCCTACGGCAATCTGTGAGTTCCATAAAGGAGAGTATAAGAGCTATGAGATTGTTCCGGAGGATTTCGGACTTTCCCGCTGCACAAAAGAGGACTTAAAAGGGGGAACGCCGGAGGAGAACGCGGCGATTACCCGGGCAGTCTTAAGCGGTAAGGAAAAGGGCCCGAAGCGGAATACGGTTCTTTTAAATGCGGGGGCGGCCCTGTATATTGCGGATAAGGCGGCAAGCTTAAAGGATGGAGTGGCGCTTGCGGCAGAGCTTATTGACAGCGGAAAAGCATTGGAGAAGCTTGAGCAGGTGATCGCGGCCTCTAAGTAGCCGGGAGGAAAGGCTCTAAAGTAAACGATAGCGAAAACAAAATGAAATGTTAACCTATAATAAAAAACGGTTGACAATAGGGGCGCGATGGGATAAAATCCTTCTGAAATTATAGAACATATCTATACACTTTAGGAGGATTTTTTATGAAAAAAGTACCTATTCATTCCATCTGTTTTGTTGCGCTGTTTGCGGCGGTGATCTCTGTTTTATCGATCCTGTCCATTCCTACGCCTTGGGGGGTTCCCTTTACCTTACAGACCTTTGCAATCGCTCTTTGCGGATTTGTCCTCGGGAAAAAATACGGAGCCGCTGCCACCGTCGTCTATGTACTTCTTGGACTGGTAGGGGTTCCGGTGTACGCAGGAATGAGCGCAGGACCGGCCGTTTTGATCGGACCCACCGGCGGATATATTATCGGATTTATCTTTATGGCATTTTTCTGCGGTCTTGCATATGATTTCTTTATGAAAAAGAAGCTGCTGTTCATCCTCTTTGCGGTGGTCGGACTTGCCTGCTGTCATGCACTTGGGATCGTGCAGCTCAAGCTGTACTATAAGATGACCTGGGCGGGAGCAGCTATGGCGGGAACCGTGCCGTACATAGCAAAGGATATGATCTCCGTAGCAATTGCATTTTTACTGGCGATAGCTGTCCGCAGGGGGCTTCGGGCGGCAGATCTGCTGGAATGGGAGAAAAAATAATGTTATTTCGGGCACATCATATATTGTGCACAAATCTATACCGCGGACTGGGGTACGATGACGCTTTTTGCAAAAACATGACAGAAAAAGTGCAGCTGCTGAAAACGGAACCGTCCATCCGGCTTACCCTTGTTGCAAAGCCGGATGACATTTGTGCCAATTGCCCGAATCTGCGGGAGGACGGTTTCTGTGCAAACGGAGACAACCATGTGGTCGAGAAGGACCGGCTTTTGATCGAGGCTCTCCATCTGCGGGAGAATGCCCGATATACCTATCGGCAATTGAATTTGCACGCAGGGAAGTATTTGACAAAGGATATTTTTGAAAAAAGCTGTAAAAACTGTAAATGGCGCCGGATAGGTGTGTGCAGCTTCAAAGATTTTCGGTTCTGAATATCAAAATGCCTAATTTATCGTTTGAAAATTAGGCATTTTTTACAATTTACAGCCCCCTTTTTTTTATATATAATATTTACGAAAAAAAACGAAAATAGTTGCAGAAAAGGGCGCTGGAAGCGAATCTTCATGATCGCCCGGATCATAAATTAAAGGAGGAGTCATGGATAATTATCAGGTATATTTGGGAAGCGATCTAGGTGCAGATTACACACCGGATAAGACCACATTCCGCTTGTGGGCTCCGACTGCAGAGAAGGTGCAGGTCTGTCTGTATAGGGAAGGAAACGGCGACTGTCTGATTGCCACGGAAAATATGTCAAGGGATAAAGACGGCACATGGATATTCCGAAAGGGGGGAGACCTGGATCAGGTCTACTATACCTATCGGGTTACGGTGGACGGAGTTACGAGGGAGACGATAGACCCTTATGCAAAGGCGGCCGGAGTAAACGGAGAGCGGGGAATGGTCGTGGATCTGTTTGGAACAAATCCGGACGGCTTCCTGGAGGATCATGGGCCGATCCTTGAAAAGCCAACGGACGCTGTGATCTGCGAGGTATCAGTAGCGGATATGACGATGGATTCCTCCTCCGGCGTGAAATTCGGCGGTAAGTATTTAGGACTTGCGGAAAGAGGGACGAAAAGCCCGCAGGGACTTCCCACGGGAATCGACTATCTCAAGGAACTTGGGGTAACGCACGTACAAATCATGCCGGCGTATGATTTTGGAAGTATCGATGAATCGAAAACCCAGAAGGATCAGTATAACTGGGGGTATGATCCGGTAAACTATAACATTCCGGAGGGATCCTATTCTACGGATCCTTTTCACGGAGAGGTCCGGATCAGGGAATTCAAGGAGATGGTAAAGTCCTTTCACAGCCAAAATATCGGCGTCATAATGGATGTGGTGTACAACCATACCTATGATATTGAGCACAGCTGTTTTCAGAAGACCGTGCCGGACTATTTTTACCGGAAGACCGAAAGCGGCTACTCTGATGCCTCCGCCTGCGGAAATGAAATAGCGTCCGAGAAACCGATGGTGCGCAAATATATTATTGATTCTGTGACCTATTGGGCGAAGGAATACCATATAGACGGTTTTCGGTTTGATCTGATGGGAATCCTTGATATCGAGACGATGCAGCAGGTCAGAGAGGCCCTGCGCAAAATCTCCCCATCCATCATTGTCTACGGGGAGGGCTGGACAGCGGCGGAAACCGCAATTCCGGCGGAGAAATGCGCCCTAAAGCGCCATATCGCGAAGTTAAACGGCGTCGGCGCGTTTTCCGACGACATCCGGGATAACGTCGCCGGCGGCATTTTCCATGAGGAGGAATGCGGCTTTGCAAACGGAAAAGAGGGGCTTGAGAACGCCATCCGTTTTTCCGTTGTGGGAGCTGTTCCCCATCCGGAGGTCAGCTATGAGGAATATACCTACACATCTTCCGGCCCCTGGGCAAAAGATCCCGCCGATACGGTCAATTATGTATCCTGCCATGACAACATGACGCTGTGGGATAAACTTGGGTTTAAGAGGAAAGACGCGGCCGAAGAGGAGCTTCTTGCCCAGAACCGCCTGTGTGCGGCGATCATCTTTACCGCACAGGGTATTCCGTTCTTCTTGTCGGGGGAGGAAATCGCAAGGACAAAGCCCAGAGAGGGCAGCGATGAGCCTGTGGATAACAGCTACGATATGCCCTTTTACACCAATAGCATCAAATACGATAGGGCAAAGCAATATGCCGGATTACTGAAATATTACAAGGGACTGATCGCTTTTCGAAAGGAACATGCGGGACTGCGCATGGGAAGCGCCAATGAGGTCGTAAAGAATCTGCACTTTATCCCGCAGACGCAGAAAAATGTTGTGGCATATACGATCACAACAGAGGATGAGATCATTTATATCGTTTACAATGCAAACAGACAGGACATCACCGTATCCATGCCTCAGGATGGGGTGTTTCAGGTCTATATTGCCCACGATATGGCGGGAACGGACATCTTAGGCAGCGCGGCCGGAAAAGTAAAAGTGAAGGCGGTTTCATGCCTTGTTGCAGTAAAAAAATTGACTGGATGATTATTCCGTCCGTTTGTTGATGTAGTTGGTCTTGTACTTGGAATATACGATCTTCTGGTTCTTATACAGCCCGAAGTAGCCGGAGAGCATATAGCTGAAGGCTGCCGCAAGCAGGAAGTAGGGCATACCCTCGTATCCGAACAGCTCAAAGCTGATGAGCAGCGCCGTGATCGGGCAGTTGGTCACACCGCAGAAAACGGAGGTCATTCCGATTGCGGCACAGAGCGTCGGGGAGAAGCCGAGAATGTTTCCGAACAGACATCCGAAAGCGGCGCCTGTGAAAAAGGAGGGAACGATTTCGCCGCCCTTGTAGCCTGCGCCAAGGGTAAATGCCGTAAAGAGGATCTTGAGCAGAAACGCTTCCGGGCGGACGGTGCCGCTTATGCATTGACCGATAATATTGATCCCGGTGCCGTTATAGTTCTGGTTTCCCACAAGAAGCGTGAGCGCAATGATAATGCATCCTCCGGCGAAAGCGCGGATATAAGGATTTTTGAAAAAGCGTCTGTAAAGAGCCTCGATCTGATGAAGCGCTACGCAGAACAGTATGCTGACCAGAGCGCACAAAACCGCAAGCACCGAGATCTTTACCGCCGACAGGATTCCGAAGGACGGAATCTCGCTGATCAAAAACAGTTCGTTTGTAATTCCGAAATACAGAGCGATCCCGTGGGCGACAAGGGCGCTGATGACGCAGGGGACGAGAGCGGTATAGTACATGACGCCGACGCTGATCATCTCCATCGAGAAAATGGCAGCCGACATCGGCGTTCCGAAAAGTGTGGAAAAGGCAGCGCTCATACCGCACATGATCATGACATGCTTGTCCTTTTCGTCAAACCGGAAGATACGGCCCAGGGCATTGCCGATACTGCCGCCCATCTGGAGGGCGGCGCCCTCACGACCAGAGGAGCCGCCGAAAAGGTGCGTGATCAGGGTAGAGATAAAAATCAGAGGAGCCACCCGGAATGGAAGCTCCTCCCCGGACTGGATGCTCGAAATGACCTGATTGGTGCCGGTGTCCTTTTCATCACGGAAAAGATGGTACATTCCCACGATGATAAGACCGCCCACCGGAAGAAGAAATATCAGCCAGGGATTCTGGGCGCGCAGCAGCGTGACAAGAGTCATGCCGTAATAAAAAGCCGTACCGCACAATCCGACGATCAATCCCACAATGACCGCAAAAACCACCCACTTTACGGAAACGACCCCGCGGTGCAGGTTGTGTCTGATTTTATGTTTGATTACATCATTCATATATTCCCGCCTTTATCAAAAAGGATTTTAAGATAATTTCCCGTGATATAAAAATAGTAGCATTGCAGTTTGTATTTTACAAGGGATAAAATAAAAACGAATGTTGCGGGCGGGAGAAAAGAATGATATGATAAAAGCAATTCAAAAGTTTATTTTAGGAGGAGTTATTCAATGAGAACAAGTGGCGTTTTGATGCCGATATCTTCCCTGCCATCCCCCTATGGTATTGGAACAATGGGAAAGGCTGCAAGAAAATTTATTGATTTCCTGAGTAAAGCGGGACAGAAATACTGGCAGATATTGCCGATCTGTCAGACAAGTTACGGGGATTCCCCTTATCAGTCTTTCTCCAGCTTTGCAGGGAACCCATATTTTATCGATCTGGAGTATCTGTGCAAGGATAAGCTGCTGACAAAAAAGGAATGTGAATCCTTTGACTGGGGCGACAACGAGCAGTATATAGATTACGGTACTATGTACATATCCCGCTATGCATTGCTCCGCAAGGCGTATAAAAGGTTTCATAAGAATGTTCCGACTGACTACGAAAAGTTTTTGAAAAAGGAAAAGGATTGGCTTGACGAATATTCTCTTTTCATGGCGATAAAGGATGCAAACGGAGGAGTTTCCTGGCTGGAGTGGGATGAGAAGTTAAAACGCCGGGATGAGAAAGCGATTGCCGAGGCAAAGCAGGAATACGCGGACGAGATCGATTTCTACTGTATGCTCCAATATCTTTTCTTTAAACAATGGAAAGAGTTAAAGACCTATGCAAACGACAAGGGGATCGACATCATCGGGGATGTCCCGATCTACGTTGCCTTGGACAGCGCGGACGTCTGGGCAAATCCGACCCAGTTCTATCTGGACAAGAAGCTGAATCCGATCGAGGTGGCAGGCTGCCCGCCGGATGCCTTTTCCGCGGACGGACAGCTCTGGGGCAACCCGTTGTTCCGCTGGGATGTCATGAAAAAGGATGATTTTTCCTGGTGGACAAAGCGTATCAAGGCGGTTGCTTCCCTGTATGATATCGTGCGCATCGACCACTTCCGCGGATTTGATTCCTATTATGCGATTCCGGCAAAGGATGACACGGCAAAGAACGGTTCATGGAAAAAGGGACCGGGCATCGCATTGTTTAATACTCTGGAGAAGAAGCTCGGAAAGCTGCCGATCATCGCGGAGGATCTTGGATTTTTAACGCCATCCGTACATAAGCTGTTGAAGGACAGCGGATTCCCGGGCATGAAGGTGATCCAGTTTGCCTTTGATTCAAGGGAGGACAGCGATTATCTGCCCCACAATTATCCGACGAACTGTGTCGTATATACCGGAACCCACGACAACGATACGGTGATGGGCTGGATGAAGACCGCGCCGAAGGGCTCCGTCAAGTTTGCGAAGGAATATCTGAATCTGACGGAGGAGGAAGGATACAACTGGGGATTGATGCGCGCCGCATGGTCCTCTGTTGCGGATATGGCGATCGTTCCGATGCAGGATATCTTAGGACTCGGCTCGGAAGCGCGGATCAACATACCCTCCACTCTGGGAAACAACTGGAAATGGCGTGCGACGGCAGAGCAGATCGATCTAAAGCTCGCAAAACGCGTATATAAATACATGCAGATGTATGGACGTGTGAACACAATTTCATAAAATGGACACATATTTTTTCCCCTTTGCCCATATATTGTGAATATATGAGTAAGGGGGATTTTTTATGGATAATAGGGGAAATAACGAGTTTGACCTATATAAAGATATTCAAAGCAGGACCAACGGCGAAATCTATATCGGCGTCGTAGGGCCGGTGCGCACCGGAAAATCGACTTTTATCAAGAAATTTATGGAACTTAACGTGATTCCGTATATGGAGGATGACAACTTAAAGAACCGCACGATTGACGAGCTTCCCCAGTCCGCCCAGGGGAAGACCATCATGACCACGGAGCCGAAATTCATCCCGCAGGAGGCAGCGGGAATTTCCCTTGCGGATGGCAGCCGGATCAAGGTTCGGCTGATCGACTGTGTAGGTTTTATGGTGGATGGGGCAAACGGCCATATGGAGGAGGACGAAAACCGTATGGTGAAGACGCCCTGGTTTCAGGAGGAGATTCCCTTTGTGGAGGCGGCTAAGATCGGTACCCAGAAGGTAATCCGGGATCATGCGACGATCGGCATTGTCCTTTCGACGGACGGAACGATCGGCGAGATTCCCCGGGAAAATTACATAGATGCCGAGAGAAAGACGATACAGGAGATCAAACAGATACAAAAACCCTTTGTCATCGTGTTGAATTGTATGCGGCCTTACAGCGATGAGACGATGCAGCTGGCGGCATCTATGGAACAGGAGTACCATGCTCCGGTGATCCCGGTCAACTGCAAGCAGATGAAAACAGAGGACATCAATAAGATCTTGGAGACGATCCTCTATGAATTTCCGGTGACAAAGATGGATTTCTTTATCCCGAAGTGGACGGAAATGCTGCCGAGCGATCACCGCATCAAAAATTATCTGATACGCACGGCAATGGATATTTTAAATTATGTCAACAAGATGCGGGATGTGTACGATGAAGGGTGGAAGAACAGCCGTCCCTCAGGCGAGAGCGAGGAGGATTATATTAAGTCCGTCTCAACGGAAAAGATCCTTCTCTCTGTGGGAACGGTAACAGTCCGTATGGACATTGAGGATAAATACTATTTCGAGAATATCAGCGAGATGACCAGAGTTCCGATCGAGGGGGAGTATCAGCTGATCTCCATGATCCGGGACCTCTCCGCCAAAAAATCAGAGTACGAAAAGGTGCAGGAGGCCTTGAACGCGGTACAGCAAAAGGGATATGGGGTTGTGATGCCGGAGCTTTCCGACATCTCGATGGAAGATCCGGTGCTGATCTCCCACGGCAATAAATTCGGCGTGAAGATGAAAGCCCTGTCGCCGTCCATCCATATGATCAAGGCAAACATTGAGACCGAGATTGCGCCGATCGTCGGAAGCAGAGAGCAGGCGGAGGATCTGATCGCATACATAAAAGAAGGGGAGGAGAGCAAGGAGGGAATCTGGACGACAAATATTTTCGGAAAGTCGATAGGAGAACTGATGGAGGACGGCATCAAAAATAAGATCGCCCAGATGGACGATGAGTGCCAGATCAAGCTGCAGGATACCATGCAGAAAATAGTAAACGACAGCAACGGAGGGATGATCTGCATTATTATTTAATGTTTTTATTTCTTTTATAATCTGGTATAATAAACTATAAGACAAAATCATAAATTTTTTCAAAGGAGAAAAGGAAAACTTATGGATCCTTCTTATGAGAAACTGCAGAAATGTTATGAGAGTGTTCAAAAGAAGATAGATTTCAAACCGCTCGTCGCGCTGGTACTAGGTTCGGGACTCGGAGATTACGCTGAGGGGATACAGGCTGCTTTTTCCCTTCCCTACGGCGATATTGCAGGGTTTCCGGTTTCAACCGTTCCGGGTCATGCAGGGCGGTTTATCTTTGGGTATGTAGAGGGGGTGCCTGTGGTGTGTATGCAGGGCCGGGTTCATTACTACGAGGGATATCCGATGCAGGATGTTGTCCTTCCGATAAGGCTGATGAAGCTGTTGGGGGCAAAGGTTCTGTTTTTGACCAATGCGGCAGGGGGGATCAAGCTTGGCATGCATGCGGGAGATCTCATGATGATTACCGGGCAGATCGCAAGCTTTGTGCCGTCGCCGCTGATCGGACCGAATCAGGACGGGCTTGGAACGCGTTTTCCAGATATGAGCGAAATTTATGACAGAAAGCTTTCGACCCTGATAAAAAAGTGCGCAATGGATATGGAGTTTCCGCTGCAGGAGGGAACCTATCTTCAAATGACGGGGCCCCAGTATGAAACGCCGCAGGAGGTTGCCATGTGCAGACTGCTCGGGGCGGATGCGGTAGGCATGAGTACCGCCTGCGAGGCGATCGCCGCAAAACATATGGGAATGAGGATCGTTGGGATTTCCTGCATAACCAATATGGCGGCAGGGATCAGCCCGGTTCCGCTCTCCCACGAGGAGGTGCAGATCGCCGCGGATGAGACGGCGCCAAAGTTCAAGGAGCTGGTAACCCGAAGCATTGCGGCGATCGGACAGGCTGTCGGCTAGGAAAAAAGCGCCGCCCCGATGAGGGAGGAAGCGGATGGCCTGTTCCGGCGCTTTAGACAGGGAAAACTAGAAACGAAAAGAGGAACATGGAATATGCAGGTTATATTTATTCACCACAGCTGCTTTCTGGTGGAAATCGATGATAAGGTGCTGATCTTTGATTATTTTGACGGGGACCGGGTAAACGGCTACCATTTTACCGGGAAGATTCCCACCTACGAAGCGGATACGAAGATATACATGTTTGCAAGCCACAGCCATCAGGATCATTTTGATATGGACATCCTGCGCTGGGACAAGCAGTATCCCAACATCCGCTATATCTTGTCGAAGGATATCCGTATCAGTCCGAATTTCCTAAAAAAGCACGGCGTCGATCCGGAGGTGAGAAAACGGGTTCTGTTTGCTGCGCCGGACAGCAGATATAAGCTGGACGGGATCTCCATTGAAACCTTTCGCTCCACGGATGCGGGAGTGGCGTACTATGTGGACGTAAGCGGAGTTTCCGTTTTTCATGCGGGAGATCTAAACGATTGGAAATGGGAGGGCGCAGGAGAACTCATTAACGGCAAAATGAGCAGAGACTACCGGCATCAGATCCGCAAGCTGTCCAGACGTCCTATCAATTTTGCCTTTGTTCCGGCGGACCCGCGGCTTGAGGAAAATCAGTTCCTTGGTATCGATTATCTGCTGCGCAATACACAGGCGGAGTTTGTGTTCCCTATGCATATGTGGCAGGATTATTCCGGAATAGCGGAATACAAGAAAAGGATCTCCAATCTTGGCATGGCGGAACGGGTGGTCGAAATCCGGTGCGAAAATCAGGTTTTTCCTTTTGGTGAAAAATAAGGATGGCTGTTGAATTTGCGGACAAGTTCATATATAATAAAGTGTTGTGAATGGAGGTCTATTGCTATGGATTTTTTATTGTGTGTGTTACAGTATCTGTTGATCATGGTCATTTTGGCTGCGATTGGCGGACTCGGGGGATTTATAGGTATCCGGCTTCGCAAAAATAAGAATGCCAAGGCTGCTGCGGCAGAGCCGGAGGCAAAGGAAGAAGAATAAAAGAAAGAAACATTCTGGAGGACATTAGGGATGAAAAAGAGTTATGGCGTAAATGAACTGCGCCGCAAATATCTGGAGTTCTTTGAGAGCAAGGGACATCTTGCGATGAAGAGCTTTTCTTTAGTACCGCATAATGACAACAGCCTGCTTTTGATCAATGCAGGAATGGCTCCGCTGAAACCGTATTTTACGGGGCAGGAGGTTCCGCCGAGAAGACGGGTGACGACCTGTCAGAAGTGCGTGCGCACCGGGGATATTGAGAATGTGGGGAAAACGGCGCGCCATCTGACGTTTTTCGAGATGCTGGGCAACTTCTCCTTTGGGGATTACTTTAAGCATGAGGCGATCGCCTGGAGCTGGGAATTTTTGACGGAGGTATTGGGACTTGAGCCGGAGCGCCTGTATCCGTCCATCTACGGGGAGGATGACGAGGCCTTTGATATCTGGAATCAGGAGATCGGAATTCCGGCGGAGCGCATTACCCGTTTTTACCGCGATCCCCAAACGGGAGAGTGCGATAATTTCTGGGAGCATGGCGCGGGACCCTGCGGCCCATGCTCCGAAATCTATTATGACAGAGGGGAAAAGTACGGCTGCGGAAAGCCGGACTGCAAAGTGGGATGTGACTGCGACCGCTTCATGGAGGTATGGAACAACGTATTTACCCAGTTTGAGGGGGATGGAAAGGGCGGCTATACGGAGCTTGCCCAGAAGAATATCGATACGGGAATGGGCTTGGAGCGTCTTGCCGTCGTCATGCAGGATGTGGATTCCGTATTTGATATTGACACGATGAAAGCAATCCGGGACAAGGTTTGCGCGCTTTCCGGGAAAACCTATCAGGCAGACGCGCTGGATGATGTATCTATTCGTCTGATCACAGACCATATCCGTTCCTCAACCTTTATGGTATCGGACGGAATCATGCCGTCCAACGAGGGCAGGGGCTATGTTCTCCGCCGTATCATCCGTCGGGCTGCACGGCACGGGAGGATGCTGGGAATCGAGGGAACATTTCTCGCAAAGCTTGCCCGGGTTGTGATCGATGAGAGCAAGGACGGCTATTCGGAGCTTGAGGAAAAGCAGGATTTTATTTTAAAGGTACTTACGCAGGAAGAGGAAAAGTTTGCGAAGACCATCGATCAGGGACTTGCTATCCTCGCCGATATGGAAGCAAAAATGCAGGCGGAGGGCAGAAAGATCCTCTCTGGAGAGGATGCTTTTAAGCTCTATGATACCTATGGATTCCCCATCGATCTTACAGAGGAAATCCTTGAGGAGAAGGGCTTCTCCTATGACGGAGAGGGCTTTCAGGCGTGCATGGAGAAACAGCGGCAGACTGCCCGGGGAGCCCGCAAGGCGACCAATTACATGGGGGCGGATGCCAACGTATATAATGAAATTGAATCGGAGGTTGAGACTGCCTTTAGCGGCTATGACAGACTTACCGATGAGTCTGAGGCAGCTTTCCTCACAACGGAGACCGAGCTTGTGGAAGCACTGTCGGATGGGGATAGAGGCTCGATCATCGTGCCGGTTACGCCATTCTATGCTACCATGGGCGGCCAGCAGGGTGATAAGGGCGTGATCCGCTCCGCAGGAGGCACCTTTGTTGTGGAGGATACGGTCAAGGTGGTCGGCAGCCGTTATGCCCATGTAGGCTATGTGGCAGAGGGAATGATCCGCACCGGGGAAAAGGTTATTTTGGAAGTGGATAAAAAGCTTCGGGCAAAGACCTGCCGGAATCATTCTGCGACCCATTTATTGCAGAAAGCGCTGCGGGAGGTACTGGGCAGCCATGTAGAGCAGGCAGGATCTTATCAGGATAGTGAGAGAACCCGCTTCGACTTTTCCCATTTTGCGGCAATGACGCCGGAGGAACTTGCAAGAGTCGAGGCTATGGTCAATGAGAAGATTGCGGAGAACATTTCCGTTCAGACAGATGTCATGACTGTGGATGAGGCAAAGAAGACCGGAGCGATGGCATTGTTCGGCGAAAAATACGGGGAAAAGGTGCGCGTTGTGTCTATGGGAGATTTCTCCAAGGAGTTCTGCGGCGGGACCCATGTAAAGAATACAGGGGAAATCTCCGCTTTCAAGATCGTTTCCGAGAGCGGCGTGGCTGCCGGAGTGCGCCGTATCGAGGCGTTGACCGGAGACAATGTGCTTGCTTACTATGAGAAGCTTGAAAAAGAACTGGAAGCTGCGGCAAAGGTCGTAAAGGCAGCCCCGGGGAATCTGGTGGAACGCCTGGAGCATTTGATGGCGGAAGTAAAGTCCTTGCAGAGCGAGAACGAATCCCTAAAGAGCAAGGCGGCTCAGGATGCGCTTGGGGATGTCATGGATCAGGTGGCTGACGTCAAGGGAGTCAAGCTTCTTGCAACAAGCGTGGCAGGCGTGGACATGAACGGGCTTCGCGACCTTGGAGATCAGCTTAAGACGAAGATCGGCGAGGGCGTTGTCGTCATCGCCTCCGAGTGCGACGGCAAGGTGAACCTGATCGCAATGGCAACCGACGAAGCGATGAAGAAGGGGGCGCATGCCGGAAATCTGATCAAAGCGATCGCAGCAAAGGTCGGCGGCGGCGGCGGCGGACGCCCGAACATGGCGCAGGCAGGCGGAAAGAATCCTGCCGGAATTGCGGATGCCATCGCAGAGGCAAGCAAAGCGCTTGAGGCAATGCTGTCATGAGCGTAAGCACATGGAATGGATAGACCGGAAGATTGAAAATATAAGGGGGTATCAGGAATTGTTACGCCTAAGGCCATATATAAACTGTGATGCACAGTATATTGCTGCATGGATTAAAGATGAACGTTCACTTCGGAAATGGAGCGCTGACAGGTATGGTGCATTTCCGGTTACCGCAGATGATATAAACCGGAAATATACGGAGCATAACGGTGACTGTGCGGAGCCGGATAACTTTTATCCGATGACAGCCTTTGATGAGGATGGCGTCGTTGGTCATCTGATCATGAGATTTACGGATCAAAAAAAGTCTATCCTGCGTTTTGGATTTGTAATAGTTGATGACCAAAAAAGGGGCAGGGGCTATGGAAAAGAAATGCTTAACCTTTCCATAAAATACGCATTTGATATCCTGAAGGCAGATAAGATTACAATTGGTGTATTTGAAAACAATCCATCCGCCTATTTTTGTTATCGATCGGTCGGCTTTTTGGATCTGCAAAACGACGAACCGGTATATTATTCGGTTATGGGCGAACAATGGAAATGTTTGGAGATGGAGCTGATAAAATGACCTATCATTACAGGGGCTAAATTTGTCCCGAATATTTACCCGCAGTATTTACAGGTGTTGTTTTCAAAAAAGGGATGACAGATTTTTATAAAATATTCAAAACTACTTGACAAACGGGTATATTTTGATAAAATATCTGTTAGTGCAATTAAGATTACCTTACAGTTGATGCACAATACGCAACTGGAGGGAGGTTAGGTGTGAGATAATGTCTAGTG
>CAYROM010000022.1:0-36303 GCA_964425905.1 uncultured Lachnobacterium sp. | reverse complement strand
GCCGCTCAAGCCGCCCACATAGGAGGAAGCCATAATACCTCCCTTGTTCACCTGATCGTTTAAGAGGGCAAGCGCAGCGGTCGTTCCAGGAGCCCCGGCATGTTCCAGACCGATCTCACACAGGATATCTGCAACCGAATCTCCGATCGCCGGAGTCGGCGCAAGGGAAAGATCAATGATCCCGAAGGGAACCCCAAGCTTTCCGGAAGCCTCCTTTGCCACCAGCTGCCCGACGCGGGTTACCTTAAATGCGGTTTTCTTAATGGTCTCGCAGAGCACCTCAAAATTCTCCCCGCGAACCTTTTGCAGAGCGGTCTTTACAACCCCCGGTCCGCTGACGCCGACGTTTATGATCGCATCAGCCTCTGTCACACCGTGAAACGCCCCCGCCATAAACGGGTTGTCATCCGGCGCATTGCAAAAGATCACAAGCTTGGCACACCCAAGAGAATCCCGGTCTTTTGTTAATTCCGCAGTCTCCTTCACAATTTCTCCCATAAGCTTCACCGCATCCATATTGATACCGGTTTTTGTGGAACCCACATTGATGGAACTGCATACCACTTCCGTGGAGGACAATGCCTTTGGAATCGAGCGGATCAGGTTCTCATCCGCCGCAGTCATTCCCTTTGACACCAGAGCGGAATATCCCCCGATAAAATTCACCCCTACCGTCTTTGCCGCCTTATCCAGCGTTTCTGCGATCGTCACAAAATCCTCCGGTGTTTTGCATGCGGCTCCACCCACCAGCGCGATCGGCGTAACGGAAATGCGCTTGTTTACGATCGGAATACAGTAATTGTTCTCAATGTCCTGCCCGACTGCCACAAGATCCTTCGCAAGCGTTGTGATCTTGTTATAGATGTTCTGATTCAGTTTGTCCAGATCGGAATCGATACAATCCAGCAGGCTGATTCCCAGCGTGATCGTTCTGACATCCAGATTCTCCTTCTCGATCATCTCATTGGTTTCCTGAACCTCGCCAATATTAATCATCTCTATATCTCCTTGTATTCGTGCTTAAATGCGGTGCATCTTTTCAAATATTTCTTCTCTCTGGCATTTGATGGATACCCCGATCTCCTCTCCAAGCTCATCCAGCTGGGAAGAAATCTCTGAAAAGGATTTATTTGCCCACGCCAGATCAGCGATCATCATCATATTAAAATATCCGGATACGATAGTCTGGGAAATATCAAGCACATTAACCCCAGTCTCCGAGAGGTAGGTGCAGACCTTTGCAATGATCCCGACGGCATCCTTTCCGACTACTGTGATAATTACCCTGTCAACTGTTTTTTCCATAATATTCTCCTTTTATTCTACCCGAATCATCGGCGAAACAGCATCTCTTTTTGCCACATAGAGAGGAAAATCTCCCACCTTATACGGATTATCCCCAAGGTCGATTTCCAGCCTCACCGTTTCATACGCCAATTCTTCGTAATTATTTTCCCTGCTCAAATGCCCCAGCATAACCGCATTTAGATCATCATGAAGAAGCTCGCACAAAAGCTGCCCGCTCCGCTCATTTGATAAATGGCCCTTTTCCCCCAGAATGCGCTGTTTCAGGGGATACGGATAAATCCCGGTCTGAAGCATTCGGATATCATGATTTGCCTCCAGAAAGACCGCATCAAGCTGTTGCAATTCCTCCACGATCTTCTGATCGTATGTACCCAGATCCGTCACCACCGCAAAGGACTGTTTTCCGTTGGTAAAACGGTAAGCAACCGGATCTGCCGCGTCATGGGAGATGGAGATCGGATGAAAGGTCATATCCCCGATGGAAAAGTCCTCCCCGGAACAAATCGGATGAAACAGCGACTCGTCGATCTTCCCCACCGATTTGATTCCCATAATGGCATCTATCGTCCCTTTTGTCGCATACAGGGGGATTCCGTAGCGTCTTGCCAGAACTCCCAATCCGGCAACATGATCTATATGTTCATGGGTGATCAGAATCCCCTGCATTTCCTCCGCCTTAAGCCCTATGGAGGAAAGCCCCTGTTCCACCCTCTTACCGCTTATCCCGGCATCGATCAGCACATGATGTTCATCCGTTCCTACACAGATGCAATTGCCGCTGCTGCCGCTCGCAATACTGCACAACTCTAACATATCAATTCTCTTCCCAGTATAATTGTATCCTGTCACCGCCGTGAATTTCTTCCGTATACTGCGCCACCCGGTCATTCAGCAGCGTAATGATCGCACGGCCCCCGCCTGCGTTCAGATCAAAGGTAATGCGGTCGAAAATGTCAACAAATATATATGATTCCTTGCCAAACAGCTTGACCGGTTCCCCGTTCACGATCACCGTGATCGCATTCCCCTGCTCATCCGGTACGGATTCATGCCTCTGCAAATCCTCCCGTCTCTCTTCATTCTCCTGCACGGGACTATGCTCCCTGACAGTTTCTTCCTCCTCCTGCATGGACTTGGACACATCCTGCTGCTGCGGTTCTGCCCCGCCTTCCCGTTCTACTGACTGCTGCGGTTCCCCGCTAAACTCCCGTGCTTTGGGGGACGTTGGCACAAAGTCCGAAACGGTCCAATCAATGGAAAAATTCTCATATACCAATGTATCAAAGTCAGCCTCCCGGTTATTGACCAGTATCATATGATTGGGATCCACCGAAACATCCATAAATTCAGCCACCTGACCAACCGTATAAAAGCTCCTTGTCTCAATAGCATCCCCCTCTTTGATTCGATAGGAGCCTGCCTCCAGACTGCCGTTTACCTCCACAAATTTCGGACAGGTGATAAGCTTTCCATTGACCACAAAGGATACCGTTGCGCCTGTATACTCATCCAGCTGGCTTACCGTATACACGGCGTCTTCTCCTGCGGTTGACTCTTCAATCGTGATCTCACAGTTAGGTTCCAGCGGGGTATTGATATTCGCAAGCTCTCCGTTCAACCGGACAACGGCGGGCTCCCCCGCTTCTCCCCGGACGATCCTTGAAGCTCCGTTTACCGTAAAGCTGATGGGCATTCCCCGCTTCGGGAACAAATGCTCCCTCGGAAATCCCGCAGTAAGCGCCGCATCCACAATGGTAAGCCGGTTATTGTCATACAGCTTTATGCGCTCTCCGTTAAAGCGGACCATGATAAAATTATTCTTCTGGTCATAATAGTTTAAACATATGCCGATCGGTGTAACAAGAAGCGGATCCTTTTCAATCTCCGGCTGGGTAAAGGTCACCTCCCCAAGCACCTCTTCTCCGCGCAGCGCCACACGCTCCTGTGGGATATCCAAACGTTCCGCCAGCAGCTCGATAAAGCCGTGGATTTTTCCGCCTCCCCCGACCACAAAGCATGCGCTGACCGTCTTGTCTCCGTTCAGTTCCCGGATCTTTGCCGCAACCTCCGTGGTGATCTTGTCCACCACCGGCGCCACAAGCTCCCACACCTCCTTCGCCGGAATTGTGTGGGAAATGCTCATAATATCCTTGTATGTAATCTCCTCCTCTGTCGTGGAGGCAAGTTTAATATCCTCTGCCGTCTTAAAATCCACCAGATAATGCTGCACAATGAGTTCCGTCAGCTCATCCCCCGCATAAGGAATCATTCCATATGCAACAATGCTGCCCTCCTTGGTGATGGAAATATCGGAGGTTCCCGCCCCCACATCCACCAAAGCAATATTTAACATCCGGTAATTTTCCGGAATCGCCACATTGATAGCGGCAATAGGCTCAAGGGTCATATTCTCCACCGTAAGCCCCACAAGTCCCACCGCAGAATACAGACCGTCCACAACATCCTCCGGAAGAAAGGTTACAATAATATCCTCTCCGATCTTATTCGCCTTATGTCCCTTGATACTGATAAACAGTTCGTCGTTCAAATAATATTTAACGATGGAATATCCGACACAGTAGAACTTATAATTCGTGTCGTTCTTTTCCTTTAAAATTCCCTGAGCTTTCTCCACCCCAAGAAGATTTAAGGTGTGCAGATCCTCATCCGTAACGACAGTTTCCTCCGGATACTCGTACTCGATATGAGTGGTCACCGTCTTAAGCACCCGTCCTGCGGCGGCTATGCACACTCCCGTGAGAGGCTCCTTGATCTGCTTTTCCAATTCCTCTTTTACTATACCGATGGTTCGCGCCACACGTCCGATGTCATGGATCTGTCCGTCCAGCATGGAGCGGGTATCATGTTGGCGAATGTACTGGGCGATCACAACAAATTCGTCCTCCTCGGTCTTATAGCCGACTGTGCCGACAACATTTCTCGTCCCAATATCCAATCCGAATACATTGTTACTCATCTGCTTCTCTCCTTAAAGCCGTTTCAATCTGTTCAAAGGACTGTTCCATCGTCCCGTTGTTATCAATGACCACACTACATGCCCTGCGGTATTCCTCTTCCTTTAGCTGGCTGGCAAAGATGCCCTCCAGCCTTTCCTCCGTATAACCTCTGGATTCCTTTAAGCGCATCCTTCGGTTCTCCTCACTTGTATAAATATACCAGAGTTCATCGCAAATTGCATCATAATGTTCTTCAATCAGTAATGCCGCCTCCAGAAAAAGAAAGGAAAGCTCCCCTTTCGACTGCTCCATCCGGTACTGGTCTTTCACATATTCCTTTACTGCCGGGTGCACGATTCCATTCATGCGGGCGCGCCTGCTGTCATCCGAAAAGATCACCGCCGCGAGCTTTTCCCGGTCAAAGCTTTTGTTCTCCGAATAAATATCTTCACCGTCAAAAGCTTCCTTAAGTTTCAAAAAGCACTCCGTTCCCGGCTGCATCAGCATATGCGCCACCTCATCCGCCAGCATTACCCGTACCCCCGGCTTTTCCCGAAGATAGGATAATATTGCGGTTTTCCCGGCCCCTACGCCTCCCGTGATCCCGATAAAACGCATCTGTACTCCTCCCGTATCATGTCCGGCGGCTGCAAGCCCTCTCCATTATGCCGCTTCTTTGCAGCAGCCCCGTTCTTAATGTGCCTCGTACCAGTTTGAACCTATCGCGGTTTGAACTTCCATCTCCACGGACAGGGACGCCGCATTTTTCATCTCCTCCTCCAGCAACGCGATCACCCTGTCCTTCTCTGCCTCCGCAGTCTCAACCAACAGTTCGTCGTGAACCTGCAGGATCAGGCGGGAGGAAAAGCCCTCCCTCAACAGCCGGTCATGCACGCGGATCATCGCAATCTTGATAATGTCGGCAGCGGTTCCCTGGATCGGAGAGTTCATTGCCACCCTCTCCCCAAACTGCCTCTGCATAAAATTGCTGGAAGACAGCTCCGGTACCGGGCGGATACGTTTAAACATGGTTTTGATATATCCCTTTTCCTTTGCCTCCTGCACCGCATTGTCCAAGAATATCTTGATCTTTGGATAGGTGGCAAAATACCGGTCAATGTATTCCTGGGCTTCCCCTCTGGAAATGTTAAGATCCTGCGCAAGACCGAAAGCGCTGATCCCATATACGATCCCGAAATTGACCGCCTTCGCGCTACGGCGCTGCAATGCCGTAACCTCATCAAATGGCACATGGAATACCTGCGATGCCGTAGTCCTATGGATATCCTGTCCGTTCTGAAACGCGGCGATCAACTGTTCATCCCCTGACATATGGGCAAGCACCCGCAGCTCAATCTGGGAGTAATCGGAATCCACAAAAAGATTCCCCTCCATCGGATGAAATACCTTCCGTATCAGCTTTCCCAGCTCAATGCGGATCGGAATATTCTGCAAATTCGGATCGGTGCTGCTGAGCCGCCCGGTGGCCGTGATGGTCTGGTGGAAGGTCGTATGGATTTTTCCCGTCCCATCCACAAAATTGATCAGCCCGTCCGCATAGGTGGACTTGAGCTTTGTAAGCTGGCGGTAATCCAGAATATCGGAGACGACCGGATACTCCGGCGCCAGCTTTTCCAGAACCTCCGCCGATGTGGAAAATCCCGTTTTTGTCTTCTTTCCATTTGGAAGCTGCATCTTTTCAAACAGGATCGCCCCCAGCTGCTTCGGGGAATTGATATTAAATTCCTCCCCCGCCTGTTCATATATTTTCTTTTCCAGTTCCGCAATAGAGACGGACAGCTTCTCCCCATACTCCTTAAGGGCTTCCGCATCCATGCAGATCCCTTCTTTTTCCATATCGGATAGGACGAACACCACGGGCATTTCCATATTGAAAAAAAGAGCGTCCATCTCTTTCTCTTTCAATTCCTCAAGAAGAACCGGCGCTGCCTTCCATGCGATGCAGGCTTCATAACATGCCCATTTGACCACCTTGCCCGCATCCTCCAAAAGAGCCTTGCTAACCGGCGTTTTGCCAAGGATATCCGCCCGGGAAGGCACCATCAGCCCAAGATGATCCTTTGCGATATCCTCATAGGGATACTCTCCCTTTAAGGGATTGAGCAGATATGCCGCCAGATTTACGTCAAAAAATTTCTGTCTCGCCGCAAGATATTCCTCCCAATGTCCGCTTAAATCTTTTCCCCCCAAAAGGTCGATGAAGGAAAGCGCAGGCTTTAGATCCGGCGTTGCAATGCGCTCCGCCGTTCGGATTGCATCGGAAAGCTTCTCTGACAGATATCCGCTTGTCAGTTCGCCCCCCGTCGGGAAGAAATAGATATCCTCCTCCCCGAATGCGATCGCCATTCCCTCATATTCATTTTCCACGGGGACCTCAAACAGGCTCATCTGTCCCCCCTCCTCCACACGGGGTGCACCCTTGTCCGGCGCGTTTTCCCCTGCAACGATAAAAAAGGAAAGCGTTTTTCCGAATGCCTTCTTCCAGACGCTGTCCGCTTCTTTCTTGGAAGTGACCTCCTTAAAAAATCCCTCGGCGCTATTCTCCGGAGTCTCCACCTCAAACCGGGAGAGCAGATTTTTAAATTCCAGACGCTTGCACAGCAGATAGGCCTCCTTGGTGTATAGATCGGAAATTCCGCTTAAATGCGCCTCGGAAAGATCATAGCTGACCGGAGCATTTGTAATGATCGCAGCTAACTCCTTACTCATTACCGCCTGCTCCCAAAACTCCACGATATTTTTTCCTGCCCTCGGAGGCTTGACCACATCCGCATGATCGTGTACAGCCTCAATGCTGCCATACTCCGCGATCAATGCAGTCGCCGTTTTTTCTCCGATCCCCGGTACGCCCGGAATATTGTCGGAGGTGTCTCCCATCAGAGCCTTTACATCGATAAACTCTTTGGGCGATACCAGATAACGCTCCTTTACGTCCTTTGCATAATAATTTTCAATCTCCGTTCCCGTCTTTTTTGTCTTCGGAATCCGGATCTGAACATGTTCGGTTGCAAGCTGCAAAAGATCCCGGTCGCCGGATACGATGGAGACCTCCATCCCCCGGCCCTCTGCCAGACCGGCGATCGTGCCGAGTATATCGTCCGCCTCATAGCCTTCAAGCTCCACAATGGCAATCCCCATTGCGGCCAGCATTTCCTTCATCAGCGGAACCTGCTGGCGCAGTTCCTCCGCCATAGGCTTTCGCGTACCCTTGTAGCCGTCAAACATCTTATGCCGGAATGTGGGCGCATGGACATCGAAAGCTACCGTAAGATAGTCCGGTTTTTCTTCCTCCAATATCTTAAAAAGGATGTTTAAAAAACCGTAGACTGCGTTCGTGTGTATGCCCTCTGAATTTGTCAGATCCGGCAGACCAAAAAAAGCGCGGTTCAATATACTATGTCCATCAATCAGCACCAGCTTTTCACCCATAAAATATAACTCCTATACTAAATTGCCCTGGTATATTCCTTTAAAAATTCCAGTTCCTCTCCCTCAAAATAGGGTGACATTTTTTCAAATACCATCGCATGGTAATCATTTAAATATTTCTTTTCCACCGATGTCATCTGATTTGGATCAACCGCATCCAGATCGATCGGCACATAGGTCACGTTCTCGAAATACATGAACTGGCCATACTCATTCTTCGGCCCCTTCCGGCAGATCAGCTCATTCTCCGTCCTGATTCCGTATTTTCCTTCCAGATAGATTCCCGGCTCATCCGTCGTAACCATGCCCTCCTCCAGAACGCTGCCCTCGGAGCGGTCGGGGGACTGCTGCCAGCGGAACCCGTTTGGTCCCTCATGTACGTTCAGCACATATCCCACGCCGTGACCGGTACCGTGTTTATAGTCAAGATCCGCCTCCCAGAACGGCGCCCGGGCAAGAATATCGAGATTTACTCCCGTGCATCCATGCAGAAAACGGGCGGCGGCAAGATTCATATTAGAACGGCACACCCTTGTAAAATCAGCCTTCATCTCATCGGTTACCGGGCCCAGAGCGAAGGTTCTCGTGATATCGGTCGTTCCCTCAAGGTAATGCCCTCCGGAATCCACCAAAAGAAACCCTTCCGGCGCAAGAGGCACATCCGTCTCCGGGGTTGCGGAATAGTGAACGATCGCTCCGTGCTCCGCAAAACCGCAGATCGTGTCAAAACTCAAATCCAGAAATCCTTCCTGCCCGGCCCGCAGCTTTTCCAGATAATCGGATACGGAAATCTCCGTCATCGGGATCTTTCCGACGTTTTTCTTCAGCCAGTACATAAAGCGGATCATCGCCACCGCATCCTTTTCGTGGGCTCTTCGGATATTTTCTATTTGAACCGGATTCTTGACGGCCTTCATAAGCTCGGCAGGATCCGCCTCGTTGATCACCTTGACCTCCTTGGGGATATTGCAGCAGATACGGTAATTTGCAACACCGGTATTCATCAGTACCGTCTCCGTCCCCTGAATTTCCTTGATATAATCATAGAAGCTGTCATAGGGCCTTGTTGTGATCCCGTTTTCTCCAAGGTAGGACCTAAGGGATTCGTCCAACGCCTCCTCCTGCAAAAACCAGATACAGCTCTCCTTCGTCAACGCAAGATAGGACAGCACAACCGGTACATAACTAATATCCCCGCCTCTGACGTTTAATAACCATGAAATATCATAAAGAGAGGACATTAAGTGCAGCGTCGCCCCCTTCTTTTCCATCTCCTTGCGCACCCTCCGAAGCTTGTCAGATGTTCCTTCCCCGGAATATTTTTCCTCTAAGATAAAGACCGGCTCCTTAGAAAGGGGCGGGCGGTTCTCCCAGATCAGATCGATGAGATCCTCCTCCACATAGAGGGAGCCGTTCTTTTTTTCTGCGATCTCCTTCAGCCTTCTGCCCCATGTTCCGCTGACCACTCTTCCGTCAAAGCCCAGAATAGCGCCATCCTCTAGGGTATCCTCAATGTACTCGTCGATGGTCGGCACGCCCTCTTCTCCCATCCTGTAAAGCGTGACCGTACTTCCCTCAAGCTGCTTTGCCGCCTGAACAAAATATCTGGCGTCCGTCCATAATCCCGCCTCTGTCATCGTAATGACCGCAGTTCCCGCGGATCCTGTAAATCCGGTGATGAACCTGCGTGCCTTAAAATGCTCCCCCACGTACTCCGAATCATGGAAATCGGAGGTTGGGACGATATAGACCGCGATGTTTCTCTTTTCCATCTCGGCTCTTAATTTTGCTAATCTCTCCGGTATCATATCAATTGTCTTCCTTTACCTCAAAAAATTTAGTATCCAGCTCAGGATAGGAATGTTTCAGCGAGATCGGCTTTCCGGAACGGTTCAAAAAGCAATGGCTGCTGTGGGCGGTGGTGCGCAGCTCCCCCGTCTCCTTATCATACATCCGGTACTCCACTTCCATCTTGATCCCATTGTATTTGACCAGTCTTGTCTCGATCACAATCGTATCGTCAAAGTGTACCATGCTGTGATACTCCACATAGACAGAGAGCACGGGGCTGATGATCTCCATCTCCTCCATCTGCCGGTAGCTTAGTCCGATCTGATCCATCAGATCCATTCTCGCCTCCTCCATCCACTTGATATAATTGGAATGGTGGATGATCCCCATCTGGTCCGTCTCATAATACTTTGTATGATGCTCATACGGGCGGATCTTCAATGTCTCCTGTTTTCCCTGCACCTGCAATTCGTGTCCTGCCATCCTGCTGCCTCCTTAAAAATTCTCATACTATTATAATAGAACTCCCCGGAAAATAAAAGATGTTTTTACTCTTCCTCTTCCTGATAAGCCTCCCGGTAGTCATTCTCATCCGCAAACAGGCGATATCCTCCGTCCATATATCCCATGTACCCGCTCTCCACAACATATCCTTTCATATGCAAATACTCCTTTCATCATTTATGATAAAAGGAGTATCTCATGTTTGATGGGTAATAAATCGGACATCTAACGTCTGCGGGAATTTCTGTAACGCCCCCGGTCCGAAAACGTATCCATCTCCTTCCTGCAGCGGTCGCAGACACGAAATGGCGAGTCCACCGGAAGTATCCTGCCGCAGTATTTGCACCTCAAAATATATTCATGCTTATCCTTTGATAAAAGCTGCATGATCGCATCCTGGGTTTTCTCCCGCTCCTCCTCAAGCCATTCATTATCCACAAGCTTGCCAAGGCGCATGGACAATTGATAATACAGATCCAGCTTCTTGTAGTAGGATTCCTGTTTCATCAGTCCCTGATACCTGCTGAAGTTCCGCGGTTTTTCCAGAGAGATGTCTGCCGTATAGTTCATGCAGTATTCCGACCAGAGCCTGACCACCTCCGGATCCTTGATGTCAATGGGACAGGTGATCATGCGGTACAGCATATGCTTGTCATCAAAATCCGCAATGAACATCCTTATCCTGTATGCCTCCCGGTAGAGGAACAGCATATCATCAATATTGATCTTCTCAAAGGGTTCTGACGGTCTTACGCTATGCCACAGATTCAAGATCACGTCCAGCGGTGCATCCATAGACAAAAGCACCTGTGGAAATCCGAGACTTACCTTGGTGAGCGGAAGTTCTTCATTCTTCCATTGCTTTTTCAAAAAGCCCAGCTTCTGCTTGTCCATCGCAGTAACATAACCGGTTTCATAGAGTCCGTATCTTCCGGCGCGCCCTGCAATCTGGCGTATCTCCGACACCTCCAACGCCCGGGTGCGCTTCCCGTCAAATTTCTCCATCTCCATAAATACAATCCGGCGCACCGGAAGATTTAATCCCATTCCGATCGCATCCGTCGACACGACCACCTTGGTTTCTCCCCGGTTAAAAAGCTCCATCTGCCGCCTGCGTATTTCCGGGGGAAGGCTTCCATAGATCACACTCGATTCGATTCCCTTGCTTTCCAGACGTCCCGCCACATTTAAAACCGCCTTTTTGGAAAACACGATCAGCGCGTCCCCCTCCCGGACGTCATCCGGGAAATCAAATGGGCTGTCCTCCAGTTCAAGGGAGGTCTTCCTCTCGTAGCGGTTTATCTCAAACCGGTCCTTGCACAGAGCGATCAGATGCGTAACCACCTTCTCTGCTGCGGGACTCATACAGATGTGAACCTCCTTTGCCCGGACTCCGAGGATCGCCCTTGTCCATGAGTGTCCCCGCAGTTCATCCGCAACCATCTGGGCTTCGTCAATGACCGCTACATCATACAGCTTGTCAAAATCGAGCATTTCTACCGTGGACGCCGTCACCCGGCTGTCAGGCTCCTCTATGCATTCCTGTCCCGTCAGCATGGTACATGGCGTGCCGTACTCCTTCATCCGCTCATAAACCTCAAGAGCAAGCAGACGGAGAGGACCGAGGTACACTCCGCTTTCTGCGTCCTTTAGGCGCTCTAACGCGCGATAGGTCTTGCCGCTGTTGGTAGGACCGATATGAAGAATAAAATGCCTGTCCATCGCAAGACTTTCCGTAAATTCCATCTCAGGTTTTGCCGGAACAAGCTCCAGTATCTGCTTTTTTAGATCCCTCTGCAAATTTGTGTGATAGATATGGGCAAAGGAATGACTGCAGATTTCCCCAAAGGCTTCCTTTTTCAGTTTTTTGAGAAGCTCTCCGTCGATCCGGTCCTGCTCCTCCGGCAAAAGCATCTCGAGATCCATGCGCACCAGCTCCGGAAGCAATAGGGAATTGATCCTCTTCACGGCTTCTTTGCTGTTATAGTAATATGCTGCCCTTGCAAGGCGCTTTACATCTTTATGCATCTCGGACACCAGTTCTTCTTTCCCCGGCGACCCATGCGTATTGCGCAGTACATTCAGCTTTGCATTTATTTTGTGCAGATACTTCTGCATACGGGCCTTCTTCGAGACGTCGCGGCAGACTGCACGGTATTGTTCCACATAAAATTCAACCAGTATTTTCATATCTAATACTCTACTTTAAGTTTTACTTTCTGTCAAATCACTCTGCTTCCTGCAGCTGTTATCCGCCCGGGCTGCCGTTTCCTTCGTACTGGCCGCCACTCTTTTGGGATTGATCGCTCCGATTTGGGAACTCATTCTCTGGAAACGGAATCCGGGAACTTCCCTCATCAAGCATTTTCCAGGCTACGGCTTTGCCGTGTTTTATACCTACATACTTTTTACTGCCGAAAACAATCTCGTTTTTCTGTTTGCAGTACCGCTTTTGCTGATCATAACCGTTTATAATGACACCCGCTGCACGATCCTGATCAACATCGGAATCGTACTCGAATCCCTCATTGTTTCGGTCCTCGGCGCCAAGGCCATCAACCAGAACCTCTCACAGAAGCTTAACAGCATCCGTCTGATCGTACAGAACACAAAGACAGGAATCACGGAGATCTACGGTGAAATGGGGAAAGCGGGGCAGGACTTTTCCGTCGTCGCTTCGCAGGTTTCCGAGATGTCTATCCTCACAAAGGATGCCACGGAAAACATTACCGGCCTGATCCATAACGCAGCGGTCTCCCTGAATGAGGTAACCGATGTTATCGGACCGATGGCAAAGGAGATCGAGGAGGAGGTCTGCGCGCTTGCCAACGAGGCAACGTCCTCCGAGGAAAACAATGTGGGCATACTGGACGGGATCTCTGTCAAAATGCAGTTGTTAGTGGAAAAAAACCAGTCATCCGATACATAGATCCTTAACGACTTCGCCTGCAATGATGAGCCCTGCTGTGGACGGAACAAACGCATTGCTTCCCGGTATATCTCTGCGGACAGTACATGTTCGCTTTGTTCCCGGCGGGCAGATACAATTCTGTCTGCAGCTAATTTCCATATCTTCCACCGGGCGGATCGGCTGCTCCTTGGAATACACCACTTTTAAATGCTTTACTCCGCGCTTTTTCAGCTCCCGGCGCATAACCTTCGCCAGAGGACATACGGAGGTCTTATAAATATCCGCCACCTCAAACATCGCCGGATTCATTTTATTTCCGGCTCCCATAGAGCTTATGATCGGCGTTCCCGACTGCTGTGCCTGCATGATCAGTTCGATCTTTCCTGTCACCGTATCAATGGCATCCACTACATAGTCGTATGCATGAAAATCAAACTGATCTGCCGTATCCGGCATATAAAAGGTCTTATAGGTATTGACTACGGCATTTGGATTGATATCAAGCACCCTCTCCTTAGCCACATCCACTTTATATTTTCCCACAGTCTTCCGCGTTGCAAAGATCTGACGGTTGATATTTGTCAGACAGACCTTATCGTCATCTATGAGATCCAGCGTGCCGATTCCGGTTCTTGCAAGCGCCTCCACGACATATCCGCCGACTCCTCCGATCCCAAAAACCGCCACTCTCGCCTTTACAAACCGCTCCATATTATCTTTTCCGACTAAAAGCTCTGTCCTGGAAAATTGATTCAACATAATCTATCCCTCAGTTCTTTCTTTTTTCTTTAGAATCCTATCCGTCCGCCCGCTTTCCCGCCTGACGGGAACGAACCTCCTGCACAGCACAAGCAGCACAAACACCGCAGCGCTTCCTGCGCTGATCATGCCGCCCAGGAAAAGCCCCGGCGTCTCATAGCACAACCGTATGCTGTGTTTTCCCTGCTCAAGATGAACGCTGATAAGCGCATCCGCAAAATCTGTGATCGGAGTTTCTTCCCCGTCCACATAGAGCGTCCAGCCTTCCTCGCTGGGGACGGAAAGAATCAGCCTTCCCTCCTGCTCCACCAGAATTTCACCCTCGATCCGGGTGTCCGAAAAGGACATTAATTCCATTGTCTGCTGACTCAGGCTGTCGTATGCCTGCTGCAAGGCATCCTCATTCAATTTGTATACATAAAAGGATATCGTCTCGTCCCCGCTGTTTGTGATGGTAATTTTCTCTCCCGCATTGCAGTATCCCAACTCCAGCAGATACCTGTGGGTGGTCTTTGAAAACTTTCTGGTACGCCCTGTCCCGGTAGTCTCCACCAGACTGTCCTGCCCACAGGTGACATACGCCGCATAATAGCAGCCGTCCTCCGCCGGGATCAGGGTCGTGCTCCCCGCGGACGCCTCCTGCCCGCAGGCCGATGCAGAAAGCAGCTCCTGCTTCGCCCCCAGCGCATATGCCAGAGAGTTCAAATTCATGATCTTTAGGCTGTTTGTATTGTCCCACGCCTCGATCGCCTCCTCGGTCATCATATACCCAAAGGGCAGACAGTAGGTGTTTTCATACAGATAATATTCTCCGGACTGTGCAATCAGGGTTCGAAAGGCATTCTCCTCCTCCGGACTTTTTGACAGCATATATTTCACGGAGAGCATGGCGGAGGTCAGGGGCGTAGCTCCATTGTAGCAGTAATAATTTTTTCCGCCCTCCATATAAACGCTCTGGTAAAAACGGCTGACATTGATATTCATCAAAGAGGAAAATTCCGTAGCGGAGGCATAGCCGTACAGCGCATTGTCATTTTTTGTCATGCGCTCTGCGTCCTCCACCCTGAAGAACGACTCATCCTCCTCTGTTATCGCCAGAAGCTCCCCGTAATCCTCCATTTTTTTCAGGTATGCGGTTCTGCTGGTACTGTAAAACCCCGTCACCGCCATATTGATGATGACCTCTGCAAGCGCCGCGACACATAGAAATTGGCCAAGGAGCCTGCGGTGCTGCTTTCCGGTAAACTTCATAAGCACAAACAGCAAAATATAGCAGCCCAAAAACAACCCTGTGATCACAAAAGCCATCGGCTCCGTGACCTCCTCATCGGTCATAACGGCCCCAGCGGTCAATACACCTGCGCAGACGGCCGCCGCAGCCCCCATATGCCACAGCCGGATTCCCCTCCATTTCCGGACTACGGAAAAACCGATCACAAGCACGACAAATATATACAAAAAGGATTGCCGCGCCGGGAGGGAATTCGGAAAATGAAATCCATGCCAGATAAAATTCAGAAGGTTGTTCGCAAAACTCACAAGGAAAAAAGCGATGGCGATTGCTCCCGCCGCCTTCTTTTTCCATGAAATGCGCGGATGCAGCAAAAACAGTGCCAACAGCAGCAGGGAAAACGCCCCGGCATACAGATTCGGCCAATAGGCGGAACCGGTATATACCCCCGCTGTGGTACAGGTTCTGGAAAGCTCCTGTATGATATTAAAATACCACTTTATCTGCTCAGGAAAATTGATACCCGAGGAACCGCTGTAACTTAATATCTTCATCTCCGGAAGTATCAGCACGGCTCCGGTTCCCCCCGCAAGCAGCGAGTACAGCGCGAAACGAAAAAACGCCCTGCCCCGACCCGTCCTCTGTGCGATGAACAGCACGCAAAAATACAGTCCGAGAAAGATACAGATCATGATTGCGATATAATAATTTGACAATATGGCAAGAGACAGGGAGATGTAATACAACGCCACCTTATTTTCCCTGACCAGCTTTTCCAGTCCAAGGATGGCAAGCGGCGCAAGAAGCACCCCGTCCATCCACATGATATTCCAGCTGTATGCCGCAACATAACCGGAAAGCGCGTATGCCGCAGAAAATACCACCGCGGGAAGCGCTGTGTTTGCATGCAGCATGTGATCCTTCCCCACCAGCGTAAAGTGATCTTTGAGATAAATGAAAAAGGTCAGCCCGCAAAGCCCGATCTTCACCCAGGTCAATAGTGTCATAAACTCTATGACCAGATTTTGAGGACATAGGATCAACAGCCAGTTGAAGGGGCTTGCCAGATAATAGGCATACATCGCCACGAAATCAGCGCCAAGCCCCTGATGCCAGGTATATTGAAGACTTGCGCCGTTTTGCAGTTTATTTAAAAATTCCGTAAAAAAGGGACAGTATTGGTGATACATGTCCACATGCAGGATACAATTCTCCCCGAACGGATATATTCCGATCCCTATGCAGATCCCCGCCGAAGTAAGGAACGGGATAAAAAAAGCAAGGACATGCCAAAAATATTTCTTTTTCATTCTGAAGTGCCTTTCCAATCAAACAACTGATAGTATTGGAGTTTCCGATAATCTAAGAGCAATTCTTCATTTTCTTCCCCGCACTCCGTATAAACGGCAGAATAAACCGGATAATACTGTTCCAGCGCGAGAAGAAAATTCTGATACTCCGAGGTGGGGATTCCCGCCTCCAAAAGCACATGGGCGGCAAGATAGTTGGCGCTTGTGTCAACTCCGGATTTTTCCCCGATATCATAGTTTGCCCAGATCACATAGGGAACCACATAGCGGTCCTTCTCCGCTGTCTCGTCGGTGGAAATATATTTTGCCACCGCATTGTTCGGCTGATGATCCCCGAAAAATACGATAACTGTTTTTTCCTCCTGCGAGCTGAAATATCCGATCAGCTCCTCAAGGGCCCCGTCCGTCAATTTGACCAGAGACAGATATTGACTCAATGCTACGCTGTCCACACCGTCCACCGAGACGTCCGGCGTGAAATTATCATAGGTCTGCGTATAGCTTCCGTGATTCTGCATTGTAACATTAAAAATAAATGCGGGCTGATCCGCCGGCTTATTTTCATATATCTCTATGATCTGAGCAAAATCCGACGCGTCGCTGACGTAGCTCCTCACATACTCTAAACCGCTGAGATCCCTCAAAAAATAGCTGTTTTCAAAACCCATCCAAGGGTACACCTTGTCCCGATCCCAGCCGGAAGCATTGTAGGGGTGCATGGCATAGGTCACATAGCCCAGCCCGCTTAAATAGGAGGCGAGGGACGGAATCTCCCCTTTGATATACTGCTGATAGGGAATGCTTCCGGCCGGAAGAAATGCCATAGTATTTCCCGTCAGAAATTCAAATTCCGAATTTGCGGTATTCCCTCCGCATACCGACACATTCAGATACCCGGTAATGGTGTTTTGCGCCCCCTGCTGCAAGGAATGGACAAAGGGCATATAATCCTCGGAGGCGTTTACCTCCCCAAGCGCCGAAAGATCTGAAAAGGCCTCATCCATGATCACGATAATATTGGGATAATCCGAGGGTTCCAGATACTCCGCCGCCTCCACGCTCTCCGGCAGTCCCTGATAGGAAGCAAGCAATTCTTCGCTGTCTTTTGCGGAATAGCCCTTCGGCCTGTCCACATGCACATATGCCATATCCATCACAAAAGTGACCGCCATCCCATTTACTTTTGTCATATATGCCGGCGTAAATAGATACGGATACAGATAATTTGAGATTTGAAAGCTTTCACTCTGGAGCAGCTCGGAAAAAATGCACAGACCGCCCACGGCTGCCGCCGCAGGAATCAGCCGCCAGTATATCTTCTGTTTCCATTTCAGATCAAGAAAATGCAAAAGTCCTATCGTAAGCAGGAACAATATGGTCACAATGCTTACACGGACTCCCGGAGTAAAGTCATAATTTCCCGCCACGCTTGCCGCCGTCCCCACGGAAAAAATGTCCCAGGGGACAAAGGGCGTCGACCGGAATTCCATCACATAATGGTTGACAAGTCCAAACGCCATAGAAACTGCTGCAAGCACCCGTATGGATAATCTAGCGCTGCCGGACAGGAAAAAGAGCGCCCACGCAATCAGTTCAAATAAAAGAATATTAAAAAACTGCGCCATACTTCTTACTTCCACAAACGGGTTGTGTTCATAAAATTCCATCAGATAAAAAAGAAAAACCGGAAGCAGCGCAAACACCGCCCCCTGTATGATCAGTTTTCTTCTGCGTTTTAGTCTTTTCATTCTTTGTTGCTTTCTCAAGGCCGTTACTGCTCCTCATTGAGTTTCAATCTTTTTCATATACATTTATATCACAACATTTAACAAAAATAAAGAAGTCCAATGAACATGACCACACATTCATCGGACTCTCAGGATCAGAAATTGCTAAGCACCAGATTTTTCCTGCAGACGACATCCAGCGTATCGATCGCCCTGCGCGCCTGCCCGTAACGGTGCGGGTTTATGCTGATGACCCAGACCTTTCTGGCTCCGTTATATCTGTCCCTTCTGAAAAAAGGGATCTTCCTGCAGTTTTTTGTAAACGGAATCTGCTCCTCCAAGAGAAGCTCCGCTGTGCGGTTTCCCACCCGCGTATTTGTCGTCCTGCAAAGCTCAATATTATTTCCGGAAAAACTTCCCAGCTTTATCCCTGCCACGCTTAGTACCCCCTACTTTACTTTCATCTGAATCTGTTTTCCAAGACCGTCCGCCACCTTGACCAGAAAATCCAGGCTCGGATTGTATCTTCCGCTTTCCAGCCGGGATATGTTCGACTTCTTTGTCCCGACCAGTTCCGCCAGCCGCTCCTGCGTCATCCCCTGATCCTTTCGCACTTCCTTGAGCTGTCGCACAACCGACTGTCTGGGGGATCCAGCCTCCGCTCTGTCTGCC
This sequence comes from uncultured Lachnobacterium sp., assembly GCA_964425905.1. GTDB lineage: Bacteria > Bacillota > Clostridia > Lachnospirales > Lachnospiraceae > Roseburia. The sequence goes on along the minus strand of CAYROM010000022.1, from coordinate 17,683 downwards.
GTTTTGTCTCCTGTTTTTCCCATTCACCGCTTCCTCTTTCCGCCCAAATCCCACTCTTTAAAGTTATCATATATGATAACTTTGGTCAAGGAAAAAAGTGCGCGCCTGCACACTTTTTTCATGTCTATCTCCGTTCCGCCTTCTTAGCTTTTTTGACCGCATACATCCGTTCGTCCGCCAGATTGATATAGTCGTTTAGATTCATTGTGTTTTTCTTTGAAGTGATCGCATAGCCTATGCTCGCCTCGATCGGAAATCCGGTATTTAAGAGCTCACTCTGTCTGCTGATCTGGGCGGTGATCTTTTTCACAAGCGCCTCAGCCTTTTTCTCATTGTAGTCCGGAACCAGAACCACGAATTCATCTCCGCCGTACCGCATCGCGATCGCCCCCTTCGGGCAGCACTTCTGCACCGTGCCGGCAATTGCCTTGATGGCAATATTTCCCATGTCATGCCCAAAGGTATCATTGATATACTTGAGTCTATCCATATCGATAAAGAGGATCAACAGCAGTTTCCCGCTCTCCCTGCACTTTTCAAACAGCGGAACCGCAAGCCTGCTGTATGCCATACGGTTATACAAGCCTGTCAGGGAATCGCAAATGTAAAGAAGGGATAACTCCTGATTCATCTTGCTTAAGATCATCCGCTGATACATATTTTCCATCGTTTCCTGAAAGGCGTTCAAAACCTCAAAAAGCATCTGGGTATCCATCAGATAATCGCAGTTCTTCATTACCACGTATCCCACTTCCCGGTCGCGGAAATGAAGCGGGGAAAAGAGGAAAAGATGTCCGCTTTCCGTATTCTCCGGACCCGGTATCAGCCGTCCCGGCTCTAATGTAAGATTCTCAAGAACCTGACCGCCGACATTTGCGAGAAGGACTCTCATGTTGTCCGGATACCCTTCAGTCCGGTATTCCCTCTCGTCCTCCATCTCCATTGCCGAATAATCCGCACAGCCCGCAATCTCCTCATTGATAAGTATATACAGCTCATCATAGCGCAGCGTCATAAGATTTTTTGGAATGCAGGCCGCCATCTCGGCAAAGTCCTCGCAGTTGATCATCTCCCGCTTTAATGCCAGCACCTCATTCTGCATCTTGTTTTCTCTGTCCTCTGCGAAGATCCGCTCAACGACATACTTTCCTCTGCTCAGCGGATGCTCCGGCACACAGCCGCAGCTGTCCTGAAAGAAATATTTTACATTTGAATATACCCTGCGCTTCTCATTGTTTCCCTCCCAGATATCATGTAAAAGCCCCATTGCCCGGTATGAGATATCCTCCCGGATAAATCCCACCGTGGTAATCCTCGGCCGGTAAAAAGACGCCTTGTCAAAATTGTCATATCCGGTCACCATAAAATCCTCCGGCACATTGTATCCGCATTCCTCCGCCCTGTGGCAGATTCCAACCGCGATATTGTCGTTTGCGCAGACAAATGCCTGCGGAAGCTTCCCCTGCGCGCGAAAATGATCAAACGCCAAGATCCCTGTCTCGATCTCAAAATTCCGAAAAAAGACGCGATCCTTTTCATAGGGAATCCCGTGGGCTTTCAGCACATCCTGATAGGCCTGAAACCGCACTCTGTTTTCGGCATTGTCCAACGGGCCTCCTACAAAGTTCAACTCCCTGCAGCCATGCACGTCAATCAAATGCTCTGCCATATATCGCATCGCCGAATGGTTATCGATCCCCGAAAAAAAGCAGCCCTCAAACTCCTCCAGAAGAGAGACGATCGGCACTCCGGATTTCCTCGCCTTGCGAAGAATCTTCTCCTTCGCCTCTGGGTTCGCCACATTTGTCAGTTCGAGAATGATCCCGTCAAAGTCGGCGAAATTCGGCAGTTCTACAATATTGTACTCGCCGGCATTATATTTTTCATCCATACTGTAACTGCCAAAACTATGGAAAACGTACAAATTAACGTCCAGACCGTTTTCTTTTATGTATTGCCGGCAGCCACTCATCCATGCATAGTTGACGAACTTTCTCCATCCGTCCGCTATAATAGCAACTTTTTTCATCCGTTAACCCCCCCGTAAAACCCCACATGTACTTATTAATTATATTACATTTATACATATCTTACCATAGTTTTTTATTTTTTTTGTTGCAAAGTGCTCGCCAATATGCTAATATAACCCTTGTTCGGGCCGGTGTGTCGGAATTGGCAGACGAGGCAGACTCAAAATCTGTTGATGGCAACATCGTATGGGTTCAAGTCCCATCACCGGCATTTACGCTATCCACAAACACCTGTCTTTCGGGTTTTTGTGGATTTTGTTTTTCTTTCCCCCTTTTCAGATATCCCTCTGATCTTTTTCCGTGTAATGGCCGGGAGAATTCTGCCATAAAATCAATAAACCTCCCGTCGTCCGTTACTGCCTTTTCCAGCCTGTCAACCATATCCTCAAAATGTTCAAAATCCGAGGGAGCCGCATGCTCTCTGATATATTCGCACATATCCTCCGATGAGCAATTCAGGTACTGAACGATCTCAAAATTGTAATCGTTGAACCTTTTGATATTTTTCGAAATTTTATAACCGTCCTTCGAAAAGGAATCGGCATTTGTACACCTTTGCTTTCCGTCCAGATCCCAGATGATCACAATCCCGTTTACGATCTGCTCTGCAAAGACCAGCAAAGGGATCAAAGGAAAAACTGCTTGCACTCCTTGCAAACAGAACCGCCCGGAACGAATACCCAACAACTGCCGCTCACAACATTTTTTACCACAGACAACGGCAATATCTCGCTGGAAATCGTAAATGTGTGCGGCAGCTATTATTGCAGACTACTTATTGCCGGAAGTAACTATTGTTTTTGAGGTAAAGAGGCAGAACGGATATTACAGCTTAAACGCCTATTATAAATCAAAAATATCAGAATAAAGGAGGAAAAAATGATATTTTTAGGAACAACTTTCTGCAGCGGAAAATATACTTTATTTCCTCCTGCAGTACCACAGCCGCAAATCTTATCCGTACAGATTTTTGACGGTATATATAATTAATCAATTGTTTCTGTCCGCCGATCCAACATTGACAGTAAATAATTTTGATGACGAGTGGACTTATGACACAAAGATGAACTTAATGAAATCATTCCCTGGAAAATGGAATTATGGAAACAAGCGTTTATCGGCGGATTTTGTATTGTTACTCCCCTTGAATATCTGTTTGGACTGTTATTCAACTGCGACTACCATATTTGGGATTACAGAGGACATTTTTTAAATATCAACGGACAGATATGTTTACTTTTTTCTATCCTATGCGGTCAAAAAAAGGACATATCCTTTAATGATATGTCCCGCTTTTTATTCCTCAATCTTAAGATCGTCAAAACAATCAAGGGTTGCAAAATAATCTGCCGGAGTTTCGGCGCGTCGGATCAATTTTACACTCCCGTCCTGCTGAAGAAGAAGCTCTGCCGAGCGGAGCCTCCCATTGTAATTGTAGCCCATGGAAAAACCGTGTGCCCCGGTATCATGAATGACCAGATAATCGCCCAGATCAATCTTGGGAAGTTTGCGGTCCACCGCAAACTTATCGCAATTCTCGCACAGCGAACCGCTGACATCATAGGTCTGATCGCATTCCGCCTCCTCTTTCCCAAGAACCGTAATATGATGATAAGCGCCATAAATTGCCGGGCGCATCAGATTTGCCGCGCAGGCATCCACCCCGATATACTCCTTGTAAATATGCTTCTCATGGATTGCCTTCGTAACCAGACATCCGTAAGGTCCCAGCATAAACCGGCCCATCTCGCAATAAATGGAAACATCCTCCATCCCTGCGGGAACAAGAACTTCATCGAACGCCCTATGCACACCCTCCCCGATCACACGGATATCATTCGGTTCCTGATCCGGCCTATAAGGAATTCCGACTCCCCCGGACAAATTCACAAATGCAATATTGCAGCCTGTCTTTTCCCTCAGATCCACAACAAGTTCAAACAACTGCCTTGCCAGCTTTGGATAATACTCGTTCGTCACGGTGTTGCTTGCCAGAAAAGCATGGATCCCGAATTTTTTCGCTCCCTTATCCTTTAATATCTGAAAAGCCTTAAGGAGCTGATCGTAGGTCATTCCGTATTTGGAATCCCCCGGATTGTCCATAATTCCATTGCTCAGCTCAAACACTCCGCCCGGATTGTACCGGCAGCTAATGGTTTCCGGAATATATCCGATCGTCTCCTCCAGAAAATCAATATGGGTAAAATCATCCAGATTGATGATCGCCCCAAGCTTGTCCGCATATGCAAATTCCTCCGCCGGGGTGTCATTGGAAGAAAACATAATATGTTTTCCCGTAAACCCGCAGGATTTTGCCAGCATAAGCTCCGTATAGGAGGAGCAGTCGCACCCGCAGTCATATTCCTGCAAAAGCTTTAAAATATAAGGGTTTGGGGTAGCCTTTACCGCAAAATATTCCCGAAAGCCTTTATTCCAGGAAAACGCTTCCTTTACTGCTTTTGCATTCTCCCTGATTCCTTTTTCATCATATAAATGAAACGGTGTCGGATAAGTCTTTACGATTTCCTCCACCTGCTGTTTCGTTACAAACGGTGTCTTCTCCATAATAACAGTCTCCTTCGCACTAACGCATTTCTCTAACATGCTACAACAACTTTCTTTCAAATTCAAGGGATTTTGCGCTTTTTCAACTTAAGTTTTCCCTTTTTTTGCCGATAAATAAACATAGAAACGAATGCGAAAGGGGATTTTATGAATATAAAGGTACTATCTTATCTTGACCCAAGCTATCTGGAGAAAACATCCGGTGGAACCGATTCTGCCCGAGCAGCCGCCGGCAGTTCCTTCGATGAAATTTTAGATGACGCTATCAACACATCCGATCCGTCCTCCGAATCGGCAGAAAGCAGCGAGGGCTCCGCAGAGGACGCTGTCGATCCGAAGGTGCAGAACCTGATGGATATTGATGCCGCCATTGCAGAAGCAAAATTATCCGGGGCAAGCGGACTGTCCGTTAATTCCGCCCGGGCTCAGGAACTTGGAGTAAGCGCTTATTATCCGGCGACAACCACGGTCACCTCCTACTATCCCACTTACTCTTCCTACACCGGGCTCTCTGCCAATACATATACGGACGTCCTTCAATGCTCCGACGAGTTAAACGCATACTTTGACGAAGCTTCCTCCACCTATCAGGTGGATGTAAAGCTGTTAAAAGCGATCGCCAAAGCGGAATCCAATTTCTCCGCAAGCGCTGTAAGCAGCGCCGGAGCCATCGGCATCATGCAGCTTATGCCTGCCACCGCTTCCGGGCTTGGCGTTTCCAACTCGTATAATGCATATGAAAATATCATGGGCGGTGCAAAATACATCTCCCAGCTTCTGGCTAAATATAACGGAGACACCTCCCTTGCCCTTGCCGCCTACAATGCCGGCAGTTCAAAGGTTGATCAGTACGGAGGTATTCCGCCCTATACCGAGACGCAGAATTATGTACAAAAAGTATTGCAATACTATGGATCGTGATTTTTACCCCTGCCTGTTTTTATCCAGACAGGGGTTATTTTTTCCATTTTTCATCCGATAAATAAAACATGAACGATTTCATTGGCCAGAATTCGTGATAAATATATGGGCAAGCCACGGACGGTAATGATGAAAAGAAAATGAATTTCTTTTTGCATGACCGTTTTTTATTTCTTTTTACAGGGATGCAGTTAGAAATAATCGGCTTCGTTCCGCAAATTAGGAGTGAAGATATGATTATTCAGTCAAACAACACAACCTTGAGTTCCACTCAGAGCTACAATGTAAGCTCCACGCGGTTACAAACTATGGCGCCGGTTCAGATCTCTGCGGCAGTAAACGTTTCCGCGCAGACCTCATCCGGTTTTGGGGAAAGTCTTCTCGATGTTGTAAACCGGCATCAGACAACCCAGAGCGTAAAAAGCGCTACTCTGCAGGAGCGGCTGCACGCGCTGAACGAAATCCGAAACCAGACTTTTAATTATCTGCTTCAGGCGCTGTTTGGCAGGCGTAATAAAACCCGGATCGTAAATACGGTTTCCGAATCTGCGTCCGGTCTTACCGCAGGCAGCAGTTCCGGAGTAAACGATTCTGCACAGTCCGCCCGCTATACCTCATATTTTATCTATCATGAGGATGAAACCGCAAGCTTCGACGCAAAGGGAAGCGTCGTTACCGCCGACGGACGAACCATTGATTTCAATATCGGACTTACTATGTCCCGCTCATTTACGGAGACGGTTGCAGAATTTATTGATCTTGAGCAATCGGTACTCTGCGATCCTCTGGTCATCAATCTTGATACCGGAATTGCAAATGTCTCCGACCAGAAATTTTTATTTGACCTTGACGCCGACGGCACAGAGGAAGAAATCTCCTGCCTCGGATCAGAAAACGGTTTTCTTGCGCTTGACAAAAACAGCGACGGCATCATCAACGACGGCTCCGAGCTGTTTGGAACAAAAAGCGGAAACGGTTTTGCAGATCTCGCAAAATACGACGGCGACCAAAACGGCTGGATCGACGAAGCGGATGAAATTTTCTCTAAGCTTAAAGTATGGTTCAAGGACGAAAACGGCATAGACCGGCTGTACAGCTTAAAAGAAGCCGGTATCGGCGCACTCTGCCTTTCCAGCTCCGCCACGCAGTTTTCCCTGAATGACGCTGCCAACAAAACAAACGCCGTCATTCGACAGACCGGTCTCTTCCTCTATGAGAACGGCAATGCAGGAACCATGCAGCAGCTTGATCTTGCAACCTAACAACAATCATATACTATAAAATAACGACTTTTCTAAAAATTGGGCGGAAAATTTCCGCCCATAATTTTTTGGCATTTTTTGAGATATACTTATTGACATTTTGTACTTGATATTGTATTATGCAATAGTTGACGCGGTTAGCGCATTGCTGATGTGGCTCAGAGGTAGAGCACTTCCTTGGTAAGGAAGGGGTCACGGGTTCAATTCCCGTCATCAGCTTAAACGGAAAACCCGTGCAAATATCAGGAAACTCTGGTATTTGCACGGGTTTTTCATTTTGTTTATAGCTGCGCTGTTTTATTTTGCGCTCTCCTCCGCTTCGCTTTCTCCCGTCGCGTAATCGATCAGGACTCCCGGCTGTATGTTATACACAAATACGTTAAAGCATACCCCTTCGCCTTCATCCTCCACGGACCACGCCTCCATCTGAACACCGTTTGCCAGAAGATTGTCCCCCTCAAATTGCGGGGTTACCCGGTACATCACATGATTTCCCGTATCCTTCACATAATCGGCCACGATATTTTCAAAGGGAAGCATCCCCTCTGTATTCAGATAGCGGGTTCCGGTAATCAAATTCCGCTCATTGGCGTTTTCTCCCGACAGCTGGTAGCCAATTAAGTGACACCGGTTGTACAGATAATTTTCATCTATAAAATCATATTTCACGGTATGCCATCCCGTTGGCTTGACCTGGCCGATCGAGCCCCTTTCCTCTGTCGGCATCAAATCCACTCCTATGCAGGCAAAGGCGGCCCCGCACCTGCCAAGCTCATCCAATTCCGAATAATACTCAAAGGACTCCGCGGTAATCTCGTCATCCGAAAAATCCGGCCTGTTATCGTTTAAAACTATGTACGGAACCTCTGAAAGCTCTTCCCCATGAAACTCCGTGGATGTCTCCGGTTCATAATAAGCATTCCCGGCCCTTGTCCCTGCCAATAACAATGCCGCTATCGCTGCAGCCACAACCACAGCGCTATGCCAGATACCTCTTATCTTCTTTTTCTTTCTTCTCTTCATCCCATCTGTTCCATTCAGAACTCAATGATATACTTCTCATAGGCATTGACCACATGGGTTTCCCCCACGATGTCTTCCCTTGGAAACTGTCTTCCATAATTCATATGAACATGTCCATGCACAAAATATTTCGGTCTGTAACGCTCGATCAGGTCATTAAATGCCTGAAATCCGGTATGGCATAGATCCACATCATCATGAAGCCCCTTCGCCGGCGAATGGGTCACCAGTATATCAAAGCCCTTATTCTTAAAAAGCTTAAAACGCAGTTTCCGCACCCGGGCCGCCATCTCCTCATCCGTATACTGATTCGTTCCCAGCTTATAGCGGTAAGAACCGCCCAGACCGAGGATCCTCACGCCGTTATAATTATAGATCTTATTCTCTATACAGACACAGCCCCCCGGTGGATTGCGCTCATAGGAATCATCATGATTCCCCTTGACATACAGCACCGGCACCGGTACCATTGTCGCCAGAAACGACAGGTACGATGCCTTTAAATCTCCGCAGGAAATGATCAGATCGATACCCTCAAAATCTTCTTTTCGAAAAAAATCCCAATACGCTTTTGATTCCTCATCAGCCAAAAATAAAATCTTCATCCTATTTTTTTTCCTCTACGCCCTTTAATTCTACAACCTCTTTTGCTCCTTCGACCAACGCGTCAATTTCCGGTATGCTACCTACGATATTTTCAACCAGATAATCCATCTTCATGATGTCCTCCGGATTCATCTTATTGTACTCGCCGTTCTTTTTTGTCCCGTCCTGCCCATAGATTTCTCCGTAGAACGGAACCATTTCACCGGAACAGATATCCTCCTTAAAGTGATTCACCATTCGTCTTACGCCCCGTGGAACATTGTTCGAGCAAATCAGATCCACCACTCCCGCCGACATTCCCCACCAGTAGTTGAGCGCGCGTCCCTCCGAATCGCCCTCCGACTGATAGGCCCCCGCAAGAATGCTCTGTATCATCTTTTCGTAGAAAATTCCCCAATTCCACAACGGCATGACCAGATTGGTTGCCACGCCATCGTTATAATGGTACAGTCCAAACTGACGGGAAGCATCCTTTGGGGTGATCATGTCCTGATCGGACACATAGCGTATTTCATTTTCGCGCAGAAAACGATCCCTGTCATACCCCTTTTTCGTGGACCATTCCAGATATATTTTCGCCCGGGGATTCGTACACGCGGCTCCCAGCGCAAAAGCATTGATGTTTGCGATCATTCCGTAGATCGGATAATCCGCTATATACGCAATCTTATCATTGTCTGCCATCGCCCCGGCAACCATCCCGGACAAAAATTTTGCCTCGTACATTCGTGCATAATAAGTTCTGATATATTTGTGGGGCGTATTGAGGGAACAATTCAGTATCTTGACCCCCGGATGATCCACCGCCGCCTTTAAGCTCTGCTTCATCATCTGTGGCGCCACGCCAAAAATAATCTCCGCTCCCTGCTCGATCACCTCGGTCAGAACCTGCTCTATGTTCTCATCATTTACATCGCTGACACAGATGGTCTTCATCTTGTCAGAAAACGTCTCCTCCAGATAATTCCTGCCCAGTTCATGCGCATAGATCCAATCGGAAATCTCCGGGCTCTTCGGATAAAGAAACGCCACCGTAAATTTCTTGGTAGAGCTTGGGAGAAAATGGCTGAGCAGATTCTTCCTCTCCGGCTTTGTCTTAGGATCCATGACAAGACCGACCCGGTGTTTCTCGGTCATCATAACAATCTCGTTCCACGCCTTTATGATCTTAAGATTATAATCCGCCGAATTCATTTTCAGCACCGTGTCATATCCGTACACGTTGAGGAATGCCACCAGCGCATCTCCGACCGTAATCGGAAGCTTATCCCCTCCGCGGAACTTATACGCCGATGTAAAATGGAACAGTATGCGGTTAAAATCCTCCCTCACCTGATCGTCCCAGTTTTCCGTGCTGTCCATCAACGTCAAAAGCTTCTGCGCATTTCCCAGCTTTGTAAACTCGATCGTGTTCAATCCGGTGATCTCATTAAATTTCATGTATTCATAGTAAAGCCGTATGTCCTCATCCTCTGAATATTTCGGGATCTTCCTCGTCACGATGGCGGGGATGGAAACCGCCTTGAAATATTTTAAAACGCTGACGCGCTTATTTCCCTCGACAACGTAATACCGGTTCCTGTACTCATATGCGATGATCGGATCCCGGATTCCTTCCGTAACCTGTGCCACCGAAAGATTTGTCCACTTGAAGGCAAACTCCGTGCCCTGCTCCAGAAGCGGCATAAAATTTGCTGCAAAAGCCCGTGTGCGCCCCATTGTACTTGTTCCGACAACAAAATCCAGAGGTACCTGTACCAACCCAAGCGGCTGCTCGGTCTGCACCTCCTCGCGGGTCAAAATGTCATCCAACACCGGCAGATATGGAAACCGCCCTTGGGAAAGACAATTCTTATATTCCCTTTTTCCAAGCTTTAATGCCTCAAAATATTCATTGTCACCCATATTTTTCTGCCTCCTTTTACTGTACGAAGATTCTGTCTTGTGCCTGTCATGCCCTTCATTGCTTCATCCAAAAGCCTCCGGGCTCATTCTATCACATTTCATGCAATCTACCAATAAAAAATAAAAAAATGAAATATTTTCTTTGCTATTCCTTTTTTGTCTGATATAATCAAGATAGGATTGCTATTTAATGGAGGTTATGAATGGAAGGAATAACAAAAGAACAGGCCGATATCATCGGGGAAATCGCCAATATCTGCATAGGAAGCGCGGCGACCACTCTTTCCATGATACTCGGCAGAGCCACTAACATCACAACTCCCGTGGTAAATGTTCTTTCCAACGAGGAGGAACTGGCACGTGAGGATCGGATTTTGATCAAGGTTCCCTATACCAAAGGACTGGACGGAACCAATCTTATGATATTACGGGAACATGATGCGCTTGTGATCGCCAATCTCATGATGGGCGGAAACGGCACGGAGATCTCCGGTATGGGCTTTGATGAACTGATGCTCTCCGCTATATCCGAGGCAATGAACCAGATGTGCGGGACGATCGCCACATCCATGTCGGTACTTATGAATACTCCGACTGACATCGGTTTTCCGCTGATCAATTCCAGATATCGAAAGACCTTTGATATACCTGACGAGCTATGCAACGGCTCCGACATCGTAAAGATTACGTTCCATCTGACAGTCAAAGATCTGATTGACAGCGAATTGATGCAGTTATATCCGATAAGCATAGTAAAACAGATTTTAAAACAGGAGGGAAGATAAATGGCAAAGATTTTAATCGTAGACGATGCAGCGTTTATGAGAATGATGTTGAAGGATATCCTTACCAAGGGAGGTTTTGAGATTGCCGGCGAAGCAGCCGACGGCAACGAGGCTGTAGCAAAATATCAGGAACTCAAACCGGATCTTGTAACTTTGGACATCACAATGCCGAACAAGGATGGCATTCAGGCGCTCAAGGAGATTAAAGCCGTTGATCCCGGCGCAGTCTGCGTTATGTGCTCCGCCATGGGGCAGCAGTCCATGGTTATCGAGGCGATCCAGTCCGGCGCTAAGGATTTCATCGTAAAACCATTTCAGGCCGATCGCGTACTTGAGTCCATCCGTAAGATCATCGGCTGATAAGGAAAATATCCTGTATGAAGCAAAAACCCGAAGCATCGCTTCGGGTTTTCCTATACTTCTCTTAAATTTTCGATCGATCTCTCCCTCAGGATCACCTTCCCGTGTTCCTTTAAAAATGCCTGTTTCTCAGGTCCAACCTGAATATCCTCCGCAAATTCATCCGTCAGGACGGAAAGACGAAGCACCTCGTCCTCCCCGCACCCGGTGAGATCCATCACCATAATATATTTATCCCTGTTCTTATACAGCGCATTTGACGGAACCGGCTCCAAATCCACCTGGCGGCTAAACCGCATGACGGTATCCATATCCTTGAAAGTAAAAAGCACAATGATCCGCATCTGCTCTTCCTTCTCATTGCCTGCCAGTTCCTCTTCCTCCACGCCGGCGCATCTGATCTCCTCCCATTTCTCCTGCGGAATGGAATTAATAATTCCATTAAAGATATCCTTCAGATGTTCCACCATCCTGCTCATGGGATGCTCCGAAAAGGTTAATGCAAGTGTATGATCCGGCAGGAAATCCGCACGCACCGTCTTAACGCCCAGATCAAATTTCATCTGAAATTCCTGCTCCGCAAGATCAAAAATGTAGTTCATAAATTCCTGGGTCTTCGCACCGTTGCTCATAATCTCGTCCAAGGTATACCCCATATCTCCGATTTCCTCTTCCGAAATGATACATTTGATCGTGTGATCTCCAACTCTTGAAAATTCCATACTACTCACCTGCCTTTAATACTCCGATCTTCTGCCGGATTCTCTGCAATGCATTATCAATGGATTTTGGAGGTTTATCCATAAGCTTTGCTATTTTTGTGTAAGGTTCTCCCTCCAGATAAAGTTTCAGCACCTGCTGCTCCATCCTGCTCAGCCTGTTCCACAAACGTTTTTTAAACTCTTCCCACACTTCCTGCTCTATGACCAGCTGCTCCGGATTTTCCGTATTTCTGCTTTCCAGCAGCTCCTCCAGCGGCACGCCGGTTTCCTCTCTGTCCACGGAAAAGGGAACATAGCTGTTCAACGGCGCGTGCTTTTTCCTGTTCGAAGCGGAAAGTGCGGAATATAGCTGCCGGTTGATGCAGATTTCCGCAAAATGATAAAAGGAAGTCTCCTTGTTTTTGTTGTAATCCCGTACAGCCTTGAACAATCCGATCATTCCCTCCTGCACCAGATCATCGTTCTCTCCTCCGATCAGATACAGCGCGTTCGTCTTTTTTCTGACTAATGGCTTATATTTTTCCATAATATAATCCATAATATCATCCGTCTCCTCTGCATCCTGCTCCCGGAGCAGTCCGATCAGTTGTTCGTCCGAATAGCTATCAAACTTTGCCAAATCTTCATCCTTTCCTCATTCTCTGGCGAAGGATCTCATATGCCAGCACACCGGCCGCTACCGACGCATTTAACGAATCGATATCTCCCCTCATCGGAATGGAGGCAACCATATCACAGTTTTGTTTTACCAGCTTGCTGACGCCCTCTCCCTCGCTTCCGATCACAAGACCGATCGGCCCGGTAAGATCCAGATCGTACATTGTGGTTCCTCCCATATCGGCACAGACAAACCACATTCCGCGCTCCTTTAACTCCCGAATGGTGTTGGAAATATTGGTCACCTTCGCCACCGGCGTGTAGTTGATGGCTCCCGCCGAGGTCTTTGCCACCGTCGCCGTCAGCCCTGCCGCCCTGCGCTTTGGGATGATGACGCCGTGGGCTCCGCAAAGGTTTGCGGTCCTTATGACCGCCCCGAGATTGTGGGGATCCTCAATTCCGTCGAGAATAAGGATAAAGGGGGGTTCCCCTTTTTCCCCGGCGGCTTTTAAAATGTCATCCACCCCGGCATAGTCATACGCCGCGGAAACCGCGATCACACCCTGATGCTTCCCGGTTTCGGAAATCTGGTCTAAACGCTCCCTTGTGACAAAGTTTATAATGGTATCATGCTTTCTTGCCTCTCTTACGATCGTCCTCACCGGCCCGTCCTGACAGCCATCCAGCACATACAATTTATCAATAGTCTTTCCTGCGCGGAATGCTTCAAGGACAGCATTTCTTCCCTCCACGCGGCTCTCCTGAGCACTTATCTCTTCCATCCTGTTTCTCCTGATAATATTTTTCTTTTTATAAGCAAAGCTCTAACTTTTCTACTGCTTTTTTTGTAAGCTCCACAATCCGGGGAAAACGGTCCGTAAGGTACAGATAGCCCATTAACGCCTCAAACCCCGTCGCCCTGCGGTAATCCGCCATCGTGGCATTCTTGGCCATCGTTGGAGACTTTGCATTTCGCCCCCTGCGGTATACATCCGCTTCCTCGCCGCTTAGCTCCGGTTCTAATATATCGATCATCATAGCCTGCGTGTGGGCTTTTACAATCTGGCTGGTACGGTAATGGAGCTGTCCTGCCCTTGTGTTTCCCTTTCCCACAACGACCGAGCGGATCACCAGATCGAAAATCCCATCCCCGATATACGCCAGCGCAAGCGGGGAGTAGGAGCGGATATCCACATCACTAATATGAAACTGTTCCCTGATATATGAATCAATGCCCATTTCCATCAGACAAGCTCCCATACAACCCCTTCCCGGGTATCCTTGATCGCTACTCCCTTATCCAAAAGCTCTGCGCGTATTACGTCCGCCTTTGCAAAATCCTTTTCCTTCTTTGCTGCCGCGCGCTCCGCGATCTTCTCTTCAATGAATCTCAAAAGCTCCGGATCCGTATTTCCTCCCGCTGCCTTTACGCTTTCCGCCGCCCCGATCAGGTTTAATGACAATACATAGTCGAGATCCGCGATCAGCTTAAGCTTCGTCTTATCATTCATATCGGCTTTCAACAGGTCATAAATAACCGTAATTGCCATAGAAGTATTTAAATCATTGCACAGCGCATCCTCAAATTTTGCCCGGTACTCGTCATACGCCGTCTGTATAACCTCACCCTCGTCCTTAAGCTCCGAGATCCGCTTTACAAGCTTTGTGTACACGGCAGACATACTGTCCAAAACCTCGTAGGAAAACTCCAGAGGCTTGCGGTAATGGGACTGTAAGCAGAACAGACGGTACGAAAGGGGATCGTATCCCTTTTCCTTAAGCAGCGATACCGTCAGAAAATCGCCCTTGGATTTACTCATTTTTCCGGACTTGTCATTTAAATGATGTACATGGAACCAGTAATTACACCATTTATGTCCCAGATAGGATTCCGACTGGGCAATTTCGTTCGTATGATGGGGAAAAATATTATCCACGCCGCCGCAATGAATGTCCATATACTCGCCCAGATGCTTCATGCTGATGCAGGAGCATTCGATATGCCATCCCGGATATCCTACGCCCCACGGGCTATCCCACTTTAACGCCTGATCCTCAAACTTTGACTTGGTGAACCATAGAACAAAATCGTTCTTATTGCGCTTATTCTCATCCTCCGATACATCATCCCGCACGCCGACCTGAAGCTGCTCCTTCTCCACGGCGGAGGAGAATACAAAATAATCCTTGAGTTTGCCGGTATCGAAGTACACGTTTCCCCCCGCCTGATATGCGTAATCCTTCTCCAAGAGAACCTCGATCATATGGATAAATTCCGGGATACAGCCCGTTGCGGGCTCCACAACGTCAGGGCGCTTGATATTAAGACTGGCACAATCGGAGAAAAAAGCGTCCGTATAGAATTTTGCGATCTCCATAACCGTCTTATGCTCCCGTTTTGCACCCTTTAGCATCTTATCCTCCCCGGTATCCGCATCGCTGGACAGATGTCCGACATCCGTGATATTCATAACCCGTTTCACATCATAGCCGACAAAGCGGAGAGATTTTTCCAGAACATCCTCCATGATATAGCTGCGCAGATTACCGATATGTGCAAAATGGTATACGGTCGGTCCGCAGGTATACATACCGATCCTGCCGTCCTCATTCGGAATTACGGTCTCCACCTCGCGGGTTAATGTATTATAGATCCGAAATTTGTTCTCCATGATTTTCTATGCTCCTTCTCTCCAAACTCTGTATCTCATTTTCCAGATTCTCAATCCTCTGAAGAAGTCTGTCGTTGCTGATCTCAAGAGCGTTCAGCTCATCCAGCAGCGGGTCAGGCAGATTCGTCTGATCCAGTTCCTCCTGTGGAAGATGTATATTGTTCCGTTTCACCACGCGCCCCGGAACTCCCACTACGGTGGAATTCGCCGGAACCGCATCAAGCACTACGCTCCCCGCGCCGATCTTACTGTTATCCCCTATTTTAAAGGAGCCAAGAATCTTTGCGCCAGCGCTTACCATAACATTGTTGCCAAGGGTTGGATGACGTTTTCCCTGCTCTTTCCCGGTCCCCCCGAGGGTGACCCCCTGATAGAGCGTACAATTATCGCCAACGATCGTCGTCTCCCCGATAATTACCCCTGCTCCGTGGTCGATAAAAAAGCCCTTTCCGATCTGCGCTCCGGGATGTATCTCGATCCCGGTCCTTCTTGCCGCCCGCTGGGAAATCCATCTTGCCCAGAAGTAATGTCCCTTCACATACAGCTTATGCGCCCTCCGGTAGCTTAGCATTGCCTTAAAGCTCGGATATAAAAACACCTCCATATTGGAATGTATAGCCGGATCGCGCTCACGTATGATCGCAATTTCTTCTTTTATATTACTGATAAATCCCATTTCATCATATCCCCTGAATTTTCTATAAAATAAGAAAAATGTATTTCCTATGAGATAAAAAAACACGGAAATTTCATCTCAAAGAGACGAAGTAATCCGTGGTTCCACTCTTTTTTCCATCGGCGGGGCAAAAATGCCCGCGGCTGGCTCTATGCACGTAACGTGTGCCGGACGTACCGGATTAACGGTCCGCTCACGGATGCACTTCGGAAACCGTAAGCAAGAGCCGCTCTAAGCCCGCGGCGGCTCCTCTCTGTTACTTACATCCGTTCCCTACTCTTTCCGATCAAAGCATTTTTCTTATTTTAGTCTAGTTTATGCAGGTTTTGTGTTTTTGTCAAGAAATTTTATTGCTGACAGCCGCCGCAGCCGGCACAGCCTCCGCCGACCGCCATGCTTCCCTCATAAAAACCCGACAAAAGACAGATTGCCTGGGAGGAGATTCCCTCCTGCGTCCCGGTAAAGCCGAGTCCCTCCTCGGTGGTCGCTTTGATATTGACCTGATCCGTAGAAATTTCAAGCGCTTTTGCGATATTTTTTTCCATCTCCTCAATATAAGGGCGAAGCTTAGGTTTCTGGGCAATGACGGTGGCATCGATATTGTCGATCAAATATCCTTTTTCCGTCAAAAGCTGCCCGACCTGCCCAAGCAGCTTCATGCTGGATATCCCCTCATATGCCGGATCCGTATCCGGATAATGTTTTCCGATATCTCCGAGAGCGGCAGCTCCAAGAAGCGCATCCATAATTGCATGCGTCAGCACATCCGCATCCGAATGCCCCAGCAGCCCCAAGGTATGCGGAACCGTCACCCCTCCAAGGATCAGCGGGCGGCCCTCCACCAGTTTATGCACATCGTATCCCATTCCAATTCGCATCGTCTATTTCCCTCCAAAAATTTTACGTATCATCCTATATTATTTCATTCCCCTTCTCAAAATTATGTATCCAGTCCGCTTTTAACATATAAACCAGCAAAATCAAACTGCTGATGCTCCACGTCGGCGGGTATGCCGCCAGCGAACAGAACAGTCCAAAAGCAAAGCCCTTTTTATGTCCATAGTCCTTTGCGCCGAAAAAGCGGGCGATAACAACACCCGCTCCCATTGCAGTACCATTAAAAAAGCCAACCAGCAAAAAAATAAGGCTCCCGGTGGAAGTAACCGCCGCAAGGGCATTGCTGCCGAGAAAATTCCCTACGATCATTGTACAACTGTTGAAAGAGGTTCCCCAAAAACAGGGGAACCGCAAACATAATTATTTTCTTTGTTATAGACCCTTCGGTCAATGTGTTGCTGGATTTCATTTTATGCCAGCGCCGCCGTAATGATCGCCATTGAATATACCTCCGACGCATTGCAGCCCCGTGACAGATCGTTGATCGGGGCATTTAAGCCCAACAGGATCGGTCCGTAAGCATCAAAGTTTCCGAGACGCTGGGCGATCTTGTAGCCGATATTTCCTGCATTGATATCCGGGAAAATAAAGGTGTTGGCATGACCTGCAATCTCGGACTGGGGACACTTGGTGCGGGCAACTCTCGGTGATACCCCCGCCTC
>CAYROM010000021.1:33856-36993 GCA_964425905.1 uncultured Lachnobacterium sp. | reverse complement strand
GAGCACTTGACTTTTAATCAAGTTGTCGGGGGTTCGAATCCCCCGTGTCTCATTTAACAGAAGGTGGAGAGTCTTAAAAGAAAGACTTTCCATTTTTTATTTTATAGGAAAGACCTTGTCGCTTTAAAGTGATAAAGCACTCTGGCCTTTCCTATGAAATAAAAAGCACTACGTGCCATGATGCGCAGCTCGCAGAAAGGAGAATACTGCTTCGCAGTCTGCTCGCGCGCGGAACAAAAGCGGCGCTGGCAGAGAAATTGAAACGCGAGGGTATGCGAAGCGCACTTTTGTTCTCTCATAGGAGATACCTTATTGCGCTAAAGTATACGGATTTCCTATGAGGATTCGGGTGTCAGAAGGCATCTTTCCAATCCCGAACCCTATGAGATAAAAGCCTCCGGCAGGAGGCGCACTCGCATGATGGGAAAAAGTCAGCTTTTGTTAATGGTAAAAATAATCAAGAGAATCATTGACAATATAGTCATACTTTTTTAAAATTGCACAGTAGGGGTGTCTGGCGAAAGCTGCCATACCTTATTAAATGAATGGATGAGAGGAAAGATTATGAAGAAAAAAATATTAACTTTGTTTATTTCAACAGTAATGACCGGAGCAATGCTTTCCGGTTGCGGAACGGCGGGGCAGGGGACGGATACGGAAACCGCTTCTGAAGCTGCATTAGATACGGAAACTTCGGAAGAAGAGGGCGCGACTCTGGAAAATGAGGAGCCGGTTGTTATCCGTGTCGGTGCGATGTCAGGGCCAACGGCAATGGGGATGGTGAAACTGATGGATGATGCGGCGAATGGGGACACAGAGAACACTTATGAATTTGCAGAGCTTTCATCGGAGGCTTCTGCTTTTGTTGCGCCTCTGGTATCCGGAGAATTGGATATAGCAGCGGTTCCATCCAATTTGGCGGCGACTATTTACAATAATACGGAGGGGGGAGTACAGGTGATTGCAACCTGCAATCTTGGCGTTCTCAATGTAGTTGAGCGTGGAGAGAGTATTGAGACTTTAACGGATCTTGCGGGAAAGACCGTGTATGCAACCGGTCAGGGAGCTGTACCGGAATATACGATCCGATATCTGCTTAGTGAAAACGGTGTTGATCCGGATAATGATGTATCCATTCAATGGTGCTCGGATACTACGGAAGCGCTATCCTATATCAATGCCGATGAGAGTGCGATCGCTATTCTGCCGGAACCTTTTGTGACGGCTGCTTGTGCACAGGTAGAGGATCTTCGTGTGGCGGTCGATCTGAATGATGAGTGGGAAAAGCTTGAAACCGGATGCAGTATTATTACCGGGGTTGTAGTGGTGCGTACCGAATTTGCACAGCAGTATCCGCAGCAGACGGCGACCTTTTTGGAAGAATATAAAGCTTCTGTTGCATATACCAAAGATGATCTTGAAGGCGCGGCGGAACTGATTGAACAGTTTGGAATTGTTGCAAAAGCGGCAATTGCACAGAAAGCTCTTCCGGGCTGCCATCTTGCGGCGATTTCCGGAGGAGAGATGAAGGACGCGCTGGAGGGCTTTTTGCAGGTACTTTATGACCAGAATCCGTCGTCGATTGGAGAAAATATGCCGGGGGCTGATTTTTATTACGGATTATAGATGATATATGAAAAATAAAAATGTACACAAAGGGAATTCCGACGGAATTCCCTTTCTTAAAAAAATTGGTGCCGTTATATTGGCGCTTGTTATATGGCAGATAGCCGCAATGGAAATTCATCAGAAAATTCTTCTGGTAACGCCGGTTGCGGTAGTGAAGAGATTGTTTACAATCTGGCAGGTTCAGGGATTTGCTTCGTCCATATGGTTTACGTTTTATCATATCGCAGGAGGTTTTTTGCTTGGAACTGTCCTTGGGATATTGCTGGCGGCAGTGGCGGCAAAAATATCTATTGTAGAGACTTTGCTTTGGCCCTGGATGACGACGATCAAGTCGGTGCCGGTCGCTTCCTTTGTTGTTATCTGCCTGATATGGCTTTCTGCCCGCAATTTGTCGGTATTTATTTCCTTTTTGATCGTTCTTCCGGTTATTTATCAAAATGTTTTGTCAGGACTTCGGGCAGCAGATCCGGGTATGGAGGAAATGGCGCGGGTCTTTCGGATGCGGTGGTATCGAAAATTGCGTTACATTACGATTCCCCAGCTCAAACCATTTCTTTTGTCAGCATGCAGCGTGACGACCGGGATGGCATGGAAGGCAGGCGTGGCGGCGGAAATTATTGGAACGCCGAACGGGTCGATTGGAAAAATGCTGTATTTGGCAAAGATTTATCTGGATACGGATGATCTGTTGGCATGGACGGTGATTATAGTAGTGATCAGCGTATTATCGGAGAAACTGTTTATGTGTGCATTGAAGCGGATTCTCGGATAGGTGGAGGGATTATTATATGCAACGAGACCCTCCAAAAGCGTGTGATCCGTAGGAGGAAAGGAGCTTCGTTTGGATATAAACATTAAGAATCTTTCAAAAAAATATGATGAAAAGTGCGTATTTTCCCATTTCTCCGCAAGCTTTCGGGAGGGCTGCTGTAATGTAGTCATGGGGCCGTCCGGCTGCGGCAAGACGACCCTGCTTCGGATTCTGATGGGGCTTGAATTTGCGGATGAGGGGATCATTGAGGGGGTTCCGGCCAAGATTGCAGCAGTATTTCAGGAAAACCGCCTTTGTGAAGACTTTTCTGCTGTAACAAATGTAATGATGGTGTTGCCGGGAAAGTATTCCGGGCAGAGGCTTCGGGAGCATTTAAGCCGTGTCGGGTTGGAGGAAAGTATGGATCAGCCGGTGAGAAAGCTGAGCGGCGGAATGAAGCGCCGGGTAGCAATTGTGCGTGCGGTATTGGCAGAAGCGGAGCTGCTTCTTCTTGATGAACCGTTTAAAGGGCTGGATGAGATCACCCGGCGAAAAATCATGGATTATTTGAAAGATCAGTCAGCGGGAAAAACAGTAATAATTGTTACCCATGATATAGAGGAGGCCTCCTATTTGTCGGAAAATGTATTGCATTTTTAGCGGGCCGCATGATATAATGAACGGTAGACAATAGGCGGAAATGCGGAATTCATGACAATTGAACTGCTAATGTTCAATTGTAGGCAGACGCGCACGC
>CAYROM010000021.1:1770-33756 GCA_964425905.1 uncultured Lachnobacterium sp. | reverse complement strand
TGTTCAATTGTAGGCAGACGCGCACGCGGCGACAATAGGCGGGTATGGCGGAATTGGCAGACGCGCTAGATTTAGGTTCTAGTGGGAGACCGTGCAGGTTCAAGTCCTGTTACCCGCACTAAAATTTAAGGTTCTGGGAATTGATTATAAGATTTGTTCCTGGAACTTTTTCATTTCATGGGATTTGGAGGGAAAATTAAGGGGGCATTGGAACAGCAGGGTATACTTGATGCAATGTCAGATCTTTTAGCGGGGGTACATTAGGAGAGGGTTATGAGCAGAGAGGATTTGGTTAAGCGGTTAGAGAAAAAAAGGGTATGGCATCAGGCGTTGGAGTATTTGCTGCTGACGGCGGCAACATTGATCATGGTTGTAGGAGTGTACGTTTTCAAATTTCCGAACAATTTTTCTTTTGGAGGGGTTACCGGTATTGCAGTGGTGCTTAGCGCCATGATTCCTTTGACGGCAAGTACCATCAGTTTTATTATCAATATGTTGCTGCTGGTATTCGGATTTGTGTTTTTGGGAAAGGGATTTGGACTAAAAACAGTTTATGTAAGCGTCCTGCTTTCGGCAGGGCTGAAATTCATGGAAATCTGGTTCCCGATGGATGCGCCACTAACGGATCAGCCGGTATTAGAGCTGATATTTGCGACTGCATTACCCGCCTTCAGTTCGGCAATCCTGTTCAACATCGGGGCTTCCGGCGGCGGCACGGACATCATTGCCATGATCATGAAAAAATATACAAAGCTTGACAATATCGGAACTCCGCTGTTTCTGGTGGATTTGGTCATTGTTATAATGGCATGCATGGTGTTTGATATCAAAACTGGATTGTTCTCTCTGTGCGGATTGCTGTCAAAATCTCTGCTTATTGACGATGTAATCGAAAATATTAATTTGTGCAAATACTTTACAATCGTCTGTAACGATCCGGATATAATCTGTGATTTTATTCATAGGGAGCTTAACCGGAGCGCTACGATTTTTGAGGGACGGGGCAGCTATGCAGATAAAAAAAGGTATATTATCCTGACGGTAATGAAGCGTTCACAGGCGGTAGAGCTGCGGAACTTTATCCGGATGCATGAGCCGGATGCATTTTTGATGATTACAAATAGTAGTGAAATAATCGGAAAGGGCTTTCGAGGGTTGAACTGACACAGGGATGGAAAGCAGGAGTCATTAGGAAGCGGATTCCGTTTTTATCCCATAGGTTTCTTGTGCCAAAAGGCGAGTACATCGATAATCAAAGATTTTGTAAAAATCGATGTACTTACTATGATATTCCGTAGATTTGTGCCTGCCATTGCGGCGCTTGAACACCTTTTGACACCCGAATCCTATGGGATAAAAAGCTTGACGAATAATGCTAAATTGCGTATGATAAATTTTGTTCGCATATGGGGGCTTATAGCTCAGCCGGTTAGAGCGCACGCCTGATAAGCGTGAGGTCGGTGATTCGAGTCCACTTAAGCCCATTTTAAAAGGTTTGGGAAAGACGTGTTTCCTAAACCTTTTATAGTTCGTCGGTCTTGCGGCGGGGCCAGAGCGATTCGTGAAGCGCATATTGTTCGTTGATCCAGGAAACTGCCTGTGTTTTTCCTTCTTCGGTGAAGGGGAACTGTGCCGTGAATTTTTTCTCGGCAGGTGTACGGTCGAAAATATACGGTCCCGGCCATACCCATACATGAAAAACAGGTTCTTTTTGCGCCTCGCCCTCCGCGCTTTGCGGCTGTTCGCGTTTGATCAGAAAACGCATGCCGCCCATCCAGCCGGAGTAGGAGGTTTTCTTATAGTAATTCATATTTAAAACTTCTTTATCTGTCAGCATCTGTGTTCCTTTCCTGATAAATATGCGGCGCGGTATAATGTCTGACGAGATTATACCATATGCGTTCCGCACACGGTAGATGGTACTGATGCGCATTCGCGCGGCATAATCTCTGACGAGATTATACCATATGCCGGCGCAATAGGGGGATTTATTTTGTACATTTATTGATTGAGTGGGTGCCGTTATGCAGTACATTAGAAGATGGCGGAGGTTTTTTGCAGTAGATATTTTTATTACAATCATATATAATACGGGATAAAGGGAAAACTAATACGGACAATATCTGTTAATAAATAATGGGAGAGTGTTATGCAGAACTCATACTTGATGGAATTTTTGCCCGACTTACAGGAATTTAAAGAAAAAACAATGGCTTTCCACAACGGGGAGATGACGGTGCCGGACTATAAAAAGTTTTCCGGCGGATACGGAAGCTATGCGCAGCGTGGGGGAAAAAAACATATGCTGCGCCTGCGCATGGCAGGAGGAAAGCTTACCAAGGAGCGCCTTAAATTTATCGTTGACGCATGTGATAAATACAGGATTGACCGGGTGAAGATGACGACCTGTCAATCGATCCAGCTTCATAATCTGGAAGCGGAGGATTTATGTACGATCATGGAAGAAGCGTGGAAGACCGGTATGATCTCCCGCGGCGGAGGGGGCGATTTCCCGCGTAATGTGATGGCATCGCCGCTTTCCGGAGTGCAGCAGGGAGAGTTTTTCGATGTCCTTCCATATGCTGAGGCAATGGGACAGTATCTGATGAGGTTTATCAAGGCGGTAAAGTTCCCCCGAAAACTGAAGGTGGGTTTTTCCAATTCTTTGGAAAATGTGACGCATGTGACGTTCCGGGATTTGGGATTTGCGGCAAGAGAGGACGGGCTGTTTGATGTGTATGCCGCAGGAGGACTTGGAAACCGTCCGGCGCTTGGCGCTAAGGTGGCAGAGGCGGTAGAGCCGGAAATGGTTTTGTATTACGCAAAGGCGATGGTAGATACCTTTGTTGCATACGGAAATTACGAGAACCGCGGACGTGCGCGAACCCGTTTTATGCAGGAGGATCTTGGAACCGAAGGCTTTATTGCCGCATATCAGAAAAAGCTGGCCGCTGTTTTCGAGGATGAGGAGGATTTGCGCATTACGGTTCATCCTTATTTAATAAAGAAAACAGGGTTGGAGGATGTCCCGAAGCACCGCCGTGTGACAGCGCAAAAGCAGAAAGGTTTATTTGCAGTATTTTATCAGCCGATCGGTGGAAATCTAACGCCTGAGACGGCGCATAAACTTTATGATTCGATCAAGGATATGGAGGAGGCGGAGATACGCCTGACTCCCTATGAGGGTATGTATATCATCAATTTGAATTCCGATGAGGTAAAAAGGATTCTTGAAGTTACCGATGATGGGGCGGAAAATCTGTTTGAAACATCGGTGGCGTGTATAGGAAAGCCAATCTGCCAGGTAGGAGTAGGAGATTCGCAGGAGCTTCTTGCAAAGTGTGTGGAAGCGGTTCGCAGGGAAAATTTTGCGGATGGAGTGCTGCCCCAGATCCACATTTCCGGGTGTCCGTCCTCATGCTCGGGACATCAGATCGGAGAGATCGGTTTCCGGGGGGCTGTAAAGCAGTCGCCGGAGGGACCAAAGCCTGCATTTGCAATCTTTGTGGGAGGATGTGCGCTGCAAGGGCGGGAAAAGC
This sequence comes from uncultured Lachnobacterium sp., assembly GCA_964425905.1. Taxonomy (GTDB): domain Bacteria; phylum Bacillota; class Clostridia; order Lachnospirales; family Lachnospiraceae; genus Roseburia. The sequence continues at coordinate 30,217 of CAYROM010000021.1, read as the reverse complement.
TGTCGGATACGGGAAAGGCCATTATTGTTGAGGATATTCCAAAATTTCTGGTAGAGTTAGGGCGTATGATAGCGGAGGAAAATACTACTTACGGGCTGTGGGCTTTACACAATAGAGAAAGGCTTGATACGCTGATCGCAAAATATACGGAGTAGACAAATATGTTTGGTGAGGATGAGGAAGTAAGAAAACTGAAACGGGATTTACAGTCCGCAGGCTGCGATATGGATGTAGTGAAAAGATGGCAGAAACAGCTCGACGGGATAAAAAAATATTGTCCTTCCATATATGGAGGATATTGTACGGCCAGAGAGAAGCTGCTTTTGGTGGAGACCTATATGAAGCGGATGGAAGAGCTTTTGCTGGAGAATAAGACGTGGACAAAGGAAGAAATGCGGAGGATTTCGGATATCCGCAGAGAATTAAAAAGGCTTGCAAATACCTTCGACCACGAACTTTTGGTCAGCAGGGAGGACAAGGAGTTCCATCTGACTTATGAAACGATCCTTAAGCTGGCGGACAGATATGACGGGTCGGAGGAAGCCAGGATATTCTTAAAGAGCGAAATCGAAAATCTTCTAGCTTTAGTCCGGGAGGATCTGGAGAAGGAACGGCCGGATGCCGCTGTTCTGACATTTTTTTATCTGGAGCACAGAGATTCGGAGATTGTGGATCTTCCCCCGACAGGAAGAATGGTTCACATTTTGGCGGTATATGAAAAGGAATTCCTGCAGCCGATTCTGAGGCAGGCAGAAAGGTGTGATGAGGTATCGGTTGATCAGGTAAAGGGGATAATCGAAAGGATGGTGCAGCTATGAACCGCACGCCAAAGCCGGGAGAGATATACCGGCATTTTAAAAATAGGATGTATCAGGTCATTGCCGTTGCGGAGCATTCTGAGACGGGAGAAATGCTGGTGGTCTATCAGGCGCTGTACGAGGATTTCGGCGTGTATGCAAGACCTCTTAGTATGTTTGTAAGCGAGGTGGATCACGGGAAATATCCGGAGGTGAGACAGAAGTATCGTTTTGAAAGGCTAAAATCCGATACGGATATGAATGCCGAAGATATGGTTAAAGAGCCGGCAAAGTCTAAGGAGAGATCTTTGGAGCAGCCGACAGAGACTGAAACGGATAACAAAGAGAATAATGGGAGCACGGCGGCCTTGGAAGAAGGAACGGAACCGCTTAATCCCAAATTTATGGAATTTTTGGATGCGTCGACCTTTGATGAAAAGTATAATATTCTTGTCTCCATGCGGGATGAGATCAACGATCAAATGATCGATAATATTGCTGTTGTCATGGATGTGGTCATCCCGGATGGAGATTTGATGAAGCGGTATGACGATTTAAAACATGCGATCCGGACCAGACAGCGTTACGAATATGCAAACCGCCTGAGATAGCAAAGTCTTATAATCTTTTATAAACCCTGAAGGCTCAGGTTGCTGTTGTGGTATTTTCCGCTTTCGGTGACATCTTCTCCAAACCATGCGGGAGGACTAAAAGAATTGGCCTCCTCCACAGAACGGAATTCCACTTCCACCAGCATAAGCGGGGCGAGGGAGCCTTCAAAGATGTCGAGTTCGGCGGTGAGCCCTCCCGAAAGAGGAATCAGACAGCGTGTTTTTTCAATGAGCAGACCGTCGATCTTTGGGAGCATATGTTCAAAGGCGTCTTTTGTAAGAGGAAGGTTGTATTCCTCTCGTACCATAAGACCGTCTCCCTTATAGGTCAGGTAGTATTCTTCGTCGGAACGCCGGATGCGTACAACGGGGGCGGTGTTCAGATAGCCCTGTGCAATTTTTTTGTGTGGATACTGTTCTAAGTGTTCCGGAAGAGCTTTGACCAGATATTTGCGTTCGATTTCCATATGACGGCCTCCTGTTTTAATGTGCGTTCCGCACACGGTAGATGGTATTGATGCGCACTTCGGCGCAGTATAATCACGATAGAGATTATACCATGTGCATAGTATTTATGCAAAGTGAGGAAAAATATGCATTTGGAATGTAACATATATTTCGAGCCTGCGCCGGCATTTGATATGTGTTTGCTGACGATGGAAGATTTAAACTTTTTACGCTTATCAATGATATTTTGCCGAAGAAATTGATTTTGGCAGATGGGTAAATAATAGAATATGAAACAAACGGAGGTAAAAGACATGCGAAAAATCGGAATTTTTATGGCAAATGGATGTGAGGAAATTGAAGGACTTACTGTTGTAGATATCGTTCGAAGGGCAGGGCTTGATATAACGATGATTTCGATTTCCGGCAGCAGGGAGGTGACAAGCTCTCATAACGTGACTTTTTTGGCGGATATTACCAAGAATGATGTGGATTATAATGAATTTGAGGGCATTGTTCTTCCGGGAGGAATGCCCGGCACTTTAAATCTCGGCGCGGATGAGACTGTGATTCAGGTGATACGCCAGTTTGCAAGGGAGCGGAAATTGGTTGCCGCAATCTGCGCGGCTCCCAGTATTCTTGGGCAGGAGCATATTCTGGATGGAAAAAATGCAACCTGTCATCCGGGGTTCGAGGACAAGCTGCTTGGCGCGGTCTGGAAAAAAGAGCCGGTGGTCGTGGACGGAAATATCATTACAAGCCGTGGAATGGGAACCGCAATCGATTTTGGGCTTGAAATCGTCCGTTATTTTGCGGATGAGGGAACCGTAGAGAAGCTTAAGAAGGATCTGGTATATCAGGCCTGATCTTTGCGGATATGTACAAAGAGGAACGAATGGGGTCATACAGAGTATGACATTCATTCGTTCCCCTTTTTTATCTTGTAGGAAATGACTTCCTATGAGATAAAAAGCTCTTCGGGCAGACGATGCGCATATGAGATTTTGTGAAGCGCAAGAATATGCCGAAGGCGTACTTTTCTTCAGAACTACTTCATCTGCTCTTCCTGCTTCATGATCATTTTCTTGACCATTTCACCACCGATCGAGCCAGCCTGTCTTGAGGTTAAGTCACCGTTGTAGCCCTCCTTAAGCGGAACGCCAAGCTCTGATGCAACCTCTTCTTTAAAACGGTTCATTGCTTCCTTAGCCTCAGGAACAGCCATACGTCCAGAACCAGAATTATTCGTGCTTGCCATAATTTTCACCTCCTTTACAATACATATCATGCCCGCAAAGGAAAAAAATATGAGAAAATAAGGTTGACAATAAATGGCAGTTGTGTTTTTTATTTAACAAAGAATATTTTTGACGGGACGAATGCCGGAGAACGGATGGAGAAAAAGGGAGCTTATTATCATTTGTATATGGCGCAGTTTGAGGCGGTAAGTTAGAAGGAGAGAGGAAGATGGAATATTTATTAAAGAACGGGAAAAGGCTTATTGTTCGCGATCCGAAACCTGAGGATGCGGAACAGATCATACATGTTTTGAAAACAGCGGACTGTGAGACACGGTTTTTGGCAAGAAATCCGGGGGAATTTCAGGTTACGGCAGATCAGGAAAAAGAAGTGATTGCAAATGTCCTGAGCGGAAACGCAAGAACATGGTTTGTGCCGGAATATGAGGGGAAGGTGGTTGGACAATGTTCCGTAGGAATCGTGCGCAACAATGAGCGTTATCTTCACAGGGCCAGCGTAGCGTTTGTTCTTCTCAAGGAATACTGGGGGCTTGGCATTGGCGGAAAAATGATGGAGGAGTGTATTGACTGGTGCCTTGCACATGATGTTGCACAGATGGAACTGGATGTTGTGAAGGATAATGAGAGAGCGATAAAAATGTACCGGGATTTTGGGTTTGAAATCGTTGGAACGATCCCGAATGCGCTTCGATATCCGGACGGAACCTGCGCGGATGAATTTTTAATGGTAAAACAAATAAAAAGGGCAGAAAAATCTGATATAGAAAAATTGGTCGACGAACTGCGGGAAGGAAAAGAGGTGTTTTAAAAAGAAAAGGAAATACCTGTTGTTGTAGTGAATGCGGGAATATGGTTTTATTTACACCGGGAGATGTTCTGGTTGAATAAGAATTTTTGATGACAACTTTTTTGACGAAAAACACTAGCCAAGAGAAAACGCATGTGTTATAATGCTTAAATGACTGCGGATATATATTTAAGGAGGAAACAGTAATAATGAGTGTACAGGTTGAGAATTTAGAGCATAATATGGCGAAGCTTACCATCGAGGTTTCTGCCGATGAATTAGAAAAGGCTTTGGAATCCGCTTATCAGAAGGAAAAGAATAAGATCAGCCTTCCGGGCTTCCGCAAGGGAAAGGTTCCGAGAAATATGGTTGAAAAAATGTACGGAGCGGGAATTTTCTATGAAGATGCGACAAACACTCTGATGCAGCAGAACTATCCGGCAGCAGTAGAGGAGAGCGGAATTGATATCGTTTCCCGTCCTGCGGTTGATATCGTACAGATCGAAAAGGGCAAGCCCTTTATCTTTACCGCTGAGGTTGCCGTTAAACCTGAGGTTACGCTTGGAAAATACATGGGTGTTACCGTAACAAAGATCGACACTACCGTAACGGACGAGGAAGTTGAAGAAGCATTGGAGAAGGAAAGAAATAACAATGCAAGAACCATCGCCGTAACCGACAGACCGGTTCAGGAGGGCGATACTGCAGTAATCGACTTTGAGGGATTTGTGGACGGCGTAGCATTCGAAGGAGGCAAGGGCAGCAATCATCCTCTGGAGATCGGTTCCCATTCGTTCATTGATACATTTGAGGAGCAGCTGATCGGAAAGAATGCCGGAGATGACGTGGAAGTCAATGTAACCTTCCCGGATCAGTATCAGGCGGCAGAACTGGCCGGTAAGCCTGCACTATTCAAGGTTAAGATACATGAGATCAAGGCAAAGGAGCTTCCGGAGCTGAACGATGAGTTCGCCTCCGACGTCTCTGAGTTTGATACCCTTGCTGAATACAAGGAAGATTTAAAGAAGAACCTTGCAGAGCAGAAGGAAAATGAGGCTAAGAAGACCAAGGAAGACGAGGCGATCCAGAAGATCATTGAGAAGTCTAAGATGGATATTCCGGAAGCGATGATCGATACGCAGTGCGAGACGATGATCGATGAGTTTTCCCGGAGAATTGCCCAGAGCGGTCTTTCTATGGAGCAGTATCTTCAGTTCTCGGGAATGACTGCCGACCAGTTGAAGGAGCAGGTTCGCCCGGAGGCGCTCACCCGTATCCAGTCCAGTCTGGTTCTTGAGCAGATTTCCAAGGACGAGAATATTGAGGTTACCGATGAGGATATCGAAGCTGGAATCGGGAAGATGGCGACAGCTTACGGAATGGAAGCTGATAAGTTAAAAGAGTACATGGGTGATGCCGAGAAGGAATCCATGAAGAGAGAATTGGCAATTACCAAGGCTGTTGATCTTGTGATGAGCAACGCAAAGGAAAGAGCTAAGGCTAAGTCAAAGAAGGATAAGGATGCTGAGGCTGAGGGAACAGAAGAATAAAACCTGTCGGTTAGCTGAATAATTACGGACTGGCTCGGATTAACGTATCTGAGCCGGTCTTTTAAGCTTTTATAAAGGAGGCATTTTCATATGAGTTTAGTACCTTATGTCATTGAACAGACCGGACGCGGGGAGCGCAGCTATGATATATATTCCCGTTTGTTAAAGGATCGTATTATTTTTCTCGGAGAGGAAGTTAATGAAGCAACGGCCAGCCTCACGGTGGCGCAGCTCTTATTTTTAGAGTCGGAGGATCCGGGGAAGGATATCCATCTTTACATCAATTCTCCCGGAGGAATGGTAACCGCAGGTCTTGCAATCTACGATACCATGCAGTATATCAAATGCGATGTTTCGACAATATGCATCGGGCTGGCGGCGAGCATGGGCGCTTTTTTGCTTGCAGGCGGAGCAAAGGGTAAGAGATATGCGCTTCCGAATGCGGAAATTATGATTCATCAGCCCTCCGGCGGAGCAAAGGGGCAGGCGACTGAGATTCAGATTGTGGCTGAAAATATTTTAAAGACCAAGAAGCGTTTAAACGATATTTTGGCGGCAAATACCGGAAAACCATATGATGTGATCGCAGCGGATACGGAGCGCGATTATTATATGTCTGCGGAAGAAGCAAAAGAATATGGTCTGATTGATAGCGTGATTACCAGCAGATAGCAAGATGGAGGGTACCCCGGCATGGGATGCCCTCGATGTGCATAGAATATAATTTTTTTTGGAGAAAAATATGGCAGGAAAGAATAATAATGGTGATAACCCAAGCGGAGTAGTACGCTGCTCTTTTTGCGGAAAGACTCAAAATCAGGTGGGAAGATTGATTTCCGGACCCAGCGGCGCGTTCATCTGCGATCATTGTGTGGATGTGTGTGCGGAGATCATTGAGGAAGAAGAAATGGAGGAAGGCCGTCTTACGCCGCAGGATGAAATAAATCTGCTTAAGCCGGAGGAACTGAAAGCCTTTTTGGACGACTATGTTATCGGTCAGGATCAGGCGAAGAAGGTTCTTTCCGTAGCCGTCTACAACCATTACAAGCGTGTGCTTGCAGGTGGAGATATGGGCGGCGTTGAACTGCAGAAGAGCAACATTTTGATGCTGGGACCGACGGGTTCCGGAAAGACGCTTCTTGCACAGACGCTGGCAAGAGTGCTGAATGTACCCTTTGCTATCGCGGATGCTACAACGCTGACGGAGGCGGGCTATGTCGGAGAGGATGTGGAGAACATCCTTCTCAAGCTGATCCAGGCGGCAGATTATGATGTTGAGCGTGCGGAGCATGGAATCATATATATCGATGAGATCGACAAGATCACTAAGAAGTCGGAAAATGTCTCCATAACCCGTGATGTTTCGGGGGAGGGCGTTCAGCAGGCGCTTCTTAAGATCCTTGAGGGAACCGTTGCTTCCGTTCCGCCCCAGGGAGGAAGAAAGCATCCGCAGCAGGAGGTAATCCCGATCGACACGACAAATATCCTGTTTATCTGCGGCGGAGCCTTTGACGGGCTGGAGAAGATCATCGAAAGCCGCAGGGACACAAAATCCATAGGCTTTAACGGTTCCGTAAAAGCGAGGTCCGAAATGAATGTCGGGGCAGTCTTTAAGTATGCGCTTCCGCAGGATTTTGTGAAGTTTGGCCTGATCCCGGAATTTATCGGACGCGTTCCGATCACGGTATCGCTGGATTCCTTAGACCGGGAGGCGCTGATCCGCATCCTGGTGGAGCCAAAGAATTCGCTGGTGAAGCAGTATACAAAGCTGTTTGAACTGGATGGGGTCGGATTAGAGTTTGAGCGGGATGCGATCGAGACGATTGCGGACAAGGCGCTTGAAAGAAAGACAGGCGCAAGAGGGCTTCGGGCGATCATGGAGGATGTTATGCTGGATCTTATGTACAGGATTCCCTCGGACGACGCTATCAGCAGATGTGTGATCACAAGGGAAATCGTGGAGGAGAATCTTAAAATTGAAGAGGATACGGTTCCGGCGATTGAACAGAAGCGTGATTCTAATGAAGAAATTGCATCCTAACTAAGGAGAAAGCTAGTGAGAGATATAGTATTAACCATGCCGGCAGTTGCATTGCGCGGTATGACGATCCTGCCGGGAATGATCGCCCATTTCGATATCAGCCGGGGGAAATCCATGAAAGCTGTGGAGCAGTCCATGATCGGAGAACAGCAGATCTTTCTTGTAACACAAAAGGATGTGGAGCTGGACGACCCGACACAGGATGATCTTTACCGCATCGGGATTCTGGCAGAGATAAAGCAGGTCATAAAAATGCAGAATAATGTTATCCGCATTCTGGTGGAGGGAAAGAAGCGTGCGGAGCTGTATGGATTCACAGATCGGCAGGAGTACCTTGAGGCGGAGATTATCTGCTATGGTGACGAGACCGAGGAGGAATTGACGCCGCAGGTGCGCGCCGCTATGGTATCCAGCATTCAGGAAACCTTTTCTCAATATGCCAAGATCAACGGAAAACTGGGAAAGGATATTCTGCGTCAGGTAAACGAGATAGAGGATCTGGAAAAATTGATGGATTATGTTTCCAACAATATGCCGGTTCATTATGAGGAAAAACAGAAAATACTGGAAGCGGTGACGCTGACTGAGCGCTATGAGGTACTTTTAAGCCTTCTTTTAAAGGAAATTGAGGTCATTGCCATAAAAAACGATTTTCAGCAGAAGATCAAGGAGCGTGTGGATAAGCATCAGAAGGAATATATTCTCCGGGAACAGATGGGATTGATCCGTCAGGAGCTTGGAGAGGATAATACCGATTCCGATGCGGATTCCTACATGCAGGAGTTGAAAAAACTGAAGGCCCCGAAGGAGATCAAAGACCGGATTAAGAAGGAAATCGACCGGTTTAAGAGCATCAGCGGCAGTTCCTCCGAGAGTGCGGTAAGCCGCGGTTATATTGAAACGCTTCTGGAGATTCCATGGAGTAAAAAATCAAAGGATAACAATGATCTCGATCATGCCCAGCAGATCTTAGAGGAGGATCACTACGGTCTGAAAAAGGTCAAGGAGCGGATGCTGGAGTTTTTGGCGGTCAGGAATCTTACCAGCAAGGGGGATAGCCCGATCATTTGTCTGGTAGGCCCTCCGGGAACCGGTAAGACAAGTATCGCCCGTTCCGTTGCACGCGCTCTGAACAAAGAATATGTGAGGATCTGTCTTGGAGGCGTGCGGGATGAGGCGGAGATCCGGGGACACCGCAGAACCTATGTGGGAGCGATGCCCGGAAGGATCGTGAACGGATTAAAGTCTGCGGGAGTCAGCAATCCGCTGATGCTTTTGGATGAAATTGACAAGGTGAGCAGCGATTACAAGGGAGACACCTCCTCTGCGCTGCTTGAAGTGCTGGATTCGGAACAGAATAATAAGTTTCGGGATCATTATGTGGAGCTTCCGGTGGATCTGTCGGATGTTTTGTTCATTGCAACGGCAAATTCCATGCAGGATATCCCGAAACCCCTGCTCGACCGGATGGAGATCATTGAGGTAAGCAGTTACACGGAAAACGAGAAATTCCATATTGCGAAGGAACATCTGCTTGCCAAGCAGATGGAAAAGAACGGGATCAGGGAGGAACAGCTCACTATTAGCGATGGAGCGCTGTCCGCCGTTATCCGTTCCTATACCCGAGAGGCGGGGGTGCGGGAGCTTGAGCGCAAGCTGGGCGAGATCTGCAGAAAGACCGCCCGCAGAATTTATCAGGACAGAGAGACGGTCATACATGTCACCACCTCCAATCTGAAAAAATTTTTAGGAAAAGAGAAGTACAGCCCGGACAAAAGAAATCAGCATGATGAGATTGGGATTGTAAGAGGTCTCGCATGGACGAGCGTCGGCGGCGTGACACTGGAGGTTGAGGTCAATGTTATGCCGGGAAAGGGCGAGTATAAGCTGACCGGTAAGCTTGGGGATGTCATGAAGGAATCCGCGCAGGCGGCGATCAGCTATATCCGTTCCATTAGCGGGGAATATCAGATAGACAAAGATTTCTTTTCGGAACATGATATCCATATTCATATCCCGGAAGGGGCAGTACCAAAGGACGGCCCTTCGGCGGGAATCACGATGGCGACGGCGATTTTATCGGCCATCACAAAAATCCCCGTGCGGGCGGAGGTAGCGATGACCGGGGAGATAACCCTGCGGGGCAGAGTGCTTCCGATCGGAGGCTTGAAGGAAAAGCTGCTTGCCGCAAAAAATGCAAAAATAACTACGGTCTGTGTACCGAAGGAAAATGAAAAGGATCTGGATGAGATTTCAAACGAGATCAAGAAGGGAATGTCGATCATTCCCGTAGAGAGATTGGATGAGGTCATCAAGGTGGCTTTTGTACAGGCATAGGCTGCGTGGGAGGAGTCATGGTAATAAAAAATGTCAGTCTGGAATCGGTATGTGGAATCACCAGTACCATTCCGGAAAATCCGTATATCGAGTTAGCCTTTGCGGGAAAATCTAATGTAGGGAAGTCCTCGCTCATCAATGCCCTGATGAACCGGAAGGCGTTGGCGAGAACCTCCGCACAGCCGGGAAAGACACAGACCATCAATTTTTACAATATAAATAATCAACTTTATTTTGTGGATCTGCCGGGATACGGCTATGCCAGGGCAAGTGTGGAGATCAAGGCGAAATGGGGACAGATGATCGAGCATTACCTTCATGTTTCCAGGCAGCTTAAGGGGATTTTCCTTCTGATCGATATCCGCCATGACCCGTCGGAGAATGACCGGATGATGTATGAGTGGATGCTTAGCCAGGGCTTTGCGCCCATCATTATCGCCACTAAGGCGGACAAGCTGAAAAAGAGCCAGATAAGCGCACATGTCCGTGCGATTGAACAAGGGCTTTCCGTACAGGAGGATACGATCATTATTCCGTTTTCTGCGGAGACGAAGCAGGGACGGGAGGAGATTTGGAAACTGATCGATTCCTTTGTGGGAATTACAGAGGAGGAGACGGCGCAGCAATCCGATGGAAACCTGACAAAGGAGAGCGCCGGGCTTTCCGCCCATAGAAAGAAACCCCGCTGGAAAAACACCGGAAGACCGGTAGCAAAGAAAACCCTGAAAAAAGCGAAAGGGAAGAAAAGAAAGTAAATTGTATGAGAAATAAGTATATTTTTGTGGTAGTGATGCTGGTAGGTATTTTTGTGGTCAGTCTTGGGCTGACCACAATTTATATTGACCGCACAGGAAAAAATGTAACGGAGGACGAGCAATTTACCGTGGTAACATCCTTTTACCCGATGTACATTGCAGCGTTGAATGTGATCGGCGACGCAGAGGGAGTGACGCTCTTTAATCTGAGCGAGCCGCAGACGGGATGTCTGCATGATTACCAGCTGACGCCGGCGGATATGCAGCTTTTGTCAAAGGCGGATGTATTTATCATAAACGGCGGAGGCATAGAGACTTTTTTGTCCGATGTTGCAGGAGCGTATCCGTCCCTTACGATCGTAGAGGCGTCGGAGGAAGTGGAGCTGCTGACGGAGGACGAAGAGGACCACGATCACGGGGAGGAAGAACACGGCAGCGGCGCCGGGGAGGAGGCTGCTGATCCGGAGGCGGACGCTCATGAGGAGACCGGGCATGAGCATGATCATGGAGATGTGAATGCACATGCATGGATGAGTGTTTCTTCATACCGGATACAGGTGGCGACGATTGCGGAATATTTGATGGCGCTTGATCCGGGAAATGCCGATGTCTATGCAAAAAATGCCGCTATCTATGATGAGAAGCTGGCGGCGCTTGAAGCGCAGCAGGCGGAGCTTAGGGCAATGCTGGCGGGGAGGCAGGTAATTTTGTTCCATGAGGCGTATGCCTATGTAGCTGAGGATTATGGACTGGAAGCGGTATATCTTCTCGATCTTGACGAGGAGCGTCAGGTAAGCGCCGGTGAGGTGGCGGATGTCCTAAGTGCGGTCCGGAACGATCATGTACAATATATTCTGGCAGAGGAATTATACGGCAAGGATATGGGGGATACGGTGCAGCGCGAAACGGATGCGACCGTTCTTTATCTGGATGCATTAAACAGGGGAGACTATTCGGCGGACAGCTATATTACCGGGATGCAGGAAAATATTGACCGGATTCGGGAGGCGTTTCAATGAAAAAAATCATAAAGCCCTGCGGCTTTCATTGCATAAGGGTAAAGCATCTGGGAGTGAAATACGGGGAGCGGAGCGTGCTTGAGGATGTAAATCTTCATATACATTGCGGTTCCCTGAATGCGGTCATCGGAAAGAACGGCGCGGGAAAGTCGACGCTGATCCGCGCGATGTTAGGCGATATCCCGCATACGGGAGAGATCGAATTTAAGGATACGAAGGACGGCCGCATGGCGAGGCTTAAGATCGGCTATGTCCCGCAGTCCGTAAATATTGAGAAAAATACGCCGGTGGACGTATACGACCTTATTGCAAGCTATGAATCCAGATATCCGGTATACCTGCCAAGGAGCCGGAAACTGTATGAAAAAATTAAAAAGGCGCTGGGAGTGTTTGAGGCGGAGGATCTGATCGATAAGCAGGTCTGCAATCTGTCGGGAGGAGAATTGCAGAGGGTGCTTCTCACTATGGCGATCATGGATGAACCTAATCTTCTTCTGCTGGATGAGCCTGTGTCCGGTATCGATCAAAACGGAATGGAATTATTTTTTAAGACGATGGATTATCTGAAAAAGAACTTTGATCTTGCCATTATATTGATTTCCCATGATTTGGATTATGTTGCAAAGTTTGCCGACCATGTGATCCTGCTGGATTCTTCGGTGGTCAGGCAGGGAACGGTAAGGGAAGTATACGACAGTCCGGAATTTGCCCGGATTTTTGCGGGGGGAAGTAAGGAAAACTGGATCGGGGAGGTGGAGACGGATGAATGATTGGACCTCATGGCTTGATTATGCTTTTATGAGGAACGCATTCTTTGCGATTCTCATTATTACGCCTCTTTTTGGACTGCTTGGAACCATGATCGTCAACAAGAAGATGGCATACTTTTCAGATGCTTTGGGACATTCCGCCCTGACCGGAATTGCAGTCGGCGTTATCTTTGGTATCGGGGATACGACGATTTCAATGGTGATCTTTGCGGTGGTATTTGCGCTGCTCTTAAATAAGATCGGAAGCATGAACATGGCGTCCACCGACACGATCATCTCCGTGTTCTCCTCCTGCGCGGTGGCGATCGGCTTGGCGATCTTGTCAAAGGGAGGAAATTTCAGCCAGTATTCCAGCATTCTGGTAGGTGATGTGCTGAGTATCACGGGAAGAGAGATCGTATATCTGATCCTGATCTTTGCGGTTACATTGGCATTCTGGGGCGTTGCATTTAATTGTTTAAATGCCGTCTGCATCCATCGGGCCCTTGCAAAAAGCAAACAGGTTCCGGTAAAGCTCATCGAAAATATTTTTGCGGTGCTGGTAGCGCTAATCGTCATGCTTTCCATCAAATGGGTCGGCATACTTATCATCAATGCGCTTTTGATCCTTCCGGCTGCGGCCGCCAGAAATATCTCGGCAAACATGAGGGAATATCATCTGTTTTCCGTCATCTTCTCCCTGTTTGCAGGAGTGCTGGGGCTGATCGTTTCCTATTATACCAACGTGGCAACCGGACCTATGATCGTTATAATTGCGTCAGTTATTTATTTTGCAACCTTCATTTATGGTAGAAAATTTCTCAAGTAGAGGCAGTTGTTTGACCTTTTTTGCGTTTCATGTTACCATAAATGTTGTATACAACATACAGAGGTAAACCTATGGATACAATATCGTTAAAGGCATTGGCAAAAGTGAATCTTGGTCTGGATGTTGTGAAAAGGCGCGATGACGGCTACCACGAGGTGAGGATGGTCATGCAGACGATACACCTCTACGATCGGCTTGACATCAAAAAGACAAAGGATTCCGGCATACGGATCAAATCGAATTTATCCTTTTTGCCGGTAAATGAGGATAATCTTGTATATAAAGCGGGTATGCTTTTGATGGATGAGTTTAAAATCCGCGAGGGGGTGGAGGTGACGCTCCAAAAAAGGATTCCGGTCGCAGCGGGAATGGCAGGGGGCAGCTCGGATGCTGCTGCCATGCTGTTTGGGATGAATGAAATTTTTGGCTTAAAATTGAAGCGGGAAGAGCTGATGGAGCGCGGTGTTTTGATCGGGGCGGACGTGCCGTATTGCCTGCTGCGGGGAACCGCATTGGCAGAGGGGATCGGAGAGAAGCTGACTTTGCTGCCGCCAATGGTGAAATGTCCGGTGCTTATCGCAAAGCCGCAGATTTCCGTTTCCACCAAATTTGTATATCAGAATCTGAAATTGGATGAACATACCGTGCATCCGGATATCGACCGGATGATCGGAGATATAAGGGCGAAGAATCTTTATTCCATTGCGGGCGGCATGGGAAATGTTTTGGAGACCGTGACAATACCAAACTATCCTGTCATCGAGGAGATAAAGAATTTTATGAAGGCGTCCGGTGCGATAAATGCGATGATGAGCGGCAGCGGCCCGACGGTGTTCGGTCTGTTCGGAGAGGAAAGTACGGCAAGAAAGGCATATGGGGCAATGCAGCAGTCAGGGCTTGCAAAACAGGTTTATCTGACAACAATATATAATAGAAGAGAGTGAAACTATGACGGATAATTTGAAATTGGACATGAATGAATATCTGCCGCTTCGGGATGTGGTTTTTAAGACGCTTCGTGAAGCAATCCTGCGCGGAGATTTAAAGCCGGGGGAGCGTTTGATGGAATTGCAGCTTGCATCCAAGCTGGGCGTGAGCCGTACTCCGATCCGTGAGGCGATCCGTATGCTGGAGCAGGAAGGGCTGGCGGTGACGATACCGCGCAAGGGGGCGGAGGTTGCCCAGATGACCTTAAAGGATATGGAGGATGTTCTGGAGATCCGTGAAGCTCTTGATGAGCTTGCCGTTCAGATTGCATGTACAAAGATCACGAAGGAGCAGCTTGCACAGCTTGAGGAGATCAAGGAAGAGTTCGAGCAGTTATCCACCGCCGGAGATGACGTGAAAAAGATCGCAGAGGCGGATGTGCTGTTTCACGACGTAATCTATGAGGCGACCTGCAATCCGAAGCTTGTAAGCATTTTGAGCAACCTTAGAGAGCAGGTGTACCGATACCGCGTGGAGTATTTAAAGGACAGCAGAAATTATCCGATCCTTATCCGGGAGCATGAAGAGATATTGGAGGGGCTGCGTGCAAGAAATGTGGAAATGGCGACAGGCGCTATGCATGAACACGTGGCAAATCAGGCGGTGGCTGTCAAGGCGATCATCCAGCAGCAGGATACGATCGAAAAAAAGGAATAAATTTTACCAATTTGAACACACTAGGGATAGGCGAAGACCTGTCCCTTTTTTTATCTCATAGGATTCGGGTGTGCGAAGCGCCCTTTTTATCACATGGGAAAATAGTCCGCGTTGTTCTTATTTTTTCGGAGGATACATGGAAAAACATCGGGTATCGGTTAATATAGATGAAAATATAAAAATATACAGGCAGATATTCACGGATTGTGCGGATGTGAAAATGCAGGAAATGTATTTGGGGGAGGATCAATCCTGCAAGTGCTTTCTGGCCTACATTGAGGTTGCAATCACAAATACGCTGCTCTGGAATACCGCGCTTGGCAGATGCATTGATTTTTTATCCAGACAGTCTTTTTCGGACGGGAAAAAAATTCTGGATGAAAACGCGATGGGGATCGCGGATATCTCATGGTTTGAATATATTGAAGACGCAGCGGAGGTAATGCTGACCGGAAATACGATTCTCCTTGTGGACGGATACGATAAGGCGATCAAGATCGGGGATCAGGGTTATCCGAAAATGGACGTGCAGGAGCCCAGCTCGGAAAAGGTTGTGAGAGGTTCCGTCGAGGGGTTTGGCGACTCGGTCAAGACAAATACGGCCCTGATCCGAAAAAGGGTCAGGTCGACAAGACTGCGCGTAAAGGAGCTGTTTGCAGGCGTCCGCTCCCATACAAATGTGGATCTTGTGTATATGGAGGATCTGGTGTATCCAAATCTGGTCAAGGAGATCGAGAACCGGATAAGTGAGTATGAGATTGACGGCGTTTTGGACAGCGGAGTGATTGAACAGCTTGCGGAGAAAAAGTGGTATTCGCCATTTCCGCAGTTTCAGACGACACAGAGACCGGACAGGGCGGCAATGGCGGTGCTTGAGGGAAGGATCGTGCTGCTTACGGATAATTCTCCGGTGGCTCTGATTTTGCCGACGGATTTTAATTCATTCCTGAAAACCAGCGATGATTATTACAACCGCTTTGCAACGGCTTCATTCGCAAGGATATTGCGTTATGTGGCATTCTTTTTTGCCATGACATTGCCGGGACTTTATCTTGCAATGACAAATTTTCACACGCAGATCCTGCCGACGACGCTGCTCCTTTCCTTTCAGGAGGCGCGGATCGGGGTTCCGTTTCCGGCGGTGCTTGAGGTCATCCTTATGGAAATATCCTTTGAACTCTTGCGCGAAGCGGGCGTGCGGCTCCCCGGCGCAATGGGAAATACGATAGGAATCGTAGGGGGACTTATTATCGGGCAGGCGGCGGTCGACGCAAACCTTGTCAGTCCGATCATTGTAATTTTAGTCGCTTTTACCGCGCTTTGTTCCTTTACGATACCGAATGAGGAATTTGCGTTTGCCTTCCGGATCTTAAAATTTTTCTTTATCGTCTTATGCGCCTGGGTTGGCTTTTATGGCTTTTTGATCGGAATTATGGTGGTGCTGGTACATCTTTCGAAATTGAAGAGCTTCGGCATTCCCTATATGATGCCCTTCGTGGGTGCGGAGCTTAACGGCTATGAGGACGAGAGAGATTCCCTTTTGCGATATCCCTTAAGGAAGCTGACAAAGCGCCCGATCTATGCGAGACGCAACGAAAGAACGAAATTAAAAAGAAAAGAGTAAAGACATGTTTTCTGATAATCAAAAAATATCGCTTCGGCAAACCTTCCGGCTGTTTACTTTTGATTTTATCGGGATCAGTACGTTGATTCTGCCCTCCATCCTCGCTGAGCAGCTGGGAATATACGGCGCATTTGGAATTTTGCTCGGAGGAATATTCGGAATCTGCTACCTTAGCTATCTGGGCTGGAGTTTAAATCGAATGCAGACGGATCTTGTGACCTTTCTCTCAGGGGAGGGCAGGATTGCGGGGGGCGCGGCCCGGTTGATCTATGCTTACCTTGCTTTTTCCTGCATTTTGACGGCGGGGGATACGGCTGCGGTGTTTTCAAAGCTGATCAGGCAAAGCCTGGTCAGGGAAGAAAGCTATATTGTGATTCTTGTATTGATGCTTGCGGCAGCGGCATATGCGGTGTCGGGAGGCGTTGAGAGCAGGGCAAGGGTCTACGAGGTGCTGTTTTGGGTGATTTTGATCCCGCTCTTTCTCATGCTGGCCCTTTCGCTCAAAGGGCTGGACATTACTTATTTTAAACCGCAGGTAGATTTTTCCGCAAAAGGGCTTTTCTTAGGCAGTTATATGGTGTTTCTGACCTTTGGGAGCATGTTTTTTCTGCTCTTTTTTCCCGGATATCTGGCGCAGGGAACCGGTACAAAAAGGCTTGTAAGCTGCGTGCGGTATGCGTTAATCTGCGCGGTCGGAATATTGTTTGTGCTGTATCTCATCCTTGCAGGCACTTTCGGACAGGCTTCTTTGGCGGCGATGGAATTTCCGGCGGTGACGCTTATGAGCAGTATCCAGATTCCCGAGGATTTTGTGAAACGGCTGGATGCAGTTATGATGGGAGTCTGGTTTTTTACCCTGTTTGCCCTTTTAAATCTGAATCTGCATTATGGACATCAGTTGTTGAAAAAGGCGGTGTCAAGACGGGGAGAAAGGAGATACCTTGCGGTCAGCACATTTTTGATTTTTGTGGTGGCGCTTTTGTTTTATTATGTAGATGGAATGCATGCGCTGTGCTATAAATTTTTCTTGTATATCGGTATTCCGGTATATGTGCTTCTTCCGGGGCTTCTGGCATTGATTGGGAGGAAAAATGATAAGACGAAAAAACAAAATGCTCATTAAAAAAATCGGAATGATCATTCTGACCGCGGCTACGGCGCTTAATGCAGCGGGGTGTAAGACTACGGAGCTTGAAGACCGGACGTTTCCGATGCTTGCGGCGGCGGACTACGATGAGGAAACGGAAGAAGTGGGATTTTCCTATGTCTTTCCGGTTCAGCGTGCGGAGCCGGACGCGGTGGAGGAGGCGGGAGATAAGGATGTGGCTATGGCATATGCCGGCGAATTTGATGAGGCGTTCTGGGTATATGAGACAAAATTGAACAAGGTGGCGGATTACAATCATTTAAAAGTTTTTTTGATGTCCGAAACCTTTGTGGAAAACAAAAAGCAGTACGATGATATGCTTTCTATGTTCTGGGAGGAGGAGACCTTTCCGCGCAATACCTATGTCTGTGTGACCGACGATATACAGGCGGTATTAAAGGCAGAGGAGGGGCTTTCGGTAGATCTTGGCACATATATCGAGGAACTGCTAAAGAGCCATACAAAGGGAAATGAAACAAAGCTTACGACCCTGGGCAATCTTATGGACGAAAAGGAAAATCAGCTTCAGGATTGGGAGCTTCCGTATCTTACGGTAGAAGAAGAAACCATTGTATGGAGCGATGTTTATCTTTTGAGACAAAAAAGTGAATAAATGGAAAAATCCGGTCAAGAATTAAAATAAAGAAATCGGACCGGAGGAAAAATCCATGAAGTCTTTTTTGAAAAAATATAAAATTTTATTCGGGGCGGTCTGCGTGCTGACGGCGGTGGTAATGGGTTACAGCGCCGTCAATGCAAAGGATCCCTTTCAGAAGACGATTGCAGAAAAAATTCTGCGCTTCCATGTGCTGGCGAACAGCGATTCGGAAGAGGATCAAGAGATCAAGGAAATTGTGCGGGACGCCATCGGCGTATATATGGAGCCGAAGCTCGCTCAGGCAGAGAATCTTGCGGACACCCGCCTTATTGTTGAGGAGAATCTGGAAAATATTGAATTGCTTGCGGGGCAGGTGCTTGCGGAAAACGGTTTTTCCTATGGCGTGAATGCGGCGTTGGAATATACGGAGTTTCCGGAAAAGACCTATGGCTCCTATACGTTTCCCGCGGGAGAATATGAAGCGCTCCGGGTGGTGCTTGGAGAGGGGCAGGGGCATAACTGGTGGTGTGTGCTTTATCCGAATATGTGTTTTCGCGGAAGTGTGTTTGAGATCGTGGACGAGGAGGCGGAGCTTGCTTTGAAGGAGGTGCTGACGCCGGAGGAGTATGCGGATGTGTTTAATTCCGGAGAATTTCAGGTGAAATTTAAAATTCTGGAATATTTCCGGTAAAACAGTTATAATGTCTGTATCATTACAAAGGAGAACAGTATGATAAAGGATGTATTACTCTCCATCACGGGGCTTCAGATGGCGGCGGATAATGACAGCGATACGGTGGAGATGTTTGCGCCGGGGGAATATTATTTTCGGAACAACAAGCATTATCTTTTGTATGACGAAGTGACCGAGGGGTATGACGAGCCGACCAAGAATATTATCAAGATCGCCCCGGACTATATGGAACTGACAAAAAAGGGTGTAACGAATGTACATATGGTATTCGAGAAGAATAAGAAAAATGTCACCTATTATTACACCCCGTATGGAAGTCTGCTGATCGGTATCGATGCCACCCGTGTGGAGTTTTCAGAGACGGAAAATCTCATCCATATTGAGGTAGAGTATGGACTGGAACTGAATTATGAGCATGTGGCGGACTGCCATATCAGGATAGATGTAAAACCAAAGGGCGCGCCGGATTTTCATCTCTTGAAAAAGGATTCCGGAGAAGGAGCCTTGGCATAAAGAACGGTCGCGCCGCAAAAGCGACGCGAAGACCTAACTGACCATTCCTCCGATCATGGAAGAGGCAGTACATAAAACAAATGTGACAAGCAGTTTGACAGTATCTTCGATCGTGCCGCCGTTTATGCCTAGTGAAACGATCAGGAGAATACAGAAATAGGACAGACCTATCAGGATCCCCCATAAAAATTTGCGGCTTTTCATTTGTTTTCCCATCAGAAAGCCGCCTAAAAAGCCGGAAAGAACATAGATTACAATGATGCCGGTCTCCGCGGATTTTGCGGGAATATCTATTTTGTAAATGATCACCGCAAAAATCAAGAGCAAGAGAAATGTCACCAGATACATGATCAGGACCGTAATCAGGATCTGTAAGGGCGCTTTTTTTTTGTTCTCCACCAAAAATCCCTCCGCACATATGAAAAGTTTTCTACTTTTACTATATGTGGGAGGGATTTCTTTTAGTACAACATTACAGTTCGCAGTTGTTTACGGTTCTTGGGAATGGGATGACATCACGGATGTTTGCCATTCCGGTCAGATACATGACGCAGCGCTCAAAGCCGAGCCCGAAACCGGCATGACGGGCGGAACCGAATCTCCTTAAGTCCAGATAGAACTGGTAGTCTTTTTCGTTTAACCCAAGCTCTCTGATCCGGGTCAGAAGCTTCTCGTAATCGTCCTCGCGCTGGCTTCCGCCGATGATCTCGCCGATTCCCGGTACAAGGCAGTCGACGGCGGCAACGGTTTTGCCGTCCTCGTTGAGTTTCATATAGAAGGCCTTGATCTCCTTCGGATAATCGGTGACAAATACCGGACGTTTGAAAACCTCCTCCGTAAGATAGCGCTCATGCTCTGTCTGGAGGTCGCAGCCCCAGGAAACTTTGTAGTCAAACTGCGAATTTCGCTTTGATAAAATGTCGATTGCCTCGGTGTAGGTCACCCTTGCAAAATCGTTGCTGACAACATTGCTGAGACGCTCCAACAGCCCCTTGTCCACAAAATTGTTAAAAAACGCCATCTCCTCCGGCGCGTGTTCCAGCACATAGTTGATCACATACTTAAGCATGCTCTCTGCAAGCATCATGTCATCGTTTAAGTCGGCGAAGGCAATCTCCGGCTCGATCATCCAGAACTCCGCCGCATGGCGGGTGGTGTTGGAATT
The DNA here is from genome assembly GCA_964425905.1 of uncultured Lachnobacterium sp. Lineage (GTDB taxonomy): Bacteria > Bacillota > Clostridia > Lachnospirales > Lachnospiraceae > Roseburia. Next base: position 9,651 of record CAYROM010000021.1, on the reverse strand, counting down.
TTCTGCGCGGAAGGTTGGCCCGAAGGTGTATATATTCTTGAATGCCATAGCATAGGTCTCGCCGTTGAGCTGACCGGACACGGTAAGGTTAGTGGCTTTGCCGAAAAAGTCCTTGCTGTAATCCACTTTTCCCTCCGGAGTCAGCGGCAGGCTGCCTATATCAAGGGTGGTAACCTGAAACATCTCCCCGGCTCCTTCGCAGTCGCTTCCCGTAATCAGCGGAGTATGCACATAGACGAAATCCCGCTCCTGAAAGAACTGATGGATTGCGTATGCACACAGGGAACGCACGCGGAATACGGCTTCAAAGGTGTTTGTGCGCGGTCTTAGGTGGGAAATGGTGCGCAGGTATTCAAAGGTATGCCTCTTTTTTTGCAGCGGATAATCAGGGGTGGAAGCCCCTTCAATGATCACTTCCGCCGCCTGGATCTCAAACGGCTGTTTCGCCTCGGGAGTCGGGATCAGCCGTCCGCGGACGATCACGGCAGCGCCGACGTTTATTTTGCCGATCTCATCATAATTCTCAAGTCCGTTGCCGTAAACGACCTGAATCGGCTCAAAGAAGGTGCCGTCGTTTACTACGATAAATCCGAAATTCTTGGAGTTGCGGTTGCTCCTGACCCAGCCGCCGATCGTAACCTCTGTATTTTCATATTTTTTCCGGTCGCGGAAGATATCTCTTACATTGATAAGCTCCATAGCTATTCATCCTCCTCAATGCTTGAGTTGTCGATAACAAAGTTTAAGGCCTGATTCATCAGATACATTTCTTCGACGTATTCCTTTCCTTTTTCGGAATCGCCGTCTCCGAAGCCTTCGTACACGGACTGTTCATCGGTGAAGCTGTAGTTTGCGTTGTCAATGAAATTTTGTACATAGGTCTGGAAATCCGCCTCGTCGGTCTCGAAATCTTCGCGGATGGCGATCAGCTGGAAGATCAGCTCCAGCTTGATGGTGGAGGTAAGGTTTTCCCTCCAGGATTCGCGTACCTCTTCCAGAGAGGTTCCATACAATGCCATATAGGATTCCATAGTCGCCTCATCCCCGTAATAGGCCTCGGCGTAGGCCGTCTGGTATTCGTTCAGTCTTGCCTCAAGATAATCCTCCGGGACATCGACCTGACTGTTATCGAGCATGTAATTCTCGATATAATTGGAGATCATCTGGGTACGCAGATATTCTTTTACATAGTCGATAAGCTCCTGACGGGTGTGTACTTCGTAAAATTCTCCGAAATTGTCCTCCACCACCTCATCCGTTATATTGTCGATGGTAACGCTTTCGTATATAGCATAGATGGTAAATTCGAAAATGACCTCCTGTCCGTCAAGGGTCTCAACCCCGTAATCCTCCGGGAATGTGACCGGACATTCGATGGTAGAACCGACTTCGGCGCCGATCAGACCGTCCGTGAAGCCCGGAATATATCCGTTGCTGTCGCTGATCTCTATCATTGCGCCTGTGGCAGAGCCGCCGTCAAACGCCTCGCCATCCAGATAGCCGGTATAGTCTGCATATACATAGTCCCCGTCCTGTACGGTGGTGCGGTCTGTTACCTCCCGGGTATCCAGTCCGGAATTAGCAAGGATCGTGGAGATGATATATTCCACATCCTCATCGGTTACTGCGTAATCTCCGGTCAGGGATACCTGAATGCCGGAGTAATCCGCAAGGGAAGAAACGCATATTTCCGGATCAACCTCGATATCCAGACTGCTTACACCAGCGGTGCCGTTTGACGTTTCCGCCCCGGTTTCGGATGCGGAAGAAGTCTCCGTGCCGGATTCTGTATCTGTCTGCGAATTGCCGCATGCGCCGACGGAAAGGGCAAGCGCAGCACTTAATACACATACAACTAATTTTTTCTTCATGATAATCTTTTCATCCTCCTAAAAATTAAAAAAAAATCAATTTAAAAAATACAATATCATAATTCAGACAAAAATACAAACATTGCATTCATATTCACGTTGATTTTTCAGAGGATCAATGGTAAAATACTTTTCGACAGATTTAAAGGAGGACTACCAATGGCAGGATGGCAGATAGCGCTGATAGTGATCATCGTAGTTATGATCGCAGCGATCATAGCCCTATATTTTTTGGGAAAGAGGGCGCAGAAAAAGAAAGAAGAGCAGGACGCGCAGATTGCGGCAGCAGCCCAGCTGGTGACCATGCTGATTATAGATAAGAAACGGATGCGCTTAAAGGACGCCGGATTGCCGCAGCAGGTTATTGAGCAGACGCCGAAGATGATGCGCCGGGCCAAGCTGCCGATCGTTAAGGCAAAGGTTGGACCAAGGGTGATGTCTTTGATCGCAGATGAATCGGTTTTTGAGGAGATTCCCGTAAAGAAGGAAGTAAAAGCCACCGTGAGCGGTCTGTATATCACCGGAGTAAAGGGACTTCGCGGGCCCATCGAGAAGCCGTCTAAGAAAAAGGGCTTTAGGGCCAGAATGAGAGACAGATACAACAATCTGAACGACCAGATCAAGGAAGAAAAGTCCGGGGAGAAGAAGTCAAAGTCCGGCGGAAAGAAAAAATAAAAATACTTTGCATATGGCAATGCTTGTGCTATAATGTCAAGGATAAGCGGGATATATCCGCAAGATGAACGAAAGGGAGATGTACTTATGAAGCATGTAAAGACATTAAATACAAGAAAGTTACAGAACAGCATTAAGAAGGGCGGATGCGGCGAGTGCCAGACTTCCTGCCAGTCAGCATGCAAGACTTCCTGCACGGTAGGAAATCAGACCTGCGAACAGTATAAGTAGTAACAGCGCGCTTGGCGCAGGCGTTCGCAGACAGAGTTTGATCCGAACTGAATAGTCGAGAAAATGAAACGACCGCACGCACCGCGAACGGTCGTTTTTCGCGAATGGGAAATTTCATGATAAAACAAACTAGAAAGTGAGGAAATATTGTAGTGGTTCATCAGTATAAGAACAACGGCTATAATATTGTCTTAGATGTAAACAGCGGAGCGATCCATGTGGTGGATGATATGACCTATGAGGTGATCGCGCTGTTTGAGGAACACCCGGTGGATGAAATCGCTGCTTTGCTGAGGGACAGATATCCGGATGAACAGATCAGGGAAGCAATCGCCGAGGTACAGCAGCTAAAGGAAAATAACGAGCTTTTTACGGAAGACATCTATGAGAACCATATCATCGATTTTAAAAAGCGTCCTACGGTGGTAAAAGCTCTTTGCTTACATATTGCCCATGACTGCAACCTTGCATGCAGATATTGTTTTGCGGAGGAGGGGGAATATCACGGAAGACGGGCGCTGATGTCCTATGAGACAGGCTGTCAGGCGCTGGATTTTCTGATCGCAAATTCCGGCAGCCGGAGAAATCTTGAGGTTGATTTCTTTGGCGGGGAGCCTCTTATGAATTTTGATGTGGTCAAACAGCTGGTCGCATATGGAAGAGAGCAGGAAAAGCTGCATAATAAACATTTCCGTTTTACGCTGACTACAAACGGGGTATTGCTCAATGACGACATCATGGAATTCGCCAATAGGGAGATGGATAATGTCGTTTTAAGCATAGACGGGAGGAAGGAAGTCAACGACCGTATGCGTCCCTTCCGAAAGGGTGCCGGCAGCTATGATCTGATCGTTCCGAAGTTCCAAAAGCTGGCGGACAGCCGGAATCAGGACCGATATTATGTGCGGGGGACATTTACCCACTTCAATACGGATTTTTCCAGGGATGTGCTGCATTTGGCGGATCTGGGATTTAAGCAGATTTCCGTGGAGCCTGTGGTTGCCGAGGAGACGGACGAGTATGCGTTGAGGGAGTCGGATCTTCCGGTTTTGTTTGCGGAATATGACGCCCTTGCCAAGGAGATGATACGCCGGAAAAAGGAAGGAACGGGATTTAACTTTTTCCATTTTATGATTGACCTTGAGGGAGGCCCGTGTGTATATAAACGCCTTTCGGGCTGCGGCTCGGGAACCGAATATCTGGCGGTGACGCCATGGGGAGATCTGTATCCATGCCATCAGTTTGTCGGAAAAGATGATTTTCTGATGGGCAATGTCTGGGACGGCATAAAAAACACGGAAATACGGGATGAGTTTAAGTGCTGTAATGTGTACGCCAAAGAAAAATGCAGAAATTGTTTTGCAAGATTTTATTGCAGCGGCGGCTGCGCAGCCAATTCATATAATTTTCACGGAAGGATCACCGACACATATGATCTGGGCTGTGAATTGCAGAAAAAGCGCATTGAGTGCGCAATTATGATAAAAGCCGCAGAGGCAGATAACAAAGAAGAATAGGAAGGTAAGAGCAATGAAAAAGAGCAAAGGATTTATAGTCATCATTGTGCTTCTGGCATGTCTGGTTGGCCTTGGATATTATGCGTCAACGATCTTATCCGCAACAAGCGTAAGCCAGAGCAAGGGGGACGGAAATACCTCCGATTCCGGGATCAAGCTTGGACTTGATCTTTCCGGCGGTGTTTCCATTACCTATAAGATCAAGAATGAAAATCCCTCCCAGACGGATATTGATGATACGATCGCAAAGCTGGAACAGCGTATTGAGAGTGACAGCACGATCGCTACCACGGAGTATTCGGTCTATCAGGTCGGGGATGACCGCATCACGGTAGAGATACCGGGCGTGTATGATGCAAATTCGGTGTTTGAATCGCTCGGTAATCCGGGTACTTTGTATTTTATTTCCCAGTACGATGCGGATGGAAATGCAAATTATTCCTATGACAGCACCGTTTCCGAGGAGTATAGCCCGTATAGTCTCAATTACGACTTACAGACGCTGATCGATAATGGTTCCGTGATCTTATCAGGTAGTGATGTAAAGACCGCAAGCGCAGCCTATCAGACCAGCTCCACGCTTGGCACCAGCGAGCCGGTGGTGGAATTGCAGTTTAATGACGATGCTGCGGAGATATTTGCGGAGGCAACTACCAGCGCCTATGCAAACGGTGAGAGCATAGGTATCTACTATGACGATCATTTCATAAGCGTCCCCACCGTCAGTACCGCGATCACAGACGGAAATTGTGTGATCAATGGTATGGACAGCTATGAGGAGGCCCAGAAGCTGGCAACCTTTATCCGTGTCGGCGCTATGAAGCTGGAATTGGAGGAACTGGAATCCAATGTAGTGGGCGCCCAGCTGGGAGGGCAGGCATTGGCGACCAGTATTAAGGCGGCAATCATCGGTCTTATTCTGGTTATGGTCTTTATGATCGTTATGTATGGCATTTCCGGTGTTGCAGCTTCCATAGCTCTGGCATTATATACGATACTTGTTGTGGCGTTTATTTACTGGTTTGAGATAACGCTGACGCTTCCCGGTATTGCGGGTATCATCCTGGGTATCGGTATGGCGGTGGATGCAAATGTCATTATCTTCGCCCGCATCAGGGAGGAGATTGCCGGCGGCAAGACGGTTCTTACCTCCATCAAGGAAGGCTACAAGAAAGCGTTGTCCGCAATTTTAGACGGACAGATTACCACGTTTATTGCCGCGGTTGTATTGATGTTTTTGGGATCCGGTACGGTAAAGGGGTTTGCATATACCCTGATGATCTCCATAATACTGTCCATGTTTACGGCATTGGTCATCACAAGGATTTTGATGCTGGCGGCTTACGGAGTTGGATTTAAGTCGGAGAAATTTTACGGAAGGGCGAAGGAGCGCAAGCTGTTCCAGTTCATGAAGCATAGAGCGGTTTATTTTGCAATCTCCCTTGTTATCATTGCGGCTGGGATTGTCGGAATGATCGCATTCAGCGCAAGCGGCAGCAAGGCGTTGAATTACAGCCTTGAATTTGTGGGAGGTACCTCCACTACGGCAGACTACGGCAAGGATTACACCATTGAAGAGGTGGAGGCGGAGATCATCCCCGAGGTTGCGCAGGTAATCGGGGACTCAAATATTCAGGCGACGACGGTTGACGGAAGTACCAGCATTGTTTTAAAGACGAGGACGCTTTCCCTTGACGAGCGGGAGGCATTAAATGAGATGCTTGTCGCAGCCTTTGGCGTGGATGAGGCTACGATCGAGTCCCAGAGTATCAGCTCTACCGTCAGCAGCGAAATGCGTTCTGATGCAGTAATAGCTGTAATCGTGGCATGTATCTTTATGCTGTTATATATCTGGTTCCGGTTTAAGGATATCCGTTTTGCAACAAGCGCCATTGCAGCCCTTGTCCATGACGTGCTGGTCGTGCTGGCAGCCTATGCATTGATCCGGATTTCCGTAGGAAATACCTTTATTGCATGTATGCTGACCATCGTTGGATATTCGGTCAACGATACTATTGTCATTTTTGACCGTATTCGTGAAAACATGCACGGAGTGAAGAACGTGACAAAGGAAAGTCTTGAGGAGGTTGCCAATCTGTCTTTGACGCAGACGCTTTCGCGAAGCATCAATACCTCTATTACCACCTTTATCATGGTATTGTTTTTGTTCATCCTTGGAGTATCCTCCATCCGTGAATTTGCTCTGCCTCTGATGGTTGGTCTGATCTGCGGCTCCTACTCGTCGATTTTTATCGCAACTGAGCTGTGGTATGTGATGAAGCTGCATATTGGCAAGGATCGTCTCATAAAATAATAGAGATATGTTTATGAAGGGTATCCGTCCTTTGCGGGGAATGGATACCCTTTTCTAATGATATGATATAAAGGAGAATTATGGGGAAGATTTGGACTATCTACCTTTTGGTTGTAAATATTCTGGGTCTGGCGCTCATGGGAATCGATAAGAGGAGAGCGAGAAATCACGCATGGCGGATCCGGGAGGCTTATCTGTTTGCGGTCAGCCTGTTTGGCGGAAGCATAGGGACGTGGGCCGGCATGTATCTGTTCCGGCATAAGACAAGGCATTGGTATTTTGTTGTGGGAATGCCGTTGATATTGATCGTGCAGATCGCGGCTGCGGTTCGGTATTTTCTGATCTGAGAGGAATGCAGTCTGATTCCGATTCGGGAAAGAAAATGGTTGTAACTGCGGGGCAACTCGATTATAATGAAAGACAAGTGAGCGCACAGCGCGGACATATAAGGAAAAGGAGAATTATCATGTACACATTAGACGATATCAGGAACGTAGACCCGGAGATTGCAGACGCCATCACATCTGAATTTGACCGTCAGAACAGCCACATTGAACTTATCGCATCGGAGAACTGGGTAAGTCCGGCTGTTATGTCGGCAATGGGAAGCATTCTTACCAACAAATATGCGGAGGGGTATCCGGGACACAGATATTATGGAGGATGCGAATGCGTGGATGTTGTGGAGGAGCTCGCAAGGGAGCGCGCAAAAAAGGTGTTTGGCTGTGAGTATGCCAATGTTCAGCCCCATTCCGGCGCACAGGCAAATATGGCGGTACAGTTTGCGGTGCTGCAGCCGGGCGATACCGTTATGGGTATGAACTTAGACCACGGCGGGCATTTGACGCATGGATCACCGGTTAATTTTTCCGGGACATATTTTAACATTGTGCCTTACGGGGTGAATGATGAAGGATTTATTGACTATGACAAGGTAATGGAGATTGCAAAGGAGTGCAGGCCGAAGATGATCATTGCCGGAGCCTCCGCTTATGCAAGGACAATTGACTTTAAGAAGTTCCGCGAGATTGCGGATGAGGTTGGCGCAGTTCTCATGGTCGATATGGCGCATATTGCAGGACTTGTTGCGGCGGGACTTCATCCAAGCCCGATCCCCTATGCGGATATTACCACGACGACTACCCATAAGACCCTTCGCGGGCCACGCGGCGGCATGATCTTATGCAGTCAGGAGATGGCGGATAAGTATAAGTTAAACAAGGCAATCTTCCCGGGAACCCAGGGAGGCCCTTTGATGCATGTGATCGCGGCA
>CAYROM010000021.1:0-1760 GCA_964425905.1 uncultured Lachnobacterium sp. | reverse complement strand
AAGGAGGCGCTGCAGCCGGAATTCAAAGAGTACCAGACACAGATCGTAAAGAATGCACAGGCCCTTTGCAAGGGATTGCAGAGCCGGGAGATCAAGATCGTATCCGGCGGTACGGACAATCATCTGATGCTGGTGGATCTGACGCCCTATGAGCTGACCGGAAAAGTGGTGGAGAAGCTTCTTGATTCTGCTAACATCACGGCGAACAAGAATACAATCCCGAATGATCCTCAGAAGCCGTTTGTGACCAGCGGTATCCGCCTTGGAACGCCGGCGGCAACTTCAAGAGGACTTAAGGAGGATGATTTTGACCGCGTAGCGGAGGCGATTGCATTGTTGATCAGAAACGGAGAGAGCTCCGTTGACGAGGCAAAGGCAATTGTGAAGAGTCTGACGGATAAATACCCGTTACAGAAATTTTAATAAGAGTTTCCGTTATGAAAGGGCTTCGCGGCAGCGGAGCCTTTTGGGAATCCAAGTGCGGCATTGCGGGTTCAGGTGCGGAGAAGGCAAAGAAATTTTCTTTCAACAGGCAGTATGAGACAATATATGGCCTGAAGGATGTGAGTTTTGAGATATCGGAAGGTGAATATGTGGGACTTGTCGGTTTAAACGGCGCCGGGAAAACCACGCTGATCAAGATCTTATCCGGGATTTTAACGCCTACGGATGGAGAAGTGTCGGTTATGGGACAGAAATCAGTACTGTACTATGATCTTCCTGTGTTGGAATCTTTCAAATTTTATGCGGATGTCTATGGAATAGGAAAGGAAGATTTTGAGAAAAAACTCGATATGCTTGACGAATGCATGCAGATCCGCAGTTTTTTACATATTCCGGTAAGGAAACTTTCGCTGGGCCAGAAGATGAGGTGCGAGATTGGAGTCGCGCTTTTGCATGACCCGAAAGTTCTGTTTCTGGATGAGCCTACTTTGGGGCTTGATATTGATACCGGTGAATGCAATGATATGGAGGAAGGGATTAAAAAATATTCCGCACAGGGCGGCTGATATTGATTTTTCCAAATTTTGATAGTACAATAGCAAAGGAAAAAGCAGCAACAGGATAAAATTTTGGAGGAAATATGATAGATTTAAAATTTTTGCGTGAGAATCCGGATCTTGTGAAGGAGAATATCAAGAAAAAATTTCAGGATCACAAGCTGCCGCTCGTGGATGAGGTGATCGAGCTGGATGCAAAGGCAAGAGCCGCGCAGGTAGAGGCGGACGAGCTGCGCGCCAGCAGAAATAAGCTTTCCAAGCAGATCGGCGCATTGATGGGACAGGGAAAAAAGAAAGAAGCGGAGAGCGTAAAGGAAAAGGTAGCGGCAAATGCTGCCCGTCTTGCGGAGCTTGAGGCGCAGGAGAAGGAGCTTTCCGAGAAGGTTGCGGGGATTATGATGACGATCCCGAATATCATTGACCCTTCCGTGCCGATCGGAAAGGATGATTCCTTTAATCAGGAGATTGAGAAATTTGGCGAGCCGGTTGTACCGGAGTTTGAGATTCCATATCATACCGAGATCATGGAGCGCTTTGACGGAATTGATCTGGATGCGGCAGGAAAGGTTGCCGGAAACGGATTTTACTATCTGATGGGCGATATCGCGAGACTGCATTCCGCCGTTATTTCCTATGCAAGGGATTTTATGATCGACCGCGGGTTTACGTACTGTGTACCGCCGTTTATGATCCGTTCCAATGTCGTGACCGGAGTTATGAGCTTTGAGGAGATGGATGCCATGATGTATAAGATCGAGG
>CAYROM010000020.1:1838-37117 GCA_964425905.1 uncultured Lachnobacterium sp. | reverse complement strand
CCGCTCCTTTCCGTTGGGGAATTATCCATACCCCACTGTGACATCTTATCACTTCAACAATCTGCTCCCATACTGTATCAGGCAGAGCTATGGCAGATTTTGCATAGGGTGACAAAATTACACTTTTCCCTTTCAGCAGCTTATCCTTTTCTGAAAAAACATCCCAATGCTGCGGCAAGACAGGAGCTGTATCTACCGGAAGCCCAAACACCCCACAGCAATAGATCTTTTCCAGTGGGATCTTTTTCAGATATAGTGCCTTGTTTAAGTCCACCACATACGGTCTGTCCTGATGTGCTACAAATGTATCTTCCTTATCTTCATACAGACATGCCTGTACCGCTGCGTCCAACTCTTTCTGTTCAAAAACCTCCACAGGGTAATCTCCAAAAAGCGATGCCACCTGACCACAGCCATTTCCAACCACGCATACAACACATTTGTCTATTTCCCTTTTCCTAATAAACGCAGGCAGATATGACATGCAGAAGTAGATATCACCAAGAGCCTTAAAAGGGCAGAATACCAGCAGATGCTGCGGATACTTTTCTTTAAGCGCAGCTATCAATTCCACCCCGTGATGAAGCCTTGCTTCCTTTCTTGAAATAGCATCATCTGACAAAGAATATTCCGCATAAGTGTTATAATCTACCAATTTACGGACCTCACCCGAAAAGCCAAGTTCAAGAAGCTGCGCCTTCATAGACTCATAAAATCTTGTCACGATCAAAACTATGGTCTCTGACGGTTCCTCCTTCAATATGCTTTCAGGCTTCTGCACAGGGATATCCTTATATAAAATTCCATATTTTATTTCGTTGTTGTCCATGATCGCCACAGGCTTTATTCCATTGGAAAGCAGCATATCAGCAAGCGTGAGGGTAGCTTCGCAATGCCCGAAAAGGTAAATTTTTCTTCCATCGAGTTCTTTCTTCTCAATCGCATCGTGCAGATTCTTTTTCAGTTCTTCTTCGTAAATTTTATCCATTGCCCAGTTCCTATCCCAGAATCAGTTCAAAAGCCTCATCTTCCGTAAGCAGACCATTATCCACATAGTTGAATAGTCCACCGAATTGATGATCCCGCCCGATTACCTTAAATCGATCAGAAAACTCATAGGTGTGATAAAGTGAAACAAGCTCTTTATACTTGTCCACAGGCAACACCAAAATCTTCTTTGTGGAAGTGCGAAAGGCGCGCGAATTTATCAGTCTTCCCATCATTCCGCCTGCCGAATGATCGTCAGCGCCTGACACCAAGAGTATCAGATCATAATCATGAAGGTCTGAATCAAGCTTCTCAATCAAATCTTTTGCCATCTATCTTGCCCTCCACTTTTACCATAAGTCCTTACCGGATAATCTTGCCCCGATCCCGCCGCCGGGGTGATTTACCTTAAAATCATCCAGCGTTATCCCAAGCCGCTTCCCAAGCTCTATAGCTATGCCCTGAAGCACGATCAGATATACTGTCGTGGAATTATTGGGAACTATATCCCATTCATCACCCTCATTTTTCAGGTGGAGAACCAGTCGCTTGTCCACTACCTCTGCGCTTTTACATTGCTCAGTAAATGTCATAAGCCAGGTATTCGTTCCCCGCTCCTTGAGATATGTCGCTAATTCCACGGTTTCCCTTGTGTTCCCGCCTTTGGATAACAGCAGAACCGTATCGCCCTTTCCCACCATTCCGAGATCTCCATGAACGGCTGTATTGGTATGCAGAAATCTGGCGTCTATACCGAGCGAATTAAGTGTACCGACAAACTTCTCGCAGATAGGTACATTTTTCCCAAGACCGCTGGCAATTATCTTTCCTCCGCCCCGGATGGTTCTCTCACACTCATCTAACAGCATGGTGTAGCGTTCAATAGGAATAGATTCAACAGAATCATCTATTACCTGCATTACATCCTTGTAATATTCAATCATAGAACCTCCTCCAGATAATATAATCCGTTATAAAATGCCCCGCACACGGAATCGTAGTCCTGCCATGCATAGGTTGTTAATGAAAGCCAGATTATCGCGTGAAGCAGCTTTATCTCATACGGATCAGTTCCGGTCAGATGAAAGAAATCCTCCTCCATCTCCTCCCAATGATTTGATTCAATGGAAAGTCTCACCTCATCACTATCTATATCCAGCCTGAAATCTTTCAGGTTAAACCGGTCATAATTACCCACAATGGAGTAATATACTTTCGCCCAGTCGTATCGTTCATCGCCATATAATTCCGTATATCCGAAATATCCCCTCGGATCGATCAATACCGGTTCTCCGTTTTCACGGAGCATCATGTTGGAAAAAGTGCAGTCTCCGTGAGTAAAACAAAATCGGTCACATTTCAAACTCTCCAATGCTCTCTCTAATCTGTCCTGATAGAAAAATACATTCCGGCAGTTCCGACCGTTTACACGAACATACCTGTCTCCCGCAAACGGAACCATATCTCTGATTTTGGAAAGCCGGCTCATTGTCTTATGAAAATAGGCTTCCTTTATGCTGAAGGTGTCTGTGTTCCTCGCGCCTATCTCGTGCAGGTTTCTCAAAGTATCTACCAGCTTTATCAGCACCTGCTTTTTCTGTTCATAAGGCAGGTCGCACTCATAGATGTTTTGCCCTTTGATGTATTCGATAAACCTAGAAATGAGCATAGAAAAACGGGCATATCACCTGCGTTATGATGATATGCCCGTTATCGCTGTTTTTAACTGGTCTTATACTTCTCTGTGCGGCGGCTTCTTATCCTGCTCCGGTGAGCCTCCGTTCTGTGCTGCGATTGCATTTTGTTCAGTTTTCAGCATTCCGGTACACAAACCTAAGCTACTGACAGCGGCTTGAACGGCTTGTGACATCGGAATATAAGTTTTTAGTTCGACAGCGCCGCCTTATCTAAAGACCTCACTGAAAATGAGACATGTGATAATATGAACAATCCTGTTTAAAAGTCATGATAATTCTTATTAATCAATTTAATAATGCCGCTCACCTCCTCATGAATGCCATATATAAATTTTACTTGATTTTCTTCATCTTTCTCAATCTTATTTGCCTGTGCTATTAAACGATCTTCTAACCCCATCGTTCGGTCACGAAGTTGTTGATAAAACTCCTTTTTAGCATATGCATAGTACTTTGCATCATCGATCATATCCATCATTATAGAAATCAATTCTCTATAAGCTGCACTTAATTTATTATTTTCAAACTCAACCTGTTCAACGGCATTTGGAATTTTTATAACAATATATTCTGTAAAAATCTTCTCAAAGTGCTTTGCCTCTAAATTTGTTGTGTTTATTTTGCGCGTTTGACATATTGTCCAGATAGATATTGCAGATGAAAAAACTAAAGAAACAAATGAAACGATCAGAGCCGCTAGTGCAATTTCAGTATCGGTCATATAACTCTCCCTTATATCCCATATGTGCGAATAGATTTCTTTATTTTTTCAATTATTTTTTCATTTTCACTATCAAAGGACATATACTCCAATGCATTGCGCTTTCCATATTTTTCTGATATCTTGGTATACATTCCCTGCACAAAAGAACTACCTACATCTTCTATGTTTTCTGGCAGTTCGATAATATTATGCATATCCTCCCTCCATTTAGGTTCCACTTGTTGTTCGAATATCTTGCGGCCATACGAATTTCCGGTAAGATCCTTTATTGACGTTGGGAAAAATAATAATATTCTATTTTCATTCATAATCTTTCTCTCCTTCAAAAACCAACATAAAATTATACCCAGTTCCAGGTAGGAATGTATAGGAAGAACTAATACAGTCTAAATCCGGTATATCCTCCTCATAATTTCCAGATTCATTAAAACCGATCCACCCTTCCTTTGAATAATCCAAATACTCTTTTAAGAAAAGCAAGCTATTTTTTCCTGACAAAACATAACAGTAATCTCCATCCGCAGCTTCCTCCAAGGTACGTACCAATTCCGGCAGTCCTGTTCCCCCAGAATAACTCTCATGTGGTCTCCCAGATATTTCATCCTGAAAAGCTGATATCAGAAAAAAATCCTCTTTGCTGTATCCTTTTTGAAAAAAATTTTTATGATATCTATATGCCTTTTCTACATTTTTATATCGGCTTTCATCCTTATAATATTTATGCTCAATTTTATCCATAATATCATCATAAAGACATTTATCACTATAATTTAATACAACTGCATTTATACCATAGTAAACTTTATCATCCTGATCATCTGCATTTTTAAAATCATTTTCTGTTATATCTATATCAACCAAACAAGGGGTCCTCGCATGGCCAAAGGCATTGTCGACAAGTTCTCCTATTACTAATGCAAAATTATTATCAAATTCATCTTTCATATGGAAACGATTTAAAAAAGTCTTAATATCCGTCACCAAAGCCGACGTCGCCTCCATATCCTCCGGATCCCTAAGTACTCTTCTATAATGATTTTTTGAAAAATCATTGTGAAAAGCTAAATTGAATTCGCTCTTTATAATTCCAGCTTCAACTGCCTTTTTCAATGGTGTATATATCCACCCTGCCGTGTTTATATTATGTTTAAATTCTTTAATGAAAAAACCCACTTCAATATTAAACACATTTAACAGGGTGTACACAATGCTTTCTATCAAAATATACACCAACTTATCGGCTGGATTAAAATGCCCAATTGCAATTACTATTTTTTTACATCGTGATCCATATACCTTTATAACCTGATGAATATCCGATAACAGTTGAAAGATCTCTAATGAACTCTGTTCCGCCGCAAGACATTGAACAAATGCGGTGCCTTCTTTATTCAGTTTTATAACTCGTTTTTGATTCTTTTTATAATTCTTTTCTATTAAATGAGATGCATCAATCAGCTGCATGTTATCCTCTGTTGTATGATATTATTAAATTTCAGCAAGATACTTAGATTTTCTCAACATAAAAACTTGTATAAATTTTTAATTTTACATTATTCTATTAATACTTCAGTTGTCAACCTCTTTTTTGATTTTTATCGTTAATTATTGGTAACCAATATATTATAATAAAAGGTCTTTCCCCTCGCAAATTTCATCTGCCAAAATAAAAAACTCTATGTGAATGATTTTCTCAAACACATAGAGTTTTTCATTTTCCGTTTATCCGGCAAAGGTCATATTTTCTGCCATTTTAGTGCCGGTTCCTCTTTCGCGCTATCTAATATTTATACGGCAATGATCACGCCGCCGTCATTGGCGTACATGCTTGATACCCCTGCCGTATTTACGATAATGATCTTTTTAAATTTAGCAATCTTTTCAATTGTTTCCTTAACATACTGCGCGCGCTCAGGACAATTGCAATGTGAGATAGCAAGGATCTTATTCTCACAGTCCCTCGTCTTTGCCAGCATTTTTTCGATCATCTTAACGAGCGCCTTTTTCATGCCGCGCGCCTGCCCAAGCTGCTGGATCGTTCCCTCATCCGTGGAACCCATGACCGGCTTGATGTTCAGCGTGCTTGCCACTAAAGCCTTCAGATTGCTTAATCGTCCGGTTTTTCGCAAGGTCTCCAGAGTCTCCAGAACAAAAAAAGTATTCATGGACGAGATATACTCCTCCGTTTTTTCAATTACCTCCGCAAAGCCAAGTCCTGCCTCCTCATATTCCTGTACCTTGAGACCGATCAGCGTCTCCCCCACAGAGGCTGACTTCGAATTGAACACATGGATATTCTTTTTCCCTTCATGTTCCTCATTGTACAGATTCGCCGCCAGCTTAGCGCTATTATAGGAACCGCTGAGTTTTCCGGACAGGGTGACGATATAGATATTCTCCGCTTCACCCTCAAAAGCCTCCATATAGCTCTCCGGAGAGGGGCATGCTGACTTCGGCCCACGAATGCTCTGTTTTACGCGGCGCAAAAAATCAAGCTGATTGAAGGTCTCATCATCCCTGATCAAAAAGCCGTCTACCTCAAGCTCCAATGCCACATTGCAAAAATGTCCGTCATTTTTTAACTCTTCCGGCAGTTCCCCGCAACTGTCAATGACTACTTTATACATAAATCCTGCCTTTCTCTTTCCTTTTCCCGGAAAGAACTAAAATTAGCAAAAGTTTAAATAACTTTCAGAAAAGTTTTTCTTTTCCGTTAGATGTAGTTTTGATTACTACATAATATTAACACGTATACCAACTTTTGAAAAGAGGATTTTGCAAATTTATAAAAATTTTTTATTTACAGGAAAAAAATTCCGTTACCGCATCCTTTAAGCTTTCGATATCGGCGGCTCCCATAAGCTCTCTCGCCGAGTGCATGGCCAGAATGGGAATGCCTATATCCACCCGTAATCAAGATCCTGAAACCCCTGTGCCTTGAGCCGCTCCTTTGCCGCCTTCACACAG
The DNA here is from genome assembly GCA_964425905.1 of uncultured Lachnobacterium sp. Classification (GTDB taxonomy): domain Bacteria; phylum Bacillota; class Clostridia; order Lachnospirales; family Lachnospiraceae; genus Roseburia. The sequence continues at coordinate 30,742 of CAYROM010000020.1, read as the reverse complement.
TAAAACGGGGAGACTCCCTCCTTCAGCATGTCAAACAGGATCTGTTCCTCCGATCTTTTCTCCATATTATCCGAAAACCTCCTATTCCTTTTGTACCTTTGGCATGTCTCTACTCTATCCTATCCGATACAAAAACACAATATCCCTTGACCTCAAAAAAACTTGGAATTACAATATTCTTAGGATTGCAGGCCGACAATAATTATTTCAGAAGAGGGAATTATGATTGCTTTAGAATTGACAAGCGTGAAGGATTTTATGAACACCCTGTTAAAAAGTGATACCTTCGATCATTTTCTTTTGCAGGAAGCCGTGATAAACAGCGCAGCCTCCTACGTGATCGACGGACATATCACTAAAGAGTTTTACACCGAGGAGGAGCTTGAACAGCTTGGCATTTCCGGCTATTCCATTCTCCCCTTCTCCCTGCTTAAAAGCAACTGTTTTGATCTCATCAAGGGGAAAAAAACGCCGTCCTATTTTAAATTTGTATTTCTTCTTTCCCCAAAAAATCTGGAAAAAACCCTGTCCTCTGTTTCAACCTCCTACACTCCAAATGACATTTCCGGCGTATATTTAAACCTTAAGTACCAGAACCAGCTGCTTACCCTCACAACCGGAATATCCTACCGAATCTTCTCAACGGACAAATCTCTGGAAAATGAATGGGATAAATTGGTTCTCCGCTTTTTGAACCGGCACGGAATTGACTTTGAAGAACTGTAATTTCCCCTTTACATTTGAAATTTGGTATGCTATGCTATATCTAGTTGCATTTGCAACATTATATTTTTTTGGAGGTACTTTCGATGAACAAAGGTACAGTAAAATGGTTCAACAACCAGAAAGGGTACGGATTCATCACCGGCGAGGACGGAAAAGATGTATTTGTACACTACTCAGGACTTCAGATGGAAGGATTCAAATCCTTAGAAGAAGGCGCAGCGGTAGAATATGAAATTACCGAAGGTGCTAAGGGTCCTCAGGCAACCGATGTTGTAGTTGTAAAATAATTCTGCAACAGTTAATCTAGTTTCTATGTACCTTTTTCTTTGTTTAGAAATAAGATATTGGATACAACGATTAGAAAAGGGAGCTGCCGCTTTGGAGATCGCAAGATCGAAAAAGGGGCGGCTCCCTTTTTTTATCTCATAGGGATCAATTTCCTATGAGATAAAAGCCCTTCGGGCAGATGATGCGCATGCGCGCGGCGAAAAGCTGCGCCTGTAAGATTTAAAGAGACGTGAGAGTGTGCCGAAGGCGCACTTTTCTTGTCTCATAGGAAGTAATTTCCATCAAATTCCAACATATTTTTGCGATACCACTTCGGGAGAAGCGTATTCTGGCACCTTTCATTGTGCCGCTCATTGATTTCCATAGTGTAAAAATACTGCTTCCAAAGTTCCTCATACTCGTCTCTCGTTTTTAATTCCCCTTCCCTGTCGCCGGATATCGCAGTATACGCCTCCTCTCCCGTTACAAAAAAACAGGGGGAGAATGCCGGATGGACAAGAGCATAGTCCCGCTTACCGTCACAAATCACAAAATTCTCGTTGGGATACCGGTCTGCAAAATGCTCCTGCAAAACCGGAAGCACATCGCATTTCGGCGTCAGCTCCGCCAGAAGAAATCCCCCCGCATCCCGAAAGCGCAAAAAACCATACAGCTTGTCACACTCGTTTGCCACCTTTCTGGAGAGTTCCAGCACGCGCATCACATACGGATCCGCAAGATATTCCCTTATCCGGCTCCCCTTTTTAAATGCCCGGACAAGATATCCCAAAACATCCGTCGCCCGATCCTCATCAAAATGGCACAGCGCATAAAAGACCGTCTGATATACGGAAGCTCCAAGTTTCGACCGTATGGCATACACGGTTTTCTCCGCTTTCTCTGCATCCGCCGCAACCTCGATTTCCGTTGCAAATAATGTGCGGTTGTCCCCTTCGCCGATCGCAATGGATATGGAATCGTCATATCCGCCTTCCATCCGGTTCTTATATACAAACGCATCATAAATCGCGGTAAGGATGCCATCGATATGATCCTCGCACCGCAAGATCAACTGTTCACTCATTTTTCCCTCAACCTATCCGCTCATTTTCTTTAAAGGGATCTGTCCGGCCGCCGGAAGATCCCACAACGACATCTGCTCGTAGAGCTGCCCGCTCCCATCCGGCAAAAGAATCTGGGCCGGCTTCTCATTGTAGATCAGATGGCGGGTAATATAATCCTCCTCAATCCTGGTCGGATACATCATCCGCCCTTTACAGGTAATAAAATACAAAGCCCGCTTTAACACCACCCCCATGCGCTTGATGTCCCCAAAATCAAGCTGTGCATGCCTGCGGGCAGCTAAAATCCGCTTTGCGCTGCGGGTTCCGATTCCCGGCACACGCAGCAGGGTGTAATAATCGGCCTTATTGATCTCCACCGGAAATAGTTCCAGATGGTGAACCGCCCAATTGCACTTTGGATCGATCTGCTCATGAAAATTCGGGTGCTTCTCCGACAAAAGCTCATCCGCAGCAAATCCGTAGAAGCGCAGGAGAAAATCCGCCTGATACAGCCGATGCTCCCGCAAAAGCGGCGGTCCCTGCAGCAATCCCGGAAGGCTTTCATCATGGTTTACATTGACAAAAGCGGAATAGAAAACTCTCTTTAGATCAAATCTCTGATATAGCGCCTCCGTCACGGATATGATCTGATAGTCCGACTCTCCCGTGGCGCCGATGATCATCTGGGTGCTCTGCCCCGCCGGCACAAAGTACCGGGAGGGATGCGCCAGCCCGCCTCCTGCATCCGACTTTCCAAATTGGGGCTGTAATAATTCATTTTTCTCGGAACCACCCAAAGTCTGCCCTATGGCGTCCTGCCTGCCCGGTTCTCTTTTTAAGGACGTTACCTTTTTGCGGTATTCCATAAGCCGCTCACGGCTCTCCCCGATCTCCGCCATCTGATCATAGTAGGTCTTCTCATCCACGCTCACCCGGAGCTGCATGCTGTGAACCCCATGATATTCCCGGCTCTCCCGTATCCCGTTCTGGATCTGGCGCATGGGCTTTAAAATGTTCTTGCGCATCTTGTTGGGCGCAATCTGCTTCAGCCCCTCCGCCGTCGCAAACTCCAAATTAACGCTCATGCGGTCGCAGAGATAACCGATCTGCTCCACCACCTCCGGGGAGGTCCCCGGAATTCCCTTGATATGGACATATCCGTTAAAATGATATTTCCGCCGAAGAAGAAATAACGTCTCGTACAAAAGTCCCATTGTGTAATCCGGGGAGTGGATGATCCCGGAGCTTAGAAACAGACCTTCAATATAATTTCTGCGGTAAAATTCCATTGTCAGCGCACAGACCTCCTCCGGGGTAAAGGAGGTGCGCACCACATCATTGGAACAGCGGTTCACACAGTATTTGCAGTCGTAAATACACTCATTGGTAAAAAGAATCTTTAAGAGGGAAATACACCGCCCGTCCCCGGTAAAGGCATGGCAGATTCCCGTCCCGTAAGCGCTTCCCATATGCTTTCCGTCCCCCTTGCGCTCCACGCCGCTGGAGGTGCAGGCGACATCATACTTTGCCGCATCCGATAATATTTTCAATTTTTCCTGTAATTCCAACTGCGCAATCACCTCGGACATCCCAATTCCCCTTTCCGGATTCCCAATACGCCTTCGCTCATAAAAAGCGGGCGTATAATATTTCGAACTTGTGTTCGATTTTATTATACGCCCATTCATCTTTTATTGCAATATAAAAATTATTCTATTTAATATAAGAGACCGCATTTTTTACATCGTATTCATGGGGCGGCTTTTCGGCATTTTTATATCCTGCCGCCACAGCGATCGCAAACTCATAATTTTCCGGAAATCCTAAAGCCTTTGCAAAATATTCCTCCCTTTCCCCGCCAAGGGCGTCCCGGATCACACCGAGGATCACGCTTCCAAGCCCCAGGGAGCAAGCCGCAAGATGGATATTTTCTGCCGCTATTCCCGCGTCCAAATGACTCCAGCGAAACGATTTATCCACGCTTATGATAAATACTGCCGGCGCGTCATAATAAAAGTTTCCCGGCGCGTTAAGAACCGCTTCCCGATCTTTCCCCTCCTGCTTTCCGGCAAAGATTTTCCGTTTTTCCAGCTCGATTTCCTTTAACAGCCCGTGATTTCCCTCCAACACGGAAATATGAATCTCCTGCCTGTTGGTTGCCGTCGGCGCCTGAAGCCCTGCCGTTACCAGCGCCTTAATCTGCTCGGCGGTAAGCTTATCCTTCTTATAGGAACGGATGGAGCTTCTCTCTGCAATCGCCTTTAATACTTCGTTCATTCTCTGCCCTCCATTTCAGATCACATAATCCGTCATTTCCGTATCTTCCTCAAAAAATTCTTTATAGATCATTCTTCTGACTTCCATAAAATCTATGCTGGTTCTCTTTCTCGGCCGTGGCAGCTCGATATTTACAATTTTTTTCACGCCCCCGGCATTGTTCGCCAAAACAATAACGCGATCCGATAAATAGATTGCCTCGTCAATATCATGGGTGACCAGAATCATGGTTGTTTTTTCCTTTTCCCATATCTTCAATGTCTCATTCTGCATATCGATCCTCGTAATTGCATCCAAAGCTCCGAAGGGCTCGTCCAGCAAAAGCACTTTAGGATTGGAAATCAATGATCTCGCAATACTTACCCTCTGCTGCATCCCGCCTGACAGCTGTCTGGGATACGCAGATCGAAACTCTTCAAGCTGTACCAATTTTAGCATATCGCAGACAGCCTGCGCTACCCCCTCCTTTCCAAGCGCCTTCTTTTCGTGTCCGGACAGTCCGTATGCAACATTGTCCCCCACCGTAAACCAGGGGAACAATCTGGATTCCTGAAAGATCATTCCTCTGTCCAGCCCGGTATCCAGCACCTTCTCGTCATCAATGGTGATCTCTCCTCCTGTGGGTTTTTCCAAACCGCAGATCAGACGGAGCAGAGTGCTTTTTCCGCAGCCGCTGAAACCCACGATACTGACAAATTCTCCCGGTTTTACCTCAAAGTTGATATCCTTTAACACTTCCAGCGTCTTCCCGTCAATTTCAAAATTTTTGTCCAGATGAGATACCAAAAGCCCCTTTTGCAATTTATTGTCTAAGTTTCCCACTCGCGTTACCTCTCTATTTTGAGATCAATTTCTCTACTTTTTCTACAAACAGATTTAAGATCCAGCCCAGCAGGGCGATCACGAAAATCCCTCCGAACATCTTTGCCGGCTGGGATAATTCCCTTGCATAGTTCACCATATATCCGATTCCAGAGGATGCGGCAAACATTTCCGCCATGATAACGCCCATCAGAGCATTTCCGCTGGCGAGCTTAAGCCCCGTAAAAATAAATGGTACCGCTCCCGGCAGGATAACCGACACGATCTGCTCCAGTCTCCCCTTCTTTAATACATTGGCAACCTCAAGATACTTCTTGTCCACATTCAATATTCCGTTAAACGTATTTAAGAATAACGGCCAAAAGGAACCGATTGCAATTGCGATCACTTTGGAATTCTCACCGATACCTACCACCAGAATCAGTACCGGAATCCATGCGATCAGAGGAATCGGGCGCAGAATTCCCACAAGCACCCGCATCGCAATGTGGATCTTTGGAAACAGCCCTAAAACTATGCCAAGAAAGATTCCTGCCAGCGAACCGGCTAAAAATCCAAGCAATGCCCGTCTAAGACTGATCAGCACATTTTCTAACAGGATTCCCTTTGATATCCATTGCCACAGGGCGCTCCCTATCCTCCCCGGGGAAGAGGCGACGGAAATCTTGATGATTCCGCTGTTTGCGCATATTTCCCACAATATTAAAAGTAAGATCGGAATGATAAATCCTGCCAGCCAGGAAACGATCGTATTTTTTTTCATATCTCCACTTTTACTGTTCCGATAACAGTTCCTTTGCTCTCTCTGCATATTTCGTATTTACATACTTATCAACATCATAGGTTCCTTCCACAACCTCCTGCTCCAGCGAGAACTCATACACGCCTGCCAGATTGTTGTAGGTCAGCTCATCGCCGAGATCAAAGAAGGAATAATTTTTTAAATGTTCGATGGACACCTCTACAAAATCCTCCGAAAAATCAGGATGGGCTTCCGTCAAATTGTCGATCACCTCCTGCGTATTCTCCTCAATATACACTCCGGCATTGTGCAGCGCCAGTACAAACTTGCTGATATACTCAGGATTGGCATCCGCATATTCCTTATTTGCCAGCACCCATACAAGATCGTTGTCGTATTTGGATAACAACGTTACCGTGCCATCCGCGATCAACTGGGAGGCGGCGTTAAATCCCAATTCTGCCCCATCTATATCACCCTTCACCAGAGCAGCCTTCGAAGTCTCGCTGTCCATGTTTATGATTTCCAGATCGCCAATGGAAAGCCCCGCCGCATTTAACTCCTGAAGCAGATCGTAATGGGAGCCTGTGCCAAAGCTGGCGGAAACCTTATGCCCGGCAAGAGATTCCACATCATCGATCCCCGAATCCGCACGGACTACCAGCCACATCTCATCCTTTAGCGATTCATAGGCAATCAATTCATAATCAAAATCGTTTGTTCCGGTTGAAACAACCGGAAAGGAACCGACGCCAAAAACAACATCGATGTCCCCGGATGCCAATGCGGTGACCGCATCCGGTCCTGCCTGAAAGTCAACCCGGTCAACGGTAACCCCTTCTCCCAGAAGCCCCTCCGTAATACCGTAGTATTCATCAGTAAGAGGAACCGGCTGATTGTTCATGATTCCTATTGTAAATGTGTCGGCAAGGTTTAAGCCGTCCTCCTCCGTTTTCTGACTGCCTGCATTTTCCACGGCAGGATCCGCCGTTTTTTCTTCCGTTGTCCCGCATGCAGCCAGCCCCGTAACTGCCAGCATACCTGTTATAAATAGACTTATCACTCTCTTTTTCATTCTTTTGTCCTCTCTATAAATTTAAAATTTTTGCTGCCGTATTGTATAAAATGTCCTCCTCAATCTCCTTGGGAAGATTCCAATCGCGTATGCTCTGGATTCCCTGTTCCACCGGCCCCAGCGGATAAGAGGAACCAAACAGCACCTGCCTGCCCGCCATATAACGGGTGCCTTCTTTAAGAAAATCAGAGCCCACGCCTCTTACCGGCTCAAAATCTGCCAGCAGGTAAAGATTTGGATGAAGATATGTTATCGCAACCATTTCATTTACCCAGGGCCATCCCGCATGGGCAACGACGATTACAAGCTCGGGAAATTTCGTGGCAATCTCATCGATCATTCTCGGGATCGAGTTCGTGATCAGAGGTCTGTTCCACGCGCTTGCGGTAATCATAACCGGAATATAATGCTCCTCCAGCTTCTGATATATTTCATCCGTATTTTCATTGATAAACGGGCCGTGAAGCTCGATCACGGCTCCGGCTCCCCTCCCGTTTATAATGTACCTATCAATGTCCCCCAGAGCTTTCTCCCTGTTTTCGATATCAATGTGGGGAAACACCACAAACAGATCCGGATACTGATCCTGCAATTCGAACAATTCCTCATTGGTCGTTCCAAACAAAGCGCGGGAAGGCACGACTGCTTTTACCACCCCCGCCTCCCTTAGTTCCCGTACTAATGTCTCCACATCGCGTTGCTCTATGGATTCCGTCACCCCATAGCCAAAACGCTCTCGGGCTTTACAGATTGCCTCCGGCGTAAAAGACAGGTAATTCTTATAGAGCGGGCGCACCCTGAAATCGATAATCTTTTGTTTGCTCATTTTTCATCCTCCAATTCTTCATTGACACTTTGCCTCTCATATATTATACTTTTCATAGTAACTTACTATGATTTATATGATACATGATACTGAAGAATATGATAGTTGTAAAGAATATTATTTTTTCATTATTGTCAATATTTTTTACAACATACCGGGAGGAAGGATTATGACGGACAAGCAATTAGAATATTTTATTAAAACCGCACAGTACCACTCCATGAACGAAGCTGCAAATGATCTGTATGTCAGCCGCCCGAGCCTGAATTATGCCATCACTTCCCTTGAGGAGGAATTGGGATACTCCCTTTTTGTAAGGACAAAGCAGGGAATAACGCTCACTTCCTCAGGTGAACGGGTTCTGGAGGAGGCCCGGCAGATTCTGTCAACCATAGAGGGCTGGAAAAAAAATCCTGCCGTGGAAGAGAATTTTATTTCCATATACTCCAGCATTGCGCTTTCTGCTCTTATTCCAAGCATCATTTTCCGGCTATCCAAAAGCTTTCCGAAACTTAAAATCTCATCCTACAATCTGCAGCACAAAAACCTGATCCATCAGAACCTATACGAAAAGAAAACCATTCTGTTTCAGTTTTTTAGCGAAGTAGAACATCTCTCCATGCTGGAGCATATCGCCAAGGCCGGCTGGCAGTACCATTTATTGCATAAAGGGATCACCCGGGTGGCGATCAATAAAGAAAATCCGCTCAGCGTAGGAAACACCGTATCGCTGGCAACGCTTTTGCCAAAATCTACCGTTACCGGACTGATTCCCCGGGATGAACAGATGTACCCGGAATTCTGGCAGAAATTTCCGGATACGCAATTTTTGCTGCTTTCTACCGACGAGGCCCGCTGGCAGATGGTTTCCATTAATCCCGATGTAATTACTCTGGCAACGGATTTTGCAATAAAAAGAGTCGAAGCAATCTACTCCGACTCGATTCGTTTTCTGGACGTAAACGAAATTTCATTAAATTACTATTTATATATGATCTATTCCCCGGATATCAAGGAAAAATATACCGCCAGTATAAAGTCCGCCTCCGACGGGCTTATTCGGGAACTGTTTGATGACCACTAAACCGCGCGGACAGGTCCGCTTCAACTCCCCTGTCCCGCCGGCGTTTTTTATCTCATAGGGATCAATTTCCTATGCGCGTATAAAATCCCTTAACAGTTTCTGTCCCAGAAACCGTTAAGGGATTCTTTTTACCGTCTATTCTCTGCACAGGGATTATCTGTGCATAGAAAAGGTCTCCATCTTGTAATTTTCCAGATTCGGCAGGATCTTGCGGTCATCCGCCTTAGAAAGCAGCTCATCCCGAAACCTCTTGGTAGAGATCATATCGTTGTAGGAGCTTGGACCGCCCACGCAGCCGCCCTCGCATGCCATACCCTCGATAAAGTCCTCCGGAAGCTTTCCTGCCTTTAAGAGCAGCAGCGCTTTTCTGCACTCCGCCGCGCCGTTGGCCTGGCAGACCTTCGGATCGCACTCTGCATTCATTTCCTTCATACTCTCGACAACCGCCGCCGTAACACCGCCGGAATTGCCGAAGCGCTTGCCGTAAATAGAAGACTCCTGATAAGATGTGCTGTCCGGCTCAAGAGCAACGCTTTTTGCTCTCATGATCGCACGGATCTCACTATATGTAAGCACATAATCCACATTGCCCTCGATCTGCTGATCCTCCACCTCTGATTTCTTAGCAATACATGGCCCGATAAATACGGTAATCGCATCCGGATCCTGCGCCTTGATCATACGGGATACGCCGCACATCGGAGATACCGTTGTCGAGATCATGTCCGCCATATCCGGAAAATGCTTGCGCACCATATTGACAAAGCCCGGGCAGCAGGAGGTCACCTTTTTCTTGCCCTCTTTGTATGCTTCCACCCATTCCGCAGCTTCCGAAGCCGCCGTCATATCTCCGCCGAGACCAACCTCCACAAATCCGTTAAAGCCGACCTCGCTCATCGCCTTTTTCCAGCTGTTCATCGTAATGTTCGGGCCAAACTGTCCCTCCGTCGCCGGAGCGCACATCGCATAAACCTTCCTGTCGGATAAAAGCGCCTCGATCACCTGTACAATATAGGTCTTCGAACCGATCGCGCCGAACGGACAGCTGTGAATGCATTTTCCGCAGCGGATGCACTTGGACTCGTCAATGACGGAAATACCGTACTCATCGTAGGTAATCGCATTGACCGGGCAGCTGTTCTTGCAGGGGCGCTTCAAATGAGCGATCGCATTGTAAGGACACGACTGGGCGCACTTACCGCACTCCTTGCACTTCTGCGGATCAATATGGGAGCGAAGGCGTCCCGCCTCGATAGCGCCGAATTTACATGCATTGATACATGCCTTTCCAAGGCAGTTCTGACAGTTTTCCGTCACCGTATAACTGGAAATCGGGCAGTCCTCACAGGCAGAATGGATAACCTGAATCACATTCTTCTCATCGTTTCCATACAGCGTATTGCCCTCTGCAAGCATGACGCGCTGACGGATGATCTCCCGCTCCTTATAGATACAACACCGAAATTGCGGAACCGGTCCCGGTATCAGTTCATATTGAATATTTTCTTTTTTCTCCTGTAACTTTCCCTCGAACGCAAGCTTCGCAACTTCATACAATACATCATGTTTAATCTTGATTACGTTTTCGTCTGCGTACATACTCTCTCCCTTTCTTTCTTTTTTTCTCTCTCCATGTCCAAATCCTATGATTTTATTTTACAAAAAATTTTCGCTTTTTGCTAGATATGTACGCATCTTTATACAATTTTTTTAATCTCGGCCCGCAGAACTCCTTGACGGATTTCCAGACCTCGCCTTTTCGTTTCCACAGCCGGTAGATCCTCCGGCACAAAAAGATTACCGGATATATTAAGAGCAGTATCTGAAATACCAAGAGCAGACTGGACACATCCTCATATCCCCTTGCCCGGTTTTCCCAGTATGGATAAACGATCCCCTTCGTGCTCATAGAGCGCTCCCCGAAGTTCTTAAGGCGTGTAAGACGGCTTAACAGGCCAAACCTCGCGGAATTCTCCACCATCTCATAGGTGTCCTCCTCGCGCCCAATCGCGTCCTTTAAGGTTTGCGTTCCGAAACCGCTCACCGGATTTGCCACCAAAAGCTCATAGCTGTCGATCGGCAGTTTCTGTCCCATCTGATATTCCAGCACCGCATAATCCACGTAGACGGTAGCCGCTTCCTCATCCGCGGCTCCGCTGAACAGCCCCTTGTCGCTCCTGACAACGCCCTTGACAATATACGTCCGGTTCCCGATGTCCACCGTCAGCCCAGCCACATTGTATGAGCCAAACAGTTTCCATGCCACCGTCTCATCTAAGATCACGCCGTCCTCCGCAGAATCGCTCTGGGTGAAATAGCTTCCCGACAAAAGTTCCAGAGGATGGAACAGAAAAAAATCTTTGGAGACCCCGTAAGCCCTCGCCTCGGTAGTCGCACGATCCGAGGTAAGCGAGAGCGTCCCCTCTGCGCTGTATGCGTCCACCAGCTTCCGCCCATTCCCCTCGGAAGTATCGATCGCCGCGTCGGAGAGCGCATTCATCAGGGATTGTTCCAAGGAGAGCAGCTCTGTTTCCGTAAGTCCTGTTCCCTCCGTGAAAAAACAGGAAATCTGTGCATACTTTCCATCCTTCGACCAGCGGTCCGCAAGCTGCTGGGTTCCGAGCTGTCCTACGACAGACTTATGGATTCCCGCGATGACCAGAACCAAAAGAAGCATCAGAGCCACCAGCAGAAGGCTTCGGTAACGTTTGAAATTAAATTGTCTGATACGATTCCAAAATTCCATTTCGTCCCTCTCTTAGTGTTCTCCGTTTAATCCGCAAGACGCACCTGCTGATTTTCCTCCACCGGTTTGGTCGTCGTCGTAATGACATAAGAATAGGCTTCAATTGCGCCGGTGATCGCCGAGTTTGCGTCGTCGGATGCCAAAACCTCCACCGAAACCCTCCGGGCATAATAGCGGTTGCCAAGAGGCGTACTCTTTGATTCCACCACGAGGATAAACTTGCCATTTGCATCCTCCCTGATACAGCTTGTGGGAACGACATAATCATAGTTGGAGCTTTTCTCTCCGATGGAGAGCGTATAGCTGTCTCCCACCGATACGTCTCCGGAAAGCTCACAGGTCACCAGATACTGGGTAGTGTCATTCGGATCCTTTTTTATGGTGAGAACCGACGCCGTAATATCGTTTCCATACCAGTTATTCACTACTGACGCTTCATCCCCCACCTTGATCCGCTTCGCCTGATCGGAGGTGACGTTAAAGCTTAATACAAACCCCTTGTTCTCCGGCTGGATCGTCATAAGGATCTCCCCCTGCTGAACCGTCATTCCCGCGGTATAGAGGATCTGCGTAACCGTTCCTGAGATGGGAGCCGTAATCTCCGCTCCCACCGCGTTTGACTCAAGCTCCGCAACCTCGCTCTTTAAAGAGGTCAGCTGGGAATACTGTGTTCCGAGGGTAATCTGAGCCGTCAGCTTGTTCTTCAGATCCTCCAGGGCTGCCTGAGCTGTCGCAAGCGCTGTATTTGCGGTGATAAGCTGTGTCTGCAGCTCCGCTGCGGTAGTGCTGCCGGATGCGTTTAACGTCTTTAAATCGATCGCATATTGAGCGTCATCCACCGCCTTCTTTGCCGATGCCGCCGCATTCTGGGCATTCTGGTACTCCGTCGCTGCCGCGCTGTACGCGGATAGGGCGCTCTCATATGCCGTCTTCGCCGCCTCGTATGCGGATTTCAACTCTTCATAATCGGAATCCGTCTCCGCTGCCGCCTCAAACGCCTTCTTCGCCGTCTCCAAATCCGTTTCCTTTTGTGCCAAAGTATTCGAAGCCGTCTCGTATGCGCTCATCTTTGTCGATTCCGTGTCCTGCGCCGACGTATAAGTCCGGTCGGCATTCAGCTTTGTCAGGTTCTCCGCACTCAGATCCACCGAGGTGTTCTCCATAGCGCTTATCTTTGCAGTCAGCGCATCTACTGTCGCCTGAGCGGTATCCACATCGCTCTGCGCCGCGATCAGACTGTTCTGGCGGTCGGACAGGGACGGAATCTTTCCTGATTCGATCGTCAGCCTCTCCGCTACCGTGATCCCGCTCTCCAGCACCGCCGTCTCATACGCTGCCTCTGCGGTCTCGAGTTCTTCACGCTTTGCCACAAGCTCATCGCTCTCCGAATCCGCAAGCGTAAACAGAACATCCCCCGTCTCAACCTCCGCCCCGGTCTTTACCTCCACCGTGGAAATCTTTCTCGTCTCGTTGATCACCACCGAGTAATTCTCGCTGGCCTCCACAACACCGCTTCCCCGCACCTTCGAGGTCAGCGAATCGCTGTAAATCTGCTGTGTGCTGACCTCCACAAGGGAATAATTCATGATCGTATTGGAAAACAATGTCAAAATCAACATCAAAATCAGAAATACAATTGCAATATTTTTGATCTTTTCTTTTCTCATTCCTCTCACCCTTTATCCTTTCACGCTGCCCTGATAAACGATGCCCTCTACCAGCGACTCTTCCCCATACAGATAGATCAGAAGGCACGGAACCATATAGACCGTCGCCGCCGCAAAGGCAAGACCGACCTCCTGTGCATTGATTCTCGAAAGAAAGATCGACAGCGGATATTTATCTGCGTCCGAAAAAAACAACAGCGGCTGCTCCACCATATTCCAATAATCCATAAACACCAGAATGGAACAGGAGGTCGCAATCCCCTTACAAATCGGTACGCATATCTTTGAAAAAATCTGCCACTCATTTGCCCCGTCAATCTTTGCCGCATCGATCAGCGCCCCGGGAATACGCTTCATATATTTTGTCAATAGATAGACGCTGAAGGGCGAAAATATGCCGGGTAGCCAGATCGCCCAATTTGTATTCAAAAGATGCATCCAATTGAGTACCAGATAATTGGGAACCAGCGTGACCTGATACGGCATCAAAAGCAGGATCACATAGGCAAAAAAGATAACCGCCGAAAGCTTTCCCTTCGTCCTCATAAAGCCATATGCCGCCAAAAGCGCCACGATCAACTGGAATATCACGATCGGAACCACAAGGATCAGGGAATTCCAAAATTTTAAAAGATAATCCGGGCTTTTAAAAAGGATCGTGATATACTGGGAAAAGCTCACCATATCCGGTATAAATTTTAAATTGACAGTCTCGGAGATAAATTGCTTTCCCCCGCTGTCCGTCTTCTCAAAGATAATTCCGTAATTGGAGGTGATCTCCGACGCTGACATAAAGGAATTTGTGATCGTCAGAACAATCGGTATCAGGACCAGAATTGCCGTTGCGATCGCAAAGATAGCCAGCAGAACTTTAATAATCCGCTTTTTCATTCTTCCTCCAGATCCTTTCCAACATGATGTTCTATCAAAAACATGATTCCGATCACAATGATCATGATAAATGACATGTAGATTGCCGCTGTGGAAAGCTTCTGATAATCTGCCGACGCCAAGGTATTATTCATATAATGCTGCAGCATATACAGCGCCCCCACCGGATAATCTCCGGTCAGCATGTAGACCTCCCGGAATACCTTAAAGGAATTGATCATGGACAGGATCGTTGTAAACGTTATCATCGGCGACATATAGCGCAGCTTCACATGGTAAAATATCTTAAACCGTCCCGCACCGTCAAGAGCCGCCGCCTCGATGGAATCCCTCGGCACATTCCCCAGCGCTGCAAGAAAAAGCACCATGTTGTATCCAAGGTTCTTCCACAAAAAAAGCAGGATGATCACAAAAATTCCCGCCGAGGACTTCAGCCATTCGACCTGGGAACCGCCAAAGCGGGTGACAATGGCATTCACAACCCCTTTGTAATCAAACAGCACCTGCCAGATCAGCACGATAGATGCCGTCGGCACCATGAGCGGCGTCAAAAAGCAGCTCCTGAGATGGCTCTTTATCGGTATACCCGAGTCCAAAAGCAGCGCCAGCAGCATAGATAGAATCACCACAAGCGGAACCGCGACTACGGAAAATAAAAGGGTGTTCCCCAGCGCCGTCCGAAATGCGCTGTTTTCAAAAACGCTCACATAATTGTCAAACCCGACAAATTTTTTTGCAATTGAATTGTTGACAAAAGAAAAGTAGATCACCACAAGAAACGGGAGCACAAAGAAAACCAGCACTCCCAGGACACTCGGTGCCAGGAATAATCCTGACACCGGTCTCTTATTTACTTTTCTTTTTTTAAGTTTCTTCTTCATATTCAGCCTTTACTTTGTCTCGCTAAGATATATCTCCATACGGCTCTGGATCTTTGCCGCCACTTCCTCTGCGGTCTGCTCTCCTGAGAAGTAATATGCCGCTTCCTCCAGGATCAGGTTCGTGATGTCCTCAGATACTGCGCCGGAAACCGCCGTCGTATTATATACAAGATCCTTGAGTTCATCTACCTGCTCCTGAGTCGTCGGCCGGATCTCAACCTCATAATTGCCCCAGCCATAGGAATATGCGTCGTTCTCGTCCTTATCCATCATCTGCTCGCAGGCTTTTTCAAACTCATCGGTTCTAGTGGAAAAGCCGGAGTACCAGGACTCCCCGCTCGGCACATAAAACTGGCGGACAAACTCCCATGCCGCTTCCTTATTCTCGCAGCTTGAAGTAATGCCGTATAAATTGGTAAGGGAAAGCAGCGCTCCGTTGCCCTCGCTGGTCGGATAGCCGATATAGGTGAGATCGCCGCCGAACACAGCCGTATACAGCTGAATCTCATCCAGATCATACAGCCAGTACGTCGACAGCAGAACCTGTCCGCTGTTTAACAGCTCCGTCTCGTCCACATCATCCTCGTATGTAAACTCCTCCGGGAACATATTGGCAAATTCCAGTACATCCACAAATTCCTGCGTATCAAAGCTGCAGGTTGCATTGACCGTGTCAATGAAATCCCGGTATCCAAGGCTTAAGCAGGCTGACAGCGCCTCTGATCTTGTCATTCCATAGAACAGCTGCGTTCCCTCCGGCTTTGAAGCGAGAAGATTTTTCATATCCTCAATGGTCCATCCCGGTTCTGTTCCGACATCCTCCGCCTTTCCTACTACGGTGCTTAAATAAAAGCTTTTCGGAAGTGTAAGAAGCTCGCCGTCAAACTCGCATGCCTCCAGAATATTCGGCAGGAAATCCTCCCTTGAGAGATCCTGATCATTGTCAATGAATTCATACAAATCCGTCATCAGCCCCTTGGAGGCAAAATTGGTAACCTGCGAGTAATCGTTAAAAATAACGATATCTATATTCGGATCATTTGCAACCGCCGTTGTAAAGGACGCCAGCATTGCATCCCAATCCTCTGCGGTATCATCGTAATACTCGGTAATGGAAATGTGGTATTCCTCGTGCTTTTTATTAAATTCGATCGCCAGCGCTTCAATATCGGAATCCAGCCACATGCATGCAACATTGATCGTCTCCGTCTTAACGACCTCGCTCTCATCTACCTCTGTAAGTATCGCGATTTCCGAACTGCTTCCCGTACTTGTCCACGTCTGGGTAAACACGCCAAGGGTTCCATCCGAAAGCATTCCATAGGAGTTTACGCTGGAGCTGGAAATATTGCAGTCCATCCATGTCAGGTAGGTCTCCTTTGACTGATCCTCAAGATCGTACAGATAAAGGGTTCCGCCCTCATTCATCAGAACAACATTCCCTTCGTAGGGTTGTATGGAACCGGCATTTATCTGATAGCTTTCGGAAGCGGACAGGGAATCCGCGTCTAATAATATTATCAGCTCCGTTTCCTCCGTATAGGAAATACATCCGACCCTTCCATCCGAAAGGGTGAGCATCGAGGACGTCCAGCCGTCACAATCAATCTGTCCCTTTTTATTGCCCTCGCTGTCATAGACATCTATATAGTAAAGATCTGATGAGCCGTCGTACATCCATGTGTTCATGCCGCAGTACAGATTTCCGTCTCCGTCTACCGCAATGCCGAAGCAGCTGGTGTAGTAATCCTCTCCGTTTTCCGGCAGTTCAACGGAATACAGGACATTTCCGTCCTTATCCAATTTCTGGATATCCTGCTGATCGATATATGTCAGGTTATTAGTCAGGAGGAATGCTCCGTAGTTGACATTGCCCTCCTCATCCATATAGGACTCCTTGTACCAGCTGTCCCAGTCCTGAGCGGCCTCGTTCTCATCATAGCCCCAGGAATCCACCATAAAAGCCAGAACATCGTCCAGCGTCGCGTCGCTGTAATCCTGATTTAAGCTTTCCTCATCCACATCAGAAGCGCTCACGTAGGCATAAATATTGCCCTCCTCATCAACCGTAAAGTAATTTATGCTTTTGGAGCTGAGCATCACTCCGTCTTCATTTGTCACTCCGCCCATCTCCAGGATTGTGTGCTCCGTTTCCTCCACCAGATTGAACGCATAGATCCCTGTCGAGTTATAATCCTCGCTGTATGCGCTATAATACAGCTCATCGCCCTTGAACAAGGCAGTTCCAATCCTCGAAAAATTTTCCGGCACCTGATCGATGTAAGATGTATTAAAATAATGTTTGCTCCCCGTCTCCGTGGAAGTCTCCCCTCCGCAGGCGCATAGGCCCGCGCCCATCGCGGCGGTCAAAACTGCTGCTGCCGCTCTTTTCATCCAATTCTTTTTCATATACTTCCCTATGCCTTTCTTATAAATAAAATACTCTTTACATATAATAACCTTAAATAATTCCCCCTGAAAAAGCAAGTAAAAAAACCTTATGACTTTCTTAATATTTTTTATCCAAAAATCATATTCTTTTTTAACGGAACTCGCAAGGAATACGTTATGGCAGACAATCAGAAAATAGAACCGTTACTCTGGGAATCCTTTTACGCTACTGCGGAAGAGCTTGCCAAATCACCGGAGCTTTCCGCCGGTGTCAATGTGGATGACACCCCTCTTGATACTGTCTTCCCCGGAAATCTTCTCCCGACCTGGGAGGTAATCATCCGTTATGTGGGAGGGGAAGATACCTTCCGCAACAGTTTTCCCGAGTTGGCTTTTACCGCCCTCTCAAGCGGCTACGGAATCCTAAGGGCCTCCAAAGAGCAGATCATCGCCCTTGCCAACTCCCCCCTTGTCACATACATTGAAAAGCCAAAAAATCTCTACTTTGAGGTGGTCGAGGGGCGCCGGGCTTCCTGCATCACCAGCCTTCAGAATGGCTATCCCTCTTCCTTTACCGGAAAGGGCGTGCTGGTGGGAATCATCGATTCGGGAATCGATTATATGCATCCGGATTTCCGCAATGCCGACGGCACAACACGGATTGCCGCCCTCTGGGACCAGTCCGTTGCGCCGGATGACAATAGGGGCTGGGCTTCCCCCGCGGGCTACTTCCTTGGCACGCTCTTTACCGAAGAAACGATCAATGAAGCGATAAACGCCCCCTCCTCTGCCCTTCAAAGGGAAATCTGTCCAAGCGTCGACCTGTCCGGACACGGAACCCATGTTGCGGGCATAGCCGCCGGGAACGGCGCCAACTCCGGCGGCGTACTGCGGGGCGTCGCCTATGAGGCCTCTCTTCTTGTGGTAAAGCTCGCTCCCTCCGACCCAAAAGGATTTCCGAATACCACACAGCTTATGCAGGCAATCAATTTCTGCGTGGAGGAAAGTATCCGCCGGCTTGCTCCCCTTGCCCTCAATATCAGTCTGGGAAACACCTACGGCTCCCACAGCGGAACCTCCCTCATAGAGACCTTCATCGACGACGTCAGCGAACAGGGACGGTGCAGTATCGTTATCGGCAGCGGCAACGAGGGAGCCAGCGGCGGACATACCGGAGGTATTCTCTCCGGGCCCCAGCGCATTGAATTTTCCGTCAGCGATTATACTCCGGGCTTAAGCATTCAGCTATGGAAACATTACACCGACGACATCCGGCTTTCCATATCCGGCCCCGTTTCCGGAATGCAGATTACTGCGGATGCAGTCAGCGGAACCCAGCGCTACCGGATGCAGAACACAAATGTTCTGCTCTATTACGGGGAACCCTCCCCGTACAGCATTTATCAGGAGATCTATATTGATCTGCTCCCGGTATCCTCCTATCTCGACGCAGGAGTCTGGAACATCACTCTGATTCCGCAGAATGTCCAGGAGGGGAGCTGGGAAATGTGGCTGCCTTCCTCCTCCGTGCGGAGCGAATCCACCCATTTTCTCCTCCCCACGCCGGACACCACGCTCACAATCCCTTCCACCTCCGCCCGTTCCATCACCGTCGGAGCCTACGACACCGCAACCGACGCCCTTGCCGCCTTTTCCAGCAGAGGGTACACCTGGAGTACCATGCAAAACAAGCCGGATCTCGTCGCCCCCGGCGTGGATATTGTCTCCTGCTCCCCGGGGGGCGGCTACACAGAACGCACCGGCACCTCAATGGCAGCTCCCTTTGTCACCGGCAGCGCCGCCTGTCTTATGCAATGGGGCATTGTTCTCGGCAACGATCCATTCCTTTACGGAGAAAAGCTGAAAGCGTATCTGCGCAAAGGCGCAAGACCGCTTCCAGCTTTTAAAAAATACCCCAACCCGGAAGTGGGCTGGGGTGCGTTATGCTTAAATAATAGTGTGCCCGGATGAGCGCTTCTTTATTTTACAGGAAAATATACTTTAAGATAAAGAGCAGCGCCAAAATATACATAAGAGGCGTAATCTTCTTTGCCTTTCCGCATACAAGATTGATAACGACATAAGAAACTACACCTACTGCGATACCGTCCGAAATGCTGTACAGGATCGGCATGGTCAAAAGGGCAAGATATGCCGGGATAGCTTCGGTCAGATCATCAAAATGGATATCCACAACGGCAGAGATCATCAAAAATCCTACGAAAATCAGCGCCGGAGCAGTTGCAAATCCCGGAATCGCAATGAAGATGGGGGAAAGGACGATGGCTACCAAAAACAGCAGACCTGTCACTACGGAAGTAAGACCTGTTCTTCCGCCCTCGGATACTCCTGAAGAGCTTTCCACGAAGGTTGTGGTAGTGGAGGTTCCAAGGATCGCACCCACAGATGTTGCGACTGCGTCCGCAAGAAGCGCCTGCTTGATTCTCGGAAGCTTGCCCTCGCCGTCCAGCATCTTTGCCTTGTCCGCACATCCGATCAAGGTTCCAAGCGTATCAAAAATGTCTACAAAAAGGAATGACAGCATGATGACAATAAAATCCAAAATTCTGATATTGCTAAATGCCGCCGGGGCAAAGCATTGTCCGAAGGTCTCTCCGATGGCTCCGAGATTAAACTCGCTCCACACCGGAAGCACGGAAGTTCCCTGATAAAGACCGGTAAGCTGGCAGATAATGCCAAGCACCCATGTTACGATGATTCCGATCAGAATCGAGCCCTTTACCCTCTTTGTATACAGGATTCCAATGACCAGCGTACCGATGATCGCAAGCAATGCACAGATACCTACATTGCGGAAATCCTCTGTGAAGCTTACGATGGAAACCAGAGTGGAGTCGTTATTTACGACAATGGAGCCGTTCTGAAGACCGATAAAAGCAACAAACAGACCAATACCTACGGAAACGCCCTTTTTCAGCTGTGCCGGGAT
The DNA here is from genome assembly GCA_964425905.1 of uncultured Lachnobacterium sp. Taxonomy (GTDB): domain Bacteria; phylum Bacillota; class Clostridia; order Lachnospirales; family Lachnospiraceae; genus Roseburia. The sequence continues at coordinate 10,333 of CAYROM010000020.1, read as the reverse complement.
CGCATTGAAGATCGCCTCGCGCACATTTGTCAGGGACAGGATGATAAAGATGATACCCTCTACAAATACCGCAAACAGCGCAAACTGCCAGCTATACCCCATACCGATACATACGGTATAGGCAAAATAAGCGTTCAGACCAAGTCCCGGCGCCAAAGCAAACGGATAGTTCGCCAGAAACGCCATGCAGAAGGTTCCGATGAAGGCTGCAAGCGCAGTTGCCATCAAAACTGCCTGCGGATCCATTCCCGACGCCGACAGGATGGACGGATTGACTGCCAGAATATAGGCCATTGTCATGAAAGTAGTAATACCCGCAATGACTTCTGTTCTGACATTCGTGTTGTTCTCTTTGAGCTTAAACATTTTTTCCAACATAACTCATTTCTCCTTCTTTTAATAAAAGTATATTTGTCCGCCGCAGACCGTAAAACAACATCTGCGGTAATGACCATATTACGGCTGCTGCACCGCGATTCCAACCGCCGTGCCAAAGAATGCCTCTTATGCGCATGTCCTGATCACAGAACCTGTCCTGCAAGCTGTCGCAGCTCCGAAAAACTGCCCGCCCGCGGCACCGGCTCATCGATCGTGCCAAAGCCATACGCCGCATGGATAAATTTGACTCCCGCCTTTTTACTGGAATCATAATCCCCCTGAATGTCGCCGACGTACACGGCGTCGTCAAGCCCGTTCCTCTGATAGACCAGCGCGATATTATCCGCCTTGGGCTTCCCATTGTTCCCGTAACACTCAAAATCTTCAATGAGATCCCCCAGACCGTAATGATCCAGAAAAGCCTCGATATATCCGGCGTTACAATTGCTTACGATATATAAATGATAATCCTTTTTCAGCGTCTCCATCGTAGAACGGATATCCGGATACAGCACTCCGCCCTTTTCCCTGAGATACGCGTTCTCCTCCCCGCAGCATTCCTCAAGAAGTTTTTCCCGCGCCTCCCCCTCCACAAAGGGGAAAAGGATCTCCGCGATCACATCCATGGTCTTCCCCATCACCCCCTGCATTTCCTGCTGGGTGATGGGCGCCCGGGCATAACCGCATTTTTCAACGGCAATATCCCACGCCTTGCAGACCTGAACGGAGGAATCCCACAGGGTTCCGTCCATATCAAAAATGATTCCTTTTTTCATACTTATGCCTCGTCAATAGCTTTGCCAATGTCATTTCTCATATATTTATTGGAAAAATCGACCCATCCGGCCGCCTCGTATGCTTTTTTGCGCGCCTCCTTTAAATCCTTACCCTTTGCGGTCACGCCAAGCACTCTGCCTCCGTTTGTCACGATCTTATCCCCGTCAAATTTCGTCGCTGCATGAAAACAGAAATAATCATCCTTTCCGTCGAAATTCTTTAATCCTTCCACCGCAAATCCCTTTTCATAGGCTACCGGATAGCCTTCGGATGCCAGAACAACGCAGACTGCGGCATTATCCTCAAACTGCAGATCGATCCTGTCAAGCCTGCCCTCTACACACGCCTCCATCACATCGATAATGTCGTTCTTCATGCGCGGCAGTACCACCTGCGCCTCCGGATCTCCGAATCTTGCATTGTACTCAAGCACCTTCGGTCCGTTCTCCGTAAGCATCAGTCCAAAGAAAATGACTCCGGTAAAGGGCCTTCCCTCGGCCGCCATCGCATCTACGGTTGCCTGATAGATATATTTCCGGCAGAATTCGTCAACCTCCTCCGTATAGAAGGGGCTTGGTGAGAAAGTTCCCATACCGCCTGTGTTTAATCCCTGATCTCCATCCTTTGCCCGCTTGTGATCTTGCGCGGAGGACATGATCCTTATTGTTTTTCCGTCGACAAAGGACAGAACGGAAACCTCCCTGCCCGTCATAAACTCCTCGACGACCATAGTATTTCCGGCTTCACCGAATTTCTTATCCTCCATGATCGTCTTTACGCCCGCTTTTGCCTCCTCCAACGTATTGCAGATCAAAACGCCCTTCCCCAGAGCAAGACCGTCCGCCTTCAAAACGATGGGAAACTTTGCCGTCTCAAGATAAGAGAGCGCCTCGGCAGGATCGGTAAAATTCTCATATGCCGCGGTGGGAATACGGTATTTTTTCATCAGATCCTTGGAAAAGGCCTTTGAGCCCTCCAAAATCGCCGCGTTTTTCCTCGGTCCGAACACCTTTAAGCTCTGAGCCTCAAAAACATCCACGATTCCTCCGGCAAGAGGGTCATCCATGCCTATGATGGTAAAATCAACATTATTTTCCTTTGCAAAAGCAGCAAGCCTGTCAAACTCCATCGCACCGATCGGCACGCACTCCGCAAGGGCTGCGATTCCCGCGTTTCCCGGCGCACAGTATATCTTTTCCACCCGCGGGCTCTTTGCCACGCTCGCTACGATCGCATGCTCTCTTCCTCCGCTTCCGACTACCAGAACCTTCATATTTGTCCTCCTCGTAAATTTAACATCACTCTTTGATTGCCACGCGTCCGCCTTCCACGGACACTTTGCCGTTTGCAATCAGATCCACCGCCTTCGGCAGAATGATCCACTCCGCCTGTTCCATCACCCTTCGCTGTAAAATTTCCGGGGTATCCTGCTGCTCGACGGCTACCGCCTTCTGCAAAATGATCGGGCCGGTATCGGTTCCCTCATCCACAAAATGCACCGTAGCGCCGGTCACCTTTACCCCCCGGGCAAGGACTGCTTCGTGTACCTTAAGCCCGTAATATCCTTTCCCGCAGAAGGAGGGGATCAGCGAGGGATGGATGTTGATGATACGGTTTTTATATTCTTCGATCATCTGCGGCGGGATCACCACAAGATATCCTGCCAGCACGATCAGATCCACCTGAAAGGAATTCAGTTTCTCAAGAAGGGCCTGATTGAACGCCTCCCTGTCCGAAAAGCTCTTCGGAGAGACGCAGGCAGCCGCAATGCCTCTTTTTTTCGCGCGCTCCAGCGCATACGCCTCCCGGTTATTGCTGATTACAACCTCGATCCTTGCGTTCGTGATCGTCCCGTTGTCAATTGCATCCATGATCGCCTGAAGGTTTGTTCCTCCGCCGGATACCAGAACCGCCAATTTTATCATGCCCTTTTTTTCCTCCGTGTAAACCTATTATCCTATATGAGATCTACGCCCTTTTCACCGTCGACGATCCTGCCGACCACATACGGGGTTTCCCCGGCCGCCCTGACCGCCTCAAGCGTCCTGTCCACATCCGCCGGATCGACCGCAAGCACCATGCCCAGTCCCATATTGTATGTATTGTACATAACCTTCTCGTCTACCTGTCCCTCCCGCGCCATCATGGTAAAGATCGGAGGAATGGGATAGCTGTTCTTCTCAACGACCGCCCGTTTGCCATCGCAAAGCATCCGGGGAATATTCTCGTAAAAGCCGCCGCCCGTGATATGGCTGCACGCCTTTACCCGAATCCCGGCGTCCTTGATCGATCTAAGCGCCTTGACATAGATACGTGTCGGGGCAAGCAGCGCCTCTCCAAGGGTTGTTCCAAGTTCGTCAAAATATGTATTCAGCGTCTCCTCGTTCATGAGGAAGATCTGCCGTACCAGAGAAAAGCCGTTGGAATGCACTCCCGAGGACGCCATACCGATCAGCACGTCCTCCGCCTTCAGCTCCGCTCCCGTAATAATATCCTTTTCATCCACCAGACCTACGGCAAAGCCCGCCAGATCATATTCCTCCTCCGGCATAAGTCCCGGATGCTCTGCGGTCTCTCCTCCGATCAGCGCACAGCCTGCCTGTCTGCAGCCCTCTGCTACGCCGCTTACAATCGTCGCAATCTTTTCCGGATAGTTCTTGCCGCAGGCAATATAGTCAAGGAAAAACAACGGTTCCCCTCCGGCACAGGCAACGTCGTTGACGCACATCGCAACACAGTCGATCCCGATGGTATCATGCTTGTCCATAATAAACGCAAGCTTGACCTTTGTCCCGCAGCCGTCGGTTCCCGATAACAGGACAGGCTTTTCCATGCCCTTGACAGCCTCCATGGAAAACGCCCCGGAAAATCCTCCCAGGCCTCCGAGCACCTCCGGGCGCATGGTCTTTTGTACATGCTTTTTCATCAATTCTACCGACTTGTATCCCGCCTCAATATCCACTCCGGAATTCTTGTAATCCATTGTTTTTTCCTCCTTAAATTCGTACCTCTTTTGACCTCTGTATGCAGGAAGCGATTTCCTATTCGATAAAAAACAGAGGTCTAAAATCATACTCTTATAGTATAACTTTATATCCTCTGTTTTACCAATAATATATTCTGATGTTTTTTATAAGTTTTACTAATATATTTTTCCTTTTATTGTTGTTCTGCTTATAAATCCTGTTAATAGTTTTTGTAGCCGACCTCCTGCAGTCTGGCATCCTTTGCCTCAACCTGCTCCTTTAAATTTTTAGAGTAGTCCTTCAGCCGCTGCAAAAGCTCCTGATCTGCGGTGGCAAGGATCTTTGCTGCCAGAATTCCTGCATTTGCCCCTCCGTTGATCGCTACGGTTGCAACCGGGATTCCCGTGGGCATCTGAACGATACTGTATAAAGAATCGCGTCCGCCAAGGGATGTAGTATGCATCGGGATACCGATCACCGGCATCGGAAAGATTGCCGCGCACATGCCCGGCAGATGCGCCGCCATGCCCGCACCCGCGATGATCACCTTAAAGCCTTTTTTCTCCGCGCTCTTTGCGTACTCAAAGAAAACATCCGGCTCGCGGTGCGCGGAGATGATCGTCATCTCATAGCTTACGCCAAGCTGCTCCAAAATATCAGCCGCCTTTGCCATTACCGGCATATCCGAGTCGCTGCCCATTACAATTCCTACCTGTGCCATTTTTTTATCCTCCTGTTTATATATTCTCCAACGGTTCATTCAAAACTTCCGTTCCCGGAACCACAAACCTGCCGTCACGAATGATGTCCTGCGTGCTGCCGTCCTTCCGTATTACCGTGATCGCTCCCAGCTCGTCATACGGGATCGTAATATCCGTATGGCAGTTGAAATATGCTTTGGACATATCCGTCTTTCTCAAGGCGGAAATTTCATTTTCCCTTGCAACGATCGCTTTTCCGTCCGGATTATAGGTAACGCTTTCCTCGTCATAGGTATAGCAGGTGTCCCCCACCGCAAAATGCGGGCCGGTCTTCTCCGCGATCAGTATCGGCAGTTTGTCCGCAATGTCAAACTCCCGCGCCATACGAAAAGCCGCCGTGTTGGTTCCGATCGCAAACTCTCCCATCGGAAGGGTCCTATGGTGCATCAGCACATTATCCTCAATATACTTTTTGTTCTCCCCTTCCTCCTCAAAATTCGTGCAGGTGTACCGGTCGATCATCCCGTCCTTAAAATCCAGTTCCAGATTTTTGTAGCTTAATCCGTTCAGATAGACCTGAGACACATGCAGCTTTCCGCTTGTTCCCTTTAATACCGGAGAGGTAAATACCTCTCCCACCGGGATATTGACATCCGCCACACAGTTCTCAAAGGCGGTTTCCCTCTCCGGGTTCTCAAGTGGATAGATATTGACATACAGATCCGTCCGGTTTCCGTTTGTCCCTGCAATATGCACCCTGTCCGCTGTGTCAAGCACATCGATGAGCTTCTGCTGCATATCCCGGTAAAGCATATAGTCAAGGGTGTTGATCTTTACGGTCTGCGCAAAGATTTCCTCATAGTTTTTTCCAATCTCCGCAACCGGATAGGCAATGATCGTAAAACTCCGCTCTTCCCCGTGGATATAGGAATTGAGCATTTGTGAAAATTCACTCTGCCGGTATACGGACAGCTTCTGCTGTTTTTCTGAATAACGGGGATTCTGGGGCTTGTTCTTCGGAGAAAAGGGCTCCTCCCCGAATACTTCGATCACCGCGGGGCCTCCATAACCCGGCGCAGTTTCTTTATATGCTTCAAAAGCATTGCGAAGGCACTCAAGATCCCTCTTCACATAGGATTTATCCAACCACAGCGCCGCATCCTCCCTGTGGTCATAATCAAACTGCTTATTGACCGACGTGGAAAAGGGCCTTACCACCGGGCGCAGACGAAGCTTCTCAAAGTTCTTTACCGCCATGCGCACCATCCGCTCAAAGCCAAGGGGATAGCGTATCTCCACGATAGATTTGATCGACAGATCCTTTCCCGTCGTCTCAAAGCCGATGCGGTATCCCTCCGTGTAGGTATCTGCCATCGCCTGGATTTCTTCCCCTGAAAACGTGTTTAGATATTCCGCGCTCCTCAACTCATTCGTCCCGACAAAACGGCCGTACCGGTACAGGTACGCCGGATCGGACAGATCGGCTTCCATCAGGATACCTGTCTCGTAATCCTCATCCGTATCAAGGAGCGCCGTCACATAATACTCATCAAAAATCTCCGAATAATCGTGCATAAAGGAATAGACACAGTCCGCAAGTTCCTTTGATCCGTTCTCCGGTTCCTCCAGATAATTGTACAGTTCCACGATGAGTTCCGCGTAAATGCATAAAAGCCGGATATCTCCCCGGAAGACATAAATATTATTCTGCTCAATCCTTGCAAAAACAGCGGCGAGCAGTCTTCCGTTCTCTTCGCCGAGCATTTCCACCGCATATGCGGGGTTTGCATAGGAGGCTTCGTATTCCCCCTCAAAAAACGACCGGTACAGCCGTTCATTCAACGACTTCCCCTCTTTTTCAGAAAGCGTTTCTATTTTTCCCTCCTCAGCCTGCTGCGCGATCTCTCTCTGCAGTAAAAGGTATTCCGATACGCTTTTAAAATACGGGGCGTAGGGCGAGGGAACCTCCTGCACCCTTTCGATCTGTGAGAGACGCTCCGCCACAAGCTCCATGCGCTCGCCCATTTCCTCCCGGACCGCATCCGCTCTTTGTCTATAATTCATGTTCTGTTCTCCATTTTTGCTAATATTTTAAACTAAGCCAGATCAGGCTAAAAATCCCATCACATATGTGCCGATCCAGCATATCGCCGCAAGAAGGGATATCACAAGGGAAAGCCTCGGAAACAGCTGAAAGGAATCCTCCTCGAACAGACTCTGGATGGAAAATACCAGATTCAGCACCGACAGGAGCATCAAAAGCACCCCGGCACTGCCATAGTACGCCGAAAGCGTCCCATCCCTCCGGAATGCAAACACCAAAAACACGATATAACACACCAGAAAAACCCCTGCCACGGTCAGGGATATTATCCCCTTTTTCGAATGTGTTTTCTCTGTAAATTTAAACCTTTCACGCCTTCTGCGAAACATTACGGTTCCTTCTTCTATTAAAAATATAGTATATCAAATAGCCTAAAATGCCCCCGACCATGTTCAGCAGCAGATCATCCACATCAAAGCAGCCGAGCTTGAATACCAATTGCAGCAATTCCACGCACAGACTGAGTTCGAAGGAAAATAACGCCGTAAAAAACACATTGGTTTTTTTCTGCTTCAGTCTCGGGACAAGATATCCAAAAGGCATAAAAGCAGCCACATTGCCGACTATATTGATAAAAAACATTTTCGGATATTTATTGCGAATACTGTAAAACCGCCGGATCTCCCGGAATAGGGTCAGATTATACCGGTATTGCTCCGTCTCGATAGTTCTTCCCATTTTTTCGGAAAAAAATAATAGATAGAACAATAAAATCAGATAAGCGATAAACAGAATCAGGTAAAGTATCCGCTTTTTCCGGCTATCCTCTGCAGCCATACTGCCCGTAATACCGATCGATCGCTTCCTTCATCGCATCATCGATTACCACTCTGCCCTGGCAATTGCGATTGTACAGATGTTCTACAACCTCCTCCATTGTAACGATTGCACGCGCTTCAAAACCATATTTTTCGCGAATTTCATCAAGCGCCGAAATTTTTCCGCCGAGGCCAACCTCCATGCGGTTTAAGGAAACCATAAGGCCCTTGATCGTAACGTCGCCCTGCGCCTTTATGATCGGAAACGTCTCCTCGATGGATTTCCCGGAGGTGGTTACGTCCTCAATGATCACTACCCGGTCGCCATCCTTGATTTTGCTTCCGAGCAAAATTCCGGTATCTCCGTGGTCCTTTACTTCCTTCCGGTTGGAACAATAGCGGATTTCCTTTCCGTATAATCCGGCATATGCAATCACCGTGGCAACCGATAGAGGAATCCCCTTATACGCAGGCCCGAACAGTACATCGAAATCGTCTCCGTAGCTGTCATGGATTGCCTTCGCATAGTATTCCCCCAGCTTCATAAGCTGTGAGCCCGTCACATACGCTCCCGCATTCATAAAAAAAGGGGATTTTCTCCCGCTCTTTAATGTAAAATCTCCGAATTTCAGCACATCGCTTTCGACCATGAATTCGATAAATTCCTGCTTGTACTGTTCCATATTTTCAATAAACCTCCTGCTTTTTAAAGTTTTCGCCTATTATCTTTTTCTCCAAATTCTATACAACATATTCTTTATGCTTAATTCTACATCAATTACCTATCAAATGAAACGGGAAATTTTAACTT
>CAYROM010000020.1:0-1828 GCA_964425905.1 uncultured Lachnobacterium sp. | reverse complement strand
AACCGGACAGAAAGTTTACTGCTGACATGACCTATGGCATGCTCGCCTCCGGCATACTAAAAATGGAGAAGATTGATACTTTGAGAGACTATATTCACTTTTGAATTACAGTTTGCGGTAACTTGGAGTTTTAACACCAATGCAAAAACACAGAAATTATCTGCTGGCGGCAGAAAAATTTATATTCTTTCAGTATCTCTTTATCTATCTGTAATAATGGATCGCTGATTTTTTATTTCATATCCGTTCCTTTCCTCAAAATCCTACAGTTTTTCCAGACTTTCCACAGCTTCTGTCCCATAAGAAAAAGGATTAAGTAAAGTAGTTGCCCCTTTCACAGATCACTCGGGTCTTTCCTTCTTTTCTCAAATTTAAAGCACATCCATCCCTTTATCATACTCAGCAATGTTTTTAAACCGATGTGTCCATTCCTGCTTTCCTGTAATAAATAGTCATAGTCAAGCAGGGAAGACCTCTGTTTGCCGTTCTTTGCCGGGACTTCTTGGGGGATTTTTGAAGTTACCATGCATTTTTTTACTTCTGACCAAATTCTTGCGCTGTTCTGATCATCAAAATATTTAAAATATTTTTTTCGCTGCTTTGCATATTGGGGTTTTAGTTCAAAATCCGCCTTCATATAATCTTCAAGTTGTTCAAACAGCACTTCCAGCGTTTCCGACCGGTCTCCAAAAAGATCCTCTCTAAGATCCATATAACTTCCATGTGCATTCAAATAATCCTCAATATCAAATTGATAAAATAATACCGGCTTACCCTGATAATACATGTCCCACGAAACGCTTGAATAATCCGTTATCAGTAACTTACTTTCCATCAGTAATTCATTCAACGGTTTCTCCCCAAAGACTATAATATTGATCCTGCCACCATCTTTTGATTCAAAATTCGTGATATAGTCTTTAAACTTTATATGTATATAAAAGTGGCATATGACATCATACTTTTCTAACAAACTGATGAGTCTTGAATCATTTAGCAATTCCATGTATCGAAAAAAATATTCACTATGAGTAAAAACTTCATTTTCAACATCATCCAGCCAGTTTCGCCATGTCGGAACGATCATGATCTGCCGTTTGTTTTCCGATTTATCGTCTAAAACATCCCATCTGGGAAATCCAGTTATTATAATTTCATCGTCGCTATACTTAAAATTTTTTTGACTATCTTTTTTTCAATCTCTGAAGTAACCACAAATTTCTTGCATTCGCCAAATTTCCCTTTGGCATAAACTTGATCTACTTTTTTTAAAGCGGTTACTCCGTGCTGTAAAAACACATATTCTTTGTTCAAAATATGCGGTAGTATTCTGCTTCCTCTTGCCCTGTATACAAATGCATGTTCTTTGGTATCTGTACTAATCAGTAATTTTGCCGATAGCAAAGAAAGCAAATGTTCATATGATCCAAACTGGAGAACATGATCCTCATACTGTTTTATCTTTTGGAAATCCTCCGTCTTCTTATCAATCACATAATAGACATGTCCATTTATTTCTTTTTCTATGCAGGATCTCACCATCTACCTCTGCTTCCACATGAATCGGATTGTTGATCTGCGTTTCATTCGAAACAATAGATTCCAGAGAGATTGCTTTCTTAAAATTCGTATACTTTTTGCGTTTCCTTAGCTTCTCCCGTATAACATACCTGTGATTCTGATCAACCACAAGCATCACTTGCTTTAAATGAAAATCCTTCCATACGGCATACCGGCAGTCCAAAATATATTACTGATTCTGAATGGAATTGAACGAAACCGGATTTTTAATAATAAAATAAAAATAATACAACTTGCAGTTGTTGTC
>CAYROM010000019.1:28672-37469 GCA_964425905.1 uncultured Lachnobacterium sp. | reverse complement strand
GCGGGAGTTGTGGATTCCGGCGGACAGGGTCTGGTACAGGTGTTAAAGGGGGCATATGATGCGCTCCTCGGAAAAGAACTTAACTTTGCATCGGAGGGAGAACTGTCGGCGACAGGGACAGGGACGAATGCGGCGCCGGTCGAAGAGGAGATTAAGTTCGGTTATTGCACGGAGTTTATCATTATGTTAAACAGGCCTCTTTCCAACAGGGAAGAAGGGGAATATAAGAGCTATTTGGAGTCCATTGGTGATTCGATCGTTGTTGTAGCTGACGATGAGATCGTAAAGACCCATGTACATACCAATGATCCGGGACTTGCAATCCAGAAGGCATTGACGCATGGGGCGCTTACCAAGATCAAGATTGACAACATGCGGGAGGAGCATCGGGAAAAGCTGATAAAGGACGCAGAGAAGCTTGCGTCACAGAAGGAGACAAAAGAGGCGGAGGAGACTTTGACTGCGCCCCATAAGGATATGGGATTTATATCCGTTTCCATCGGAGAAGGAATCAATGAGATTTTCCGGGGACTTGGCGTTGATTATATCATTGAGGGCGGCCAGACCATGAATCCAAGCACGGAGGATATGCTAAACGCCATCGAGAAAGTGAATGCGGACCACATTTTTATCCTTCCAAATAACAAGAATATCGTTATGGCCGCGAATCAGGCGGCAACCCTTGTAGAGGATAAGGAGATTATCGTTATCCCGACAAAGACGATACCTCAGGGCATTACCGCCCTTGTGAACTTTATTTCGGACTATTCGCCGGAGACGAATAAGGAGACGATGACATCGGAGATCGAGCTGGTCAAGACCGGGCAGGTCACATATGCGGTTCGTGATACCGAGATTGACGGAAAGACCATCAAGCAGGGGGATTATATGGGAATCGGCGATAAGTCTATCCTCTCTGTGGGTGGGGAGCTGAAGGCGACTACCCTTGAGATGGTAGATGAGATGATTGACGACGACTCTGCAATCATAAGCATCTACTTCGGATCGGATGTAACGGAGGAGGACGCAGAGGAGCTTGCTTCCGTGATCCAGGAGAAATATCCGGATGTGGAAGTGGAGGTCAATAACGGAGGCCAGCCGATCTATTACTATGTAATTTCCGTGGAATAAGCAAAAAAGGAGGCCGCATGAACCGCAATTCTTCCATCGACGAAGTGAAGGGAATCGGTGAAAAAACAGCACAATCCTTTGAAAAGATAGGAGTATACACCGTGGGTGATATACTCCTTCGTTTTCCCCGTACCTATATACAGTATCCAAAGAAGGTCTGCTTCCCGCTTGCAGGGCAGCTTTCGGAGGGATACTGTGCAGCGGAGGCTTTTGTACACCGGGCGCCGGTCGTCAGAAAAACCGCAAAAATGCCGGTGACGCTACTGACCATCGGGGATGAGCACGATCATATCCAGCTTGTGTGGTACAGGATGCCCTACATAAAAAACAGCGTGCTAAGCGGGAAGAAGTATGTTTTTTACGGGAAGCTGACGAGAAAAAACGGACAGTTTACAATGGAACAGCCGGCTGTTTTCTCACCGGAACAATATATGGGCATGGAAATGATGCTCATGCCGGTATATGCGCTTACTTTGGGCATTACCAATAATCTGATGATGAAAACGATCCGCCGGGCTCTGTCCCAAGAGGTCTTGTTTGCAGATCATCTTCCCGAGAAAGTGCGCCGGGAAAATCAGCTGTGCGAGTATAATTATGCGGTAAAGCAGATCCATTTTCCGGATTCCATGGATACGCTGGTGGAAGCCAGAAAGCGGCTGGTATTTGATGAATTTTTCCTGTTTATCATGGGAATGCAGTATCAGAAGAACAGACAAAAGAGGAAATTAAATCCCTTTTCTTTTTGTGATCCGGCCCATATTGACCGCATGATCTCCATGCTTTCCTATGAGCTTACGAATGCCCAGAAACGTGTGCTGTCGGAGATTGTATCCGATATGTCGGGAGAATTTGTCATGCAGCGGCTGATACAGGGGGATGTGGGCTCCGGCAAGACGATCATTGCTTTTCTTGCGATGGCATGGGTATCCAAAAGCGGCTGCCAGTCTGCGATCATGGCTCCGACGGAGGTGCTTGCAAAGCAGCATTATGAGTCTTTCTGCCAGATGTGCAGTCAGTTTGGAATGGACACGAAGGTGATTCTTCTGACCGGTTCTATGAAACAGAGGGAGAAGAGGCTGGCATATGAGGAAATTTTGGATTCTCCCAATGCAATGGTAATCGGAACCCATGCGTTGATTCAGGAGAAGACGGTTTTCTCCAATCTTGCGCTGGTGATTACGGATGAGCAGCATCGTTTTGGGGTGCGCCAGAGAGATACCTTTTCCGAAAAAGGAAAAACCCCTCATATCCTTGTGATGAGCGCAACTCCGATCCCGCGGACACTTGCAATCATCCTTTACGGGGATATGGACATTTCCGTCATCGACGAGGTTCCTGCAAGGCGGCTTTCAATCAAAAACTGTGTGGTAAACCGGAGCTATCGCGAAAAAGCTTATGAATTTATAAGAAGTCAGGTTGCCGAAGGGCATCAGGCATATGTGATCTGTCCCCTGGTGGAGGAGACGGAGAACGTGGATGCGGAGAATGTGGAGGACTATGCAAAGCTTCTTAGGGAATTTTACGGCGGCGCAATATCGGTGGGGGCGCTCCACGGGAAAATGAAGAGCGAGAAAAAGAACCGGATCATGGAACAGTTTGCCAAAAACGAGGTTCAGGTTCTTGTCTCCACGACTGTCGTGGAGGTCGGCGTGAATGTGCCGAATGCTACGGTTATGCTGATCGAGAATGCAGACCGTTTCGGTCTTGCACAGCTTCACCAGCTCCGGGGGAGAGTGGGGCGCGGGGAGGCTCAGTCCTATTGCATTATGTTTAATACCTCTGACTCTAAGCTTGCCCAAAAGAGGCTGGAAACCTTAAACCGTTCCAACGACGGTTTTTATATTGCAAGCGAGGACTTAAAGCTCCGGGGACCGGGAGACTTTTTTGGAATCCGGCAGAGCGGGGAGCTTGCATTTCAATTGGGAGATGTCTATCAGGATTCGGATATTTTGAAGGCGGCTTCGGAATCGGTAAAGAGGGTGCTTTCAGAGGACCCCAATCTGGAATTGGAGGAACACGGGGGACTTAGGCGGGAGATGAATCGTTTTATGGAGGAGCAGATCAAGAAGATGAATCTGTAAGCTTTACAAAAAAGAGCGCCGCTTGATAACTAAGATCAGTTATTTTGCGGCACTCCTTTTTTGTTATTTGTTATTTACCTGCCATCTGCTTTTCCTGTGCTTCGATCATCTTCTTAACCATATATCCGCCGACAGATCCATTCTGCTTGGAAGTAAGGTCTCCGTTGTATCCCTGCTTAAGCGGGACGCCGATTTCGCTGGCTACTTCATACTTAAAACGATCTAATGCGCTTTTTGTACTCTTATTGCTCATGTCAATTTCCTCCTTTGGTGTGTCTGTAACCTGTGGTTACAATTATATTTTGTCCAATGGTGGAATTGCTATGCTGGTAAGTAAAGGTATTTTAACCATCTAATAGGGTAAGATCACTGATATCCGGATGGATGGTAAGAGAGTAATTCGTGTAATATACAACAAATCCCGGAGCGCTTCCGTTGGGCTTTTTCACATTTTTCTTTTGCAGATAATCAATTTCAAGCTTGTCGTTTTCCCTCCCTTTGGAGTAAAAGCCTGCAAGTCTTCCGGCTTCCTCAAAAACCCGGTCCGGCAGTTCTTCGTTTTTTGATTTCACGATCACGTGGGAGCCGGGAATGCCCTTTGCGTGAAACCACCAGTCGTTTCCGGTTGCGACCTTAAATGTGAGCTCCTCGTTCTGATAATTGTTTTTTCCGACGTAAATATCATAACCGTCGGAGGAAAGGTAATGGAACGGCTTGCTTTTCGCGCGCGTTTTTTTTGAACTGCGGGTTTTTCTGATATAGCCGTAGTCGGTCAATTCCTGTTTGATCTCCACAAGATCCTCCGGGGATAGGGCAATATCAAGGGAATTCTGTATGGATTCCAGATGGTCGATCCGGGATTTCGTCTCCTTGATAAGCGAATCGAGCGCCTCGGCAGTACGCTTTAGCTTCCCGTATTTTTCAAAATATCTTTTTGAATTCTCCATCGGGGAGAGAAGCGGGTCAAGCGGAATCCGGATGAGGGCATTGTTGTCGTAATAGTTTTCCGCCTCCATAAATTTGGAGCCCTCGGGGACGCCGTAGCCGTAGGCCTGAAGGAGTTCCCCGTAAAGCTTGTATTTTTCTCGCTTTTCTGCATCCTTAAGCTGTTTTAGCTGCAGATCATATTTTTTCACATTGCGCTCTAAAGCGGTGCCTACGATCCTTCTTAGATCGGTAGATTTCTGGCGTATTCTGGCGTACACATTTTTTTCGGCGTAATATACTTCAAGAACACGGGAGATGGAGGAAAAGCTTTCTATGTTATAATCTGCATATTGGGTCAGATTTACACAGGAAAATTCAACAGGTTCCTTTTCCTTCCTCACAATGACCGGCGTATAATTTCCTTTTTCGATGTCCTCCATAAACCAGCAAAAATGGTTTGCCAGATGCCTTAGCTCATCGTCATTACAGGAGAAAACAGGCAGATCGCCGTCAAGTCCTGCGCGGTAGGCAATTTCATTGGAAAGCAGCGGGCTGATTCCCATATAGGATGTATAAATTGCTTTTGAGATAGATAAAGGTTTGCTTTTCAGGGTTTCCATCACCTCGTCCGCCGTCCGGTTTAGAGGAGTTTTTTTTCCGCCCTGTGTGTCCGGGATAAAATAAGGCCGGCCCGGAAGGACCTCCCGCAGGGAACTCATCGCGGAGGAAACATGCTTGATGCTGTCGATGATGGTTCCGTCGCTGCTGCAGAAAATAATATTGGAATGCTTGCCCATCAGCTCTACGATCAAAGTTTTTTGGCACAGATCGCCAAGCTCGTTTAGATGCTCGATATCCATTTGGATGATGCGCTCCATGCCGGGCTGACAGATCCTTACGATCCGCCCGTTTGCAATATGCTTTCTTAAAACCATACAAAAGGTGGGCGCCGTGAGGGGCGCCGGCTTGTTTTCCTCCGTAAGATATGCAAACGGAAGGGAAGCGCTTGCGGATATAAGAAGACGGTACTGCCCGTGATTTCCTTTTATCGTGAGAAGCAATTCATCATTCTCAGGCTGTGCAATTTTGCTTATTTTTAGTCCTGCTACGGTCCCATTCAATTCATGTACCAGATTTGAAATTACGATGCCGTCTAATGCCAAGGATATTACCTCCTGTAATTTTTCATTCACAAATTCTTATAAACAATTGCTATTATATAGGATGAAGAAAAAAATGTGTTAAAGTCAACAAAAATTGCAAAAAAAAATTCGATTTGTAAATTTTTTATAAAATAGCAGGTGACTTTTTTCCTAAAATGTAGAAAAGTCACCTTTTTTGTATAGTTCTGCTAATCACTATAACATAAATCACCTGTCTAAAACACGAAGCGTACCTTAGAGAGCTTCCTCGGAGGATGGTGCTGTATTGGAGTGGCATGTTTTAAAATAATTCAAAAGGGAATAAAGAATGTTTTTTTCTTCGGCAGTCAAATCTGTAATATTAAGAGTCTCCTCTATGTTAATACCAAGAAGAAAATCAGAAGACACCCTAAAGAGCAGAGCAAGCTCTACGACATATTGTGTAGAAGGGATGCTGATACCCATTTCCCACGCATTAATGGCAGAACGGGAAAGTCCCAGCTTTTTAGCCAGAGCTGTCTGGGTGAATCCGTTTTTTTCTCTCAAAGCTTTTATTTTCTCACTAATCATAGCTGTACCTCTTTGAAATCAAGAACATATATCCTTTTTAGACCTACTATATCTAATCCGAAAAGATATTTCATTACCTTTAATGATAATAAATAATCGCAGATGATAATTTAACTTGACAAAAAGGATAGAGTATTGATATAATGTGAACATTAAAAAGGAGGAAAGAGAATTATGACAAAAAAAGTGAAACGTGGAATTATAGGATTGATACTTGTTTGTACCGTGATTTTGGGGATGAATCCAAATATTCCGGTGTTTGCGGGGGAAGAGGTGCCATTATCGGATGGGACGGAAGCGACTGGAGAAGACGTTTTTTGGGCAGCAACAGAAGAATATTGGGCAGCAGAAGAAGATTTTTGGACAGCCGTGGATAATTTTTATGGAAACGATGACGAAGAAATTGAGGGAGCCTTGCCGAAATACTATGCTGCAGTAGATTCGAATGAGAGTGAAGACACAGTTCGGAAACTGTATAGTGAGGTGTCCAGTACACGTGGGGCAGTTCTTACTGCTTATGAGAAGTTAAAAGAAAAGTATGAAGCGGTAACAGAAGCATACGATGCTATACAGAGCGAGGAAATAGAAGGGGCCGATGATAGCATTGATGAAATAAAAGAATGTTACGAAGAGGCTGAAAATTGTTTGTCGGAACTAGAAGAACCGGACAGGCCGGAAATGTGTTTTTACTGGAACGCAGAGAGTGCTTACTGGGATGAACTGGACTCCTTTTGGAGCGCAGTAGGAAACTATTACGGAGATGAAGAAAACGATATTGTAGGAGCACTGCAAGAATATAATGATGCATTGGATAATGATGAAACTGACATGACCGCAGTTCTGGAACTTTATAATGCTGCACTTGACGCACGTGGTGCGGTAGTAGAGGCTTATGAAGTTTTAAGTGAGAAATATACGGCGGTAGTAGAGGCTTATGATGCACTTTCAGAGAAAGAAAAAGCTGTCGCTGAAAATCATTCAGAGATAGTACAATCCTATCCTGATGCAGAAGGAACATATAATGATTTGGAGACATTTGCCTTACTGGATATTTCAGAGGAATCGGAGGTACAGATATCAGGGGATGCGCCAGAAATTGTCTTAAATTCAGATACAGCAGATGTATTAGAGAAAGTCGATCTGACACAGGAAGAAAAGAGAGCTATATATAATGGTGAATCCACAGATATAATTATGACTGTAACAGATGTCGAGCCGACAACTGAAGAGGAGAAGCTGATAGGGGAGAAACTGGGCGATTATACGGTTGCACAGTATTTAGACATTGAATTGCTATTGAAGATAGGGAATAATAGCAGAAAAATAGAGGATACGGCCGAAGCAATCAGTATATCAATTACCATACCGGATAATCTGTTAAATAAAAATGCTGCAATAGAAAGAACATACGGTATCATAAGAATTCATGACGGCATTGCGACGGTGATTGATGGAAAATATGACGCTTCAAGTGGAAAGCTTACATTTGCGACAGACAAATTTTCGATTTATGCGATTATTTATAAAGATGAGAAAGTGGAGAATCCGACGAGCCCGGTGAATCCGACGAATCCGACGAATCCGACACAACCTGTAAATTCGGGAAACACAATAAATCTGACGCAGACTCCACAGCCGGCAGCTTCACAGGTAGCGTCACCGAAGACCGGAGATGATTTTCCGGTGGTATGGGTGGTGATGATTCTGTTAGCGGCAGCAGTAGCAGTTGGAATATCAGGGGAAAAAGTTTTTGGCTTGATGAACCGCAGATAAGGGTTGATAAGAAGCTGTTTACAGAAGAGACTATGCAGAAAAGTCTGTGTAGTCTCTTTTTTTTGAATTTTAAGAGAAATCTGATGATATTTATTAGTCATAAATTTTCTCCTTCGTGATGAAGAATGAAGAAAAAAGGTGAAAATGTCAATCAATATTTGACGAAAATCTAAAAGAGCTATATAATACAAATATCTATGCACGAGAGAAGGTAGCGTTTGATGATCAAAAGCATGACGGGATTTGGCCGCTGTGAGGTTGCTGACGAAAAACGTAAGTTTACGGTGGAGATCAAATCGGTAAATCACAGGTATCTGGATGTCAATATCAAGATGCCGAAGAAGTTGAATTTTTTTGAGAGCAGTATACGCAATCTTTTAAAAGAATATATGGAGCGGGGGAAAGTGGATCTGTATATCACCTATGAAGATTATACGGAGGATAATTATTCTTTAAAATACAATTCCGCGCTGGCAGAGGAATACTTAAAATATCTCCGCCGGATGTCGGAACAGTTTGGGCTGGAGGACGATATCCGCGTGAGTACATTGTCCCGTTATCCGGATGTCTTTGTGATGGAAGAACAGGCACTTGATGAAAAGGAACTGTGGTCCGGTCTTGAAAAGGCGCTCCGTGGGGCCTGTGAGGAGTTTGTGGAGAGCCGGATCAAGGAGGGCGGAAGTTTAAAGGAGGATCTGATCGGCAAGCTTGACCAGATGCTCGGCTATGTGGATGTGATTGAGGTCCGTTACCCCGATATCATGAAGGATTACCGCACCCGGCTGGAGGAAAAGGTTAAGGAGATATTAAAGGACCGCCAGATCGATGAGGGGCGGATCGCAACGGAGGTTACGATCTATGCGGATAAGATCTGTGTGGATGAAGAGACGGTGCGACTGCGCAGCCATATTCAGGCGACAAAGGATACGCTGATCGCCGGCGGCGGAATCGGGCGCAAACTGGATTTCATCGCCCAGGAGATGAACCGCGAGGCAAATACCATTCTCTCAAAGGCAAACAGCCTCGAAATTTCCGATATCGGCATCAATCTCAAAACCGACATTGAAAAAGTAAGAGAACAGATACAAAATATTGAATAAGCTATGAGCCGTGCAACAGCTGACGCATACAGAGCCGTCATGCTTGCATGCACGGCAGGATATGCGTCAGCTG
>CAYROM010000019.1:0-28572 GCA_964425905.1 uncultured Lachnobacterium sp. | reverse complement strand
GAGTCGAAAGGGCTTGCTGACGCATACAGAGCCGTCATGCTTGCATGCACGGCAGGATATGCGTCAGCTGTTATAGGGCGACAGCCCGTCAAGCGAGATGAAGCGAAGCGGAATCGAGCTTGGCACGGCGGGAATGAAAGAGTCGAAAGGGCTTGCTGACGCATACAGAGCCGTCATGCTTGCATGCACGGCAGCCCGTCAAGGAAGAAGGAGCGAAGCGGAATTTATGTCACAGTTAATGAATATAGGTTTTGGCAACGTGGTCAACACCGACAAGGTAATCGCGATCATCTCTCCGGAATCGGCTCCGGTAAAGAGGCAGATCCAGCAGGCAAAGGAAAATAAGACCCTGATCGATGCAACACAGGGGCGCAAAACAAAGAGTGTTATTTTTACATCCAACGATAAAATAATCGTATCGGCACTTGCGCCGGAGACGCTGTCCGGCAGGTTTAACCACTCCGATATCAGCCAAGAGGTGAAAGATTAATCATGGAAAAGGGAATTCTTGTTGTTATTTCGGGATTTTCGGGTTCCGGAAAAGGAACTCTGATGAAACAGCTGATTGCAGAACACGGGGAAGATTATGCGCTTTCCGTTTCGGCGACGACCCGCGGACCAAGGGAGGGAGAGACAGACGGAAAGGATTATTTTTTCGTAACCAAGGATGTGTTTGAGAAGATGATTGATGATAATGAATTGATCGAGTATGCCCGGTATGTTGAAAATTATTACGGTACTCCGAAAAAATATGTTATGGAGCAGCTTTCAGCGGGGAAAAATGTCATATTGGAGATAGAGATTCAGGGTGCCTTAAAGATCAGAGAACAGTTTCCGGATACCCGGCTTTTGTTTGTGACGGCGCCGAGCGCAGAGGAGTTAAAGAATCGTCTGATCGGAAGGGGAACCGAGACCAAGGAGGTTATCGACAAAAGGCTCAAAAGGGCTGTGGAGGAATCCCAGGGGATCGAGGAATACGACTATCTGGTGATCAATGACGATCTTTTAGACTGTACGAACCGTCTGCACAGTATTATAATGAATGAGCGCAATAACCAAAAAAGCGGAAATGCACAGTATTCCGTTTCCGCAAATCTGGTTTTTGTAGATAAAATGAGGAAAGAGCTTAACAGCTTTTCGAAAGGAGAATAAATATGATACATCCATCTTATGTAGAATTAATGAAGGTCGTAAACGACGAAGTGGAAATTGGAGAGGAGCCGGTTGTAAACAGCCGTTATTCCATTGTTCTTGCTACCTCAAAAAGAGCGCGTCAGCTGATCGACGGAGCCAAGCCGCTTGCAAGCGCGCCCTGCAACAAGCCGCTTTCCATTGCGGTACAGGAGCTATATAGAGGTGAAGTTAAGATCGTCTCTGATGAGGAAAATTAGAAAGAAGAAAGAGGGATGGCAGAGGCGCTGTCATTCCTCTTTTATCTCATAGGAAAGCCCTTGTTGCGCTAAAGCGTTAAAGTATACTGATTTCCTATGAGATAAATAGCCCTTCGGGCAGACGATGCGCATGCGCGCGGCGAAAAGCTGCGCCTGTGAGATTGAAAGAGGCGCAAAAGAGTGTGTAAAAGGCGCACTTTTCTTGCATAGGAAGAACGCTATGAAATTATTGTTTATATCCTTAGGATGCGATAAAAATCTTGTGGATTCCGAGTATATGATCGGAATGTTGACGAAGGACGGAATCGAGCTGACGGATGATGAGACGAAGGCGGATATCATCGTTATCAACAGCTGCTGCTTTATCAATGACGCCAAGGAGGAGAGCATCAATACCATTTTAGAGATGGCGGAATACCGCAGGGAAGGTTCATGTAAATCCCTGATTGTCACCGGCTGCCTTGCACAGCGTTATCAGGATGAGATCCGAAAGGAGATCCCGGATGTGGATGCGATACTCGGCACGAACTCCTATGACGCGATCTGTGATGCGGTTCATGAGACGCTCGGGGAACATTACTATAAGAATTTAAAGCCCCTTACGGGCATTCCGGAGCATACCGCAAAACGGACTCTTACTACGGGCGGGCATTTTGCGTATTTAAAGATTGCGGAGGGCTGTAATAAAAACTGTACCTACTGCGTGATCCCGTCTATCCGGGGACGCTACCGCAGCATCCCTATGGAGGAGCTTTTAGCGCAGGCGCGGGAGCTTGCGGACGGCGGGGTAAAGGAATTGATCCTCGTCGCACAGGAGACAACCCTTTACGGCGTGGATCTGTACGGGGAAAAGTCCCTGCACAGACTGCTTGACGGACTGAATGAGATACCGGGGCTTTTCTGGATCCGCATTATGTACTGCTATCCGGAGGAAATCTATGAGGAACTGATCGATGCAATGATCCGGAACACAAAGGTGTGCCATTATCTTGACATGCCGATCCAGCATTGCAATGATACCATTTTAAAACGAATGGGGCGCAGGACGACAAAGGCGGAACTTGCCGCAAGGATTGAACGCTTGCGGGAGAGGATTCCTGATATTACGCTTCGGACGACCCTGATCTGTGGTTTTCCGGGGGAAACCGGGGAAATGCATGAAGAACTGATGCAGTTTGTGAATGACATGGAATTCGACCGTCTCGGCGCATTTACCTATTCGCCGGAGGAGGGAACCCCTGCGGCAGAATTTCCGGATCAGGTGGAAGAAGCGTTGAAGGAAGAGTGGCAGGCGGACCTCATGGAACTTCAGGAAGAGGTTATCTTTGACAAAAATGACAGTCTTGCAGGAGCGGAATTCTACGCCTTTATCGAGGGAAAGGTCGCGGATGAAAATGCTTATATCGGCCGGACCTACCGGGATGCGCCGAATGTGGACGGCTATATTTTTATCAATACCGACGAGGAACTGATGACCGGTGATATTGCGAAGGTGCGGGTTACCGGAGCGTATGAATATGATCTGATAGGAGAGCTATTATGAATTTACCAAATAAATTAACGATGTTTCGTGTGATCCTGATTCCTTTTTTTGTATTTTTTCTGCTTGCCCCGTATTTTGAAGGCTACGGAAACTATATCGCAACGGCGATTTTTGTTGTGGCAAGCCTTACGGATCTTCTGGATGGAAAGATTGCAAGAAAGTACAATCTTGTAACAAATTTCGGCAAGTTTATGGACCCTCTGGCGGACAAGCTTTTAGTATGTTCGGCGATGATCTGTCTGATCGAGCTGGAGCTTCTTCCGGCGTGGGTGGTGATCATTATCATTGCGAGAGAATTTATTATCAGCGGATTCCGTCTGATCGCATCCGATAACGGCGTTGTCATTGCCGCAAGCTACTGGGGCAAATTTAAGACTACCTTCCAGATGCTGATGGTCATTGTACTGATCCTGAATTTTGAGCTGGAATGGTTTAGGATTCTGGGGATCGTGCTGATCTGGATCGCGACGATCCTTACGGTGGTCTCTCTGATCGATTATATCGCTAAGAATAAAGATGTTTTAAAAGAACAGAAATAGTGGGGGATTGCCATGAGAATCATAGCAGGGACGCGCAGAAGCCTTCCGCTGAAAACGATCGAAGGTCTTGAAACCAGACCTACCACAGATAAGATAAAAGAGACGCTTTTCAATATTTTACAGGGCGAGATACCGGGGTGCTATTTTCTTGATCTGTTTGCGGGAAGCGGGCAGATCGGATTGGAGGCCCTAAGCCGCGGAGCAGCCTGTGCGGTCTTTGTGGAGAGCGGGAAGAAGGCTGCAAAATGCATTGAAGAAAATATCCGTTTTACGAAGTTTGATGAAGAATCCAGACTCTTGGTGCAGGATGTCCGTTCGGCAATTGCGATGCTTGAGGGAAAATACCGGTTTGATATTATTTTTATGGACCCTCCATATGAGAAAGGGCTGGAAAAGGAGGTTCTTTGTCTTCTTTCCCGTTCCTCCATTGTAAAGCCGGATTCGCTGATCGTTGTGGAGGCTTCCTTGGGGACAGCCTTTGACGATGTGGAAGAAATGGGGTTTGAAATTACAAAATATAAAAAATATAAGACAAACGCGCACGTTTTTCTGCGCAGAAAATGAGGCTGATATGAAAAAAGCAATCTATCCGGGAAGTTTTGATCCGGTCACCTTCGGGCATCTGGATATCATCGATCGCTCCTCCAAAATCGTGGATGAGCTTGTCATCGGTGTGCTGAACAACAGTTCAAAAAATTCATTGTTTTCTTTAGAAGAACGTGTTAGTATGATAGAAGAGATGACAAAAGATTATCCAAATGTGACGGTCGCATCCTTCGACGGTCTTTTGGTCGATTACATGAAAGAAATCGGGGCAACCATTAATATACGCGGACTGCGGGCAGTAACGGACTTTGAGTATGAGATTCAGATCGCACAGACAAATCATGTGCAGCATCCGGATATGGAGACCATTTTTTTGACGACGAATCTGAAATATTCCTACTTGAGTTCCACCATTGTAAAGGAATTTGCTTCTTACGGTGGGGATATCTCCAAATTTGTGCCGGAGTCGATCATCGAAAAAATTTATGAGAAGTATAATGTAAAACAAGGAGTGTAACCTATGAGCAGCAGAATGGAACAGATCATCGATGAGATTGAGGAATATATTGAGGGCTGCAAACCGCAGCTTTTATCCAGCACCAAGATCGTTGTCGATAAGGAAGAACTGGAGGAGCTGATCGCAGAACTGCGTTCCAAGACACCGGAGGAGATCAAGCGCTATCAGAAGATTATAAGCAACAAGGAGGCGATTCTTGCCGACGCACAGGCAAAGGCGGATCAGATCATCGCCCAGGCCCAGATCCAGACAAACGAACTGGTATCGGAACATCAGATCATGCAGCAGGCTTACGCGCAGGCGAACGAGGTCGTTATGATCGCAACAAAGCAGGCGCAGGAGATTCTCGATAATGCCACAAATGAGGCGAACGATATCCGCATGAGCGCCATGACCTATACGGACAGCCAGCTTCGCGGGATCGAGGACGTTCTTACAAAGGCCATTGACACATCAAAGGCACGCTATGACAGTCTGATATCCAATTTGCAGGGCTATCTGGATGTTGTTTCTGCAAACCGTGCGCAGCTGTTCCCGGAGCCGGCGCCGGAAGCTCCGGTTTCTTCAGGAAGCAAATCAAAGGAAGTAGAGACTGTCGATTTTTCAAATATCACAATCTCTACGGACGGTTTAGAAGAGTAACTGATAGAAGAGTGCAAGCAATGTGGAGATGCCCACAAGAATCAGCTTAAGTTTTATGTAATCTTTTAATGAAAGCTTGGCTGCTTTGATCATTGATCCGGTTTGTGCGAGTCCGCAGAGTCCGCCGAAGGACAGGAAGAGAACGGAAAGTACATAGTATGCGGCGGGAGTTACTGCGGATTGGGCAAGCGTAGCGATACCGTTTGTGATCTCGGTAAATCCGACAAGCAGGATCCTTACCGTGTCCGGCAGGAATGTTATTTGGTCTAACATATGTACTCCTATGGAGAAAAATACGATATATCCGCACAATTTAATTAGTGTTTCAAAACCGCTTATAATACCGGTATCAATGATTTGCATATCCAATTGGAATCTTGATGCCGTTTTTTTATGCGGGCTGACTGCCGAAGGCTTTGTATGAAAGAGCATTCCCATCCCAATAATAAAAGCGGGGACGTAAACGATCATATAGGTTGGCAGGACAAGCTGAGGCTGATCATACTGGCTTCCGAACACAAAGCCGCTGATAAAAAGCGGGCTGAGATTATTGGTAAAGCAGCATAGGATCTGCGCGCGTTTTTTTGAGATGATTTCTTTTTCACACATATCCGCAGATAACTTGCTTCCGATCGGAAAGCCAAACAGGAAACCGCAGAGAATGACAAAACCTTCCGCAGCCGAGATCCGGCGGTTCCTTTGTCCGAATTTTGTCCTTTGTATCCGCTCAAACAGATGAGAGGAGATCAGCAGGCTTGATATGATTGCAAAAGGAAGAAGGGGAGGAACAATCTGTTCAAACCAAAGGGTGATTCCTTCCTTTGATGCGGCAAGAGCGTCGATCGGATCGATTAAAAAATATAGGATCATAAGGGCAAAAAGCAAAAGAATAATTATTTTTTTCATATTATAAACTATGAATTGAAGGAGGAAACTATGAGTATTTTGAGTGATTTGCAGCCACAAAGAGTTTTTTACTATTTTGAGGAAATCTGTAAGATTCCCCACGGTTCCAGAAACACAAAGGAGATCAGCGACTATCTGGTATCCTTTGCGAAAGAGCATGGGCTTGACTTCTATCAGGATGAACTGAACAATGTGATTATCCAAAAGGCCGGGACAAAGGGGTATGAAAATTCAGAAGCCGTTATTTTGCAGGGGCATATGGATATGGTATGCGAAAAGGAAAAGGGTGTGCTGATCGATTTCGAAAAGGATGGGCTGTCCCTTGTCGTCGACAGGGATTACGTTTATGCGGACGGAACGACTCTGGGCGGGGATGACGGAATTGCGGTGGCATATGCCCTTGCAATTTTGGAGTCGGAGGATATTCCCCATCCGCCATTGGAGGTAATCATTACCGTGGATGAGGAGATCGGCATGCTCGGGGCGTACGACATAGACCTTTCCATGCTGAAAGGAAAAAAGATGCTAAACCTTGACAGTGAGGAGGAGGGAATCTTTCTTACCTCCTGTGCCGGCGGGATGAGCCTGAAATCGGAGATTCCGGTAAAATATGTCCGGCAGAAAGGACAAAAACTTGCGGTGACGGTGACGGGGCTTGCCGGAGGACACTCCGGTACGGAGATTGATAAGGAACACGGAAATGCGGATATCCTTATGGGAAGGGTGCTGTATGAACTGTCGGAGATTACGCCGTTTGGAATCATTTCCCTTGCCGGAGGATTGAAGGATAATGCGATCCCGAGGGAATGCATTGCAGAACTTTTGATCCCGGAGGAAAGCCTTGAAACGGTTCTGCCCCTGATCGAGGGCCTTGACGGGACTTTAAAAAAAGAACTGGACGGCTCCGACCCGGAGGTACGAGTAGAGGCGTTAAAGGGGGAGGCTGCCGAGGCGGAAATCCTTGATTATGCTTCGGTAAATAAGATTATTTATTATTTAAGGACTGTTCCCAACGGGGTACTTCACAGGAGTCAGGTAATGCCGGAGCTTGTGGAGACGTCTTTAAATCTTGGAATCATGGAGCTTACCGGGGACGCTCTTTGCACCGTCACATCGATCCGGAGCAGCGTTTCCAGCCGCAAGGAGGACGTAAAGAAGCGGGTAAGCCAGATCATAGAGATGCTTGGCGGAGAGGTTCTCACAGAGGGAGAATATCCGGCCTGGGAGTACAAAAAGGATTCCTCTGTGCGCAGGATGATCGGTGATACCTATAAGGAAATGTTCGGAAAGGATCCTGTTTTTATGGCGATTCACGCCGGGCTGGAATGCGGCCTCTTTTCTGAAAAAATAGAAGGGCTCGACTGTGTTTCCTTTGGACCAAATATTTACGATATCCATACGCCGAAGGAACGCCTTAGTATTTCCTCCACAGAGCGGACATGGCGGCTGATCTTAGAATTCTTAAAGAGGTCGGAATAATCCGTAATCGATTTTACAAAAGAGGATTGGTCTTTCTTTTACTGGTCCTTGCCATTTCCGGTCAGATGGTGGTTAAGGGAATCCGAAACCGGGTGACCTATGATTTCGAGGAATCCTACCGGGTGTTTTTAAGCCAGCAGCTTCCCGAAGAAACCTGGCAGTATATTTTTTCGGAGGAAATTACCGATGTGGACTATATCATAGATTATCTGACCGTATACCAGCTGCTATGCGGTTTGAAAAAGGGGGATATCCCCCTTTCCGGGCAAATGGGAAGGCAGCTTGCGCCGGAGAGATTAGAGGAACTGAAAAGCGCCATACAACAGGACTGCCCGCAGGAGTATGAATTATTTTGCCGCTATAACGAACAGATCTGGACAAATCTTACAGAGCCCTTTGTTTTTCCGGTAGAAGAAGTAAAAGGGCGTCCTGAGGCGGATTATTCCTTTGAGGACAGCTGGAATTCGCCGAGAACCTATGGCGGCGAGCGCACCCATGAGGGAACGGATATTATGGCGTCCGTCAATGAGCGGGGCATTTATCCGATCTGCAGCATTGGGGACGGTGTCGTGGAAAAAATAGGCTGGCTTCCTCAGGGAGGCTACCGGATCGGCATCAGGAGTGAGAACGGAGTATATTTCTATTATGCACATTTGGCGGAGTATGCAAAGCTTTGCGAGGGGGACTATGTAGAAAGCGGCAACCTGCTTGGCATGATGGGAGATACCGGATATAGTGAGATTCCGGGGACGACCGGAAATTTTCCGGTGCATCTGCATTTCGGAATTTATTTAAATGATGAAAGCGGGGCGGAGTTTGCGGTAAATTCCTATCCGTTTTTGCGCTATTTGCTGTGGAGATCATCGAGATGATGCGACTAGATAAAATGTTAAGCGACTGCGGGGCGGGAACGCGCTCGGAGGTAAAAAAACTGATCAAAAGCCGGGCGGTTACGGTGAATGGGACAGTTGCAGAGCAGCCAAAACAGAGTGTGGACGAGAATGCCGATACGGTCTTAGTCAACGGAAAGCCGGTCGTCTATGAAAAGTTCCGCTATTATGTCTTCCACAAACCAAAGGGCTGCGTGACCGCGGTAACAGACAGTCGACACCGGACGGTAATGGACTTTTTCCCGGAGGAGCTGCGCAGCGGGCTTTCCCCGGTGGGAAGGCTGGATCTAGATACGGAGGGGCTGCTCATTGTTACGGATGACGGAGAATTGCTGCACCATTGTATCAGTCCTTCCCATCACATGGAGAAAACATATTTTGCAAGATTGGACACACCGGTGCCAAAAGAAGCGGTCGAAAAGTTTGGGGAGGGCGTTGATATTGGCGATCCTAAACCGACGCTTCCGGCGGTGCTCTCCATTCTTCCGGAAAAGACCGATGAAAGCGGCAATCCCTGCTATACTGCGGAACTTACCATATGCGAGGGGCGGTTTCATCAGGTGAAGCGGATGTTTGAGGCGGTTGGGTGCCGTGTGGTCTATCTGAAGAGGCTTTCTATGGGACCGCTGGGGCTGGGGGCGCTGGAAAAGGGCGCTTACCGGAGGCTGACGGAGGAAGAGGTGGAGGCCTTGAAGAAATTATAATTTTTGCTTTTTGCGGGAGAAAGTTATGTACGAAGGTTTTTTACCGATTTCCAAACAGGATATGGAAGAACGGGGAATTGAACAACTGGATTTTGTCTATGTATGCGGGGATGCATATGTGGATCATCCGTCCTTTGGTCACGCCATTATCACCCGTCTGCTGGAGTCGTATGGATATTCGGTAGGAATCATTGCCCAGCCGGATTGGAAGGATGACGGATCGATTTCGGCGCTTGGCGTTCCGCGGCTCGGATTTCTTGTATCCGGCGGGAATATGGATTCCATGGTGAACCATTACTCCGTCTCAAAAAAACGCCGGGAGAAGGATTCCTTTACGCCGGGTGGAGTGATGGGAAAACGCCCGGATTATGCAACGGTTGTCTACTGTAATCTGATCCGGCATACCTATAAGAACATTCCGATCATCATCGGAGGAATCGAGGCAAGCCTGCGCCGGCTCGCCCATTATGATTACTGGGCGGATAAGGTCAAGCGCTCCATATTGCTGGATTCCGGCGCGGATCTGATTTCCTACGGAATGGGGGAACGCAGCATTATTGAGATTGCGGACGCCTTAAATTCCGGAATTGCGGTGAAAGATATTACCTATATTGACGGGACGGTTTTTAAAACGAAGGATAAGGAAATCATCTACGATGCAATTGAGCTTCCTTCCTATGATGAGATCAAAGGGGACAAGCGCACATTTGCCAAAAGCTTTTATACGCAGTATTGCAATACCGATCCGTTTTCCGGAAAACGGCTGTATGAGCCCTATGGTACGAAGCTATCCGGTTCCGGCGCAGTCTATGTGGTGCAGAATCCTCCGGCGAAACCCTTGTCAGAGGAGGAGATGGATGCGGTCTATGCGCTTCCCTATATGCGGACATATCATCCGGTTTATGAAAAGGACGGTGGAATTCCGGCGATCAGGGAAGTGAAATTTTCGCTGATCAGCAACCGCGGCTGTTACGGGGGCTGCAATTTTTGTGCGCTCACCTTTCATCAGGGAAGGATCATCCAGACCCGGAGCCACGGCTCCATCCTTGATGAGGCAAAGAGCATGACGGAAGATCCGGAATTTAAAGGATATATTCACGACGTGGGGGGACCGACTGCAAATTTCCGCCAGCCGGCATGTAAAAAGCAGCTGACAAAGGGCGCTTGTCCGACCCGGCAATGTCTGTTTCCGTCCCCCTGCAAGAACCTGGAGGTTGACCATAGCGATTACATTGCACTTCTCAGGAAACTGCGAAACCTCCCCGGTGTAAAAAAAGTCTTTATCCGCTCCGGAATCCGTTTTGACTACCTGATCTACGACAAGGATTCCACGTTTCTGAGGGAATTGTGCGAGCACCATGTCAGCGGACAGTTAAAGGTTGCCCCGGAACATATATCAAACGCGGTGCTGGAAAAGCTTGGTAAACCGGGCGTGGAGGTGTATAATCGTTTTGTAACGGCGTATAAGGCGATGAACCGGAAGCTTGGAAAGGAGCAGTATCTGGTTCCGTATCTGATGTCCTCCCATCCGGGTTCAACCTTAAAGGAGGCGGTGGAACTGGCGGAATATCTGCGGGATCTTGGTTATATGCCGGAGCAGGTGCAGGATTTTTACCCAACACCCTCAACAATCTCCACCTGCATGTATTACACAGGCTTGGATCCAAAGACCTTAGAGCCTGTCTATGTGGCGACGAATCCCCATGAAAAAGCAATGCAGAGGGCCCTGATCCAGTACCGGAATCCAAAGAATTATGATCTGGTCCGCGAGGCTTTGGTGAAAGCGGGGAGACAGGATCTGATCGGCTACGATAAGAAGTGCCTGATCCGTCCGAGGCGGGAAAATCCTGCGGGGCAAAGCAGCCGCGCCGGACAAAACAGCTATGCCGGTCAAAGAAATCATACCGGAGGAAAAAACCGTGCAGACGGGACGGGCAGGAGGAACGAGAAAAACCACAGGATAGCTGACGGAGACAGGAATAAAGCGGCGGCAAAAAAGAAAACCATCCGCAATGTGCATAAAAAGAAGCGATGAAAGAATATATTATCAAAAAAAACGAAGAAAACCAGCGTCTGGACAAGTTTCTTAAGAAATTGCTTCCCAACGCGTCCATGGGATTTCTTTACAAAATGCTCAGAAAAAAGAATATTTTATGGAACGGAAAAAAAGCGACGGGAAGCGAATCATTATCCGCGGGGGATACAATCCGGCTTTTCCTCAGCGATGAAACCTTTGCGAAGTTTCACACCGACATGGCTGCGCTGACGCAGGAATATGATATGCTGAAAGCGCTTCCGATGAAGGGAATTTCCATAATCTATGAGGATGAGGATATCCTGGCAGTCAATAAGCCGCCGGATATGCTGTCCCAGAAGGCGAAAAAGGAGGATATCTCTGCAAACGAATACCTGTTGGGCTATCTGATCAAAAAGGGCAGCCTGTCCCTTGAGGAATTCTCCACCTTCCGCCCGTCGGTATGCAATCGTCTGGATCGGAATACGACCGGGCTGCTTCTGATGGGAAAATCATTGACCGGAACCCAGAAGTTATCGGAAATGCTCCGCGGCCGCACCATAAAAAAATATTACCGCGCAATTGCTGTCGGAAACATTGACGAGCCTGCGCATTTATCCGGATATCTTGAAAAGGATACGGCGGGAAACCGGGTGACGGTTACGAATATTCCGACGGAAAAATCGGCAAGGATCGAAACGTCGTATATCCCTTTAGCGCGCGCAAAGAACGCCACGCTTTTGGAGGTTCATCTGATTACCGGAAAAACTCATCAGATCCGTGCGCATCTTGCTTCCATCGGGCATCCGGTCATCGGAGATCCGAAATATGGGGATGCTTGTGCTAATAAGGAGTTTCAAAAGAATTATGGCGTTTCCTTTCAGCTCTTACACGCCTACCGGTTGGAATTCCCGGACGGAAAGGTTTTGACAGCGCCGCTTCCGGAAGTATATGGGCGCATCATGGAAGGTACGATGAATTAGCGGACGATTATTTTATTTAGTAGAGGGGAATTGATTATGTATTATCAATTTACGAAGGATTGCTGCCTTGGCGTGGAACAGATCGACGAGGAGCATGCAAAATTATTTTATCTGATCAATACGGCTTTGGAAAAAATTGCGGATTCTACGGCGACTCTTGATGACGCAAAAGCGCTGGTGGATGAGCTGCGCGATTATGCGCGGGTTCATTTTGAACATGAAGAGGCCTATATGCAGGAGCAGAATGACCCGGAGCTTCCGGGGCAAAAGAGGGAGCATGCGGCATTTTCCGCCAAAATGGACAGTATGTATGGGGATCTTAAGGAGCTGGATGAATCTCTGGCGAAGGCGGCTATGCAGGAGCTTGTGGATTTTCTGGCGAAATGGCTGTACCGCCATATCATAAGCAGCGATATTATGATCGGAAAACTGGCTCCGCTGGCGGAGGAAATCACAAAGCGCAGGGAGGCTTCCGAACGGGGAGAGGCGCTAAATGCGCCCCTTGTACAATTTACGGAGGAGTATAGAACGGGGATTCCATTGGTGGATGACGAGCATAAAAAGCTGTTCGAGATCATCCAGAGAACCTATGATACAATCCATAATGACAATCTGCCGGATAAGTATGATCATATCATCTATATTCTTAAGGAGCTGAAGGAGTATACGGAACAGCATTTTTCAGATGAGGAAGCTTATATGGAGAAGATCCACTATGAGGGGTTGGAATCCCAGAGGCGGGCTCATGAAGCGTTTATTGACCGCTTGCAGGATCTTGATCCCTATGGGGCAGACGATAATCAGGAGGAATATCTGGATGAGATCGTCGAATTTCTGCTTGGCTGGCTTCAGAACCATATTCTTTTATCCGACAAGCTGATTCCGGTCGTGCCGGAGGAAGAGCATTAAACCGCCCATTGAAAATTTATAGAGGCGGCAGATAGCGCGGAGGAAAAGATTTATAGAAGAAAGATGTGATTAAGATGCAGGTGTTGTTGGTAGAGGACGATCGGATGATCGTGGAGACTTTGACGGCGTTTTTGAAAAAGGAAGGATTTTTCGTACATGCGGCAGAGGGACAGCGTGAGGCGTTAGATATGCTGGAAGAAAGGGAATTTGATCTTGTTCTGTTAGACATTGCCTTAAAGGAGGGAAATGGATACGCAGTATGCCGGGGAATCAAGGAAACGAAGGATATCCCGGTCATTTTTCTGACGGCTTCCTTTGACGAGTTCAGCGTGGTAACGGGACTGGATATCGGTGCGGATGATTACATTGGAAAACCCTTCCGCCCAAGGGAACTTGTATCCCGCATGAAAAGCGTGTTGAGGAGGTATGGGAAATCCCAGACAGTAATCCGGCTGGGGGATTTAAGCATTGATACGGCAAAGGTGTCGGTAAAGAAAAATGGAGAGGAGCTGTACCTATCCGCATTGGAATACCGGCTTCTGCTATTGTTTGCCTCCCGTCCGGGGCAGGTATTTACCAGAAACCAACTGCTTTTTGAGTTGTGGGATATGGCAGGGGAGTTTGTCAATGACAACACGCTGACGGTTTGTATCAAGCGGCTTCGGGAAAAAATAGAGGATAACATTCAAGATCCAAAGCTGATCAAAACGGTGCGGGGCGTGGGCTATGTGGCAGTCGGAGGCAATGAAAAGGGATGTGAATGATAGATGAAACAGAAATATTCTCTTACAGAGTATATGAGAAATCCGGAAATTAAGAAGCAATTTCTGGTTTTCTTTTTAATTGGGATACTGGTCTGGACGGTATGCCTTTTTATTCTGAAAAGTTCCCTCATTCCAATGATGCTTCTATGGTTTTTTATGGGAATCTTCCATTTTGTGGAATCTTTTCTTCGGTACAAAAGGATCGCAGGACTTTCCTATGAGATCGACCGGATTCTCCATATGGAGGATATCGCGCTTTTATCGGAGATGAGGGAGGGGGAACTGAGCATACTGGAGGATGAGGTAAACAAAATGCTCATCCGGATCAGGGAACAGAATCTGGAGCTGCACCGGGAAAAGATCTATCTGGCGGATTCCCTTGCGGATCTGTCTCATCAGCTTCGGACGCCTCTGACCTCCATGACCCTGATTCTTACCATGCTGGATGAGGAGGAGCTTTCCGGGGAGCAGCGGCAGAAATATCATGGCCAATTGCGGACATTGCTTCAAAAGGTGCAATGGCTCATCGAAGTGCTGCTCAAGCTCTCAAAACTGGATGCGGATGCTGTGGTTTTTGAGAAGAAAAACTATTCCCTAAGAGCGCTTGTTTTTGAAGCGGCGGCTCCGCTGGAAATTCCGATGGAGCTAAAGGGAATATCCATGGAGGTCATTTTCGACGAAAATGCATGCTTTTCCGGTGATTTTAAGTGGACTGCCGAGGCTCTTGAGAATATCTTAAAAAACTGCATGGAGCATACGAAAGAAGGCGGAACGATCACGGTGTCCGGGAGGGAAAATGCAATCTACTCGGAGCTTGCGGTTTGGGATAACGGGGAGGGCATGGCAAAGGAGGATATCCCTCATCTGTTTGAACGTTTTTACAAAGGGAAAAACAGCAGTAAGGAAAGCGCCGGAATTGGGCTTGCGCTGGCAAATATGATCGTGGCAAAGCAAAACGGGATCCTGAAAGCCGAGAACCGGAGGAAAGGCGGGGCAAGATTTACGATCCGTTTTTATAAAAGTTCATTGTGACGGAATTGTCACTTTCAAGTCACGTTAAAATCATCTGTTGCGGGTAAACTGTGTGAAACTAATACAGAAAGGAACAGGATGATTATGAGTATGATTCAGGTAGAACATATCAGTAAGATTTATGGAAAAGGGGAAAATGAGGTATGGGCGTTAAATGACGTTTCCTTTTCCGTGGAGAAGGGAGAATTTATTGCAATTACCGGGCCGTCCGGTTCAGGAAAATCCACTCTGCTCCATATCTTAGGCGGCGTGGATACCCCCACCGGGGGGAAGGTGTATGTCAATGATATTGATGTATATGCACAGAAAGAAGAGAAGCTTGCCATATTCCGGCGGCGGGAGGTAGGGCTTATCTACCAGTTCTATAACCTGATTCCGGTTCTCAATGTGGTGGAGAATATGACGCTTCCGGTCTTGATGGATCATCGGAAGGTGAATGAAGAACGTTTAAAGGAACTGCTGGAACTGCTGGGACTTAAGGGAAGGGAGGGACATCTGCCAAATCAGCTGTCCGGAGGCCAGCAGCAGAGGGTTTCCATAGGCCGCGCATTGATGAACGCTCCGGCGGTGGTGCTTGCCGATGAACCCACCGGAAATCTGGATTCCAAAAACAGTCAGGAGATCGTGGAGCTTTTGCGCACCTCCAATGAGAAATACAAACAGACCCTGATCGTCATTACCCATGACGAGAATGTGGCGCTTCAGGCGAAACGGATCATCCGTATCGAGGACGGAAAGATTGTCAGAGATGAGGTGATCCGGTCATGAATATTTTTCATCGATTTGCAGCAAAAAGTTTAAAGGAAAACCGGACCCGCACCGTTGTCACCATCGTGGGAATCGTTCTGTCAATTGCAATGCTGACCGCCGTAACCTCCATTGTATCCTCCATTCAGGCATATGGAATTGCCTATGAAACAAAACTGTTGGGGGATTGGCATGTCCGGGTCGGCACCGTGGACGAAGGGACGCGCTTTGCCTACGAGGAGGATGAGCGGGTGGAGCGGATCTATGAATTGCAGACGGTCGGCTATGCCCTGCTTGACGATGGCAAAAACAGCTATAAGCCCTACCTCTGCATTCAGGCGATGAATAAGGGCTTTGCGGATAATATGCCGGTTCACCTGACAGAGGGCAGAATGCCGGAAAACGAAACGGAGGTGCTGATTCCAAACCATGTCTGGGATGATGGCGGCGTAAAGTTTTCCCTCGGAGATACCCTGACGCTTTCGGTGGGATACCGCGAAGATGAAGAGGGAAGCAGGCTTTGGCAGGAAAATGCGCTCGTCTATTCCGGGGATGAAACGGGAAATCCGAAATATCTGGAACATCTTACCGAAGGGGAGGAACGAACCTATACGGTGGTGGGCTTTTATGAACGACCGGATTTTGAAAACTATTTTTCGCCCGGATATACGGTTTTGACTATGGATTCGGGGGAAATCAGTTCCGGCTGCTATGAGTGCTACATTGTCATGAAACATCCCTCAAAGGCGATCGGCTTCTGGGAGGAGGTATCGGACGAAGGCCGTTACTCTGCAAACTGCAACAACAATCTCCTCCGCTTTTACGGGTATTCGGTTCGGAGTGATTTCAATGCGTTTCTCTACGGAATGGGAGGCATTTTGATCCTGATCATTGTATTCGGCTCCGTGGCGCTTATTTACAATGCATTTGCCATCTCTGTCAGCGAGCGGACAAAGCAGTTCGGGCTGCTTTCTTCCATAGGCGCGACGAAAAGGCAGATGAAAAAGACGGTCTGTTTTGAGGCGTTTATGCTTTGCATTCTGGGAATTCCGCTTGGCATTTTATGCGGTATCTGCGGAATTGGGATCACGCTTTCCTTTTTTGCGGATTCCGTGAAATATCTCATCAGCACAAAAAGCGATGTTACCTTTGGGCTGTCGGTGTCATGGCAGGCAATTGTCCTTGCGGCGGCGATCGGAATGGTCACGGTTTTGATATCCGCCTATTTTCCCATGAGACGGGCGCTGAAAACCTCCGCGATCGACGCGATCAGACAGCACAGGGACATCCGATTGACAAAGAAGGCGTTAAGGATTCCGAAATGGGTAGAAAAGTGTTTTGGAGTAGAGGGGATGATCGCGTGGAAAAATTTTAAGCGCAATAAAAAGCAGTATCGCGCTACGATCATTTCTCTTGCGCTTAGCATTCTGCTCTTTCTGTCGGCGGGCTGTTTTTCCGATTATCTGTTTGGGGGCTACCGGAGCGCAACGGAGATCAGCCCTTATGATATTGAAGTATACTGCACGGATGAGAGCTATGAAAATGTGCAGGATTTAATGGAACAGGCAGAAGGTATCGATGATACCGGCGTCGCCTACAAGTCCGTTTACGTCTATCTGAAAGCTAATATACCACAGAGCAGTCTGACGGAAGAGGCGAGCCGATATTACGGAGCAGAAACGGATGAACAGGAAGCGATTATGGTGAACAATTTAACGCTTCAGTTTCTTCCCGATGAAGTATATAGAGAAATGCTTCAGTTTTACGAGCTTGATACGGACAAATATCTTGGCAGCTTCACTCCCCCGGGGGTTGTGCTGAATTCTGTTGTGTGCTATTCTGATGGGGAAAGACAGGAAATCCAACTGCTCAAAAACGACTGTGAGTTTCTGTCCTGTGTGGCAGAGGAGGGCGCAGAGGAGTTGTTGTCCGTTCAGATCGGCGATATCGTAGAACAGTCCTATTCGTCGGCGGAATTTTATCAGAAATGCCTTTCCTGGCCGGGGGGCGATTACACGCTCCAGATCATTTATCCCCTGTCGGGGGCGGGATCGGTGCTTAAAGAGATGAAAGAAGCCTGCACCGTAAGGGGACTGCTATTTCTGAGTGCGAAGGACCACACAGAGGCAGTAAGGATGCTTGAGGAAGAACTGCCGGAATACGCCTTAATTTACGATATGGCGGAATCAGAGGAACAGTACCGTATGCTTCTTCTCATGCTGAATGTATTCTGCTATGGATTTATCATTTTGATTTCCCTGATCTCCATTGCAAATGTATTCAACACGATTTCCACGAATATGGGACTGCGAAGACGTGAATTTGCAATGTTAAGATCCGTGGGCTTAAGTCAGAAGGGATTTCTTCGGATGTTAAACTTTGAATGTCTGATCTATGGAATGAAGGGTCTTTTGTACGGCTTTATGGTTTCTGTTCCTGCGGTAATGCTGATGTATTATCTCGGAAATGAAAACGATCTTTCCGGATTCTATCTGCCCTGGCGCTATGTTGTGATCTCGGTATTCTGCGTGTTTGCCGTGGTTTACGCCACCATGCTCTATGCACAGACAAAAGCGAAACGAGAAAACATCGTGGAAGAACTGAAATAAATGGATGAGCAATGATTTTGCAAGGAGGAATAAAGAGCAATGGAAGAACCTATTTCAAGAGAAGCCGCATTGGAACTGCTGAAAAAATACAATCAGGATCCTTTTCATATCCAGCATGGATTAACCGTAGAAGGGGTTATGCGCTTTTATGCAAGAGAGCTCGGATATGGAGAGGACGAAGATTTCTGGGGCATTGTTGGTCTTTTGCATGATATTGATTTTGAACAGTATCCCAAACAGCATTGCATAAAAGCCCCGGAGCTTCTGGCTGAGGCCGGAGTCGGTCCGCAGATGATCCACGCGATATGCAGTCATGGATACGAGCTGACGGTGGATATCAAGCCGGAGCATGAGATGGAAAAGGTTCTTTACGCTTCCGATGAATTGACCGGATTGATCTGGGCGGCGGCGCAGATGCGTCCTTCTAAAAGTACAAAGGATATGGAACTGAAATCCATAAAGAAAAAATACAAGAGTAAGGGATTTGCGGCGGGCTGTTCCCGAGAGGTCATCGAGAGAGGGGCGCAGATGCTTGGCTGGGAGTTAGAGGAACTGCTTCAGAAAACGCTTGAGGCAATGAGGGCTTGCGAGGAGTCCGTTTATACACAGATGGAAGCTTTATAGAAAAAGGAGCCCTATATGGCAACATGGAATTCCAGAGGTCTTCGAGGTTCCACACTCGAGGATCTTTTAAACCGCACAAATGAAAAATATTTAGAAAACGGGCTTGCGCTGATCCAGAAGATTCCGACGCCAATCACGCCTATCAATATCGACAAGGAGAGCCGCCATATCACGCTTGCCTATTTTGACCAGAAGAGTACGGTTGACTATATCGGGGCGGTACAGGGAATCCCGGTCTGCTTTGACGCAAAGGAATGCCATACGGATACCTTTCCGCTGGCGAATATCCATGAGCATCAGGTGGAATTTATGAGGCAGTTCGAAAAGCAGGACGGAATAGCGTTTATTTTGATTTCCTTCACGGCGCGGAATGAATTCTATTATTTAAGGTATCAGGATATGCAGAGGTTCTGGGACCGGGCAATAGAGGGGGGAAGAAAAAGCTTTCGCTATGAGGAGCTTGACCGTGAGTTTTTTTTGCCGGAGGTTCCCGGAATATTAGTTCCTTATCTGAATGCGCTGCAGAAGGATTTATCTTCCAGATAGGAGGCGCAGCATATCGCACGCAGCATGTGGGAATCGGTGAATTTCGAGGGTTGACAAGCCTTTCCCTATCCCATATAATGTATGTTGTTCAGCGTATTAGCATGGTAATATATTATCACGTTACTATGATAAAGTAAAAGAGGAGATTTTATGAAAGACGAATTACTGCACACACCGGATGGGGTTCGGGATATTTACAACGGAGAATGCACAAAGAGGCTGCACATACAGGAGAAACTGCATCAGGTACTGTTGAAGTACGGATATCACGATATCCAGACGCCGACCTTTGAATTTTTTGATATATTCGGCCGAGAGATCGGCACCACGCCCTCCAGGGATTTATACAAATTTTTTGACAAGAAAGGAAATACGCTGGTGCTCAGACCGGATTTTACGCCGTCGATCGCAAGAAGCGCTGCAAAATATTACGTGGATGAAGATATGCCAATCAAGCTGTGCTACATGGGAAATACTTTTGTGAACCATTCCGATTACCGGGGAAGGTTAAAGGAGACGACCCAATGCGGTGCGGAGCTGATGGGGGAGGCCCAGATCTCTGCGGACGCGGAGATTCTTGCGATGGTGGTTGAATCTCTGCGCTCCTGCGGTCTAAAGGAGTTTCAGATTTCGGTGGGGCATGCGCAGTTTTTATCTGGCCTGATCGAGGCTGCGGGAATGACCGGGGAAAAAGTAGAGGAAGTCAGGGAACTTCTATTCAACAAAAATTTCTTTGGCGTGGAGGAGAGTGTCGCTTCGCTTTCCATCAAGGATGACCTGAAAAAGCTTTTTGGGCTTTTGGGCAGCTTTAATCTGGATATTGAGGAGTTAGAGCAGGCGAAGGCATATGCAAAGGATTATCCGGTGATCCTTGAAGCGGTGGAACAGCTTCAAAAGCTGCACGACTTTCTGACGATATACGGAATTGAAAAATATGTATCCTTTGAGCTGGGGATCATCAGCAATTACCAGTACTATACCGGAATCATTTTTTCCGGATATACTTATGGCTCCGGGGAGCCGATCGTGCGGGGAGGACGCTACGATAAGCTTTTGAGCTATTACGGGAAGAATACTCCGGCGATCGGCTTTGCAATCGTAGTCGATCAGCTGATGGCGGCGCTTTCCCGTCAGAAGATTGAAATTGACACGCCAAACAATTCGGCGCTGATCGTATATGACGAAAATCATGCGGCGGAAGCGATACGCAAAGCGATGATCCTTCGGGTGCAGGGCATGATGGTGCAGACTACGCAGCTTGATCCTGCAAAGACCAGGGACGAGTATTTTAATTACGCCGTGAAAAACCACATCAACCGCGTAGAATTTATGGATGGAGAATCGTGATGGAAGAAAAAGGATATCTGACGTTTGCCTTGGGTAAAGGACGCTTGGCAAAGAAAACAATGGAGCTTTTTGAGCAGATCGGAATCACCTGCGAGGAAATGAAGGACAAGGATACAAGGAAGCTTATATTTGTAAACGAGGAATTAAAACTGAAATTTTTCCTTGCAAAGGGACCGGATGTTCCGACCTATGTTGAGTACGGCGCCGCCGACATTGGCGTTGTCGGAAAGGATACCATTCTGGAGGAGGGGCGCAACATTTATGAGGTGCTCGATCTCGGCTACGGAAAATGCCGCATGTGTATCTGCGGACCCGAGAGCGCAAGGGAACTTTTGCAGCACCATGAACAGATCCGCGTTGCAACCAAATATCCGCATATTGCAAAGGATTATTTTTATCATAAAAAGCACCAGACGGTGGAGATTATCAAGCTAAACGGGTCCATCGAGCTTGCCCCGATCGTTGGACTTTCCGAGGTCATCTGTGATATCGTAGAGACGGGAACCACGTTAAAGGAGAACGGGCTTACGGTTTTAGAGGAGGTCTGCCCGCTGTCTGCAAGAGTGGTGGTCAATCAAGTCAGCATGAAGATGGAAAATGAACGGATCACAAGGATCATCCGCAAGTTAAAGGAAGTAATCGAATAACGAAAAAAGGAAGGAAGCCATATGAGAATTTTAGAGTTGACGGAAGATACAAAAAAGGACATACTGGAAAATCTGTTGAAGAGAAGTCCGAATAATTACGGAAAATTTGAAAAGAGCGTAAACGAAATCATCGAGAATGTGCGCGCCAACCGGGACGCCGCCGTTTTTTCCTACACAAAGCAGTTTGACGGGGCGGATATCAATGCAGATAATATCCTTGTGACAAAGGAGGAAATCGATGAGGCTTACGAGAAGGTGGACGAAAAACTCCTCGCGGTAATCCGTAAGGCGTTGGTCAATATCAGAAAATATCATGAAAAACAGGTTTCAAATTCATGGTTTACCTCCGAGGACGGCATTATTTTAGGACAGAAGATCACGCCCCTTGGCATTGCCGGAGTGTATGTGCCGGGAGGAAAAGCGGTTTATCCTTCCTCAGTTCTTATGAATGTGTTGCCGGCAAAGGTTGCGGGAGTGTCCCGGATCATCATGTGTACTCCGCCGGGGAAAGACGGAAAAGTCTATCCTTCCACTTTGGTGGCGGCAAAGGAAGCCGGGGTGGATGAAATCTATAAGGTCGGCGGCGCCCAGGCGATTGCAGCGATGGCGTTCGGCACGGAGAGCATACCGAAGGTGGATAAGGTCGTGGGGCCGGGAAACATTTACGTCGCATTGGCAAAAAAAGCGGTATTCGGCTTTGTGAGCATCGATTCAATCGCCGGCCCAAGCGAGATTCTTGTGCTTGCCGACGAAACCGCAAATCCCCGCTATGTGGCGGCTGATCTGCTTTCCCAGGCGGAGCATGACGAGATGGCTTCCGCTATTTTGATCACGACGAGCAAAAAGCTCGCAGAGGAGGTTTCCGCCGAGACGCAGAGATTTATAAAGGAACTGTCCCGAGGGGAGATCATAAATAAATCCCTCGAAAATTACGGCTATATCCTTCTGACGGAGACGATGGACGATGCGGTGGACGCGGCGAACGAGATTGCGAGCGAGCACATGGAGATTGTGACGAGGGATCCGTTTGCGCTGATGACAAAGATTCGAAACGCAGGAGCGATCTTTCTTGGCGCGTATTCCTCCGAGCCTCTCGGCGATTATTTTGCGGGGCCGAATCATGTGCTTCCGACCAACGGAACGGCAAAATTTTTCTCTCCGCTGGGCGTAGACGATTTCATTAAAAAGTCAAGCATTATCTCCTACTCAAGGGAGGCTTTAAAGACCGTACATAAGGATATTGAGACCTTTGCGGAGTGCGAGCAGCTGACTGCTCATGCAAATTCCATTAAGGTAAGATTTGAACAGGATGAGGAGTAATTATGTCAGAGAGAGTATCAAAGTTATCCCGTAAAACGAAAGAGACCGATATCACCGTAAAACTGGCGATCGATGGCTCGGGAAAATCTGCGGTCAATACCGGAATCGGATTTTTTGACCATATGCTGGAGGGCTTTTCCAGACACGGATTTTTTGACCTGGAATTAAACTGTCAGGGGGATCTTGCGGTGGACTGCCACCATACGATCGAGGATTGCGGAATCGTCCTTGGAAATGCGATCAAAAATGCGCTGGGGGACAAGAAGGGAATCAAGCGCTTCGGAAGCTGTATTCTGCCGATGGACGAGACGCTTGTCCTGTGCGCCATCGACCTTTCCGGACGCCCGTATCTGCAGTTTGAGGGGGAATTTACGACGGACCGCGTAGGATACATGGATACCGAGATGGTTAAAGAATTTTTCTATGCCGTTTCCTATTCCGCCGGAATGAACCTTCACATAAAGGTACTTACGCCGGGAAACAATCACCATATGATAGAGGCGATGTTTAAGGCATTTGCAAGAGCCCTTGACGAGGCGGTTACGACAGATCCCAGAATTACGGATATTCTTTCTACAAAAGGGAGCTTATAAGGAATATGGAACAGAAGAACATAGTTGCGACATTATATTTAAAGGATGGAAAGGCGGTAAAATCCCGTACCGACCACAGACAGACTGACGATATATATGATCTCTGCCGGCTGTACAATGACAGCGGCATCGACAAGATTATTATCTTTGATCTCTCCGACGAGGATGAGGAGCACGAAAAAAATATCAATACCATCCGCAACATTAACCGTAATCTTGAGATCAAGGTCTGTGCAGGCGGCAATATTAACCGCCTCGAGGACGTTAAGAAATTACTTTATGCCGGCTGCCTTCAGGTGATCCTAAACGGTTCAAAGCTAAGCAGCGTGGAACTGGCCTATGAGGCAAGCAGACGGTTTGGAAAGGACCGGATTCTGGTATCCGTTTCCAATGTGGATTTTTTGTACAAGTACCACAGCGACCTTGAGGAATCCATCCACGAATTGTTTGTGATGAACATGGATATCATGGATGCGATCGAAAATATTACAACGGTTCCCTATGTAGTAAGCATTCCGAATTACGATTATGAATTTATCGTGGAAACCCTAAAGAGGGAGACAATCAGGGGGATTGCCGGAGATTTTATCAACGATACGGAAACGGACGTCATGAAGTTAAAGTCAAGGCTTTCCGGTGAGGGGATCAAAATGGACAATTTTGCCCCTGACTTAAAGTGGTCTGACCTTAAGCTGAATTCCGACGGCATGGTTCCGGTCATTGTGCAGGATTACCGTACGGATGAAGTGCTTATGCTCGCCTACATGAACGAGGAGGCCTTTATGACGACGCTCCATATCGGGAAGATGACCTATTACAGCAGAAGCAGAAAGGAGCTTTGGACAAAGGGGCTCACTTCCGGGCATATCCAGTATGTAAAGTCCCTGACTGCCGACTGTGATTACGATACGATCCTTGCAAAGGTTTCCCAGGTGGGCGCCGCCTGCCATACCGGCAGCCGGAGCTGTTTTTTCAATAATATTGTGAAAAAAGAGTATATTGAGAAAAATCCTTTAAAGGTACTCGAAGAGCTTTACGGTGTGATCGAGGAGTGCAGAAACGAGCCGAAGGAAGGCTCCTACACAAATTATCTGTTTGAACAGGGAACCGATAAGATCCTTCAGAAGGTCGGGGAGGACTGTACGGATATCATCCTCTCTGCAAAGAATCCCGATCCTGAGGCAATCAAATATAAAATAGCGGATTTTCTGTACCATTGCATTATCCTGATGGTTGAAAAGGGCGTGACATGGGAGGAGATCACAAATGAGCTGACGCAGCGATAGCAAAGGAGATTCATGTTTTGACCAAGTTGGCATTATCCGATGAAATTCTGATGAAGGTTGATAAACCTGCCCGATATATCGGAAACGAATATAATTCCATCGTAAAAGATAAAGATTCCGTGGACATACGCTTTGTCATGTGTTTTCCTGACGTCTACGAAATCGGAATGTCCCATCTGGGTATCCAGATCCTTTACGATATGTTCAACCGCCGGGAGGATACCTGGTGCGAAAGGGTGTACTCGCCGTGGCCGGATCTGCACGCAATCATGAAAGAGCAGCAGATTCCGCTTTTTGCGCTGGAATCCCAGGAGGCGGTAAAAAATGCGGATTTTTTAGGCATTACCCTGCAGTATGAGATGTGCTATACCAACATCCTGCAGATTTTGGATCTGTCCCGGATTCCCTTTATAGCAGAGGAGCGGACGGAAGAAGACCCGATTGTGATCGGAGGCGGCCCCTGTTCCTACAATCCCGAGCCGATCGCAGATTTTTTTGACCTGTTCTACATCGGGGAGGGAGAGGAGCAGTATGACGTGCTGCTTGACCTCTATAAGGAATATAAGAAAGAGGGAAAGAGCAGGCGGGAATTCCTTCTGGCAGCCTCCGGGGTGCCGGGAATCTATGTCCCGTCCCTTTACGAAGTAACCTACCACGAGGACGGCACGATAGCCTCCTTTTTGCCAAAGCATCCTGATGTTCCCCCACGGGTGAAAAAACAGGTGGACATGGATCTGAACCATTCCGTTTATCCGGATAAGCCGGTAGTCCCGTTTATA
This sequence comes from uncultured Lachnobacterium sp., assembly GCA_964425905.1. GTDB lineage: Bacteria > Bacillota > Clostridia > Lachnospirales > Lachnospiraceae > Roseburia. The sequence goes on along the minus strand of CAYROM010000019.1, from coordinate 3,215 downwards.
AAGGCAACGCAGGACCGCATGGTGCTTGAGATCCAGCGGGGATGTATCCGGGGCTGCCGTTTCTGCCAGGCGGGAATGATCTACCGGCCGAACCGGGAGAAAAGTCTTTCGTATCTAAAGGAACTTGCGCACACTATGATCGCCTCCACGGGATATGAGGAAATATCCTTAAGCTCTTTAAGCTCCTCCGATTATTCGCAGCTGCCGGAGCTTATCGATTTTCTGATCGGGGAATGCAAGGCAAAAAATATCAACATATCCCTGCCGTCCCTCCGCATCGATGCATTTTCCCTTGATGTGATGAGCAAGGTACAGGACGTAAAAAAAAGCAGCATTACGTTTGCGCCGGAGGCAGGCTCCCAGCGCATGCGGAATGTCATCAATAAGGGGCTGACGAAGGAGAATATCCTAAGCGGAGCAGAAGAAGCGTTCCGGGGCGGCTGGAACAAGGTCAAATTATATTTTATGCTGGGGCTTCCGACGGAGACCGAGGAGGACATGCGCGCAATTCCCGAGCTTGCAAACGAGATCGCCGCCCTCTATTATGAAACCGTTCCGAAGGAGGAGCGCAGCGGAAAATGCCAGATCACGATCAGCACCTCCTTTTTTGTTCCAAAGCCCTTTACCCCCTTCCAATGGGCGGGAATGTTTGACCCGAAGGACTATCTGCACCGGGCGAGGATCGTCAATGAACATGTTAAGGAACAGTTAAACCATAAGAGCATCCGCTATATCTGGCATGAGGCGGATGTGACGGTGCTTGAAGGGATCCTTGCAAGAGGAGACCGCAGAGTGTCCGCTGCAATCCGGCACGTCTATGAGCACGGTGGATTTTTTGACGCGTGGTCGGAATTCTTTGACTACGGGCGCTGGCTGAACGCTTTTGCCGCATGCGGGATTTCGGCTGAATTTTATGCGCTGCGGAGACGTCCGGAGGATGAAATTTTTCCTTGGGATTTTATCGATGTGGGCGTGACGAAGGAATTTATGCTGCGGGAGTGGCATACCGCCCATGAGGAGCGGGTAACGCCAAACTGCAGAATGCGCTGCTCCGGCTGCGGGGCAAGAGAGTTTAAGGGAGGCGTCTGCTTTGAAAATAAGAGTTAAATTCCGAAAATGGGGATGTATGAAATTTGTCGGACACCTGGATATGATGCGGTATTTTCAAAAGGCAGTCCGCCGGGCAAACATCGATATCTGTTACTCGGAGGGATTTTCCCCCCATCAGATCATGTCCTTTGCTGCGCCCCTTGGCGTGGGAATCACAAGCGACGGTGAGTATTTTGATATTGAAGTTCATTCTACCTTAAGCTCAAAAGCCTCCATCGAGGCGCTTAATGCGGCTATGGTGGACGGCGTGGAGGTCACCGGATATGTCGCGCTTGGCGATAAGGCAAAGAACGCGATGTCGATCGTTGCAGCGGCGGACTATGAGCTTTCCTTTAAGGATGAGAAGGATGATCCTTATACTTTAAAGGAGTGGAAAGAAAAGATCGATACCTGCTTTAACCGGCAGGAGAGCTTTGTCATCACAAAGAAGACAAAGAAGAGTGAACGAAAGGTGGATCTAAAGCCGTTGGTGTATGAATTTGACGCCGCAAAAAAGGAGGGTAAAACCTGCTTTTTCCTTAAGGTATCAACGGGAAGCAACGACAACATCAAACCGGAGCTGGTGCTTTCTTCTTTCTTTGAAAAGTGCGGGGAAGAATGCCATGAGGAATCCATGCAGATCCACCGGACAGAGGTATACGCCCGGGATGAGGAGACGGGGCGGCTGATCTCACTTTTGGATCTCGGAGAGGAAATTACAGAATGAACCGCATGGCGATTACAAGAATAACACGGCAGGGAATTTCGTTCCTTGCCTGTATTGTTTTAAATGAAAAAAGACAGTTTGTGGATTTCTCCCTGACAAAGGAGGAGGAATCCCTTTTAAACAATATCTATATCGGGCGGGTAGAGGAGATCGTTTCCGGGATCGACGCGGCTTTTATGCGCATACAAAAGGGACAGAAATGTTTTTTGCAGCTAAAGGAACTCCGCGCGCCCGTTTTTACAAAAAAACAGTCCAAAAATAAGCCTTTATGTGCCGGGGATGAACTTCTTGTTCAGGTGACGCGGGATGCGGTAAAGACGAAGGAGCCTGTGGTCTCCGCGGGCTTATCCCTTCATGGAAAATGTTCGGTGCTTACCACGGCGAACCACTCTTTAAGCGTCTCTAAGAAATTGGACGAAAAGCTTCGGAAACAATATTTTGATCTGTTAGGGCAGCTTTTCCCCGCCGACGGAGAATCGGCAAAGGAGCGGGATTTCGGAATCATTATCCGCACCGGCGCCGGCGCTTATTCCCTTGAGGAGGTAAAGGAGGATGTGCTTTCCCTTGCGGCGCGCTACCGGAAGATGAAGGCGGACGCCCTTCATCGGGATGCCTTTAGCCTCATGTATCAGGGTCCTCCGGCATATGTCGCAAAGCTAAAGACGGTGGATATGTCCGGGATTGACAGCATTTTGACCGACCAGCCGGATATCATGGAGCTGGTAAAGCTTTTTTACCCGTCTGCTGCCGTTAAGCTGAAGCTTTATGAGGATGAGGCGTTAAGTCTCGACCGGCTGTATCAGATCAATTCTACGATCGAGGCTTTAACCTCCTCAAGAGTGTGGCTTTCCTCCGGCGCGAATATCATCATTGAACAGCTTGAAACCCTTACCTTCATCGATGTAAATTCAGGGAAGAATCAATCGGCAAAACCGGATACGATATTGAAAGTGAACATGGAAGCGGCAAAGGAGATTCCGAGGCAGCTTAAGCTTCGCAATATATCGGGAATGATCCTTGTGGATTTTATCAACATGAAGTCGAAGGAGGAAGAGCAGCGTCTGATCCTGCTTTTAAAGGAGGAACTGAAAAAGGATTCCTGCCCCTGCAGCTTCATTGACATTACAAAGCTCGGACTTGTGGAGATGACCCGAAAAAAGACCCATCGGTCCCTGAAGGAGATTCTGGGAGGGGAATAGCCCAAGTTAAAAAGTGGTTAAAAAGTTTTTCCAAAAACAGTTGACGTTTTTTCGGGCATATGCTATTATATTCGAGTATGCCGCACAGTAAGGTTTAAAGTTTGCCTGTTTTTTACGGACAACACCGAAACTGGCGAGTAATGATAAATAGGAGGTGCCATATGTACGCAATCATAGCAACAGGTGGTAAACAGTACAAA
>CAYROM010000018.1:0-40608 GCA_964425905.1 uncultured Lachnobacterium sp. | reverse complement strand
CTCAGATTGCCCAAAGTAATATTTGAATTCAATGGAACCACATGCTATAATGAAAACATAATATAATGAGTGAAAGCAAATTATGTCCGCGCGAATGCATATCGGAATCAGCCGAAGGCTGTCATGTGCGAAGCACATGTTAGTCAAAAGGATACGATGGGAGGCTGCCTATGAGTATAGAAGAAAAACCGAAAATCACAGTCCGGCTTTCTCAGGATGAGCTGGAAGCATATTTGCTGCTTCCGCCGCTTGAAGCAGATGATGCCTATACAAAAGAAGAAGTTATGGAAGCCCTTGACGCAAAGAGGGTCAAGGTTGGTATCGATGAAAATAAAATTGAACGGATGATTGCGGAAAGATGTTACGGGCGGGAAGAACTGGTTGCGACGGGGGAACCTGCGGTTGACGGCGTAGATGGTTTTTACCAGTACAATTTCAACTGTGAAGTTGACAAAAGGCCGAAGATACGTCCGGACGGAACCGTCGACTATTGGAGCATCCATGCCATCGAGGTGGTTGACGAAGGCCAGGTGATCGCCGTTTACCAAGAGCCGGTAGAGGGAAAAAACGGATTGGCAGTCACCGGAAAGGTGCTCATGGCGAAAAGAGGGAGACCGCTTCCGCCTCTCACCGGAAAGGGGTTTCAGCGCTCGGAGGATAACCGTCTGTATACGGCGAGCCTGACCGGTAAAATCGAATCAAACGGAAGCAGGATCCAGATCCTGCCCGTCTACGAGATTTATGGAAATGTGGATCTTACGACAGGTAATGTTGATTTTCGCGGGGATGTCGTGGTACACGGAAATGTGGTCTCCGGTACGAGTATTAAAGCGACAAACTCTGTCACGATCGACGGAACGGCAGAGGCGTGCAGTATTGAAGCGGGCAAAGATATTATTTTGCGTGGAGGCTTTCTCGGCGGTTATCGGGGCTCGCTAAAGAGCGGGGGCAATATCTATGCAAAATTTATGGAGTACGCCAAGGTGGAGGCGGAGGGCTGTGTCGAGGCGGATTCCGCACTTAACTGCAATATTACCTGCAAGGATAAGGTCTATATGAAAGGGAAAAAATCTACCGTTATCGGGGGAAACATTTATGGCGCCTGCGGTGTGGAAGCAAACTGCCTTGGCAATGAAAAGGAGCACAAGACGGAGGTGAAGGCGGGCATACTTACGGAAACCCTGCGGGAGATTGAACTTTGTAAGAACAGGATCAAGGAGGAATCCGAGTGGCTCAAAAAGATCACGGAGGGTCTAAAGAGCTTTGATGAGCTTGCGAAGGCGAAAAATTTGGATGTAGGCAATGATGAAAGGCGTGTTGCGCTTTTGCGCACGCGGATCGCGAAACAGGCGTCGCTTGCCTCGGAGAAGGATCGTCTGGAGTACCTGAAGTCCCTGACCGAACGGGCGAAAGGGGCGACAGTAAGAGCGGAACATGAAGTATATCCCGGGGTCAATGTTTCCATTAATGATATCAGGGTTCATGTCCGTGAGCCGCAGCAGTCTGTCGAGTTTGTCCTCCATGATGATAAGGTGGTCATGTTTTCCCTAAAAGGGGAACTTGTCGGATAAATATATATTTTGCGGTATAAACCACTTGCATTCAAAAGCCACTATATTATATTATGATAGTGGCTTTTATTTGTCTCACAAGGAAGTTTTGTACTTTTCTTGTGATATAGGAATTCTCTGGGAGGTCGCAATGATCAATTTTGAAGAGGAACTGAAAAATTTTCAGCCGAGCCTTGAGGTGGAAGAGGCGGAAGAGGCAATCTATAATCATGACCTGACGGATGTGACGGATATTATTAGTGAAATGCTTCGGGAGATGAAACGCGTATGATTTGTTATCGATGTGGTGCGGAGGTGTCGAATGAACAGGTCTGCCCGAACTGCGGAGCGGATATCCGGATATTTCAGAGGGCGGTAAGGATTTCGAATTCCTACTATAATGACGGTCTGGAAAAGGCGAATGTGCGGAATTTATCCGGCGCGATCATCAGTCTGCGCTCCTGTCTAAGGTTTAACAAGTACAATATCGAGGCGAGGAATCTGCTGGGGCTGGTGTATTATGAGATGGGAGAGGTCGTAGATGCCTTGAGCGAGTGGGTAATCAGCAAGAGCTATCAGCCGATCGATAATCTCGCCAGCAGCTATCTGGAGGAAATCCAGCAAAACCCGGCGCATCTGAATACGGTAAACCAGACGATCAAGAAATATAATCAGGCGCTTTTATATTGCAGACAGGATAGCCGGGATCTGGCGATCATCCAGCTGAAAAAGGTTCTGTCCCTGAATCCGAAGCTTGTGAAGGGACATCAGCTTTTGGCGCTTTTGTATATTCAGGAAGATAAGCTTGAGCTTGCCAAGAAATCCCTTCGGAATGCCGGGAAGATCGATACGGATAATACGTTGACCCTGCGCTATCTGAAGGAGGTTAATACCCGGCTTCGGGAAAACGCGGGCAATAAGAAGCCAAAGCAGGAAGATCTGATTTCCTATCAGAGCGGAAATGAAACCATTATCATGCCGAAGCGCTTCAAGGAGTCTTCCCTTGGCGCCACGCTCCTTTGTATCGTGATAGGGCTGGTCATCGGCGTTGCGGCTGCCGCGTTTTTGGTCGTGCCAAATGTGCGGAAAAATGCGCAGAGTGAGGCAAACAAACAATTGCTGGCTGCAAACGATACGATCACAACGTATTCACAGTCGGTTATGAATCTGGAAGATGAAATTGCCCGGCTGCAGGAAGAGGTGGAAACGGCGCAGAGTACTTCGGAAGTCGTACATCTTGAGGCGGCGGCCTATGAGCAGCTGCTGAACGCGTATGTGGCCTATGCTTCCGATGATATTATAACTGCCGGAAGCGCTCTCGCCGAGGTGGACGTATCCTATCTGAGCCAGAATGCAGCAGAAATCTACAATGAGATTGACACGGTTTTGAATGAGGAGTATTTGGCGGCGCTGTATAACGCGGGATATTCCGCATATAATCAAACGGATATGGCAACGGCAATTGAGAATTTGCAGCAGGTTGTGGATCAGGACATGGATTATAAGGACGGTCAGGCGGTTTATTATCTTGCTCAGGCATATCGCAGAAATGATGATCTGGAATCGGCAATTCCGTATTATCGGTTTGTAGTGGAGAATTATCCGGGAACGAAGCGCGCGCAGACCGCTGCAAATTATATCGAATGAGCCAAAATAGAATAAGATTACGAAAGACGCCGGGAGGTACAGCCTTCTGGCGTTTTTATATCGTAGGAAATTGCTGCGCAATAATCCTATGATATAAGAGCCCCCGGCAGGAGGCGCACGCGCATGATAGAAAAAAGTCAGCTTCGCGCTGAATATGCAGAAATGTGGAAGGAGAACATGATATGGAGACGGAATTTGAAATTGAAGGAGTGCGGATGAAATACTATATGCCGCCGGAGCTTGACCACCATGTGGCGACGGAGCTCAGGGAAAAAATAGATGAATTGATCGACGCGTATCAGATCAGGGAGCTCATCCTTGATTTTTCAAGGACGAATTTCATGGACAGTTCAGGGATAGGAGTGGTGATCGGAAGGAGCAAAAAGCTGGCTTATTTTAACGGGCGGGTCACGGCCGTTAATCTGAATCAAAGAATGGACAAGCTGTTTTGCGCATCGGGACTGCACCGTATGGTCGAAAAGAGGGAGGAACAGGGGAATGTGTAAAAATAAAAGAAATCATATGCAGATTAGTTTTGACGCGCGTTCTGTCAATGAAAGCTTTGCCCGAATGGCGGTGGCCGCATTTATGGCGGAGATGAACCCGACCATGGAACAGCTTGCAGACGTAAAAACTGCCGTGTCCGAAGCGGTTACCAATGCAATCGTGCATGGCTATGGGGATGAAGAAAAACAAGTGGAATTGGCATGCCGCTATGAAAATGAACGGCTCTTCATTTCGGTTGCGGATAAGGGTGTGGGAATCGAAAATGTGGAGGAGGCAATGCAGCCCTTCTTTACTACAAAGCCCGGACAGGAGCGCACCGGAATGGGTTTTGCCTTTATGGAAGCCTTTATGGATGAGGTGCATGTGGAATCAAAGCCGGGCGAGGGCACGACGGTACATATGGTAAAATGCATAGAAAGGACGAATGGGCAGTAGCCAGGCTGCAAAGGAGGAAAACCCGCAGGATGTCTTTTGCCGGGCCAAGGACGGAGATGTAGATGCTCGGAATCAGATTGTATCCGATAATCTGGGACTGATCTATCTGGTGTTGAAGCGTTTTGCCGGAAGGGGATACGATATGGAGGATCTGTTCCAGATCGGGGCGATCGGCCTGATGAAAGCGGCGGAGCGGTTTGATCCGGAGAGAAAATTTGCATTTTCTACCTATGCGGTTCCTATGATCATCGGGGAAATCCGGAGATATCTAAGGGATGACGGGATGATCCACATCAGCCGCCAGTTAAAGGAACATGCGAGAAAAATAGCGGTCGCAAGGGAGCGGATAAAGAGAGAGACGAACGAAGAACCGACACTTTTCATGCTCCAGCAGGAAACCGGATTATCAAAGGAAGATATCCTAAGTGCAATGGATGTGAATGTTACGGTGGAATCCATATACCATCCGATCGGAAACAGTTCGGATTCCGGTGATAAGGAGCTTACCTTAGCGGACCAGCTGATCGATGAACAATGTTCAGAATTGAAGCTGCTCGACAAGATCACGGTAAAACAGATGATGGAACGGCTGAATGAGGAGGAGCGGCTGCTCTTGTCCCTGCGTTATATGGAGGGAAGGACGCAGAGAGAGGTGGCTGAAGTACTGGGAAAAAATCAGGTGGCAGTTTCCAGAATGGAGAAAAAAATTTTGCTTTGTTTACGGCAGCAATTCGATTATAATATATATTAAGATACGAAAAAAGGAGAGATAACATGATCTGTGCAAAAGCAAAACTTCCAATGTCTTACGAGAACTATGTTTTTGACCTGTATGGAACTCTCGTGGATATCCATACGGAGGAGAATGATCCGCTGCTGTGGAAAAAACTGGCGCTATTCTATGGATATTACGATGCAGCATATGAACCGGAAGAGTTGAAGGCGGCATATGAGGCGTTGGTAAAGGGAAAAGAGACGTCGCTTAAGACGCATCTTGAGGAGGATCCCCACTATTCCCATGAAGCCTCTCCGGAAATTGAGATTACGGAGGTGTTTTCGGAGCTTTACTTGAGAAAAAGGGTTCAGGCCTCAGAGGAACTGGCTGTACATACCGGGCAGTTTTTCCGGGTGCTTTCCACAGAATATGTGAGAGTATATCCGGGGACGGACAAAATGCTTAAGTCCCTCCGGGACGCCGGAAAAAAGGTATATCTGCTCTCAAATGCGCAGCGCATTTTTACGGAGTATGAGATGCATGTATTGCAGATCGCCCGGTATTTTGACGGGATACTGATATCTTCGGATTATCAGACGAAAAAGCCTGATAAACGTTTTTTTGATATCCTCATAAAAAAATATGATCTGGATACGGGAACCTCTCTTTTTATAGGAAATGACTCGAAAACGGATATTGCAGGGGCAAGGACCGTCGAAATGGATACCTTCTATGTAAATTCCAATATTTCCCCAAAGGGAGACAGGGCGGATGCAGACTATGTTGTAGAACATTTCCTGAATTGGGAATAGTACAAAAGTATGATGTTTTTTTTATGAAAATTGTATAAATTGCTACTTACTTTTTTGCCTAAAAAGTGTAAAATACATGTTTGGAAATTCAAATTTGAAAATAATTCAAAGGAGGATAAAACATGTTAGTAGCACAAATTCTGGCAATTGTAATCTTTGTAGTAATGTTTGCCTTGATCATTATGGACAAGATTGAGAAGCATTATATTACCTTAGCATGTGGCCTTCTGACGTTAGTTCTGGTGTTTGGCTTTGCAATGCACAGTATGACGGCTGTCTCTGAGACGCTCAATCTGCGCAGTATCTTTACGGCAGGATTCTGGTATTCTACGGAGGAAGCATCATCATCCGGGATCAGCTGGTCGACGATCTTTTTCCTGACGGGCATGATGGTGATGGTAGAGGGGATGGCGAGAGTCGGATTTTTCCGCTGGCTCTGTATGAGAATTGCAAAATTGGTAAATTATAAGACGATTCCCATCTTTATTACATTTATGGTAATGTCGTTTGTACTGGCCATGTTCATTGACAGCATTACGGTTATTCTTTTTTTGGCGGCGGTGACGATTGAACTTTCCCAGCTCTTAAAGTTTAATCCCGTGCCTATGATCCTGTCCGAGATCTTCTGTGCAAACCTCGGAGGAAGCGCAACTATGTGCGGAGATCCGCCGAACATCATAATCGGAACTGCTTTTGGGTATTCCTTTGCGCAGTTTGTGGTAAACACGGGTCTGATCGCGGCGATATGTCTGATCATTGTTGTTGTCTATTTCTATTTTGCATACAGAAAACAGCTCGCGGCGCCGGAGGGACATACGATTGATCTTTCAAAGATGCCGACTCCGAAGAGTGCGATTCTTGACAAGAAGGGATTTGTGATCAGCTGTATCATTTTCCTTATCGCGGTTGCCCTTCTTGTAACCCACGCGATGACAGGGCTTACGGTCGCAACGATCGGAATTTTTATAGCTGTTATCACCCTGATCACGACTATGCTTGTTGCGGGAATAAAAGGATTAAAGCAGATATTTAAGGGGATTGATTATAAAACGCTTCTCTTTTTCATCGGGCTTTTTATCGTAGTAGGAGGTCTTGAGCAGACCGGTATTCTTGAAGTGATCGCGGGATTTATCGAGACGGTCAGCGGAGGAAACGCATATATAATGGTTGCTATCATTATCTGGATCTCTGCTATTGCGTCCGCCTTCATCGATAACATTCCATTTGCGGCAACGATGGTTCCGGTTATCTCATCCCTTTCCGCAGCGACGGGCGTTCCACTCACCACACTTGCATGGGGGCTTGCAATGGGAACGGATATCGGAGGAAGCGCAACTCCGATCGGCGCCTCCGCAAATGTTGTCGGAACTGCGTCGGCTGCGAAAGCCGGACATCCGATCGGATGGGGAACATATTGCCGGAAAAATGTGCCGGCGACAATCATTGTCTTATTGATCGCTACGGCATTGATCTTTGTCAGATATCTGTAAAAGAGCAGGCAGCAGTAAAGGAGGATGGATTATGGGTCAGCAGATTATTATTGCAATCAGCAGAGAGTATGGAAGCGGCGGGCATTACATTGCTGCACAGTTGGCAGAGCGGTTTGGTTTTTCTCTATATGACCACAATCTTTTGGACGAAATGTGCCGGGAGAAGGGAATGAATCCGGATATGCTCAGCAAATACGATGAGGTTCCCAAGAAAATGTTTCTATCGAGAAGGGTTCGCGGTATGAGCAATTCGCCGGAGGAAGCGGTCGCCCATATGCAGTTTGATTTTTTGAGGGACAAGGCCGGCTCCGGAGAATCCTTTGTAGTGGTGGGGCGGTGCGCGGAGCATGTCCTGCGGGCAAACAGCAATATGATTCCGATATTTATTCTGGGAGATGAGGAAGCAAAGGTCAAACGGATTGAGTCGGTGCGCCGGATGAGTGAGGAGCAGGCAAAGGCCGCTATGGCGCGTCATGATGCAAAGAGAAAGGCGTATCATAATCACTACTGTGACATCAAGTGGGGAGATTCCCGCCACTACGATATGTGTATCAACAGCAGCAAGCTGGGGCTTGACGGTACGATCGATATGCTGGAAAATTACATAAAGCACCGCATCTCATAAGTTTATAGAATTTTAAGAAAAATTGTTAGCACTCGTCATTGACGAGTGCTAATTTTTGCGTTACAGTATCGGTAGAAAGAAAAGGAGGTAACGCTATGAACATTCAAAAATTTACGCAAAAGTCCATCGAGGCGGTGAGTGACTGTGAAAAGCTTGCCTACGAGTATGGAAATCAGGAGGTCGAGCAGGAGCATCTGCTTGTTGCGCTTTTACGGCAGGAGGACGGTCTGATCCCGAAGCTGGTCGAGAAGATGGAGATCAATCTGCCGCATTTTACAAAGAACGCCGAGAGTAAGCTGGCGGCACGCACAAAGGTGTCTGGAGGGCAGCTTCTTGTGGGGCAGGATTTAAATAAGGTACTGATCAATGCCGAGGACGAGGCAAAGCATATGGGAGACGAGTATGTTTCCGTGGAGCATTTGTTTTTGTGCCTGCTGAAATATCCGAATAAGGCGATGAAGGAGCTGGTCAAAGAGTACGGATTGACCAGAGACCGTTTTCTTGCGGCTCTGTCCACCGTGCGGGGCAATCAACGGGTGACGTCGGACAATCCGGAGGCAACCTATGACACGCTGGAAAAATACGGTTATGATATGGTGGAGCGGGCGGCGCAGCAGAAGCTCGACCCGGTCATCGGAAGGGATGATGAGATCCGCAACGTTGTCCGGATTCTGTCCCGGAAAACAAAGAATAACCCCGTGCTGATCGGGGAGCCGGGGGTAGGAAAAACCGCAGTCGTCGAAGGGCTTGCGCAGCGTATCGTAAAGGGAGATGTACCGGAGGGCTTAAAGGACAAGAAGCTGTTCGCGCTGGATATGGGAGCGCTGGTTGCAGGCGCGAAGTACCGGGGCGAATTTGAGGAGCGGCTGAAAGCCGTGCTGGACGAGGTAAAGAACTCCGAGGGAAAGATCATTTTGTTTATCGATGAGCTTCACACGATCGTAGGCGCCGGAAAGACCGACGGCGCAATGGATGCGGGGCAGCTCCTAAAGCCTATGCTGGCCCGGGGAGAACTGCATTGCATCGGCGCGACAACTCTGGATGAATACCGGGAATATATTGAGAAGGATGCGGCTCTGGAGCGGCGTTTTCAGCCTGTTATGGTGGATGAGCCGACGGTGGAGGATACCATATCGATCTTAAGGGGGCTGAAGGAACGCTACGAGGTATTTCACGGCGTTAAGATTACGGATTCCGCGCTGGTTTCGGCGGCGGTTCTCTCAAACCGTTATATCTCCGACCGTTTCCTGCCGGACAAGGCGATCGATCTGGTGGACGAGGCCTGCGCGCTGATCAAAACGGAGCTTGATTCTATGCCGACGGAGTTGGACGAGTTGAACCGCAGGGTGATGCAGCTTGAGATCGAGGAAACCGCATTAAAGAAAGAAACGGATCGTCTCAGCCGGGAGAGGCTTTCCGGTCTGCAAAAGGAGCTGGCGGAGCTTCAGGATGAGTTGAACAGCAAGAAGGCGCAATGGGACAATGAGAAGAGCGCAGTTGATAAGGTCAGCAAGCTCCGCGAGGGCATTGAGCGCACCAAGGCGGAGATCAAGCAGGCCCAGCAGAGCTACGATCTTGAGAAAGCGGCGGAACTGCAATACGGTGTATTGCCACAGATGGAAAAACAGCTGGAGGCGGAGGAGGAAATGCTAAAGAACCGGGATCTTTCCCTGGTGCATGAAAATGTCAGCGATGAGGAAATCGCCCGCATTATCTCCCGCTGGACCGGAATTCCGGTGGCGAAGCTGACGGAGAGCGAGCGGAATAAGACGCTGCATCTGGATGAGGAGCTGCACCGGCGCGTGGTCGGACAGGATGATGGCGTCACGAAGGTGACGGAGGCGATCATCCGCTCGAAGGCGGGGATCAAGGATCCCACGAAGCCGATCGGTTCTTTCCTGTTTCTGGGGCCTACCGGTGTGGGAAAGACCGAGCTTGCGAAGGCGCTGGCAGCAAGTCTGTTTGACGATGAGAGCAATATGGTAAGGCTCGACATGAGCGAATATATGGAAAAATATTCCGTTTCCCGTCTGATCGGAGCGCCTCCGGGATATGTCGGATATGACGAGGGCGGGCAGCTTACCGAGGCGGTTCGCAGGAAACCTTATTCCGTCGTGCTTTTTGATGAGGTGGAGAAAGCTCATCCGGATGTGTTCAATGTACTGCTTCAGGTATTGGACGACGGCAGGATTACGGATTCACAGGGAAGGACCGTTGATTTTAAAAATACGATCATCATCATGACCAGCAATCTGGGTTCTCAGGAACTTCTTGAAGGGATTGCCCCGGACGGAACGATCCGCCCGGAGTGCGAGAAAGAGGTTATGGATGAGCTAAAGGGACACTTCCGCCCGGAGTTTTTGAACCGTCTGGACGAGATCATCATGTTTAAGCCGCTGACGAAGGATAACATCGGAAATATCATCAAATTGATGATGGAGGATCTCAATAAGCGTCTGGTGGATAAGGAGATCAGGGTGCGCCTCACCGATGGGGCAAAGGAATACATTGTAGAGCATGGCTACGATCCGGTTTACGGGGCGCGGCCGCTGAAACGTTATCTGCAAAAATATGTTGAGACGCTGTCCGCAAAACTGATCCTTGCAGATCAGGTGGCAGCCGGGGATACGATCCGGGTTGACGCTGTGGACGGGGAACTGACCGCCGGGGTGGAGTAATTCAACACCAGAATAGAATTGCTTTAGAACTTTAGCGCAACAAGGTATTTCCTGATGAGATAAAAAATAAATTTCTTGTTGTAAAGTGCCGGAAATTCATGTATATTCTATATGTAGAAAATGAATTTTCCGGTGCTTTTTCTGTCATAAAGACGGTTAAGGCTTATAGTTGTGAGTTAAAAAGATGTATTTTTGCAAGTTTTTGATGAAAATTATGCAAAACCAAAGAAAAAAGGGGATTGTTATCACATGGATCTGTTTGATTACATGCGGCAGCAGAATAAAAAGACAGAGTCACCGCTGGCGTCAAGGCTCCGCCCTACCACTCTGGAGGAGGTCGTCGGACAGCAGCATATCATAGGAAAGGATAAACTGCTTTACCGGGCGATCAAGGCGGATAAGTTGAGCTCCGTCATATTTTACGGACCGCCGGGGACGGGGAAGACGACGCTGGCGAAGGTTATTGCCAATACGACCAGCGCAGTCTTTATGCAGATTAATGCCACCTCCGCGGGAAAAAAGGACATGGAAGAGGTTGTGGCAAAGGCCAAGGACAATCAGGGAATGTACGGAAAAAGAACCATTCTCTTTATCGATGAAATCCATCGGTTCAACAAGGGACAGCAGGATTATCTGCTGCCCTTTGTGGAGGACGGTACGATCATCCTGATCGGCGCAACCACGGAGAATCCTTATTTTGAGGTAAACGGAGCGCTTTTGTCCCGGTCCGTGATCTTTGAACTGAAAAAACTTTCAAAGGACGACATCCGAGAGCTGTTGGTCAGAGCGTTGACGGATAAGGAAAAGGGGCTGGGCAGTTATGAGGCGGTGATCGATGAGGACGCTCTGGAATTTCTGGCGGATGCTTCAAACGGGGATGCGAGGACAGCGCTCACGGCGATCGAGCTTGGGGTTCTTACTACGGACCGTTCCGAGGACGGAAAGATCCATATTGATATCAGCGTTGCGGCCGAATGTATCCAGAAGAGGGTAGTTTCCTACGACAAGAACGGGGATAATCACTATGACACGGTTTCCGCATTTATTAAAAGCATGCGGGGATCGGATCCGGATGCGGCGGTTTACTATCTTGCGCGGATGCTCTACGCGGGGGAGGATATCAAATTTATTGCAAGACGGATCATGATTCTTGCGTCGGAGGATATCGGAAACGCAGATCCTATGGCAATCGTGGTGGCGGCTTCCGCGGCGCAGGCGGTAGAGCGGATCGGGATGCCGGAGGCGCAGATCATTTTGGCGCAGGCAGTTACCTATATGGCAAGCGCACCGAAGAGCAATGCTTCCTGCAACGCGGTTTTTGAGGCGATGAACGTGGTGAAAAATACCAAGACGCCGCCGATTCCCGCACATTTGCAGGATGCCCATTACAAATCAGCAGAAAAGCTTGGCCACGGGCTTGGATATAAATATGCGCACAATTATCCGAATCATTATGTAAAGCAGCAGTATCTGCCGGACGGACTGACCGATCAGGTGTTTTACCGGCCGACGGAAAACGGCTATGAGAAAAGGATTCAGGATTATTTTAAGAAGATCAGGGCATCGGATGGAAACGATCTTAGTGCAGAATAAGAAGGAGGAACAACAATGAAGACCTATCAGGAGATGACGAAGGAAGAACTTTTACAGGAAAAAACAGCGCTTGAAGCGGAGTTCGAGAAAATAAAGGCAGCAGGGCTGGCGCTTGATATGTCAAGGGGAAAGCCGGGGGCAGAGCAGCTTGATCTCTCCATGCCGATGATGGATGTTCTGACTTCAGAGAGCATTTTAAAGAGCGAGGACGGTACGGATCTCCGCAATTATGGAATTATCGACGGAATTCCGGAGGCAAAGAAGCTGATTGCGGATATGATCGGATGCGGGCCGGAGAATGTAATGATCTATGGAAACTCCAGTTTGAATATTATGTACGATCAGGTTGCAAGGGCGATGTTTGACGGGATCTGCGGAAATACGCCGTGGGGAAAACAGGGAAATATCAAGTTTTTGTGCCCGGTTCCGGGATATGACCGGCATTTTTCCATTACCGAGCATTTTGGAATCGAGATGATTCCCGTTGAAATGGATGAAAACGGCCCCGATATGGATGTGGTGGAACGGTACGTAAACAACGATGCTTCCGTAAAGGGAATCTGGTGCGTGCCGAAATATTCCAATCCGGAGGGTGTGGTTTACTCCGATGAGACGGTGCGCCGTTTTGCTGCTTTAAGACCGGCGGCCCCGGATTTTCGCATTTTCTGGGATAATGCATACGCCATCCACCATATTTATGAGGAGGATCAGGCGGAGATTTTGGATATCCTTTCCGAATGTGCGAAGGCGGGTAATCCGGATATGGTACTGGAATTTTGCTCCACAAGCAAGGTGACGTTCCCGGGAAGCGGAATTGCAGCCCTTGCGGCCTCCAGAGCAAATATTGATGATATTGTAAAGCAGCTGACGATCCAGACGATCGGTTACGACAAGATCAATCAGTTCCGCCATGTGGCCTTTTTTAAGGATATTGAGGGGGTAAAGGCGCATATGATGAAACAAGCTGCGGTGATCCGCCCGAAATTTGAGATGCTGGATGAATTGTTTGCAAAGGAAATCACACCTCGGGGAATCGGAACATGGATCAAACCGATGGGCGGATATTTTATCGGATTCCGCTCCCTTGCCGGCTGTGCGAAGGAGATCGTTGCAAAATGTAAGGAGGCCGGCGTTGTTATGACCGGCGCGGGGGCAACCTTTCCGTATGGCAGAGACCCGGAGGACTCCGTGATCCGAATCGCACCGACTTATCCTTCTTTGGAGGAGCTGTCAAAGGCTGCGGAAGTATTTGTTACGGTTGTGAAGCTGGTAAGTGTAAATTTTTATTTACAAAAGGGGTAGAGTAGAGATATAATGAGCGTAGCGAATTATATCTGCGCGAATGCGCATAGGTGTCAGCCGAAGGCAATCATGTGCGGAGCACATGATATAATGAGCGTAGCGAATTATATCTGCGCGAATGCGCATAGGTATCAGCCGAAGGCAATCATGTGCGGAGCACATGATATAATGAGCGTAGCGAATTATATCTGCGCGATGCGCATAGGTGTAATATAGGATAAGGGGTTAATGTATATGGGAAAAGGGTTATTTAGAAAAACGACGGAAAAACAGATGCCGCCGGAGGAATATGCTGCGGAGCAAAATCTTGCAGGGATTCGCACGGATGCACAAAATCTTGCAAATTCAATTTCTGATATGGACGCTCATGTCAGATCCGTATATGAGGAGATTGCAGGATTGTCCGAAATGATGGAGGAATTTAATGCCACCATACAGCGGATGAGCGAGAATATTATGGGCATTTCGGAAGTGATGGAGTCCATGGAGACATCTTTTCACGGGATGAGCGAGGAGTCGAAGGATGGATCGGATTATGCGCAGAACAGTAATCAGGATGCGTATAAGATCATGATGGATTCCGAGCAGGAGCGCAAGGAAGTTGAGAACCGTGCAAAGGAAGTTGAGATTGCACTAAAGGAACAGATTGAAAAGTCCCGTCAGGCAGAGCGGATCATGGATCTGACTGCAAATATCCTGGAAATTGCGGATCAGACAAATTTGCTGGCGCTCAATGCATCTATTGAGGCTGCGCATGCAGGGGAGGCGGGAAAAGGCTTTGCCGTTGTGGCAGAGGAGATCAAGAAGCTTGCCTCTGATTCCTCGGATACTGCAAGCCAGATCAAGGATATATCAAATATTGTGGTCGGGGCGGTCAGCGGACTGGCGGAGGAGTCGCAGAACGTTGTTGACTTTATGATGGATAAGACGATGGGAAGTTATACCGAATTGGTTGAGGTCGGGCGTAAATACCAGAGTGATTCAAAGATTATGTTTGACAAAATGCAGGACTTCTCATTTGTATCGAAGAATCTCTCAGAACAGGTGGTTGAGTCCACACGCACCATCGAGGCAATACGAAGTGCGGCGCAGGAAGCGACGGACTCTGTGAATGAATTCACCACGAATATTGCCAAGATTTCAGAGCAGGTGTCCGATATCTCGGCAAGATTTCAGCAGAACGAGCAGATATCGAAGGCTTTAAATGCCCGGATCAATGCCCAGCTTACGGATTAAGTTCATAAAATGTATGCATTTGGAGTGTGCCTTTTAGGAGGTACACTCTTTCTTTTTGCCTATCGGGATGATCGATCAGGTAGGCGGTCTGTTGAAGCGCAAGATTAGCCAGCTGTTCGATCGGATGAACGATAAGGTCGATATGCATCAGACTGGTCAGGGTACCGTCCAAACTTCCATACCCCAGCAGTACGATCGGTTTATGCTCCGGATTCATATTGTAAAAGATCAGATAGTCCACAACCGCCATAGTAAGCTCATGCGTCGAGGAAAAGATGGCATAGCAGTCCCTCTTGATCAGGGAGTCGACCAGACTTTTTACCGAAAAACGCATACTGCCGGAAATGTCATAGACAAGAGACTCGTCGTATCCGGATTCGGTGGTTGCAGCTGCGTCGCGATACGCCCGCAGGCATTCCTGCGAGGAGGACAGCTTAATGTTGTTGCACAAGAAGGCGATTTTTGAAACCTGTCGGTTGGTGCAGGAAACAATGCCCTGGTAGATGGCGGAGTAATCACTCTCCAGAATACAGGTATCCGGACAGCCCGCAGGCTCGTTGTGCAGAAATATTACCGGAACTTTCTTTGAGATCGAGGAAGCAAGATCGCTGTAATTTTCAGCCATAGATACAATAAGGATACAGTCCGCTGTTTCCGAAAACAGGGACAAAAGTTCACATTCCTGTCGGATCTCCCCGTCGGTTTGTGAAACAATCACCTGATAGTCGTTCTCGCGGAACCGGCTGGAAAGAAGATCCAGCATTTGATTGCAGGAATGTGCGAAAAAGCTTGGGACAATAATACCAATCATTCTTTTTGCTGCCATAATATTTATCCTCCAATTAAATTTATTATAAGGGAAAGAATAAAAAAAGAAAAGAAAAAACCCCTTTACAAAATCAAAAAAATATGTATTATAAAAGTATCTCTTTTTTTCTTAGGTATATAGTTTTGATATGGAGCATTTCTTTCGGCATCCGCCGATGAATATCCCATTTGTGTTAATTAAATAAGGCGGCTCTTTTTCTTCGCGCAAACCGTTAATGCGGAGAAAGGAATTTTTATGAAGGAAATTTTTCAGGAGTATGGAGGAATTTTGATCACAGTTGTCGCAATTTTGTCGGTAATCCTTGTAGTGACGGCAGTTGTAGGATCAGACGGAAACAGCGTGATCGGTCAGGCGTTTACAAATTTAATTGACAGCTTTGTTGCACAGGCAGACAGCAGTATCGGAATTGCACCATAGGAGAGCGGTCGGTATGGAACTAGGAAAAGAATACTTCGGTCCCCTATGGCAGTTTGTAGAGGATGATACCGTTACGGATATCGACTATAACGGAAAGGAACTGTGGCTGACCAATATATTTAGCGGCCGTATCCGGGTGTCGGCTCCCTTTGTGGAAAAATACATTACGCCTGCTTTTGTGGAACAGTTTACACAGCGCATTGCAAATCTGGTGAGCCGGCAGTTCAATAAATTGAATCCGGTGCTCGAGGCAGAGACTAGTGAACTTCGGGTTACCATTCTGCATGAGTCCGTAGCAAAATCCGGCAGAACGATCAGCATTCGAAAGACGCCGCCCGTCATACGTTTGACGGCGGCGCAGGCCTTGGCGGATGGATTTTGCACCAAGGATGTGATGGCTCTTCTGGTAAATTGCGTGCAGACAAAAATGAACCTCATATTTTGCGGGATGCCCGGAATCGGAAAGACGGAATGCGCCAAATTTTTCTCTCAATTCATACCTGCCAACGAGCGGGTCATCACGATCGAAGACACCTTGGAATTACGATATTCCAAGACAAATCCGGGCAAGGACTGTGTGGAGATGAAGGTTAGCGAAGAGACTTTTGACTATTCTCAGGCAATCAAGTCCAGCCTGCGATTAAATCCAAAGTGGATCATGCTTTCCGAGGTGCGCTCGAAGGAGGTCAGATATCTTTTGGAGAGCTGGTCCACCGGGGTGCGTGGAATGACAACCCTGCACACGGATGATGTGCGAAACGTGCCGGACCGTATCTTAAGTATGCTGGAAACAAGGGTTGACGCGGACAGACTGGAAAATGACATTTATCAGGCCCTTGATGTAGGAATTCTGATCCGAAAAAGGGAAAAGGACGACGGGCAGATCTGCCGCTATATCGACCAGATGTGTTTTTTCCTGCGGGAGAACGGAAAGAACGAGATCATTCTAGCTGTAAGCGACGGCAGGTATATACTGAAAGAACTTCCGAAACAGATTATGGGGAGGTTCGAACGAGCCGGAATCACGAACCCGTTTTACAGTAAGATGCTTGAGGATAAACTGAAAATGGGGGTGGGAAAATGAGATATTTGGTCATGCTGTCAGTTTTATATCTTATGCACCTGTCTCTGAAAATGAATTGGTATGCAACGGGGATACTGGCAGCTTATTTTGCCGTGGCAATGTATTTTCACCGAAAGAGGGGGGAGAAGAAAAAATATGAAGAAAAGCGCTTTTTTGATGCGGCAGCCTATATGGAAGCAATCCTGAATGCATTTGCAAGAGAGGGAAAGATCGAAGCGGCTCTTTGTGATGTAAGGGATTCCCTTCCGGACGGAAATATCAGGGAAGCCGTAACCAGGGCGGTCGACCATATGCATATGACCTTCGATGAATCCGAGGTGGCATCGGACGCCCTTGAAATAATAGAAAAGGAATATTCCTGTGCAAGGCTTCTCTCCATCCATGAATTTATGCTGCATGTGGAATCCTATGGAGGCGAGACCGATCGCCCCATCGGGCTTTTGCTGGAGGATAAAAACCGATGGGAGATGCGGGTGAAAAGGGCAATGCAAGAGCGGCAGAAAATGTACCGCGATGTGGTTATGTCCGTTGCAGCGTCTCTTATCATCTGCGGAATGGTGCTGTATCTTCCGGTCGTGAGCGTAGATATCAGCGGGAATCTGATGGTACAGATTTTAACGGTTCTGGTTATTTTGCTGGATGATATGATTCTGTTTCGCGCGCAGCGTTATCTTGCGCAGGATTGGCTTGCGATCGATCTGACGGATGGAGCGGATGACGATGCAAGAATGCTGGAATATAAGAAATATGATTTCAAGAAGGAGAGGAGGCTGTCGGCAGTTCTGGCAGCGGCGGCAGGAATCTTTGCGGCAGTATGTCTTGCTCTGGGGAAAGAATGGATCGGGGTTTTTGCGATATTTTTATTTCTTATCTGTATGAACCAGCACAGGATCGGACACTTTCTGCAGAAAAGGAGGCTGATAAAGAGCATAAAATTCGCTTTTCCAAACTGGCTGATGGAGCTGGTGCTGCTTCTGCAGAGCGAAAATGTGCAGGTGGCGCTGGAAAAATCAAGGGAGCATGTGCCCGCGGTACTCTCGGCAGATCTAAAAGATCTGGTGGAACGGCTTGCGATGAGTCCGGAGGAGGCATGGCCCTACCATGCATTCCTCAAGGAATTTGAACTTCCGGAGGTATATGCGGCAATGAGCACGCTCTATTCCCTATCGGCGGGAAACAGTAAAAATGCAGACCGTCAGATTGCAAAGCTGATAGAAAAAAATCAGGAAATGCTTGATTCGGCGGAAACCGAGCGGATGAAGGAAAAAAACAGCGGATTGTATTTGCTGTTTCTGGCTCCGGTGCTCACGGCATCCTTAAAGCTGGTTGTGGACATGGCGGTTTTCATGCTTACCTTTCTGTCCGTGTCCGCATTATGAGCGGCAGGGGGAATCCCCCAAGACTGGGGGCGTACTTTTCTTACAAATGAATCAAAAATATACGGGAGGAAAAGGAGAAGGATATGAGTCAGATTATGAAAGCATATATGGGGATATTCCTTATATTGTTTCTGGTCTTTACGTCAGCGGGAATACTGGCGGCATTCATCACGGTTGCAGATGCCCAGGATATGCATGCGGCTATGGTAAACGAGTTGGAGAACAGCAGTTTTTATCCGGAGGTTTTAACGGAATGCTTTGCAAGGGCAGAGGAAGCCGGGTATCAGTTGTCGGTTACGCTGTATCAGGAGGATTATACCTTAGCCGAATGCACGGACGTGGAGACGGTTCCCAAGGATACCTCAAAGGTGACATCGGCAAGGCTGGAACTTACATTTCCCTTTCGGGTGGGTTTTTTAGGAATATCAAGTGAGCATACCTTTTGCGGGTACGCAAGATGAGGAGGCAGAATGAAACACGTCGTTGAAGAATACGGAATTGCAGCAATAATGTTTTTATTCGGTTGGGGAGTCCTGCGCGTTATGGAGTGTTTGTGCCGAATTTTGGCAGGAGGTATGGCATGAAAGAATTTTTTACACAGTATGGCGGAATGATTTTGTCTGCGGCGGGAGCCTTTGCGGTATTAGCGATATTCCGGCAGAATATGCTGCTACCGGATGGATTGTTTGTGAAAATGATCCTCTTCTGGGGAAACGGAGGCTGCTGAGTGAAAAAGATTTTTGAGGAATATGGCGAAATGTTGATCGCGCTGTTTATTGCGGGCGCTATCCTCCTGTTTTTTTCAGGAGCAGGCAGCGGGGGAGAAGGAGGCGTTAGAAGGATCATGGGGGGATGGATCGCAGAGCAGACAAAAACATACCTTGTCCAAGGCGCATCCGCCTCGTTTGACGCCTATGCAGGTACGGGAAAGCTGTATATTGAATATGTCAACGATCCGATCCTTGCAGGGATAAAGACTCCGGTAGCCGACCATTTTCGGGCAACGCCCGAAAATGGCGGGCAGGCGGAAGTTTCCGTGTGCAGGATCTATGATTCTAAGGGAGAAGAGTATTATACGCAGATAGAGGAAGGAAAGGAGTATATGTATCTGGAAAAAGCGGGAATCTATACGGTCTGTATTCTGGCGAGGGATTCCTGCGGGCGGCAGCAGTTGGCAATGCTGCATATACCGGTACAGCGGCAGTAATATGAAAAATATAATATTAGGAATGATCGGCGTTTACTTGATCATCTACACGGCGGTTATTTCTCTGACGATATACGGGATACAATCCAGAGAAAATGAAGTGCAGAATGCGCTATCCGAAATTGTCGTGGACACCCTTTCGGAGTATTATGTGCCGGAAATCCTGAGAGGCAGCAGCTATGTGCCGGAATCGGCGGAAGAAATAGAGCGGGAGATCAGGGAAGAGCTTTTGCGCCGGATTTCATCGGATACAACGGTCAGGGTTACGGTGATTGCCTGTGATATGGAGAAGGGAATTCTTTCCGTCAGGGTGGATGAGGCATATCAGCTGCCGAATGGCGTCCAAAAGACCTGGGCATATGCAAAGACTGCTATCGTGGATTAAGAGATAAGGGACGGTGAGGGATTATATGAAGAAAGTTTGGACTAACGCAGGAATGCTGCTGTTTGCGGCTGCATTTCTTTTGGCGGTCTTTTCCGGGAGGAAGGTTGTCTATGCGGAGGCATGGGATGACGCATACGCATTTTACTTATCCTATGGAAATCAGACGGTTTTTCGTGCAACATCGCAGACGGACGGGCAGATTTATTGTGCAACAAGGGGCGCGGTGGCAAGTACCGGGACGACATACCGGACGGTCGGATGGAAGATGGATGTGGAGGATTCTACCGGCAGATTGCTTCAGAGTATTTATTTTCAGCTTGGAGGGGCATATCTCAATAACATAAATACGGTTCAGGTGAAAAATTACATCTACCGGCTTTATGCAATCTCCCTGCAGGATATAAAAAGCAGGATGAATGAAAGCGCAGGGCGGGCAATGGAGCAGGGAAACTGTCAGATTTCCCTAAACGCATGCATGACTGTTGTGATAAACGGAGTTCCGCAGGGGAGCATAAGCGATCAGGGGATAGCGGCAGGAAAGGTTTACACGACATATGACGGGATCGTTTCCGCTGCAAACTGGGCAGCCGCTTCAAGGACTGCGCTTACCAGCTATTATGATAAAAAAGTGGAGGGGTTATTCTATTCCGTATCGGTGAATAAGGGCAGCGGCATTGCCTCTGTAAGCGGGGGAGGGACCTACTGCTACGGAACTTATGTGACAATTTCCGCAGCGCCTCTGGAGGGGTATGCGTTTTCCAATTGGAGCGGCACGGATACGGTTTATTCGGAGAGCTACGGTTTTTATGTGAATGGAGACAAATCCTGGACGGCGGTCGGAACGCCGGAAAAAATAACGGTAACATTTTACCGGAACAGCGCATACGATGATACCGTAAGCATGCAGCAGTCCTTTACACATGGTATAGCAGGACAGCGTTTTGTGGATTGCGGTTTTAGCAGGACAGGCTATCACCAATTGGGCTGGGCCCATACGGCAAATGCTGCGGCAGCGCAGTACACGATCAATAACGAGGTATCTTCGGAATGGATTCGGAACTATCATCCCTCCGTCAGCCTGTATGCAGTTTGGGAGATCAATTCCTATCAGATCGCCTTTGACGGAAACGGAGCGACGGCAGGCTCGGTTGCTGCGATTACAACGTATTACGGGAAAACGGAAACAATGCCGGAGAACGGATTTGAAAATCCGGCGCAGAGCACCTTTTTAGGATGGAGCCTGTCAAAGGATTCCCTGACACCCGAATATAAAGCCGGAGATAATGCTTCCGTCAGTCTGCTGGTAAAGCAGTCGGGGGTGGAATATGACAGCGGAGCCTCGATCACGCTGTATGCCGTGTGGGATTACGCGCCGGAGATCAAAACGGATGACCTTTTTTATTCACTTATGGATGCCCGGAGCGGGACAATCACGGAGGAGGAACTCGGGGGAAGAGCTGAGGCGTCGGACCGGGAGGATGGAATTATTCCGTACGGCGGCAGCGCAGCGAATTCATTTCGGATCATAGATTATAATCCGGAGGAATTTACCGGCTGCACCTCGGACGCTGTTGCAGCGGTAACCTATGAGGCGGTCGACAGCGCGGGTAATCATACGGAACGGTCCATAAATGTGTATATTGTAGATACTTCCATACAGGAGGGGAGTGCGGTTACCGGGAGAATACGGTTGATTGATCTGGAATATTTTGAGGATGAAGAGGGAAATCTGGTTCCTGAGACGGCAGGAGGACTAAAAAGCGTCTCCCGGTGGTCCTGTGACGTTACATGGAGGACTCTTTTGCGGGAGACGCTGCAAAGGGCTAAGCTTCCGGCTTCTTCTCCGGAAGCTTGATGTAAATCCGTTCAATTCGATTTTTGTCGATCTGGTCAATTCGAAGGAGAATATTATCGTCTGTCAGGATTATTTCATTTTTTTCCGGCAGATGATCCAGATGATCCAAACAGTAGCCGCCGATGGTATCATAGTTTTCCGATGAAAATTCCATCCCCAGTTCATCGCTGACATCATCCAGATTAGCGGAGCCGAGGATCATAAATTCCCGTTCGTTCAGGCGGGTAATGGCATCAACCTCGTCGGTATCATACTCATCACGGA
The DNA here is from genome assembly GCA_964425905.1 of uncultured Lachnobacterium sp. Taxonomy (GTDB): domain Bacteria; phylum Bacillota; class Clostridia; order Lachnospirales; family Lachnospiraceae; genus Roseburia. Next base: position 18,598 of record CAYROM010000018.1, on the reverse strand, counting down.
TCTCACCCACGATTTCCTCAAGAAGATCTTCCAAGGTGATGAGTCCGGCCGTGGAGCCATATTCATCCAAAACAATGGCAAGGGAAATGGAATTCTTTCGCATTTCCATAAACAGATCGGCTGTGTTTTTATGCTCGTAGGTAAAGTATGGTTCGCGGAGGATGTCGTTGATGGAGAAATTTTCCTGATCCTCACAGAGGAGCAGATCCTTCATATTGATAATACCGATGACATGATCCGTACTGTCCTCGTATACAGGAAGCCGCGTGAATTTGTCTTCCCGAAAGATCTTGATGATCTGGGCATAGGAGGAATCCTTCTGAACAAAGGTCATGTCGATGCGCGGAACCATAATTTCCTTTGCCTCGGAATCTCCGAAATCAAATACATTGTGGATCATGTCCCGCTCTTCATCCTCGATCACGCCGGTTTCCTGACTGACGTCCAATATGGTGCGGAGTTCTTCCTCCGTCATAAGATTATCTTTGGAGTTCGGATTTACCCGGAGCAGGAATAGAACTCCCATGGAGATCTTATTAATGATAAAGATCAAAGGGGTCAGCACCTTCATAAGGATATCTATGGGAAGCGCATAGGAAAGCGCCATTTTATCCGCATGGATGGTAGCCTTTGTCTTTGGAGTGACCTCCCCGAAGATCAGAATCAGAAAGGTAAGGATTCCGGTTGCAAATCCTGCCCCCACATTGCCGAAATAGCTTATGGCGAGGGAGGTTGCAAGGGAGGATGCGGAAAGATTTACAATGTTGTTTCCGATTAATATAGCCGAAAGCATCTTTCCGGAATCGTCGGTAATGCGAAGCACCCTGTCCGCTTTTCTGTTGCCCGCTTCTGACAGGGTACGCATCCGAATCTTATTTACGGTTGTAAGAGCTGTCTCCGCCGATGAAAAAAAGGCGGAGAGCAGCACAAGAACGATTAATATGATTATTTGGGCAAAATCGCCAGGTTCCAAAATGGATTCACCTCATTTTCTAGTTGCTGTCGGTGCTGTAATTAGGAGCTTCCTTGGTAATGTGGATGTCATGCGGATGACTTTCGCGGAGAGAAGCTGCGGAAATCTTTACAAATTTTCCGTTCTGCTTTAAGAACTCGATATCACCGCAGCCGCAGTATCCCATACCGGAGCGGATACCGCCGATAAGCTGAAATACCGTATCCTCCACGGTTCCCTTGTATGCTACGCGGCCTTCTACACCTTCCGGGACGAGTTTTTTTGCACCCTCCTGGAAATAGCGGTCCTTGCTGCCGTTTTCCATAGCGGCAATAGAGCCCATTCCACGGTATACCTTATATTTTCTGCCCTGATACAATTCAAAGGTTCCGGGCGCTTCGTCGCAGCCGGCAAATATGGAGCCCATCATGCATACATTGGCACCGGCAGCAAGAGCTTTTGTCATATCGCCGGAATACTTGATACCGCCGTCTGCGATAACCGGGATACCATAACCCTTGGCAACCTCGTAACAGTCCATAATTGCGGAAATCTGCGGAACACCGATACCGGCAACCACGCGCGTCGTACAGATGGATCCGGGTCCGATACCAACCTTGACGGCATCCGCACCAGCCTCGATCAGAGCTTTTGCGGCGGCTCCGGTCGCAATATTTCCGGCAACGACCTGAAGATCGGGATATTTTTCTTTAATGGAACGAACTGCGCTTAAGACATTTTTGGAATGGCCATGAGCGGAATCGACAACGATCACATCTACATGGGCGTTGACTAATGCATCCACCCGCTCCATCATATTGCCGGTAATACCGACGCCGGCGCCGCAGAGAAGTCTTCCCTGCGCATCCTTTGCGGAGAGAGGATATTTGATCTGTTTCTCGATATCCTTGATGGTGATAAGTCCTTTCAGATTGAAATCCTTATCTACGATCGGAAGCTTTTCCTTTCTTGCTTTTGCGAGAATTTTTTTGGCCTCGTCTAAAGTGGTTCCTTCCAATGCCGTGATGAGATTTTCTGAGGTCATAGATTCGCTGATCTTTTTGGTAAAATCTGTTTCAAATTTCAGATCGCGGTTGGTGATGATTCCAACAAGCTTTCCGTTCTCTGTTACCGGAACTCCGGAAATGCGAAATTTAGCCATCAGATCATCGGCATCCTGAAGAGTATGATCTGGAGAAAGATAAAACGGATCGGTGATAACGCCGTTTTCAGAGCGCTTTACCTTGTCAACTTCATCAGCCTGAGCTTCGATAGACATGTTTTTATGGATGATACCGATACCACCCTGTCTTGCCATGGCGATTGCCATTTTTGATTCTGTAACTGTGTCCATCGCGGCACTCATCATAGGAATATTGAGCACGATCTTCTTGGTAAGATGTGTTTTTAAATCGATCATGTTAGGGGTGATCTCAGAATACTGAGGCACCAGAAGCACGTCGTCAAAAGTAATTCCTTCGCCGATAATTGTACCCATTTGTTTTTTCCTCACTTTCTTCTTTTTGCATGGTTTTTATAAAATGTTATTTCTACTAACGATAGCAAAATTATGAATTTGTGTCAACCCGTGGAGAGGGGGAATTTCTGATAAAAGGATTACCAGCATTGGGTGAATACTGTTGTTTTGGGGCAGGAAGACTGCTGGATATCGATATGGATCAGAAATATTTTATGAGGATGGCTGGCCGCCTGTTGATGGGTGGACGGGTTTGGACTACGGTTGGGAGAGGGAATACGCCGGGGAAAGATATGTTTATGCTCTGTCTTATTAAAAAAGAGTGATTCACAAAAAAACAATTTTATGCTATGATGCTAATGGGCAAAGAGGTCCGCGGTAAAGGGGGGATTCTTTGCCTATTTTGATAGAACGGGCGGGAAAACCGGAGTTTGCAAACGCCCGCGGAATGGAGTGAGAGGAGAAACATATGGAATTTCGGCCCTGCATAGATATTCACAACGGAAAAGTCAAACAGATCGTCGGGAGCAGCTTAAAGGATGAGGGGTGCTATGCCGAAGAAAATTATGTGTCGGAGCAGGACGGCGCGTTTTTTGCAAAGCTATACCAAAAAAACGGAATTCGCGGCGGACATATCATTCTCTTAAACAAAGAAGGGAGCGAATATTATGCGGCGACTAAAGCGCAGGCGGTGCAGGCGCTGAAAGCATATCCCGGAGGCCTTCAGGTCGGGGGAGGGATCACCGCGGAGAATGCGGCGGAGTTCCTTCGTGCGGGAGCGGATAAGGTGATTGTCACCTCCTATGTGTTTTCCGGCGGAAAGATTGATTATGACAACTTAAAAAGGCTTTCGGAAGCAGTACAGGGGGAGCGGCTGGTACTGGATCTTTCCTGCAGGTTTCGGGAGGATGGGTATTATATCGTAACGGACCGGTGGCAGAAATTTACGGATTCTAAGGTCACCCCTGATCTGCTGGAGCATTTGTCCGCATATTGCAGCGAATTTCTGGTGCATGCGGTGGATGTGGAGGGAAAAGCGCAGGGAATCGAAAAGCCTTTGGTAGAAATGTTGGGAAAATGGGGAAAAATCCCGATTACCTATGCGGGAGGCGTGCATAGCTTTCGGGATTTAAAGGAAGTATATTCCCTTGGAAGGGACAGGCTGAACGTGACGATCGGAAGCGCACTTGATCTGTTTGGAGGAGAAATGGAGTTTTCTAAGGTGCTTTCCTTCTGCAGAAGCGGGGGACAGGTAGAATAAGGGCAGGCGGAAAAAGAAATTTGGCGGCTGCCCAAAAAATAAAAAGATAAGGAGAAAAATTATGAGCAGGTATACAAAGCAGGATATCATCCGTATTGTTGAGGAAGAAGGCGTAGAATTTATCCGTCTTCAGTTTACTGATATTTTCGGGACATTGAAGAACGTGGCAATTACAGCGAGCCAGCTTGAAAAAGCGCTGGATAACCAATGTATGTTCGACGGTTCTTCCATTGAAGGATTTGTAAGGATCGAGGAGTCGGATATGTATCTGCATCCGGATCTGGATACCTTTGCAATTTTTCCATGGAGACCGCAGCAGGGGAAGGTGGCGCGGATCATCTGCGACGTATACTGTGCGGATGGAACCATTTTTGCAGGTGATTCCAGAAATGTTTTAAAGAAACAGCTTGAGGAAGCGGCAAAGCTCGGATACACCTTTAATATCGGGCCGGAGTGCGAATTCTTTTTGTTCCATCTGGATGAGAACGGGCAGCCGACCACCATTTCCCATGAAAAAGCCGGGTATTTCGACCTGGGACCGGTGGATCTTGGAGAAAATGCGAGGAGGGACATCGTTCTGACGCTGGAAGATATGGGATATGAGATCGAATCCTCCCATCATGAGGTGGCCCCCGCCCAGCACGAGATCGATTTTAAATATGATGAAGCGATGGTGACGGCAGACAATATCATGACATTTAAGCTGGCGGTGAAAACGATTGCGAAACGGCATGGACTGTTCGCGAGCTTTATGCCAAAGCCAAAGAGCGATTGCTGCGGTTCCGGCATGCATATAAATCTTTCCATCAATAAAAACGGGGTAAATATTTTCGACGATCCGTCGGATGAATTGGGACTATCAAAGGAGGCATACTATTTTATTGGCGGTATCATGAAGCATATCAAGGGATTGACTTTGATCACCAACCCGCTGGTTAATTCCTATAAGCGGCTGACCGGCAGGGACGAGGCGCCGGCTTATATTGCATGGTCCAAGACAAACCGGAGTCCGCTGATCAGAATTCCTTCCTCCCTCAGGGAGAATAAGAGGATTGAGCTTCGAAGCCCCGATCCTTCGGCAAATCCCTATCTTGCCCTTGCGGTATGTGCGGCAGCGGGATTGGACGGTATCAAAAACCGGATCATGCCTCCGGAGGCGGTCAAGGAAAACCTTTTTGAAATGGATGAGGAGACAAAGAGGGCCTGCGGCATTGAGTCGCTTCCATCGGATCTTAAGGAGGCGATCGCGGAGTTCGAGAAGGATGAGTTTGTCAGGAATGTTTTGGGGGATCATATTGCATCAAAATATGTAGAAGCAAAAAAAGCGGAGTGGAATGCATATCTGGGTCAGGTTTCCGAGTGGGAAGTGAATGAGTACCTCTACAAAATTTAAGACAGTCGACGGGTGACCAGCGTGAGAAATATTGTAATTGCATTTCCAAAGATGGAAGTAGCTCTGAATATCAAAAAAATACTGCTGCAGAGCGGATATCCGGTTACAGCTGTCTGTACGACGGGAGCGCAGGCTCTGCAGAGTATGAATGCTCTGGAGGACGGGGTGCTGGTGTGCGGATTCCGATTCGTGGACATGATGTACGAGGAACTGTATGAATATCTTCCGAAGGACTTTCAAATGCTGCTCATTGCATCCTCCTCCGCAGTTATGGAGCGGGAGGTGGATAATCTGGTATGTCTGTCCATGCCTCTTAAGGTGCATCAATTGCTTCAGACGCTTGAGATGATGGATTACACCATAACAAGAAGACGAAAGCAGATGAGATCCCGGCCGAAGGAGAGAAGCGAGGACGAAAAGAGGATACTAAAGCAGGCAAAGGGAATCCTTATGGATCGGAACGGAATGACTGAGGAGGAGGCGCACCGCTATATCCAGAAGAGGAGCATGGATAACGGCACAGGGCTGGTGGAAACGGCGCAGATGATCCTGAGTCTCATGGGCCCGTTGTAGGAGGCTCTTTACATCGGCAGGATAAAATGGTAAAGTTTGTACAGAAAAAACGGCAGGAAGAAATCTTAGGATTGCCGCAGAAGAGAAAGGGGTAGGATCATGTATCAGATCAATGATAATTATATGAAGCTGCCGGGCAGCTATCTGTTCAGTACGATTGCAAAAAAGGTTGCGTCCTTTCAGGCAGAAAACCCGGATAAGGATATCATCCGTCTGGGGATAGGAGATGTAACACAGCCGATCGCTCCGGCGATTATCGAGGCAATGCACAAGGCGGTGGATGAGATGGGAAATGCAGCCACCTTCCGCGGTTATGCGCCGGATCTTGGCTATGAGTTCTTAAGAAGCGCCATCGCAGAGAATGATTATAAGTCAAAGGGATGTGATATTTCCATTGATGAGATTTTTATATCGGACGGGGCAAAGAGCGACTCCGGAAATATTCAGGAGATTTTTGCAGTAGGCAACCGTATCGCGGTATGCGATCCGGTATATCCGGTATATGTTGACTCCAATGTCATGGCGGGAAGAACCGGAACCTATGACCCGAAGACGGAGACATGGAGCAATGTGATCTATATGCCTTGTACGGCAGAAAATAATTTTGTTCCGGATTTTCCGAAGGAGACGCCGGACATGATCTATCTGTGTCTGCCGAACAATCCGACCGGAACAACGCTCACAAAGGAACAATTGCAGAAATGGGTGGATTACGCAAATAAGGAGGGGGCAGTCATTATCTATGACGCTGCCTATGAAGCATATATCAGCGAGAGCAATGTGCCCCATTCTATCTACGAGTGCGAGGGGGCAAAAACCTGTGCGATTGAGCTTAGAAGCTTTTCAAAAAACGCCGGATTTACCGGAGTACGTCTCGGATTTACCGTAGTTCCAAAGGAACTGAAGTGCGGCGAGATTTCCCTGAACGCATTGTGGGCACGCCGCCACGGAACCAAGTTTAACGGTGCGCCATATATCGTACAGCGGGCAGGCGAGGCAGTATATTCGGAGGCAGGAAAATCCCAGCTCAAGGAGCAGGTCGCTTACTATATGAACAATGCAAAGACGATAAAGACCGGTTTAAAAGAGGCGGGCTATGAAGTATTTGGCGGGGTGAATGCGCCGTATATCTGGTTAAAGACCCCGGATCAGATGACTTCCTGGGAGTTCTTTGATTATCTCCTTGAAAAAGCAAATGTGGTGGGAACGCCGGGATCCGGATTCGGACCGAGTGGAGAAGGGTACTTCCGCCTGACCGCATTCGGCAATTATGAGAACACCGTAAAAGCGCTTGAGCGGATCAAAGCGCTATAAATAAAAAATAAAGATAAAGACAGAACATAAAAAGGAGGGCATAAGATGCTGGAGTTTCGCTATGACACACAGCTTTTGATCGAGGGAGAGGATTTGGATGAGGATGAGATCAACGATTATATTACCGAACATTTTAAAGGCGACTGCCTTTTGGCGGTAGGAGATGAGGAGCTGATCAAAATCCACTTCCATACCAATGAGCCGTGGAAGATCCTGGAATACTGCGCATCTTTGGGGGAAATCTACGATATCGTTGTGGAAGACATGGACCGCCAGGCCAGAGGGTTACAGGGATAATTGGGATGTAAAAAAATATTTTTTCGGGTAAGGGCTAAATATTTTTGGCGGACTTGCCGATAAAAAACATGACGACCATAAATGGCTTTGAAACGGATTTCAAAGCGTAAGATTATTTCAAGGAGGGAAAAACATGAGCGTAAACAATGTTTCAAGTGCAACTGCGAATGAGGTGTATAATAACTATGGTTCATCCGCTGCCACAGGAAGGAAAAGCAGTACCGCGGAAAAGAGTTCTTCCAAAGCAGATAACGGAGTGGTTTACGAGAAGTCCACAGAGCAAGACACCAGGAATGCTTCCTATTCCATCACAAAGATGAGCGCAGAAGACCGTGCCGCTTTAGTGCAGCAGCTCAAGGCAGATCAGGAGTCACGCCAGCAGAATCTGATCGGCATTGTGCAGCAGATGATTGGAAAACAGGCGAATACTTCCAATCTGGCAAGCTTATTCTCAGCAGAAAACCTGAAGAATGTTGACGCAGCTGCCATTGCTCAGGCGAAGGAAGATGTATCTGAGAATGGATATTGGGGTGTAACGCAGACTTCCCAGAGACTTTTTGATTTCGCATGTGCGTTGGCGGGCGATGATGTAGATAAGCTCAAGGAGATGCAGGAGGCAATGATGAAGGGCTATAAGCAGGCCACTAAAGCGTGGGGAACCGACCTTCCGTCCATCTGCCAGCAGACCATAGATGCAGCAAACCAGCTGTTTGAGGATTATTATAATTCTAAAGAATGATTGAAATTTACTCTGAAAAAAAGGCATCCGGATAGTGACCGGATGCCTTTTTTTAATTCTGATTCATTGCATTTTTCTTTGCATATCCGGCCCGCCGCCGTAAGGTCGGATCAAGGATGCGCTTGCGGATACGAAGACTCTCCGGAGTGACCTCGAGAAGTTCGTCCGTATCAATGAAATCCAGAGCCTGCTCCAGACTTAAAATGCGCGGGGGAACAAGGGTAAGCGCTTCGTCTGCGGAGGAGGAGCGGGTGTTGGTCAGGTGTTTCTTCTTGCAGACATTCAATTCGATATCCTCCGCCTTGGAGGACTGACCGATGACCATTCCGGAGTAGACTTTTTCTCCCGGCCCGATGAACAGGGTTCCCCGATCCTGGGCGGAAAAAAGACCGTAGGTAACAGACTCGCCGTCCTCAAATGCAATAAGGGATCCGGTTGCCCGGTATGCAATCTCTCCCCGGAATTCATCATATCCGTCAAAAATGGTATTGATGATACCATTGCCCTTGGTATCGGTCATAAACTCTCCCCGGTAGCCGATCAGGCCTCTGGATGGGATACGGAATTCAAGGCGCGTATAGCCGCCGGCGATGGAACCCATATTGCGAAGCTCGCCCTTGCGCTGCTGAAGCTTGGAAATAACGGCGCCGGTAAATTCATCCGGGACATCCACATAAGCGATTTCCATCGGCTCAAGCTTTTTGCCCCGCTCATCTGTCTGGTAGAGAACCTCCGCCTTGCTTACTGCAAATTCATAGCCCTCGCGGCGCATGTTCTCGATCAGCACGGAGAGATGTAATTCTCCGCGGCCGGATACTTTAAGGGAATCCGGGCTGTCGGTGTCCTCAACCCTTAAGGAAACATCGGTATTTAATTCCCGGAGCAGCCGGTCCCGGATATGGCGGGAGGTAACGTATTTTCCCTCCAGTCCGGCAAGGGGGCTGTCGTTTACGATAAAATTCATGGCGATGGTCGGCTCGGAAATTTTCTGGAACGGAATCGCCTTCGGGGAATCGGGAGAGCAGATCGTGTCTCCGATGCGGATATCCGAGATCCCGGAGATCGCCACAATCGAGCCGATCTTTGCCTCGGTGACATCTACTTTATTTAATCCGTCAAACTCGTAAAGCTTGTTGATGCGAACCTTTTGAAGCTTGTCCGGATCATGATGGTTGACAACGACGGCCTCCTGATTGACCCGGAGAGAGCCGTTGTCTACCTTGCCGATACCGATACGTCCGACATATTCATTGTAATCGATGGTGCTGATCAGTACCTGCGTGCTTGCATCAGGATCGCCGGCAGGAGCAGGAATGTAATTGATAATGGTCTCGAACAGCGGAGTCATATCCTTTTTTTCATCCTCCGGATTAAGGACTGCATAGCCTTCCCTTGCGGAAGCATAGACAAAGGGGCAGTCCAACTGCTCATCGGAGGCGTCCAGGTCCATAAATAGCTCGAGAACCTCGTCAATCACCTCGTCCGGTCTTGCCTCGGGGCGATCCATCTTGTTGATGCATACGATTACCGGAAGATCAAGCGCCAGAGCCTTCATCAGAACAAATTTTGTCTGGGGCATGGTTCCCTCAAAGGCGTCAACGACAAGTACGACGCCGTTTACCATCTTAAGAACCCGTTCTACTTCCCCGCCGAAATCCGCATGTCCCGGCGTGTCGATAATGTTGATCTTGACACCCTTGTATTCTACGGCGGTATTCTTTGATAAGATTGTGATGCCGCGTTCCCGCTCGATGTCATTGGAGTCCATGACGCGTTCCTGAACCTCCTGATTTTCGCGGAATACGCCGCTTTGTTTTAACAGCTCGTCCACCAAGGTGGTCTTGCCGTGATCTACATGTGCGATGATCGCAATATTTCTTACGTCCTCTCTCGTTGTATTCATATGATTCCTTCCTTTATTTCAATTAAGCGTTTTTTATTCTATCACAAAATGCTCATAACGCAAGGTTTTTCTGTTTTTCATAATGTAGTCGACATCTTTTGCGCATTTCTTCCCTTGTCCAGATGATAAAACAAAAACCTAACAAATATTTCCACAAAAGGAAGGGAGAAAATTCATGGGAGATAAAATTTTTGAAAACAACCAGGTATCCATTATCGGGGAGATCGTATCTGATTTCCGGTATAGCCACGAGGTGTACGGAGAGGGCTTTTATATGGTGGATGTTTCCGTCAGCCGTCTATCCAATTTCGTAGACTATATTCCGGTAATGGTATCCGAAAGACTCATTGACGTGACCGGAAATTATATCGGGCAGTATGTGTACATAGGCGGGCAGTTTCGGTCGTTCAACCGTCATGAGGAGAAAAAGAACCGTCTGGTGCTTTCCGTTTTCGCCAGAGAGCTTGAACTGATGGAGGAGGCTGATGATGAGAGCGCCAGCAATCAGATTTTTCTGGACGGTTACATATGCAAAGAGTCTGTATACCGCAAGACGCCCCTCGGCAGGGAAATCGCAGATCTGCTTGTTGCGGTAAACCGCTCCTACGGGAAATCGGATTACATTCCGTGCATATGCTGGGGGCGGAATGCGAGATTTGCCTCCGGCTTTGAGGTTGGAACTCATGTGCAGATATGGGGAAGAATACAGAGCCGCGAGTATGTGAAAAAGATCAATGAGACGGAGGTGGAGCAGAGAACCGCATATGAAGTTTCCGTCAGCAAAATAGAGTTTTTGGAGTAGGTATAATTTTGGGCAGTTGCAAAAAAAGCGTGAGTATGGTATTTTATGCATATGTTTTTCTGATTGGAGGGTATCAATGGGAAAAGGTACGGTTCAGATTTATTATGGAGAAGGGCATGGAAAATCTACCGCAGCGCTTGGAAATGCAATTCAGGCTGCCTGCAACGGTGAGAGTGTGATCGCGATTCAGTTCTTAAAGAGCAGACAGGAGAGCGAAAAGGAATTTTTGACAAGACTTGAACCTGAAATTAAGTTTTTCCGTTTTGCAAAATCCGATGCAGGGTTTGATGAGCTCACGGAGGAGGAGCAGCAGGAGGAGCGGATAAACTTAAAGAACGGTTTTAACTATGGAAAAAAAGTCATTGCGACGGGCGGCTGTGATCTGGTCGTTTTGGATGAAATCTTAGGTCTGGTGGATCAGAATGTGATCTCGATTGACGAGATGCGGGAGATGATCCAGGCAAAGCCGGAGGAAATGACCCTGATCTTTACCGGGAGAGTCCTTAAGGATGAAATCCGTGAGTTCGCAGATGAAATTTACAATATAGCGCCGGAAAAGTAGCGGATCGGCGGGAAGTTTTCGTTGACAGTATTTTTGTAAGGTGCTATTATATAGCAAAACCAGAATATAAAGGATAGAGGTTGCGCGAATCATCAGTAGCCTGTGGGATGCGGCAGAGGCAGGAGAACACAGGGGAAAGGGAGGAGCGCCGAAAGAGCAGGATATCTGCGGTCATGCTCTTGGGCATAGGGTGAATAATTCTATGACTGTCATCAAACGATGGAGTGCTATCAGTTTTGAACCCGAAGAGGAACAATATGCAGGGACCGGCTGATAGAGCCGGTTCTTTTTATTTCATAGGAAGTTGTTTTCTATGACTTTTAGCGGGATCAATGGGAAGGGAGAATGAAAATGGCAATTTTTAAGGGTGCAGGTGTGGCGATCGTCACGCCGATGAAGGACAATGAAGAGGTCAATTACGATAAACTGGAGGAATTGATCAACATTCAGATCGACGGCGGTTCTGACGCGATTATTATTGCGGGAACGACAGGGGAAAGTTCAACGCTTTCGATGGAGGAGCATGCCGATGTGATCCGTGCGGCGGTAGAATTTACGAAGCACAGGATTCCGGTGATCGCCGGAACCGGTTCAAACAGTACCAATTGTGCAATCCAGCTGTCTCAGGAGGCAGAGGAGGCGGGCGCGGACGGTCTTCTGATCGTAACACCCTACTACAATAAGGCAACTCAGGCAGGACTGATCAAGCACTATTCCAAGATTGCGGACAGCGTTAAGACGCCGATCATCATGTACAATGTACCCGTAAGGACCGGCTGCAATCTTCTTCCGGAAACAGTTGCCGAGCTGTTCAACAGTAAAGAGAACATTGTTGGGCTTAAGGAAGCCACGGGAAATATGGCGCAGGCATCCTTGACCATGTATTTGACGGACGGGAAACTGGATATGTATTCCGGTGAGGATGGACTTGTGTTACCGCTTTTGTCCATCGGGGCGGTCGGCGTGATCTCCGTATGGAGCAATGTTGCGCCGGATAAGGTACATAGCATGTGCGACTGCTTCTTTAGAGGGGATATTGAGCAGGCGCGTCTGCTTCAGCGGGAGGCGCTTCCTTTGATAAATGCACTCTTTTCAGAGGTGAATCCGATTCCGGTGAAGACGGCAATGAATCTTATGGGACTAAATGTCGGGCCGCTCCGCTTGCCGATGTGTGAGATGGGAGCAGAAAACGCTGCAAAATTAGCAAAAGCGATGAAGGAATATGGTATAAGGCTTGCATAACAATCAAAGAATGAGATAAAATAGAATCGCCTGCAAAGTAGTGTAGGCGATTTTATCATCTCATAGGAGATTGAGGGGCAGGGGAATTGAAGCGGACTTGTCCGCTTTGTTGCAAGAGAGGAGAAAATATGACAAGAATTATTATGAACGGCTGCAACGGAAAAATGGGACAAGTGATCACCGGAATCTGCAGAGAAGATGCGGAGATCGAAATTATAGCAGGAATTGATCCGTATGACGGAATAAAGAATGAATATCCGGTCTTTGCCGGTATCGCAGAGTGCGATATAAAGGCGGATGTGGTGATCGATTTTTCCAATGCAATGGTAGTGGATGAGCTTCTGGAATACTGTGAGAAGAAGGAGCTGCCGGTGGTATTATGTACGACAGGTCTTTCGGAGGTACAGCTTGACAAGGTGGAGGATGCGGCGGAGAAAATTGCTGTTTTGAAGTCTGCGAACATGTCCCTTGGGATCAATGCATTGCTTGAACTGCTAAAAAAGGCGGCCCTTGTCTTTGCACCGGCGGGATTTGATATGGAGATCGTTGAGAAACACCATAACCAAAAGCTGGACGCACCGAGCGGAACGGCGATCGCGCTGGCGGATTCCATGAACGAAGCCCTTGAAGGGAAATACGAATACCGCTATGAGCGCAGCAGCGTCCGCCAGAAACGCCCAAAGAATGAAATCGGCATTTCATCGGTACGGGGCGGAAATATTGTAGGGGAACATGAGGTCATTTTCGCGGGACAGGACGAGGTTATTGAATTTAAGCATACCGCATACTCCAAAGCGGTTTTTGCAAAGGGAGCCGTCGAAGCGGCGAAGTTTTTGAGCGGAAAGCCTGCGGGATTGTATGATATGGCGGACGTGATCGCTGCCAAATAGGAGGATGCCATGATAAATATTGGAAATCATCTTTCCTCCACCAGAGGATTTCTGGCGATGGGAAAGAATGCGTTGAAGCTGGGCGGAGATACCTTTGCATTTTTTACGAGAAATCCAAGGGGAGGATCGGCAAAAGCCATCGACCCGGAGGACGCAAAGGCGCTGCGGGAACTGATGGAGGAACACAATTTTGGAAAGCTTGTGGCGCATGCGCCTTATACGATGAACGTGTGCGCGGCGAAGCCGGATATTCGGGAATTTTCCCGAAACATGCTGCGGGAGGACATGGACCGGATGCAGTTTTTGCCGGGAAATTACTATAATTTTCATCCGGGCTGTCATGTGGGACAGGGGACTAAGGAGACGATTCCGTTGATCGCGGATGCGATCAATGCGGCGATTCTTCCGGAACATGACACGACGATCCTGCTGGAGACAATGGCTGGAAAGGGTTCGGAGGTGGGCAGAAACTTTGAAGAACTGCGCGCCATCATTGACCGGGTAGAACTATCGGACAAGATCGGGGTGTGCTTTGACACCTGCCATGTCTGGGAGGGCGGTTATGACATCGTAAATGATCTGGACGGGGTGCTTGCGGAATTTGACAGGATCGTAGGGATAGACCGGCTAAAGGCGGTACATTTCAACGACAGCATGAACGGCTGCGGAGCGCATAAGGACCGCCATCAGAAGATCGGCGAGGGCGGAATCGGAAGTGAGGCTTTGAAGAGGGTAGTGCAGCATCCGCTTTTGCAGGGCAAACCCTTTATTCTTGAGACGCCGAACGAGGATGAGGGCTATGCGAAGGAGATTGCACTAATACGTGAATGGATGATATAATGCGCGGAAAGGAAGACATATGGCGATTTTGATAAAAGAAGGACGCGTCATCAATCCGGCAACCCGGCTGGATCAGGTGGCGGATGTCCTGATTGAGGACGGAAAGGTAAAAAAGATCGGGACGGGGCTGAAAGATAAGGCTGACGAGACGATTATGGCAAAGGGCTGTTTTGTCATGCCGGCATTTATTGATATGCATGTACATTTCCGGGATCCGGGCTTTGAACAGAAGGAGGATATCCTTTCCGGAATGGAGGCGGCGGCGCACGGAGGCTTTACGACTGTGCTTGCGATGCCGAATACAAGTCCGGTGGCGGATAAGCCGGATGTGATAAAGTATGTCAGGGAAAAAGCCGCATCAGGAAACGGAGTCCACGTCCTGCAGGTCGGCGCGGTAACACGGGGACAGCAGGGGAAAGAGCTTGCTGAAATTGAAGCTATGGTGGAGGCAGGATGTCCTGCGATCAGCGAGGATGGAAAATCCGTTATGAACGCGCAGATATACCGGGAGGCAATGGAGATAGCGGCAAAGCTTAATATACCGGTGCTCGCCCATTGCGAGGACATCAATATGGTAAACGGCGGAGTCATGAACGCGGACGAGAAGGCGAAGGAACTTGGTATGCCGGGGATTACAAACGCTGTGGAGGATGTGATCATCGCCAGAGATATCATTCTGGCGAAGGAGACCGGAGCGCGGCTCCATCTGTGCCATTGCTCCACTAAAAATTCCGTCGATCTGGTCAGGATAGGGAAGGAAGAGGGAATTAAGGTTTCCGCGGAGGTCTGCCCGCACCATTTCACCTTGACCTCCGATTCAATCAAGGAATATGTGCCGGAGATCGTGGATGGAATCCGGGTTCCGAAGGATACCGATGCGGATACAAATTATAAGATGAATCCGCCCCTCCGCACCAAGGAGGATGTGGAGGCTTTAAAGGAGGGGCTTCGGGACGGAATCATGGATGTGATCTCAACGGATCACGCGCCCCACACCTTTGAGGATAAGAATACTTCCATGAAGAAAGCGCCGTTTGGAATCGTGGGATTGGAGACGGCGGCATGCCTCACCTATTCGGAGCTGGTTTTGGGCGGATATCTGACACCGATGCAGATGGCGGAGAAGATGAGCTATAATCCGGCAAGACTGATTCCGGTGGACAGAGGGGACATCCAGCCGGGGAAGGAAGCAGATGTGGTTATTTTTGACCCGAACGAAACCTATGTGATCGATAAGAACACTTTCGCTTCGAAAGGAAGAAATACCCCTTTTCACGGAAGGAAGGTGACCGGAAGGGTCCGGTATACCATTTGCGGAGGCAGGATCATATATCAGGCAGAATAAGCGGGCAGCCATAAACGGTAATTCATGACCGCCTATCAATCATAAAAAGACAGGAGAATCATAAGATGATCAATAAGCTGGTGGAAAAAATCAAAAAAACGAACGCGCCGATCGTGGTAGGTCTCGATCCCATGCTCTCTTATGTTCCGGAGCATATTCAAAAAAAGGCCTTTGATGAGTTCGGGGAGACGCCGAAGGGCGCCGCAGAAGCGATCTGGCAGTTCAATAAAGCTATCGTGGACGCTGCATATGACCTCATTCCGGCCGTTAAGCCCCAGATCGCCATGTACGAGCAGTTTGGTGTGGAGGGTGTGAAGGCTTTCCAGAAGACCGTGGATTACTGCCATGAGAAGGATCTGGTTGTTATTGCGGACGTTAAGCGCGGAGATATCGGTTCCACCTCTGCGGCCTATGCGGCAGGCCACCTTGGAAAAGTGACGATCGGAAGCAGGAGCTATTCTACATTCAGCGAGGATTTTGCGACGGTCAATCCCTATCTTGGAACGGATGGAATCAAGCCCTTTGTGGATGTATGCAGAGAAGAAAAGAAGGGAATCTTTATCTTAGTAAAGACTTCAAATCCCTCCAGCGGAGAATTTCAGGACCGCATGATCGACGGACGCCCCTTATATGAGTGGGTTGGGGAAAAGGTTGCCGAGTGGGGCGCTGACTGTATGGGAGATTCATACAGCTATGTAGGAGCAGTTGTGGGCGCCACCTACCCGGAGCAGGGGAAGATCCTGCGCAAAGTGATGCCGAAGAGTTTTATCCTGGTGCCGGGGTATGGCGCACAGGGCGGAACCGGCGCCGATCTTGTCCATTTCTTCAATGAGGACGGACTGGGGGCAATCGTAAATTCCTCCAGAGGAATCATTGCCGCATATAAGCAGGAGAAATACAAGGAGATGGGCATTACCGGAGAGAATTTTGCGGATGCATCCCGGGCGGCGGTGGAGGACATGATCGCCGATATCGCCGGAGCGCTTGCGGCGCGCTAAGCCCGCTGCATGGCTAAGCGGCGCGGTATAAAGCTGAGCCGGCTGGGGTGGCGGACAGAAAGGACATGATATGGAAAAATTTAAAGAACAGGCAACGGTTGTCGGGCAGAAGGAAATCGCATCCGGCATATATGACCTGACATTGCAGACAAAAGAAATTGCTGCCCATGCGAGGGCGGGACAGTTCGTATCGCTATACTGTAAGGATTCGTCAAAGCTGCTGCCGCGGCCGATCAGCCTGTGCGGCATTGACAGGGAAAAAGGAACGATCCGTCTTGTGTACCGTGTAGCAGGGGGAGGAACAGCGGAATTTTCCGGACTGGATGCAGGAGATAAGATAGAGCTCCTTGGACCTCTCGGAAACGGATTTACGGTGCAGCCGGGAAAGAAGGCGCTTGTGGTCGGCGGGGGAATCGGAGTTCCGCCGATGCTGCAATTGGCGAAGGAAATCAAATCCGGTGCCGCCCAGGGGCTTTTGCCGCAGGAAGGGACACCGGGAAACTGCGGGACTGCGGAGGCGGCGCATAAGGGCGGCAACACAGAAGAGGCGCTGATCCCGGAAATTTCGATCGTTATGGGATACCGGGATGCGGAGACGTTTCTTTTGGAGGAGTTCAAGGAGCAGGGAAAGACGTATGCTGCGACAGAAAACGGAAGTGTGGGGACACGGGGAAATGTGCTTGACGCGATCCGGGACAAGGAACTCTCGGCGGATGTGATCTATGCCTGCGGTCCGAAACCGATGCTGCGGGCGCTGGCAGCCTATGCGGCGGAGCGCAATATGGAATGCTTTGTTTCCCTGGAGGAGCGCATGGCGTGCGGGATCGGCGCATGTCTTGCCTGCGTCTGCAAAACAAATGGGATAGACGGTCATTCCCACGTGCATAATGCACGGGTGTGCATGGAAGGACCGGTATTTGACGCAAGGGAGGTGGATCTGTCATGAATTTATCCGTAGATATTGCCGGTGTTACGCTTAAGAATCCGGTAATGACAGCTTCCGGGACCTTTGGATCCGGTCAGGAATACAGCGGATTTGTGGATCTGGAACGTCTGGGGGCAGTCGTCACAAAGGGCGTGGCAAATGTGCCGTGGACCGGAAACGACACGCCCCGGGTGGCGGAAACCTACGGCGGAATGCTCAATGCCATCGGGCTGCAGAATCCGGGAATCGATGTGTTTATGGAGCGGGATATTCCGTTTTTGTCCCAGTACGATACGAAAAAGATCGTCAATGTGTGCGGACATTCCATACCGGAATATTGCGAGGTGGTGGAAAAACTCGCCGACGCGCCGGTGGATATGCTGGAGATCAATATTTCCTGCCCGAATGTCACGGAGGGCGGGATTGCCTTCGGACAGGACCCGAAGATGGCGGCGGAGGTGACAAGAGAGGTGAAAAGGCTGGCAAAGCAGCCGGTCATCATGAAGCTCTCTCCGAATGTAGCGGATATCACCGTCATGGCAAAGGCGGTGGAGGAGGCCGGTGCGGATGCGGTTTCCCTGATCAACACCCTGACGGGAATGAAGATCGATATTGACAGACGGAAATTTGTTTTGGCAAATAAGACCGGAGGACTGTCCGGCCCGGCAGTACACCCGGTTGCGGTGCGTATGGTATATCAGACCGCTCAAGCGGTGCGGATTCCGGTTATCGGGATGGGCGGCGTGACAACGGCGGAGGACGCCGTTGAGATGATCCTGGCGGGGGCGTCCGCAGTTGCGGTCGGAACCGCGAACTTTTTTAACCCGACTGCCACAACCGATATCATCGATGGAATTCAGCGCTATATGAAAAAATATCACATAGACGATGTCCGGGAACTGATCGGTGCGGTGGAGTAAGCGAGAAAAACGGATTGGGAATGCGAGGAAGCTGTTGCTTTCACGATTGAAAGATCGTGAAAGCGGCAGCTTCCTTTTTTTGTTCATTTCCCATTGCGAAAGGGTGTATTGACAACAACTGCAAGTTGTATTATTTTTATTTTATTATTAAAAATCCGGTTTCGT
>CAYROM010000017.1:30036-41441 GCA_964425905.1 uncultured Lachnobacterium sp. | reverse complement strand
GACCATCACCGCGGAATCCGCCGCCATAAGAGTACGGTAGGTATCCTCCGAAAAGTCCTGATGTCCCGGCGTATCCAGAATATTAATGCAATAGCCGTCATAATCAAACTGAAGAACAGAGGATGTGACGGAAATACCTCTCTGCTTCTCAATCTCCATCCAGTCGGACACCGCATGCCTTGCGGTAGCTTTCCCCTTTACCGATCCGGCAAGATTGATCGCTCCTCCGTACAGAAGAAATTTCTCTGTCAGCGTAGTCTTGCCGGCGTCCGGATGGGAAATAATTGCAAAAGTACGTCTCTGCTCAATTTTATTTCTTAAGTTACTCACGAAATCATCCTCCAACTAAACATAAACCTTAGTTAGTATATCCCAGATTTCTTTTATTTTCAACGAATATTATTAATTTTCTGCGCTGATCGGCGTAATGATGATATTTTCCGCAGAGATCCCGGTCTTACGCTTTACGATGTCCTCCACCTGCGCGCGCTTGGCGTCCGTAATGTCTCCCATGTCAAGGACAACGTCGCAGCTATCTCCGCTTATGCTGACAACCACGTTGGAAAATCCCTTTGCTGCCAGCATCATTTCCGCATCTGCCTCTTTTTCCGCAATATCCGTCATCTCAACCATCTGGTCAATGGCATCCTGCTTCTGATCATCGGTAATATTTTCATTGTTGATGATCTCCAGCAGGGCAGCCTGATTTTTGGAGCGCACCTGCTCCCGGTTCAGCTTTACCTCCGCCGCATAATTGACATTTCCCACGGTAAGGCCTGTCAGGATCGATTCCCCCGGATTTAAGATATCCTCTTCGGACTCCGTGGAATTATCGGCGAATTCCTCCGTTTCCACAGCGTCCTCCAAAAGAATGGTCTCCTCCGTCTGCGTGTCGTCGATCTCCTCGTAAATATCGTATGTACTGTTATCTACCACATAATCCTCTTCCAGAGCTCCCGCATTTGCCTCCTGCACATCGTCCTGATCCTTTGTATTCACCCTGTCATAGCTTACATATCCCGCAATTGCAATTAAAAAAGCAAGCGTAGTAATGATGAGCTGGTTTTTGTGAAATATTTTTTTCAATTTGCGCCCTCCGAAACTGACATCTTTACTATTGTTATCTTATGTGCTTCAACAGGAAATAATGACATCACCGCATTTAAAATGTTTGTGCATACTACCGCATCATCTCCGCCTTCCGCTACCACCACAACGCCCTCCACCTCCGGGAGTATGCTGCTTGTGATATACGGGCCCTCCTCATCGGCATACTGGTACACCACGGTGGAGGAAGCATAGCTGTCCTCATCCGTAGAAATATTTTTATCCAGCACCTTCTCCCCGTCGTTCTTCATCGTAATCATGACCTTTACCCGTCCTGTACCTGCCATCGCAGACAAAAGCTCCTCAAGCTCCGTCTCAAGCTTTTTACAGTAATCCTCCTGCGTCACCGCAGACTCCGTCTCCTCCGCCGTCTTTTTTTCCTTGTCTAAAAGGTCTTCACTCTGCTCCTGCCTGCTGTTTTTTGTCGGCATGGCAGCAATCAGTATCAGCACCCCGAAAAGAAGCACGATTAGCCAGTCTGAGCGTTTTAAGTTTTTAATCTTCCTGAGTATCGTCTTCCACGAAAAAGATTTCAAATATATCCTCCCCCTCTCCCCCGTATTCAATGCCGGACAGCTTATCCGATATCTCCTCTATACTTTCGTATGCAAAATCCGTATTCTCATCGCTCATCCATCCGAACACAGGCTTCAACACAAATACCGCCATAATAATCCCGATAAAAAACTGAAAATATTTTTTATAATTTTCTCCGGGAGACAGATAGGAAAAGACGAGCAGTATCAACGTCAGTACAAAGTAATCCTTTATATAATTTAAAAGCATTCCCGTCCCCTCCTAATAGATAAAGCTGGTGGACGCCGTAATCATTGAGACCGCGATCATAAATAAGAGCATTGTATCCACCATGATCTTCAGATACAGCGCGCTTGCCCGGGAAACGCCGCTGATTCCCTTTACGATACGCCTGTCCGATACCGGCTGCAGAACCGCTCCCAATATCTTATATAAAAAATGAAAGGCAAACACCTTGATCACCGGAGTGACGCAGATGAAAAGCAAAAGGATAACCCCTGCCACCCCCACACAGTTTTTGACCAGCATCCCGCAGCTTAACACAACCTCCTCCGCAAAATGAAATCCATTCCCCACCCCCGGCAGCACGGAAAGGGATTTTAAAAGGGTACTCTGTGTAATGCGGTCCTTCGCCGGCGTGAGCAGGGACTGAACCGCACCGAAACCGATCACCCCTCCTACCGCAATCTTGAGAAAAATGTTGATCCCGCTCTCGATCAGCTCCGCAAGTCTGGAAAACTTTTCTTCCTCCAGCAGATGATCCATGAGCGTTAACAGCACAAAAACGTGGATTGCCGGAATCAATATGATCTTTAACACCCATTCAAGCACATAGATGATTCCGAAGGTAAGCTCATAGAACACCCCTGCGCTTGCCGCATTGCCGGCAAGAAGCAGCGTCGTAGCATATGTAGGGATCAGCATCTTCATAAAATCACAGGTAAGCTCGATCCCCTCCTCCACAATCTGCCCGACCAGCAGAAAGGACTGGAGCAAAAGAAGCATCATCGCCCCGTAGATAAACAGAAAACTCATGTCATTTACATACTTTTTACGGTTTACGAAAAAGCGGTTGATAACGGAAAACAGCGCCGCGCACAAAAGCATCTGGACGAACATGGGCTTTGCCGCTGCAAGCTCATAGAAAAACAGGTTAAATCCCCAGTCTGCAAGGGTCTTTGCATCTATTCCATCAAATCCCTGAACCATAAGCGTCTCTGCGATATCCGACAGCGTCATTTTCTCCGGCAGCTTTTGTTCTGCAAAGGAATCCAGCTCGTCAAAATTCAGCTCCTCAAAGATCAGGGAAAGATAGTCCGTTTCCCCGCCATCCTCCTGTTCCTCCGCCCCAAAAACCAGCGCCCTTCCGCCAAAAAGAAACAATATTGCAGTAAACAGACAGATGATTTTTTTCATATAAAATTCTCCAGTATGTTCAGAATATAGGTAAGTCCGGGAATGCTGAGCACTAAGATCATAAGCTTTGCAAACGTCTCGATTCCTCCCGCAATGGAGGAATAGCCGGAATCCTTACATATATTCACAGAAAACTCGGCGACATACGCTACCCCCAGCATTTTGAAAAGCTGCATTACATAGCTCTGGTCGATCGGCAGCATTTGAAGGATATCCTTTATAAAATCCGCAATGTAGGATACCTGGACAACCGCGTAAATAAAAATGATGATCCCCGCAGCAGCTGCGACGAGCATCGCAAATTCCACTTTTTCCTTTTTCAGCAGCAGCGCAAGAAAAACTGCCGCTATCCCGATGAGTCCAATCTTTATTATGGCAGAACACCCCTTTACATGGAAAACAGCGTTTGCATTGCTTCAAAAAGATCGCTGATATAGGGGACAACCCAGAACAGTACGATCACCAGCCCCGCAAGACTTAATAAAAATGCCTGCTCGTCCCTTCCGCTATGCTTCAATACCTGTCCGAGTATCGTCACAATGATCCCTACCGCTGCAATTTTGAAAATAATTGTTACACTCATAGGCTTCCTCTCTTTTTTGCTGTGCCCGGGGCAATTGAAAATCCCAAAAGGATCTAAAGCAGAACAACGATAAGCATTACTCCCCCAAGCAGTCCAATCGGCGTAAAGACTTTCCTTTTTTCCGCAAATTCACAGCGTTCTTCCTCAATCAATTTTTCTATCCTCTTGTTCATTTCGCTCAATGCATTTAAGTTTTCTTCCAGATTCCTTCCAAAAAGCGCTGTTCCGCAGGATAAAAGAAGCTCCCATGCATCTTGTCCCAATCCCCAGTTCTTCTTTTCCAGATCACAGGCGGCATTCCACGCCTGCTCCCCTGTGGCATATATATTTTCCAGAAGCAGCCCTGCGAGATGTCTTAGCGTATCCTCAAGGACCGCTTCCCTCGACCGGTACTGCTGTGCATAGTCAATGATACGCACATGCTCTGCCTGCATCGCATAGTAGGTCCTCCGGAGAAAGCCCTCCAGCTCCTTCAGCCTTGCAATCCTTCCCCGCTCCCTTGCCTGCCAGGAAAAAAGCATTCCAAGGATCGCCGTCATCACCGCCGTCACTCCAAGCAGCTTTAACATAGCTGTCTCAACTCCTCGTCATATACATAAAATTTCCGGCTTCCATCCTCATTTCTGCCCAACAGGACAAACCGTTTTACCTTTTTCTGAACCAGAAGTTCCTTCATATAGGGCTTTGCAAAAAGTTCTTCCGGATCATCCGCATGGACGGTGCCAAGGATTCTGCTCCCGGAATAAAGTATCTGGATGACCGCCTTAAAATCCTCCTCCCCTCCGAGCTCATCCACCGCAATGACCTGAGGGGACATGGAGCGCAAGAGCATCCGCATTCCCTTGACCTTCGGACAATCGTCCAGCACATCCACCCGGGGGCCCAGATCATTCTGAGGAATCCCTCTGTAGCAGGCCGCGATCTCCGACCGCTCATCCACCACCGAAACCTTAAGCCCTGCATGTTCGTCGTCCCCGCTGGAAAGTATCCTTATACAGTCCCGGAGATAAGTCGTCTTTCCCACCCCCGGCGGCGCAATGATCAGCGTATTGTAGATACTGTCACCGCTGCGGATATATTTCAAAAGTTCCTCTGCACATCCCTTTTTTTCATGGGCGATCCTTATATTGATCCCGCTGATATCCACGATCCCGCCGACTCCCGTCTGATCCGTCCTTCCTGCAAGCTGGTTTGTCCTCCCCGATATTCCCACCCTGTGGCCTCCCTTTGCTGTAAAAAATCCCTGGCGCAGATTTGCCTCGAGCGTGTAAAGAGAATAGCCGGACAGGTAATTCAACGCCTCCGTTATCTGCTGCTGGGACACCTTGGGGAGCCGTTTCACACTATTGTCCCCGTACAGCAGCTCCGTAGGCCGGTCTGCCCGAAGCCGCACCTCCTCCAGCCCCTCCTCGCAATTCTCCGGCAGTTCTTCCCTCAATGCCACCGGCAGCATCTGTTCAATTGCCATATCTTATCACCTCAACAAAAATAGGTCATAGGCAAACTGTTTGCCTATGACCTATTTATATGACTTGTCTTAAATTTATATTCCTATTTTTCTTGCCCTACATTCTGTCCGGCGCACTAAATCCCAGCATATCGATACACACCTCAAGGATCTGCCTTGTGAGGAGGAGCAGCGCAACATATGATCTTTGTTTTTCCTCATTCTCCTCCGCAAGGATCTTCGTCTCGTGATAGAATCCGTTAAAAGCGTTTGCCAGCTCATAAATATACGCACAGACCTTGTGGGGCGCGGTCTCCTCGAATGCGTCCTCCACCATAGCATTGAATCGGGAGAGAATCAGCATCAGGTTCTTTTCACTTTCGGAATGCGCCGGAAGGATATTCTTCTCCGCTGCCTCGGGCAGCTTCTTCCCCGCTTTTGTATATTTTGCAATGATGGATTTAATGCGGACGATCGTATAGAGAATATAGGGGCCTGTGTTTCCCTCAAAGGAAGTAAACCTGTCCACATCAAAAATGTAATCCTTGCTTGCCTGATTGGAGAGGTCTCCGTACTTAACCGCCGCAAGGGCGACAATTTTAGCGGTCTGTTTTACCTCCTCGTCTCCGAGCTTTAGATTATCCTTCTCTTTCTGGTTGTCTTTGATCTTTTGAAGCATCTTCCCATTGATCTCATCCAAAAGATACTCCAGACGAAGAACACCGCCGTCCCTTGTCTTGAACGGCTTTCCATCCTTTCCGTTCATGGTGCCGAAGCCGATATGCTTCAACTCCACATCGTCCCCTACAAGCCCGGTCTTTCTTGCACACCGGAATACCTGGGTAAAATGCATGCTCTGCCTTTGATCCGTGAGATAGATGATGGCATCCGGATCATTCTCCTGCACGCGCATCACGATCGTTGCAAGATCGGTGGTACTGTAAAGGGAGGCTCCGTCGGACTTTAAGATAATACAGGGCGGTATCTCCTTTGTATCCGTGTCCTCCTTCACATCCACCACAAGAGCCCCCTCGCTCATATAAGCATAGCCCTTATCCTTCATCATCTGCACCATATCCGGGATAAACGGCTGCGCATCGGATTCCCCCTTCCACAGCTCAAAGGATACGTTTAAATTATCATAGTTCTTCTTAAGGTCCTTAACCGACACATTCAGAATATGTGAAAGCAGCGCCCGGTAACCTCTTCTGCCCTCCTGAAGCTGGCTGGTAGCCTTCATTGCCTCTCCCCGGAAAGCCTCGTCTTCCTTACTCTTTTTGCTGGCAGTCGGATAAATCTCCTCAAGCTCGGATATCGTAAAGGGAGCCTCGTTTGGATATTCCCCCTCATAGCTCTCGTCAAAATAGATAAGATCGGGTTTTCTCTCCCTAAGCTCTATAATGATCAGCCCCATCTGAAGTCCCCAATCTCCCAGATGCACATCACCGATCATGTGATGCCCGACGAATCTGCCGATCCGCTTTACGCTCTCTCCGATAATTGCCGAGCGCAGATGCCCGACATGAAGAGGCTTGGCAACATTCGCCCCGCCGTAATCGATTATGATCGTCTTCGGCTCCTCCACCGGATCACAGCCGTACCGACCTTCCTCTGACTGCATCTGATCCAAGTATTCCGCAAGATAATCTTCGCTGATCTTTAAATTCAAAAATCCGGGCTTTACCGACTCTGCCAGAGAAAACATGGGATGACCCTTTAGCGCCTCCGCGATCTTGTCCGAGATCATAAAGGGCGCGCAATGGTATTCCTTTGCCGCCGACATCGCCCCGTTGCACTGATATTCGCACAGATCCGGGCGGTTTGACAATGTTACCTTTCCATATTTTGCGTCGTAGCCTGCCGCCACGAACGCCTTTGTCACCTCATCGGTTATCCGGTCCATTAATTTTTTCATTGACTTCTCCTATATTCCGATACTATTTATCCCTTTTTTCCGCATCCTCTCCTGCCGGAAAAATCTGATTGCGGTACTTATATAATGCCCGAAGCAGGATACTTCCGATAATACAGATGGTGACCACCTCGCCAAGTCCTACGGTAAATGCGGTAAACCAATATGTAACATTCACCCCGCCAAGGGTCACCTCCGGTATGCCGTATGCATAGATCAGCACAAACGGCACAATGACCGTATTTGCGAACACCGGCGGCAATGTACACAGGAATCTATGCTTTTTCAGGGCATATGTTCCGACCGCCCCGATCAGGGTTGCAATGCTTCCGAAGAGGATATCCCATATTACGGATCCGGTCAGCAGATTTGCGATCAGACATCCGATAAAGAGTCCCGGAACCGCCGCCGGAGTAAAAAACGGAAGCACGCACAATGCTTCCGAAAGCCGCATCTGGACGCTTCCGCTCGCCAGATTAAAGCTTGCGCTGACATAGGTGAGCGCCACGTAGATTGCTGCGATCAGCGCCGCCTGGGTGATAAATAATACCTTTTTGTTCCTCATATTCATTTGTCTCCTTTAGTTTTGTTTTTCGTCAGGAAGGTCTCGAACTGACGTTTTTTATTTGCAAAGCCTTGAAATTCAAGGTTTTTGTGCAAATGCTAGTCTATCAGATATGATTAAAAAAATCAAGTTTCCGTTACTTGATTCTGTAATACACATCCATGATCGGACGGATCTCCCTCTCAAGCTTTGCGTCCGTATACACGCATTTCATGACCGCCTGCCGGATCCGGGTCTCGAAGATCGTCCCCTCGCACAGGTTCAGCACATCCCGAAGCGTCAACTGTATCAGATCCGATTTATGTGTGGCTCTATCCTCCACGACAGCCTCATATACCTTTTTATAATAGTTTTTGCTCACAACATCATAGTTGATAACTGCCATGTCCCGCCACGACTTATAGCTAAGTGCCATAATTTACTGCCTCACTCTTTTTCATAATACTATTGCCGGATATAAATTCCCTGGGATTCAATAAATTCATCCAGCTCCTCAAGGGCTTGCGTATACCATTCCTCGCTTTCGGGCCCCGCCTTTACGGTTTTGTCATCCTCTTTTTTCCCCGTTTTACTTTCTTTTTCCAACATCATCCCATCATCTCCTATCCAAGAAACATGCGCCCGTATAAAATTGTACTGACTTTTTCCGGGAATGGCAAGTATTTTCCTGAATAAAAAATGTAAACTTGGAAATCCTTTAATTATCAAAATTCGGGAGGTTTCCATGTCTGCTTATAAAGTTGAGATCTGCGGAGTGAATACGGCTAAACTGCCCATACTGAAAGAGGAAGAAAAGCAAGAGTTATTTAAGAGGATCAAAGCCGGCGATAAACAGGCCCGCGAGACCTACATCAAGGGGAACCTGCGCTTAGTGCTGTCCGTCATCAAACGCTTTTCCGGGCAAAATGAGAACGTAGATGATCTGTTCCAGATCGGCTGTATCGGACTGATGAAATCGATCGATAATTTCGATCCCGGCATGGGCGTTAAGTTTTCCACCTATGCGGTTCCCATGATCATCGGCGAGGTGCGCCGCTACCTGCGGGATAACAGTTCCTACCGAATCCCCCGCTCTCTCCGGGACACCGCCTACCGGGCCATCCACACCAGGGAACTGCTCTCCCACACGCTCACCCATGAACCGACCTTGGAGGAGATTTCCAAGGAATGCCAAATTCCCGTGGAGGACATCATCTATGCCCTGGATGCGATCCAGACACCGCTAAGCCTCTTTGATCCGGTATATACGGACGGCGGCGACGCCCTCTACGTAATGGATCAGATTTCCGACAAAAAGAACCGGGAGGAAAACTGGGTGGAAGATATCTCCCTGAACGACGCCTTAAGCCACTTGAACGAGCGGGATGCACATATCATTAAGCTCCGTTTTTTCGAGGGAAAGACCCAGATCGAGGTAGCAAATGAAATCCACATCTCCCAGGCACAGGTCTCCCGCCTCGAAAAAAATGCCCTAAAGTCCATGCAGCACTATCTTCAGATCAAGTAGTTTTCCCTCTAATCGCAGTCATCCGCTGCGTTTATGATTGCTTCGTACCGTTTCCCCCGCAGAAGCTCCTCCGGAGCCGCCGCAATGACCGCCGGGGCTCTATGCCTCCATTTCCCGTTCTGTTTTACGGACAACCGCTCGACCCGGTAGGTTTCCAGAGTTCCGGCGCTTTTGCCCAATGTCCTGTATATGACGATTCCGCTAAAATCCTGTTCGCCCACTCCAAGCTTCTCTATGATATCCTTCGTTACAATGCTGACCGGCTGGTTTTTCAAGGGCTCCCGGAGCCGGTTTCCCGTATCGAGCAGGCCCGCACAGCAGATTTTCCTTCCGTTATGTACAAATTCCACAGGAAATACCGATCTCCCGCTTGACCTTTCCCCTCTGAAAAAATGAAAAAGGGAAACACACACAAGCACACCCAATGCGCCTGCCAAAAATGGCATCTGATGTATTCCCCAGGTATTTTCTACCGCCTCTGTGCAGCCGCCCAGCAATAGCGCCACACCATAGCAGGCGGCTGAATTTTTTAAGAACAGCTTTATCTCACATCTCCCGAAGGCTGCAAACACCATAAGCGGAATGATGACAAAATGAGAAAATATGAGATACAGCATGTAATTTTTAAGCAGTATCAGAACAATGATCTCCAAAAGGCTTCCCGACAGAGAAGTCAGAAAGATCCGAAGTATTTTATGTTTTTTATAGGTTCGGTTGATTTCATTCGCAATTAATAAAATGCAGCTGTTCATCAGAAAGTTAGAAAACAAAAAAACATCTGCATAGAAAACGTAAATAAAAACCGCCTCCTGCCTAAATTATCGCTCCCACTTGTCACACAGCGCATTGATCTGATCCGCAAATTTTCCAAGATCCTTGTTTGCCATCCCCTTGCACTTCTGAATGACCGCCGCAAGGCGCGCTCCCGCTGCAACCAGCCGGTCAAATACCGTATTTGCCGCAGAGGTTGATTTCGCCTTCCGCTCAACCTTCTGACGCTCCCCATTTGCAATGCAGGTATTTGTCACAAGATCGTAGACATCGCCGGTATATGGCGCAACCGTATCAAGACCCGTCACCTTCTTTACGTGCTCTGCAAAACCGACTGCCGTTGCCTCCTCCCCGTGTACGATAAAGACCCTCTTTGGCGTATCGGAAAATGCCTGTATCCATTTTGTAAGATGATCCATATCCGCATGCCCGCTGATTCCTGGAAGATTTACGATCTTTGCCTTTACATCGATTTCCTCCCCAAATAGCTTCACCTTTCTCACCCCGTTGAGCAGGGAATTTCCCAGCGTTCCCTCCGACTGATAGCCTACGAACAGAACCGTGGAGTCGCTCCTCCAGAGATTGTGCTTTAAATGATGCCGGATACGTCCCGCCTCGCACATTCCCGACGCCGAAATGATAACCTTCGGCTTTTCAATAAAATTGATCATCTTTGACTCATCGCTTGTAACGGCAACCTTCAGCCCGTCAAACCGGATCGGATTGATCCCCTGCCGCACCAGCGAAAGCGCCTCCTCGGAAAAACACTCCGACACATTTTTATGAAAAATGTTTGTCGCCTCAACAGCGAGAGGACTGTCTATATATACCTCAAAATCCGGATATTCCGGCAGCAGATTTTCCGTTTTTATCCTGCGGATATGATACAGCATTTCCTGGGTTCTGCCCACCGCAAACGCCGGAATAACCAGATTTCCGCCCCGCTGAAAGGTATCGCGGATCACCCCTGCAAGCAGGGCTGCATAATCCGGCGGCGTCTCATGATTCCGGTTCCCATAGGTGGATTCCATGACGACGTAATCCGCCTCGGAGATATACTCGGGGTTTTTTATCAGCGGCCGGTTCCCGTTTCCCAGATCCCCGGAGAAAACAATTTTTTTCTCCACTCCTTCCTCCGTGATCCAGAGCTCGATCGAAGCGGAGCCCAGCAGGTGCCCCGCATCCACGAACCGAACCTTCAGCCCTTCGCAGATTTCCGTCACAGCAGAGTATTCTATTTCCACAAAATGTTCCAGCACTCCCGCCGCATCATTGAGATCATAAAGCGGCGTCACTTCCGCAAGTCCGGCTCTCTTTGCCTTCCGGTTCTTCCACTCCGCTTCAAACTCCTGAATATGGGCGGAATCCTTCAGCATGATATTGCACAGCTCGCAGGTTGCCTTCGTTGCAAAAATCTTTCCCCGGAATCCATGATTATATAAAAGAGGCAAAAGCCCCGAATGATCGATGTGGGCATGCGTGACAAATACATAGTCGATCGTCGCCGCATTGACCGGGATCTCCTGATTTACATACAGATCCGGTCCCTGCTCCATCCCG
>CAYROM010000017.1:0-30026 GCA_964425905.1 uncultured Lachnobacterium sp. | reverse complement strand
AGTCAACCAAAAGGTGTACTCCGCCAAAAGACAAATAATGACAGCTTCCCGTCACTTCGCGGTCCGCCCCCAAAAACTCCAATACCATAAAAATCCCTCCTTCGTATATACCTAATAATAGCACAACAAAATGATATGTACTACTCGAATTTCAGGATTTCTTTTTTCAGCCGCAGCATGATCTTCTTTTCCAGCCGGGATATGTAGGACTGGGAGATTCCAAGTACATCGGCAACCTCCTTCTGGGTCATTTCTTTCCCGTTTTTCTGATTGATGCCAAAGCGGAGTTCTATTATTTTGCGCTCCTTTGCATCCAAGCGGTCCACCGCCAGCCTGAGCAGCTTCATCTCCGCCTCATTCTCCATATCCCGGTAGATGATATCCTCATCCGTTCCGAGAATGTCCGACAAAAGCAGCTCGTTTCCATCCCAGTCCACATTGAGCGGCTCGTCGATGGACACCTCCAGTTTTGTCTTATTATTCCTTCTCAGATACATAAGGATTTCATTCTCAATGCATCTGGAGGCGTATGTTGCCAGCTTGATCTTTTTCTCGGGATTAAATGTATTGATTCCCTTGATCAGACCGATCGTGCCGATCGAAATCAGATCCTCCACCCCGACGCCGGTATTTTCAAACTTTTTGGCAAGGTAAACCACCAGCCGCAGATTATGTGCAATCAGCTTTTCCCGGGCTTTCTCCCGCGTGATGACTTCCCCTTTATCCGATACGCTGCAAAGCGCGATCAGGCATTTCTTCTCTTCCTCCATTCCCAGCGGAGGCGGCAGAACTTCGGAGCCTCCAATATAAAAAACCTCATCCTCTTTGTCCCAGAACAGACTCCATTTTATTTTACATATTTTCCAAAGTTCCAAAAGCTTCATGTCAAAACAGCACCTTCCTATACCCTTTCTGCAATTCTTATTTATTATAGGAAAATGGGAAATGTTTTTTTATCAAAAACTGACATGGCTAACAGACTTGTTATCGTTTTTCTTCGACAGGAAATGTATGCCCGAAGGACTTTTCTCTCATAGGAATCAATTTCCTATGAGAGAAAAAAGGAGACTATATGATAGTCTCCTTCAAAGTCCGGTATAAAATTATCTCTTGGAATTCTTAAGAAAATCCGGAATATTGATCTCTACCGGTTTCACCGTGCTTTCCGGCTGACGCGGTCTCTGGATTCCGCTTAATGTCGGATTGATTGCAGGCTGGGAAGCCGATGATGCTGTCCTGCCGGCGGATGCCGTACTGTTATGTAAACCGCTCACCGAAGCAGTTCCAATCGTCGTCTGGCGGGCAGCCGCCTGCGTATCATATCTCATATTGTTGTATACGGAAGAAACCGCCGCAGCGGATGCCTTAGGCGCAGCCTTTGTGGCTTCCGCAAGTCCTGTCGCAATAACCGTGATCGTTGCCGCATCCGTCATGGATTCATCATACTTTGCGCCAAAGATGATGTTGGCGTCATCGCCTGCAAGATCCTGAACATAGCTGGCCGCATCGTTTGCGTCCATCAGAGAGATATCTCCGGATATATTGATAATGACATGGCTTGCACCGTTGATTGTAGTCTCGAGAAGAGGTGACGCAACTGCAAGCTTAACCGCCTCGATCGCTTTCTCGTCTCCCTTAGCGACACCGATTCCGATATGCGCCATACCCTTATCCTTCATAACCGTCTGCACATCCGCAAAATCCAGATTGATCAGAGCCGGCAGATTGATAAGATCCGTAATTCCCTGAACCGCCTGCTGTAACACTTCATCCGCCTTCTTTAAGGCATCCGGCATGGTTGTCCGCCGGTCGACGATCTCTAACAGCTTGTCATTTGGAATAACGATCAAAGTATCTACGCTCTCCTTTAAGCGGTTGATACCGGAAACAGCATTGATCATTCGCTGTTTTGCTTCAAATTTAAAAGGTTTTGTGACAACTCCTACCGTCAGGATACCCTGATCTTTTGCAATCTTTGCCACCACAGGCGCAGCACCCGTTCCGGTTCCGCCGCCCATACCGCAGGTTACAAATACCATGTCCGCGCCTTTTACCGCTGAGGAAAGCTCCTCTGCGCTTTCCTCAGCAGCCTTTGCGCCGATCTCCGGCTGCGCTCCCGCTCCAAGACCTTTGGTAAGTTTCTCGCCGATCTGGATCAAAGTCGGCGCTTTGCATAACTGTAAAGCCTGCTTATCCGTATTTACTCCGATGAACTCCACTCCACCGATATTTTCATCAATCATCCGATTAACGGCATTGTTACCAGCACCACCTACACCAATTACAATAATCTTTGCGCTGGCATCCGCCTCTGTTGTTCTAATTTCCAGCAAGGTTATTCCTCCTCATTCTTCCCACATTTATTGTCTAAAGCCACAAACAGGCTCAATTTGCACTCATATAGACTATAATATAATTTTTCCTGCAAATAATCAACAAGAAATTATGTTTTTTTTAGCAAAAATAGATTTAAGGGCTGCTGTTTTACCGGAAGCTCTCACTACGCCCTAATTTCCTGCCGATGGGTCGTCTCCGGTTCCCTCCTGCGGTTCTGCCGACGGGTCGTCTCCGGTTCCCTCCTGCGGTTCTGCCGATGGGTCGTCCCCGCCTCCCTCCTGCGGTTCTGCCGACGGATCCACCTCCGGCTCTTTATCCTGTTCAAAAACGATATTGGTTGTTTCCTCCGTCCAGTTTTCCAGATGCAGCACACCGCTCTTTCCATCCAGGGACGGGAGGATCTTTGCGATACGAGCCACTTTCTGCGTCAGCAGTTCCTCCGACCCGATCTGGATGCGAATGGAACCATACACAAGAACCGGGGAATCAGCCTGTCCGTAAATAATGCTGTCCGGGACAAGTTCATTTCTCTTTAACGTCTGTGTCAGGGTAAGAATATCTTTCAGATCTTCCTTTATAATAGGAAGATTCTCATATAATACCACTTCCTCACAGTCCAGCCCCTCAATCCGGGGCGTATCCGCAATGATGTTTCCGGAAATTTCCACCACGATGCCATCCTTGTCAAAATATACATTCTCCCCCAGCTCATCGACATAAATATATCCCATGATTCCCTTTTCATATACGTCAATATGCAGCGTGTGGGGACCTCTTAAGGTCACTTCCATAGTATCAATGAACGGAACCGTTTCCGTATCCAAAAAACGATATTTGAGATACACATACAGGGAATTCCAGGAATACTCATCATTCAGAACCGTATCTGCAATAACCTCCTCGCTGTACAGGACGTTTCCCTCTACCTCTACATTCTCCACCGTAAACACTTTCACCACAACAAGGGCCGCCAGAGCTGCGATCAGAAGCAGGATAAGAATTGCCGCCAGCTTATATTTTCTCCGTTTTTTTCTTTTGCGCTCTTCTTTGATATTTCCAGTTTTCATGAATCCATAGACTCCAGTTTAATTCCCCTCGAAACCGACAGCACCAGCCCCATCTCCATCATAAGGAACACAATGGAGGTTCCTCCATAGCTGATAAAAGGCAGCGTTACCCCTGTATTTGGAATGGTGTTGGTAACGACCGCTATATTGAGCAGTACCTGCAAAGAAATATGGGTCATAATTCCCACGACCAGCAGGGCTCCAAACAGATCCTTCGCATTGTTGGCAATGACCATCATCCTCCATATCATCAAAAGATAGAGAAGGATCACGCAGATTGCGCCAAACAGCCCCAGTTCCTCGCAGATAATCGTAAAGATCATGTCGTTCTGGGATTCCGGCACATGCCCCATCTTCTGTAAGCTTTCGCCCAAACCCTTTCCGAAAAAGCCGCCGGAGCCGATCGCGTAAAGTCCCATCAAAGTCTGATATCCCTTATCCCCCGCAGTCTCCGGATGAAGCCACGCCTCAATACGGTCTCCGCGGTAGCCTGCGGCAAAAATAAAGATCAGGATGAACGCGACGCCCAGAGCCCCGATCAGTATAAAGGGTTTGTATTTCGGACTTGCAACAAAAAGCATACACACCGCAATTCCCAGCACGATAACCGCGGTGCTTAAGTTGGAGTAGGCAATCACACCCACAAGCGGCACCAGCATGATCAGGATCTTAATGATCCCGGACAATTTTCCCATCTGCTTTGGAATTTTTTCTATGACGACGGCGAGAAAGATGATTACTGCGATTTTTGCAAGCTCAGAGGGCTGGAAGGACAATGAGCCGATTCCCAGCCATCGGGATGAGCCGTGTGCGCTCGTTCCAACCCCCGGAATAAGTACCACCGCGCAAAGCGCAAAGGCAACAAAATAGGCAAGCAGCCCGAACTTTTTCCAAAAACGGTAATCGATCGCCGTCAGGATCGCCATCGGAATCGCCCCGATCGCAATGGCGCGCACCTGCCTTTTCAGATAGTACGCGCTGTCGCCAAACTTATTTCCCGCAGTATATGAGCTGGAACTGTATAACATAACCAGCCCAAAGCATATAATAAAGATCAGAATAAACAACAGATTATAGTCAAAATATGAAATTGCTTTTCTTTTTTTTGCCTTTTTTTCTGCCATTCCTACTCCTTAAGACCATGAACCAATTCCTTAAAAATCCTTCCCCGTTCCTCATAATTTCGGAACATTCCCCAGCTTGCGCAGGCAGGAGACAGCAATACGGCGTCCCCTTCTTTTGCGTGTTCATAACAATATGTAACCGCCTCCTCAAGGGTCTGGCACATTACGGTATCCGTAAAGCCGTGCTTATGGGCGCAGGCTTCAATCTTTTCTGCGGTCTGCCCGATCAGCACAAGGCTCTTGACTTTTCCCTCAAAGCTTTCGATCCACTCATCATACTCCGACTGCTTATCATAGCCGCCGCCGATCAGAAACGTCGGACGGTTCATGGCGCGGATTCCCTGAATCGCCGCATCCGGATTCGTTCCCTTTGAATCATTGTAAAATCTTATTCCGCGTTTCTCGGTCACATACTCGATCCTGTGTTCCACCGCGGTGAAGCGCTTTAGCGCTTCCAGAATCTTTTCCATCGGAACGCCGAAACTAACCGCAATCCCGCAGGCTGCCATAACATTCTCATAATTGTGTTTTCCGAGAAGGTTCAGTTCATTTACATTGATTACAAGTGTGTCCTCTCCGCCATTTGCATAGCGGATTTCCTCTCCGTCCAGATAAAAGCCTTCCGCAAGCTTTTCCCCGCTGCTGAAAAACACCACCCTTGCAGGACATTCCTTTGCAAACTCCCGCAGTACGGCGTCCCCATAGTTAAGAACGCAGACATCTTCTTTCGTCTGATTTAACGTAATGTTTTCCTTCATGCGGATATAGCACTCCATCGTATGATGGCGGTCCAGATGATCCGGCGTGATATTGAGGATCGCCGACACCCGGGGCCGGAAGGTCTCGATTGTCTCAAGCTGAAAGCTTGAAATCTCTGCGACAGTTACCGTCTCATCCGCAGTCTCCGCCGCCACGGAGGTATAGGGTATCCCGATATTGCCAACGACCTTTACATCGGAAAAATAATTTCTCATGATCTCCCCGGTGAGGGCTGTGGTAGTCGTCTTGCCGTTCGTCCCGGTGATCGCAAGAACGCTTCCCCTCCCAAAGTAATATGCAAGTTCGATTTCTCCCAGAATCGGGATTTTCTTCTCCCGCATTGCATTTACCATCGGAAGATCCGCCGGAACCCCGGGGCTTAAAACAACCGCTCCGAAAGTGGCCATCTGTTCCTCCGAAAGCTCGCCGAGAATCAGCGGTACACTTTTAAGCAGCGGATTTTTCTCATAAAGCCTTGCCGTATCCAAATCCCTCTTCCCGTCAAAGAGTGTGATATCTGCGTTTTTTTTCAATAACAGTTCTGCCGCGGCGATGCCGCTGATCCCGGTTCCCACGACCAGAACCTTCCGTTCCTCGATCTTCATGTTTCCTCCATTGCAGGAATCCGCCTTACATCCCGGTCTGAAACTCCCGGATTCCTCTATATAATATGAATATAAGTATACGTTATTTAATTTTAATTATCAAGGTAGGGCAGGATGTTTTCAAAGATTTCCTTTGCCACAGGCGCCGCGATCGTACCGCCGTAATACACGCCCGTCGGATTCCTGATGATGACCAGCACCAGAACCTGCGGATCATCCGCCGGCGCAAATCCGATAAAGGAGGAAATATATTTGTTATCCGATCTCGGAAGCGTCTGGGAGGTTGCCGTTTTTCCTCCGATCTCATAGCCCTCAATATATGCTTTTGATCCTCCGCCCTCCGATACGACGCTTAACAAAAGTTCCCGAAGCGTCTCAGAAGTCTCGTCGCTGCAGATCCCCTCCACGGTGTCATAGGTAAACCGTTCCACTTCGTTTCCGTCCTCATCCACAACCGAAACCCCGAAATGCGGGGTAATCCTCGTTCCTCCGTTTATCAGGGATGAAACTGTCGCTGCAAGCTGGATCGGTGAAATCTGAAAGGACTGTCCAAAGGACATTGTGGCAAGTTCAACGGGGCCGATCGCATCCCGGGAATGCATGATGGTGGATGCCTCCCCCGGGAGATCGATATTGGTCTTTGACAGCAGACCGAACTGTGACATGTAGTCGCAGTAGCGTTCTGCTCCGATCCGAAGCCCCACGTCGATAAAAACAGGATTGCAGGAATTCTGCAGCCCCTCGACAAAGGTTTCCGATCCGTGACCGGCCGTCTTATGGCACCTGATCTTCCTGTCCTCCACCACGATATACCCCGGACAGTAGAATTGCTCATCCAAAGAAACCAGATCCTCCTCCAGCGCAATGGAGGTGGTTACGATCTTAAAGATTGAGCCCGGTTCGTAGGTGTCGCTGACGCACCAGTTCCGCCACATTGCATTCTGATACTCCCCCTCCTCCTCAGTACCGGCATATTCCGCATATTCATCGATCAGGGTAAAGGGATCGTTCAGATTGTATTCCGGATAATCCACCATTGCATAGATTTCCCCATTCTGCGGGTTCATGACAATAATCTCCACCCCGTCCGCCTCTTTTTGTATGTATGCCTTTTGCGCCGCCTGCTCGCAGTACATCTGGATATTATAGTCCAGAGATGTTACAAGGCTGTTCCCGTTGACAGGCTCCAGACGCTCCTCCGGCGCATTTTCCGCCTCCACGCCTCTTGCGTCCGTATAGGTCAGTATTTTTCCGTCTGTTCCGCAGAGGTAGGAATCATACTCCACCTCCAGACCGACGATCCCCTGATTATCCGCTCCGGTAAATCCAAGCACCTTGGAGGCAAGGGTGTCATAGGAATATACCCTTTTATAATCCTCATCCACCTTTACCCCGGCATATCCGTAGGCTAAGATCCGGTCCCCGATTTTCTTATCCACATTGCTCTTGATCCGCTCAATGGAGGAAACCTTCTCCACTCTTTTCCTCGCCGTCTCCTCCGAGATTCCGAGTTCCTCCACAAGCATAGCGATGACAGCCTCCGGGTCTTCGATCTGGTTGTGTATCACGGAGATTGTGCAGACAGAAGCGTTCGACGCCAGCACCACACCGTTCCGGTCAAGAATCTTTCCCCTTGCCGCCTTGACGCTGCGCTCTCTCTGCTGAAGATCCGTTGCCATTTTCGTGTAATATTCCGAACAAAAGATCATAATATATACCAGTCGTCCCACTAAAATAACCGCGCAGGCAAAGATGGCAAAAAAGAATACCATAATCTTTTTTCTATGATAAGTTCTGCTCCTCTCCATAAAAAACCTCATAACCGCCCT
The DNA here is from genome assembly GCA_964425905.1 of uncultured Lachnobacterium sp. Classification (GTDB taxonomy): domain Bacteria; phylum Bacillota; class Clostridia; order Lachnospirales; family Lachnospiraceae; genus Roseburia. The sequence goes on along the minus strand of CAYROM010000017.1, from coordinate 22,305 downwards.
GTTATCTCTTTTATCTTATGTGGGAGGTCATGAGGTTATGATATACGCCAGGCAAAAGCAGGCGCGCAATTAATCTCATACGATATTTATTTTAGTTCTCCTCGACATCCCCCGGAGATGGATCGTGCAAAAGCACGTCGGTTCCGGTAACGGTGAGATCTGCATTTCTTCCGGTCAGTTCTTCATCCGGATAGATATTCATATAAGGAAGGACTTCCTCCAATATCTCCCGCACGATGTTCTGGGCATAACTGCTGTGGGGCTGATCCGCCACGTTCGGCTGATCGACAATACAGTAGATCACAAGCTGCGGATTCTCGTAGGGTACAAATCCCAAAAAGGATACCAGATAGCTGCCATCCTTTCTTTGATGGGTTTCCTCATCATACATCTCCGCCGTTCCGGTCTTTCCTCCCATGGAATATCCGTCCACTTTTGCGGTCTTTCCGGTTCCGGAATCGACAACACTATACAGGTATTCTTTTATAATTTCGCTTGTTCCCTCTGAAACGGTCTGTTTTAATACCGTAGGCTCGATCGTCTCAATCGTATTTCCGTTTGCGTCGGTGATCTTTGTCACAATATGGGGCTGGTAATAGGTTCCGCCGTTGATGAGCGAACAAAATGCACTTGCCATCTGCACCATCGTACAGTTATAGTTCTGCCCGAAGCTGTTTGTTGCAAGATCCACCTTCCCCATGTTTTCCAGACTGTAAACAAGGCTGGAAGTATTTGCCTCTCCCGGCAGATCGATTCCGGTTTTCATCCCAAAGCCAAAAACCGACTGGGAGGATGTGAAATTCTCCGCTCCGATCAGATAGGACATCTGCATGATCGCATCATTGCAGGAATCCATAAGCGCACCCTCCAGAGTTTCCTCCCCATGTCCGTTCCGGTTCACGCAATGAATGGTATAATCGCTTATCAGCTCATAGCCGTCACAGTAAAAGACCATGTCCGTGGACAGCGTTCCACTCTCAAGGCCGCATGCCACCGTAAAGGGCTTCTGCACCGACCCCGGTTCATAGGTTGCCGTCACACAGTAGTTCTGCCACAGCGAATTGAGTACCAGATACTGCTCTTCATCCGTCATTTCGGCAATTTCCTCCTCCGAGTAATATGCCGACAGGCTTCTTGGATCGCTCAGATCAAACCCCGGTGTCTCCGCCATCGCCAGTATCTCTCCGGTATTCGGATCCATGATCAGCACGGCAATGTGTTCCGCACCTGCGCCCTCCCGGAAATTGTCCGTGTACAGCGTATTAAATTCATTGATCTTTTCGTTGACGATCGACTGGATATTTTCGTCGATCGAGCATACCAGATTGTACCCGTCCTGAGCTGAAATGACGGTTTTTTCAAAATCATTGTCGGAATTTAAATATCCGTATTCCCTTCCGTTGACGCCGTTTAATATATCGTCATAATAATTTTCAAGTCCGGTCGTCCCGACATTTCCGGCGGAGGTAAATCCGATCAGGGATGCCGCAAGGCTTCCGTACGGATAGGTTCGCTGATATTCCTTTTCAAACCACACCCCTTTGATATTCGGGTTTTGCAGATTTCCCTTTTCATCTACCGCCTCCGTCATCTCAACAAAGGGCTGTATCTCTTCATAGGAAAGCTTTTTTTCCAGAACGATATACGGGCTGTCCTTCCTCTCCTCGGCATAGGTCTTAAGCATCTCCCTGTCCAGATCCGGAAAGCACTCGACCAGAGCGTCTATCGTCGGTTCGATATACTCTGTTTTGTCTGTCATGATCGTACAATCAAGGATCACATTATATACCGCAACGCTTGTTGCAAGAACCGTACCGTTGCGGTCTAAGATATCTCCTCTTTGAAACGGGATCGTCGCACTATCGTACGACTGGAGGGAAAGCACTTTTTTTTCATACTTTTCGCCGCTGGTATATTCTATGTACATAAGTCTTCCCACCAGCCCCACCAGTCCAACCATGACAACGACAAACAAAACCATCAGTTTGGACCGCATTTTCCGCGAAAACTGTAATGTCCTTTTTTTCTTTTTTTTAACCTTTTTCGCCACTTTTTACTCCTACTTTTCCGGAATGTCGCTGTACTGATCCATATAGTTGCTGTTTCCTACGGAATAATATACGATCTGATCTTCCGAGGCATAGGTCATGCCCAGCTGGTTGATTGCAATATCCTTGATCTCGTTTAAGTCGACTGAGGTTGTAATCCTCTTGTAATTTGCGTCATTGTCCGCTTTCAGATTCTCGATCTGGCTCTCGAGAGAAGCAATGGTCTTCATATTCTGCATGACGTCCGCCTGCAATTTTACATACGCCGCCGCAAATACCGCGATAACGGATACGCACAATGTAAGAAAAAACACATATCCCCTGCTCATGTACAGAGCGCGCTGGCGGTTTCTTCTCGCCGCATTCCGGCGTCTTATGTGCCTTAAGTTCTCCTCTCTCTCTCTCGGATCCTGCTGCGGTTTCCTTGCCGGCGCCGCACCAAGCTCCCTTACCGTATTTCCGTTTATATAATAATTTCTGTTGTCCATGTCTGCTGCTCCTAACCCCTATATTTGTTCCTCTTTTTCAAAAATCCGAAGCTTTGCGCTCTTGCTTCTCGGATTTCTCCTAAGTTCCTCCTCCGACGGCAGTACCGGTTTTTTTGACACGGTAAAGCCCTTTGGCTTTTTCCCACATACGCATATCGGAAACTCCCTCGGACAGGTACATGGATTTTCGTTCCTTCTGAAATTTGCTTTGACGATCCGGTCCTCCAGAGAATGAAATGTGATAATGCATATCCTTCCTTTGTCATTCAGCAGATCTATCATCGTATCCAGATTATCCTGCAGAACGTCCAGTTCATGATTTAACTCGATCCGGATCGCCTGATAGGTTCTCTTTGAGGGATGTCCTCCCGTAATCTGTACTTTTTTCGGTATCGCCCCCCGGATGATCTCATTTAATTCTCCGGTCGTCTCGATCGGCTTTTTCTCTCTTGCCGATACAATGTGCTTTGCGATATTTTTTGCGAATCTGTCCTCCCCGTAATCCCGGATGATCCGAAACAATTCCATTTCGCTGTAACCGTTCACAATCTCCCTTGCCGTAAGGGACTGCCGGTCGTCCATTCTCATGTCAAGCGGCGCGTTCTCCTCCCGGTATGTAAACCCTCTCTGCGGTGTGTCCAGCTGAAAGGACGAAACGCCGAGATCTAAAATAATTCCATCAACCTTGTCAATGCCAAGCTCCTTTAGCACCTGCTTCATATTGGAATAATTGTTTCTTATGATCGTAACCTTGTCCGAATATTGGGACAGCCTTTCCGACGCCGCCCGGATCGCGTCCGCATCCTGATCGATTCCGATCAATCTTCCGTTTTTTCCCAGACGTTTTGCAATCTCCAGGGCATGTCCTCCCCCGCCCAGCGTGCCGTCCACATAGACGCCCTCCGGCTTGACCGCGAGAGAATCTATCGTTTCTTCCAAAAGCACGGAAATGTGGTTAAACTCCATTTACGCCACCTCTTTTTCTTAAATGCCTAAGCCAAGTTCTGCCATATGCTCCGCGATTTCATCCATATCCTCATAATCGCCGTTGTCCATCCATCTTTCTTTGCTCCAGATTTCAACACGGCTCAATACGCCGACGGATACGACGTCCTTATCGATACCGGCATATTCTCTTAAGTTTGCCGGCAAGAGAATCCGTCCCTGCTTGTCCACCTCGCAGTTTGCTGCTCCTGCAAAGAAGAATCTGGAGAATTTTCTTGCGTCTTTTGAAGTAAGCGGTCTCTCCCGAAAGCTTTCCTCGATGCGCTGCCATTCTTCATTGGAATATACAAACAAACAACCGTCCAGGCCCTTTGTCACAACAAATTCATTTCCAAGCTGTTCACGAAACTTGGATGGCACGATCAACCGGCCCTTGGTATCGATCGTATGGTTGTATTCTCCCATGAACATGACACGCTCACCTGCCTTTCTTTGAAGATTTCAGATGGTGTAGGTGAGTTATCCACATAGTTATCAACTTATCCACCACTTTCCACCACTTATATGGGTTATTCACCCACTTTTCACCACTTTTCCTATATATTATAACAAAAACGCAGTAAAATCAAGGTTTTTGGCAAAAAAATAGTGCGAAACCTGAAAAGTTTCGCACCGAAATCAAAGTAATATTATTCTGTTTTGCAATTTAGTGGAGGAGAATGGCGGCTTCTTTTACATCCAGATATTCCTCGATCAATCCGTCCAATATAAGGCTTCTCTGGTAGTGTGCTTTAATGTTTCCATCCTCCAGCTCCCGATCCAGTTTCTGCCGTTCTGCCTCTATCAATTGTTTTAATTCCTCCAAATCTCTCATACGTATCTCTCCTACATTCGTTATCCTTGTGCTGTTTAAAAGTTGTTTTTTATTAAACGCATTTCTTTGCTTTTCGGCGTCCAAGCACGGTCAAAACCGCAGCGGCAGCCACCAGCAATGCTGCAAGCGCTTTAGATACCGGATAACCAATCCCCGGTATAAGTAATTGATCTGTCCTAAGTGTCTCGATCCAAAATCTTCCGACACCGTAACCAATAAGATACCAAAGGAACACCTCGCCCTCAAACTTTCTTTTGCGGAAGAAAACAAGGAGAAGCGTCAGCAACACGGCATTCCATAGTGATTCATATAAAAAAGTCGGATGCACCTGGATATAAGAAATCCCGTCCAACACCACCACATGCTCCAACAGCTCATCCGTCACATCCGACGCACGGACGGCTGATATGGGCAGCTGCATGGCCAACAGATTATCTGTATATCCGCCAAATGCCTCACGGTTAAAAAAATTGCCCCAGCGCCCGATTATCTGACCAAGTACAAGACCCAGACCCGCGGTGTCACAGAGTCTCCCAAAGGGCAGCTTCTTTAACCTGGAGAAAACGAAGGTCGTAATGATTGCTGCGATCACACCACCATAAATTGCCAGCCCGCCCTCCCTGACATTGAAAATTCTAATCAGGTTATCCTTATATAAATCCCAGCGGAAGGCAACATAGTACAATCTTGCTCCTACCAGGGAACAGATGATTGCAACGAACGCAAGATCAAAATAGGTATCCGGATCCTGCCCGGTCTTCTTTGCCTGATAGCTGGCAAGGATCAAACCTGCGATCATGCCTATTGCAATAATGATCCCATAATATGCAATCGTAAAATTCCCGATAGTGATATTCTTTCCAACATGTTCCATATAAATATGCAGATTAGGAAAATTGATATTGTAGTCCAATTTCTTCTCGTTCTCTCTTTATTTTTGATAATGACATTGTACATTACGAATTCGCAAAAATCAATGAAAAAGGGGAGAATTTTGTCGTATTTACTCGACATCATTCGACAATACTTTCTGCATACCCCGGCGCGAACTAAAAAAGAAGGCGGCAGGCGCCGCCCTCTTTTTTAACTGCATATAAAACTGCCGCAGCAGGTTTCCCTGCAATCCCCCGCGCGCTGTCCGCCCGCAATGTCGATGCTGCCGGCGGTACATGCCATTGAGCGGTTATAAACGCACTCCTCTGCCTTGCAGGAAACTTCCGTGTCCTTCTGGCAGTTGCAGGCTGCGTTGTTCGCCGAGCAGTCGCACTCTCTGCTGACAAAGCTTTCACAGCAGGTCTCCGAATTTTTGCGGGCATCCTCTCCTCCCACCGTGATATCGGAGCGTTTACAGCTATTATCCGCATTATAGACGCAATTTACTACATTACAGTCCAATATTGTCATGATTCCTACCTCCTTGTTTCAATTTGCAGTACAAGGTTAGTATGAATCCCACATATTATTTTATGCTGGAAATTTTTAAGCTGAAATTTGCATTTTTAAATCTTTTTTGTTTTTATGCGCCTATTTTTCTTCCTGCGGAAGCTCTTTGCGGATCTCCTTTGTACGGATCTCCTCCGTGATCTGGCTGACAAATTCAGACAAAGGCTTAACTCCCTCGTCTCCGGCAAAACGGCTTCTCACCGAGACATTTCCGTCCGCTTCCTCCTGCGCTCCGACAACCAGCATGTACGGAAGCTTGTCAAGTCTTGCCTCTCGGATCTTATAACCGATCTTTTCCGCCCGGGCGTCCACGGTAGCATCCACGCCGTTTGCCTTTAGTTTTCGGCAAACCTCATTTGCATAGTCCATATACTTCTCGGAGATCGGAAGCACCCGCACCTGCTCCGGACAGAGCCATGTCGGGAATTTTCCCGCATATTTTTCGATCAGCCATGCCAGCGTGCGCTCATAACATCCGAGGGAAGTTCTGTGGATAATGTATGGGCGAACCTTATCTCCGTTCTGGTCGATATAGTACATGTCGAAATTCTCAGCGATCGCGCAGTCGAGCTGAATGGTAACCATCGTATCCTCTTTGCCGTATACATTCTTCGCCTGAATATCGATCTTTGGTCCGTAAAAGGCAGCTTCTCCATCCTCCTCCGTAAAAGGAACTCCCTTTTCTACAAGGATATTGCGGAGCATCGCCTGCGTCGATTCCCAATACTGCTCATCGCCCAGATATTTTTTCTTATTGTTCGGATCCCACTTGGACAGGCGGTAGGTAACATCCTTCTCCAGGCCAAGCGTTTTCAATACATAATAGTTCAGATCAAAACACGCCTTTAATTCATCCTCCGTCTGATCCGGCCGGATAACGTTATGTCCCTCGGAGATCGTAAACTGCCTTACGCGGGTAAGTCCGTGCATTTCTCCGGAATCCTCGTTCCGGAACAATGTGGAGGTCTCTCCCATACGGTAGGGCAGATCCCTGTAAGAACGCTGTTCTGCCTTATAGCAATAATACTGGAACGGGCAGGTCATAGGCCGAAGCGCCATAACCTCCTCACCGCCGTCCTTTGCCGGATCGCCAATGATGAACATTCCGTCCAGATAGTGATCCCAATGGCCGGAAATCTTATAGAGATCGGACTTCGCCATCAACGGCGTTCTTGTGCGGACATAGCCCCACTCATTATCCTCAAGGTCCTCTATCCAGCGCTGCATCTTCATGATCATCTTTGTTCCCTTGGGAAGCATGAGCGGAAGTCCCTGTCCAACCACATCCACCGTTGTAAAAAGTCCCATCTCCCTGCCAAGCCTGTTGTGATCGCGAAGCTTTGCCTCCTCTAAACGTACAAGGTATTCCTTCAGATCATCCTTCTTATTAAACGCAGTCCCGTAAATTCTCTGCAGACGTGCTTTCTCGGAATCCCCTCTCCAGTACGCCATAGAGGAGGAGGTAAGCTTAAACGCCTTGATTCCTTTTGTGTTCATCAGATGCGGGCCTGCGCACAGATCCACAAATCCGCCCTGATCATAGAAGGAAATCTCCGCATCCTCCGGCAGATCCCGGATCAGCTCCACCTTATACGGCTCATTCCGCTTTTGCATAAATTCAATTGCCTCATCCCTCGGAAGGGTAAAGCGCTTAAGCTCATGACCTTCCTTGATGATCTTCTTCATCTCCTCCTCGATCTTATCCAATATTTCCCTGGAAAACGGTTCCGCATCAAAATCATAGTAAAAGCCTTCGTCGATTGCCGGCCCGATCGCAACCTTCGCCTCCGGAAACAGACGTTTTACCGCTTCCGCCAGCACATGGGATGTGGTATGGCGGATCACCCGAAGTCCCTCCGGATCATTCGCAGTTACAATATTTAATGTGCAGTCCTGATCTAAAACGGTGCGAAGATCAACAATCCTGCCGTCCACCTCGCCTGCACATGCCATCCGCGCCAGCCCCTCGCTGATGTCGAGGGCGATCTCATATACGCTCTTTGCCTCACTATACTCCTTAGCGGAGCCATCCTTTAATGTAATCTTCATCGTTTTCCTTCCTCCTCATAATCCTCTGCATTCCATTTTCCCATTTTCGCGTCCCTTTTTCCGTCTATCTCCTATGAGATAAAAAAAAAACCTGACACTACACTACCGTAATGTCAGGGACGATAAGCCAAGTTACCGCGGTTCCACCCGTCTTCGTTCTCCTGTATCTCCAGAAAAACCTCTTTTTGATGATAACGGAATCACCGGACCGGATTAAGGTCGCTCCAAGGTGGTCTTCAACTGCTTTTGTATCCGAATGCTCACACCGCGTCCCCCCTGCCGGCGGGACGGCACTCTTCTCTGTGATACTCCGGCAATCTACTCTTCTTGTCATAGCTTTTTCTCTATCTAATGAATATTATATGCAATTCCCTGATAAAATCAAGATGCTTTTTTCACGCTTTTCTTATCTATCTGCCGCAGCAATATTTATATTTCTTGCCGCTTCCGCACGGACACGGATCATTGCGTCCAACCTTCTTTCCCACAACGACCGTACCGGACTTCTTCTGCTCCAGATACAGGCGCCGCTGGGTCTCCTTGTCAAAAATATCATCCCACATCGGCAGCTCATACAGCCAGTCCGCCTTTGCGTCAACCATATTCTTGTAAAGCTTTTCCTTGTCAAAGGCAAGACTTACCTTCGTATCCTCCTCCATCTCCTCGATAGGGTTTTTTTCAACAAGACTGTCGTTGATCCCGTCCAGGAAACCGGTCATCTCCATAATGGTAAGCCCGTATTTCTCCGCCAGTTCACTTACAGTTCCCTCCACTACCTCGTCCGGATTCGCAAGGAGCTTCTCATACACGCCCTTCTCCAGAAGGAAATATTTCTGCCAGAATCTCTGCAATTCCCCTCTGTCAGCTTTTTCATTATAGGCAATTTTATGCCATTCCTGTAATAATGCCATTTTTATCATTCCTCCCTGTATGTGTAATCTTTGCAGCCTGTCTCTTTTTGCAAAAATACATATGCATGAAGTATAACACATTGAAGTTCTTGACGCAAGAATTCCTTTTCGCTATGATAATATTTAAAAAGAACATTTGCGTTTTGCAGCGCCATGCCCGAAAGGAAGATCACTATGAAAAAAGCAAAGCGGATTTTCGCTGTCATCGGAATACTATTTCTTATTTCTTTATATATCATCACCATCGTCTGCGCCATCACAGATCAATCCGGCACGATGCAGATGTTTTTTGCGTCTGTCCTTGCCACGATCATCATCCCTGTGCTGATCTGGGCATACTCCTTTATTTACCGCCTGCTGAAAAAACATTACGGCCCCGCTGACGCAAAGGAGGATACCAAAAAAGTTTAAAATCGTCTAGACTTCCATTTCAGTAAAAACGCAGAGTTGATGATGACCAGTATCGAACCCGCGTTATGGATCAGCGCTCCGGCAACCGGATTTAAAATTCCGCTGATAGCAAGGATGATCGCCGCAAAGTTCAGCGTCATGGAAAATGTCAGATTCCATTTGATCGTCACCATCATCCGTCTTGACAAAGAAAGCAGATGCGGCAGCTCCTCCACCCTGTCGTCCACCAACGCTATATCCGCAGCCTCCACCGCAATATCGCTTCCAATGCCGCCCATCGCAATGCCCACATCGGCCTTCTTCAGCGCGGGCGCGTCGTTAATGCCGTCTCCGATCATACAGACAGCCTTCGCTTCTTTCCTGCAGCTTTCCATATAGTTCAGCTTATCCTCCGGCAGACAGCCTGCATGAACCTCCCTGATATGCAGTTTTTCCGCAATCGGCCGGGCGGCGTTTTCATGATCTCCCGTCAGGAGAACCGGCTGGACGCCGATCCTTCCGATAACCTCGATCATCCTTTCACTTTCCGGGCGCAGGGTATCCGAGAGGGCAAGAAAGCCCGCCGGCGTCCGGTCAATCGCCACATAGATTATGGTTGCGCCCTTTTTAAAGTACTTTTCAGCCTCCGAAACAAGAAGCTCCGGAAGCAAAATATCCAATTCCTTAAAAAGAGCCGCATTCCCCGCAAGCACATGTTTTCCGCTTACAAGCGCCCCGATGCCTTTTCCGGGCAGCATTGAAAACTGCTCTGCATCCGGGAGCTTTTCATCCGTCTGCTCCAAAAAGCATGAAACAACCGCCTTTCCAAGGGGGTGTTCCGATAATCCCTCCGCGGCGGCCGCATATCGATACAATTCTGCTTCCGCGATCGCAGACATGACAGGATGTACCGCGATCACTTTTGGGTTGCCAAAGGTCAATGTACCGGTCTTGTCAAAGGCAACCTTCCTGACGCCTGCCAAACGTTCCAGCGCATCCCCCTCCCGGACAAGAAAGCCATGTCTCGTGGCATTTCCGATCGCCGCCATGATCGCGGTCGGCGTGGCGAGTACCAGCCCGCAGGGGCAAAACACAACAAGGATCGTAACCGCCCGGATGATCTCCCCTGAAACAAACCACGTCAGGGCCGCTGCCGTCAGCGCAACAACCACAATCCATGTCGCCCACCGGTCTGCCAACCCTACAATCTTCGCCTTTCCCGCATCTGCGGACTGTACCAGCCGGATCATTCTCTGGATGGAACTGTCCTCCCCAACCTTTACCGCCTTCATCTCAAAAGCGCCAAACTGATTGATCGTGCCGCTCAACACCTCATCGCCCGGGATTTTGTCCACGGGGATCGGCTCTCCGGTAAGCGCTGACTGATTGACCGACGTCTGTCCTAAGACAATGATTCCGTCCACGGGCACCCCCTCCCCGGGCAGTACCCGCAGAATTTCACCGACCTTAACCTCTTCGGCGGGGATTGTTTTTTCCACGCCGTCCCGCACAACCCTTGCTGTCTTGGGTGTCAGATGTACCAGCTTCTCGATCCCCGCCCTTGCCTTTGCTACGGTCATATCCTCCAGCAGTCCTCCGAGCTGCATGATAAAGGCAATCTCTCCGGCAGCAAAATTTTCCCCAATGCAGACGGAGGCAATCAGCGCCAACGACACAAGAACATCCGCTTTTATGTCAAACTCGGTCACAAGACCGATGACAGCCTCCAAAATGATCGGCAGACCGCAGAGGACAATGGAAATCCATGCCGCGTCAAAGGGAAGCGGAAGCAGATCAAAAATGCTTATGAAAAGCGCAATCCCCGAAATGGCTAAAAACGCAATATTTTTCATAACAACCCCTCCTTTATACCCATAGGGGTATATGTATATAAAATCATAATACATATAGGGATATGGGTTGTCAAGAGAAAAAAGAAAAACAGCCTCCCGACTGTTTTCTCTTTGCACAGATTGTCTATTTCATATTTGCGAAACGCTCTACCGCCTTCGTAAAGCTCTCAATGGTTTTATCTGCATCGCCATGTTCAATGCCGTCGCGCACACAATGCCTGATATGCCCCTCCAGCACAACCTGCCCGCATTTATGCAGCGCAGATTTTGCGGCGTTGATCTGCGACAGAATGTCTTCACAGGGAACATCCTCGTCCACCATTCTGTCAATCGCCTGAACCTGACCGATTATTTTGCTCAATCTGCGGTGCAGATTTTCAGCATCCATACATTGCTTCATATCATCCATCTCCATGCTTTTATGGTATATGTATTCCAAAGTTGCAGCGGCTGTATCCCTTTAAGCCTCATCCGCAAGAGATGATTTCCGGTAAATGATATCATCCCGTCCCGGTCCGTTGGAAACCATAGTGATCGGGAATCCGATCTGTTCCTCGATAAACTCCACGTATCTGCGGCAGTTCTCCGGAAGCTTTTCATATTCTTTGATTCCCCGAATATTCGTCTTCCACCCCGGAAGTGTCTTAAGAACCGGTTTTGCCTTTTCCAACAAGCTGGTAACCGGGAATTCGGTGGTTACCTCGCCGTCAATTTCATATCCGACGCAGACCGGAATCTCATCCAGATACCCCAGCACATCAAGCACCGTAAAGGCAACATCCGTTGTCCCCTGCAGACGGCAGCCGTACTTGGAAGCCACGCAGTCGAACCATCCCATACGTCTCGGACGGCCTGTGGTTGCTCCGAACTCTCCGCCGTCTCCGCCGCGCCGGCGAAGTTCATCCGCCTCGTCCCCGAAGATCTCGCTGACAAAGGCGCCCGCTCCTACCGCAGATGAGTACGCTTTGCACACGGTAATGATCTCCTTGATTTCATACGGCGGAATCCCCGCACCGATTGCTCCATAGGAAGCTAACGTGGAGGAGGAAGTAACCATCGGGTAAATTCCATGATCCGGATCCTTTAATGTACCGAGCTGCCCCTCGAGGAGTATGGTCTTTCCCTCCTTTATTGCCTTATCCAAAAACAGAGATACATCGCAGACATACGGCGCTACCATGTCGCGGTACTCATGCAGGGTGCAAAGCAGCTCTTTAGGATCGATCAGGGGCTTGTGGTACAGATGCTCCAAAATAACATTCTTCTGCTCCGCCACCCGGACAACCTTCTCTTTTAACAATTCCTCATCAAATAATTCGCTAACCTGAAAACCGATCTTCGCATATTTATCGGAATAAAACGGCGCAATACCGGATTTTGTGGAGCCGAAGGACTTTCCTCCAAGCCTTTCCTCCTCATACTGGTCAAAAAGAATATGGTACGGCATTACGATCTGCGCACGGTTCGATACCAAGATCTTTGGCATCGGAACATTCCGGTCCGTAATTGACTTGATCTCATTGAACAGAACAGGGATATTGAGTGCCACACCGTTTCCGATGATGCTTGTGGTATGATCGTAGAACACCCCTGACGGAAGCGTGTGTAATGCAAATTTTCCATAATCGTTTACAATGGTGTGACCTGCATTCGCTCCGCCCTGAAAACGAACGATAATGTCCGCCTGCTTTGCCAGCATATCCGTGATCTTGCCCTTTCCTTCATCGCCCCAGTTGGCTCCTACTACTGCTTTTACCATATTTGTATCCTCCTGATTACTATGCGGCCCGCAAATTCCATTGTGCCCGCATTTCTGCTGTGCCATAGACACCAGCTCTTTTAATATTATGATTATATGTGATTTTCTATCCCTACGCGCCGCCCTTCCTGTCAGGCTTCGATCTTTCTCGAGCATGCAATCGCAAGAGCTCCCGGCCCGATATGGCAGGAAACGGAAAGCGACAGCGGATTTACTACGATCTCATTGTCCGGGAAAGCCTCCCGCACTTCCTTTTCAAACTCCTTCGCAGCTTCAAGGTCATAGGTATATGCAATCTCCAGATGGATATCCTTTCCGTCCGGGCTGTGAAAGCGCTCCGAGAAATCCTTCTTCATGGTTTCGATCATGATACTCTTTCCCTGCTTTACCGTGCGCGCTTTTGCAAAAGCATCCAGTTTCTCCCCCTGAATCTGGAGAACCGGCTTCAATTTAAGAAAAGTGCCAAGGGCTGCGGCTGCCGGAGTAATGCGTCCGCCTTTTTTCAGATAATATAAGGTATCCAGCATGATATAGATGGAGGAGTCAAATTTCGCATCCTCCAGAATCTTTTTGATCCCGGCAGCATTCTTTCCCTGCTCCGACAGATATTTCGCATCCAGAACCGACTGTCTCTGCGTCACAGAAATGCGCTGGTTGTTGACTACCTCAACCTTTCCGTCATAATCCTGCGCGAGCATGATCGCCGTCTCACAGGAGCTGCTCAAACCCGAGGACATGGGAATATAGACGATCTCATCGTATTCCTTTAAAAGCTCGTCCCATTGATCGGTGACATTTCCCACCAGCGGCATGGATGTGGTAATCTCGCAGTCCTGTTTTAGCTTCTCATAGAACTGTTCCTGTGACAGATCAATGTCCTCATAATACATCTGCTCATCAATATAAAATGGCATAGGCAGAACGATCACTCCCAGTTCCCTGGCCTCCGACTGCGTAATTCCGCTATTGCTGTCTGTCATAACTGCTATTTTACTCATACATTTTCTCCGTTTTTTGAAATGTTTTGTGCCATAACACATTAGTTTTAAGTATAACATAATTATTATAAAAAGGAAAGCCGCAAAGTATTCCTTTTCCGCTTTATTCATACAAAAACCGGCAGCGAAACCGGGCATGCCTGCATGCACCCGAATCGCTGCCGGTATTTACTTTCCTTACTGTCTGCGCTTACATCATTCCCATGCCGGCGCCGCCTGCCGGCATAGCCGGGGTTTCTTCCTTGATGTTTGCTACTGCGGATTCTGTTGTAAGCAAGGTGGATGCAACGGATGTTGCGTTCTGCAATGCGCTTCTTGTCACCTTGACAGGATCAAGAATGCCGCTTGCTACCATATCCACATATTCCTCAGTTGCTGCATCGAATCCGACGCCCGCTTCGGATTCCTTTACCTTGTTGATAATTACAGCGCCTTCCAGTCCTGCATTCGCTACGATATAGTACAGAGGAGATTCCAACGCCTTTAAGATGACCTTTGCTCCGGTCTTCTCGTCTCCCTCAAGAGTCTCTGCCAATACCGCCACCTTCTTGGAAGCGTGAATGTATGCGGAACCGCCGCCTGCGATGATTCCCTCTTCTACCGCTGCTCTTGTTGCATTTAATGCGTCCTCCATGCGCAGCTTAGCTTCCTTCATCTCGGTCTCTGTTGCAGCTCCCACGCGGATAACCGCTACGCCGCCTGCCATTTTTGCAAGGCGCTCCTGAAGCTTCTCCTTGTCAAACTCGGAAGTTGTCTCATCGATCTGTCCGCGGATCTGGTTGATTCTTGAAGCAATCGCGTCCTTATCTCCCGCACCGTCAACGATAACGGTGTTCTCCTTCTGAACCTTTACGGATTTTGCGCGTCCGAGCATATCCATTGTGGTGTCCTTAAGCTCTAATCCGAGATCGGAGCTGATCACCTGTCCTCCGGTAAGCACGGCGATATCCTCAAGCATATCCTTTCTTCTGTCGCCGTATCCCGGCGCCTTAACTGCAACCACATTAAATGTTCCGCGCAGCTTATTGACGATCAAAGTGGTCAGAGCTTCGCCCTCAACATCCTCTGCAATGATGAGAAGTCTTGCGCCGGACTGTACCACCTGCTCTAAGAGCGGAAGGATTTCCTGAATGTTTGAAATCTTCTTATCCGTGATCAGAATATAGGGATCGTCAAGGTTTGCTTCCATCTTATCCATATCTGTACACATATATGCGGAAAGATAGCCTCTGTCAAACTGCATACCCTCTACAAGGTCGAGCTCCGTCTCCATCGTCTTTGACTCTTCGATTGTGATAACGCCATCGTTGGTAACCTTCTCCATCGCATCTGCAACGAGATTTCCAACCTCCTCATCTCCGGCGGAGATTGCAGCAACCTTTGAGATCTGCTCCTTGCCGTTTACCTTCTGGCTCATTTCCTTTAAAGCCTCTACCGCTACATCCGTTGCCTTCTTCATACCGCGTCTTAACACGATCGGATTCGCTCCGGCCTCCAGATTCTTCATGCCCTCCTGAACCATTGCCTGTGTCAGAACGGTCGCCGTCGTGGTTCCGTCGCCTGCAACGTCGTTGGTCTTTGTTGCAACTTCCTTAACGAGCTGGGCGCCCATATTCTCAAATGCATCCTCAAGCTCGATCTCCTTTGCAATGGTCACACCGTCGTTTGTGATCAGCGGCGCTCCGAAGGATTTGTCTAATACCACGTTTCTTCCCTTCGGTCCAAGTGTTACGCGAACGGTGTTCGCCAATTTATCAACTCCGGCGCCTAATGCTGCTCTTGCCTCTGAGCCATACTTAATTTCCTTTGCCATGATTCCTTACCTCTTTCCTTTTTCTTATTCTACAACAGCCAAAATGTCATTCTGTTTTACGATAATATAATCCTCGCCCTCCAGCTTCACTTCTGTTCCGGCATACTTGGAATAAATTACCTTCTGTCCCTCTTTTACCTGCATAACGACTTCTTTACCGTCAACAACTCCGCCCGGTCCGACTGCAACGACCAAAGCCTCCTGTGGCTTTTCCTGCGCTGCCGCTGTCAGAATGATTCCGGATTTTGTGGTCTCTTCTGCTTCTAATTGCTTTAATACAACTCTGTCTGTCAATGGTACTAGCTTCATTAAAATTACCTCCTTGATTTTGTTATTAGCACTCTTTTCGTTTGAGTGCTAACTGTTGGTTTTTATCATAGTGATTTCCTCACTCCTGCGCAACCGGATTTATTTTTATTATTTCTCTTTTATTCTTACGTTTTCTTATTATTCCTTTTATTTTCTCTTTTTTTCTTCTAATTGTCATTTTTATACTTTTTTTAGAAAAAAAGATACCTTTATAAAAAATAGCGCATTTCCCCGTTTGCGCCCGTCTATTATTCTATATTTGATAATTATATTCGCCGGGCGGAAAAAAAGAAGCTTCAAAGCCGCCTGATATCATTTCATCACAGGGAGGATCCTATGGAAAACAGAATTTTTACTTACGATATGCCCAAGGAGGACTATCAGCCGATCATCGATTACAGAACCTGGCGGGTTGCGGTTTTAAAATACTGCAAAAATACCCGCCCCGAAAATATCCATACCATGCAAAAACACGAACAGACCGACGAGGTGTTCGTGTTATTGAGCGGAAGCTGTATTCTCTATTCCGCCGGCTCCGGCGATCTGCCGAATGAGCTTAGCGCGGTGGTTTTAGAGCCGGATAAGGTCTATCGCGTTCCCGCGGGCGTATGGCACAACCACACTCTGGACGAGGGCGCGTCTGTCCTGATCGTAGAAAATCAGGACACCTGCGACGACAATTCTCCAATTGCCCCGCTCTCTTTTGAGCAGGAAAAAGAGCTTCAGGATATGTACCGCAATAATAAAACGTGAACGATTAATCGATCAGACCATAGTGCTGCATGGCGCGGTAAACCCCATCCTCATGGATGCCGGAGGTTATGTACTCTGCCGCCTGTTTTGCCGGCGCCGTGCCGTTTCCCATAGCAATTCCATGTCCTACATATTCCAGCATGTCCAGATCGTTTACGCTGTCGCCTACTGCGTAAGTATCCTCAACATTTACTCCAAGGTGTTCGCAGAGCCGCGCAATTCCGGTCGCCTTTGAGGAACCCTTCGGAACAAATTCCACCACGTTGCCCTCATGCTCCAGAAATTCAAATTCAGCTCCGATTTCCCGCTTGATCCGTTCATAATCCGTATCCGCAAGTATGTCCGCCGAAAATTTGTTGATCTCGATATCCTCCGTATATCCCTCAAGTGGAACCGCCGTCTCCCCCATCTCCCGGAAAAGATACGCCACATAGGGATCTGCCTCGAATCCGTTTTTCGAAATCCAATGATACTTTGAGCCCTCAAGAACTACCGGCATATGGCATTCCTCCAAAAGCTGAACCACCCTTTTCACCTGTTCCCGAGGCAGGACATTGTCATAAAGGATCTTTTGTTCCAGCTCCAGATAATTTCCACAGGCGGCAATGATGCCGTCAAAACCAAGAGAAAGAAGCTCCTTTGAGCGTATGTTTCCCCTTGCTCTTCCGCTGCAAAGAAAGGACATATGGCCCTTCTCTTTCAGCTTTCGAATCGCCAGCCTTGTGCTCTTTGGAATCTGCATGTTTTCATCCCAAAGGGTTCCGTCTATATCAAAAAAAATTAATTTCGGCATCACTTTTCCTCCCCGCGTAAAAATTCAAGTATGCTGTGCACGGCAACATTCCCCTCCCCTGCCGCCTTGGTATACTGATAGGGTTTTCCTGTACAGTCTCCCGCCGCATAGCAGCCCGGAAGGCTTGTCTGCATTTTCCGGTCCACCCGTATATGGTTTTCCTCCATCTCAAGTCCTTTCAGCAAAGTAACCGGACTGTATGCATCCTTCAGGCAGAAAACTCCCTGCACCGGAAGGATCTCCTCTTTGCCCTTTCCTTTTATGCCGTTTACAAGATCGTCCCCTAAGATCTCTCCCGGGGAACCCGGCTGTAAAAATACATTGTGCCTCTTTACGCCAAAGTTTTTGTAAGCGGCATATACAAAAACCTCCTTTGCCAGTTCCGATAGAAATTCAATTTCCTCCTCATATTTCGGATTCGTGCAGATTACGGCAATGCTTTTTCCCTGATACAGCCTTCCGTCACAGGTTGCGCAGTAGCTTACGCCCTTTCCAAGATACTCCGCCTCGCCGGGTATTGCCGCCGTAGTCGCGGTTCCAAGCGCAAGCAGCAGGGTTCTTGCCATAAAGGACTCCTGCCCGGAAAAAAGGGCGTAGTTTTTTCCCAAAGGAAAGATCTGATTCACCGTCTTCTCCGTGATCAAAAGCTCCTCCGCCATTATCTGGTTTAAAAATGCCTCCTGCAGCTGCTTCCCCGTCACTTTGCAAAGCCCCGGATAATTTGAGATCCGCTCTGCTTTTTCCACCTTCGCACTTAAGCTTTTGCTGCCAAACCATATAAAGTTCAAATTGCGGGCCTTGGCGGTCAGCGCCGCGGATATCCCCGCCGGCCCCGTCCCAACGATCGCAAGATCATAGATTTCTGCCATCTTCTTATTTCCTCCAAATGTTCAGATAATCCTATTATACCCATTTTGGAGCAATAGATGAACCCCTTTTTCCTTACGCCTTTTTTCTTACAGCTCTCCCCCATAGCTTTTTAACAGCCCCTCTGCCGCTTCGCCGGCGCTGACCGCAGCCCCCAGCGCGCCCGCAAAGGTCGGATCTAGGGCCGTTTTCGTGATGGGAGAACCGATCGTTTCCTCCAGCGCCTTCACCATTCCCGGATTCTGGCTGACGCCGCCGGTGAATACAATATCCTGCTCAAATCCCACGCGTCTGAGCAGACTTTTGATCCGCCGCGCTGTGGCAAGATCTTTCAGGCTCAAATCGAGAAGCTGCGCCACCTTCTCAAGAAACCGCCCCGTACCTGCCGCGCATTTATCATTCATGATAAAATCCAGAACATTTCCGTTTTCCGGGTCTGCCTTGATCGCCTTGGAATCCTGACCGCCGATATCCACGATTGTTCTTGTCTCCGCGTTCATATTGCCTGTCCCCCCCCGTTTTGCTTCATCCGTAGTGCGATCCGCGCGTTGTGTTTTTTCCTATTCATTATACCATGCGCGAATCGCACATGGTAGATGATACTGATGCAACTTTCAACGCTTCGGCAAAACCATCAATTCAATTTCCGGAATCCTAATAAAACAGACCTTGCAGCCGCCCATTACAGGCATTTACAAGGTCTGTCAACGTCAAATCACACGCATTTTTATATCACGGAAAATGCTTCGCCGCGCTAATGTTTACTGTTTTCCTATGATCCGCTGATTACTGAATCGAAAGATAGGAGTATCCCATGAGGCTTTCGTCCACCTCTCTCGCCACTTCCCTTCCCTCACGGATCGCCCAGACCACAAGGGACTGTCCGCGGTGCATATCCCCGGCGGTAAAGACGTTCTTTACGCTGGTTGCATAATGCTCCGGCCGGGTGGAAACATTGGTGCGCTGGTTCAATTCCACACCGAAGGCTTTTGCAATGTAATCCTCGGTTCCAAGGAATCCTGCGGCGATCAGCACCAGCTCCGCCGGAATCTTCTTCTCCGATCCGGCAACCTCGACCATATTCATGCGCCCGGTCTGCTCATCCTTTTTGCTCTCCAGACTGACAATGGTCAGACCGTTCAAATTTCCGTTTTTGTCCTTGTGGAACTCCTTTACGGTCGTCTGATAGATGCGGGGATCATTGCCAAACATTGCAATGGCTTCCTCCTGACCGTAGTCGGTCTTTAAGACCTTCGGCCACTCCGGCCACGGGTTATTCGCCGCCCGCTCCGACGGAGGGCAGGGCATCATTTCCAGCTGGGTGACGGATTTCGCCCCCTGGCGGATCGCGGTTCCGACACAGTCGTTTCCGGTGTCACCGCCGCCGACGATCACGACGTTCTTTCCCTTTGCCGATACAAATTTACCGTCTTTTAAACTGGAATCAAGTAAGCTTTTGGTGGTCTGGGAAAGATAATCAACCGCAAAGTAAATTCCCTTTGCATCCCTTCCCGCCGCCTTGATATCCCTCGGATTTTTCGCTCCGCAGCATAGGATTACGCGATCATATTCTTTTAACAGTTCCTGCGCTTTTACATCTACGCCAACATTGCAGGAGGTCACAAACTTCACGCCCTCCTCCTTCATAACTTCAACCTTGCGGTCGATCACATGCTTTTCCAGCTTCATATTCGGGATTCCGTACATCAGAAGTCCGCCGATGCGGTCGTCTCTCTCATACACGGTCACAGAGTGTCCCCGCTGGTTCAGCTGGTCGGCTGCGGCAAGTCCGGAGGGGCCGGAACCGATCACCGCAACCTTCTTCTCCGTGTGGAATTTCGGAATACGCGCAGCCGCATATCCCCTTTCATACGCGGTTTCAATTACTCCGTGCTCATTGTCCCGGACCGAAACCGCCTCTCCCCAATGCCCGCAGGTGCAGGCCTTTTCACATAGCGCCGGACATACCCTCGAGGTAAACTCCGGAAAATTATTCGTCTTGTGCAGGCGGTTATACGCCTGCTCCCAGTTTCCGCTGTACACAAGATCGTTCCATTCCGGAATCAGATTGTGCAGCGGACAGCCGGAGGTCATTCCGGAGATCGTCATGCCGGACTGGCAGAACGGCACGCCGCAGTCCATGCAGCGGGCGCCCTGTTTCTGCTGCTCTTCTCTGGAGAGAAACACATGGAACTCATTATAATTCTTAATCCGCTCCTTTGGTTCCGCTAAGCGGGCTTCTTTTCTTTCGTAATCTAAAAATCCTGTCGGTTTTCCCATTGTGAACTTCCCTCCTTAGCCTCTCGTATTTGCGTAGAATGCTTCAATCTGTGCCTGCTCCGCGTTTAAGCCCTTTTCTTCCATCTGGACAATCGCCATGAGCATACGGTTATAATCATAAGGAATGACCTTCTTGAACTTCGGCAGATATTCGCTGAAATTGTCTAATATTTCTTTTCCCTTTTCCGAATTGGTCAAAGTCACATGCTCCTTGATCATTTCCTTTAACTCCAAAACATCGTACTTGTTGGAAACTTCTTCCGTAAATACCATGGATTTGTTGGTACGCATATAAAGATCGTTATCCTCATCCAGCACATATGCGATACCGCCGCTCATACCTGCGGCAAAGTTCTTCCCGGTCTTGCCGAGAATAACGACGCGTCCGCCGGTCATGTATTCACAGCCGTGATCGCCGACGCCCTCCACAACCGCAGTCGCGCCGGAGTTCCGGACACAGAAACGCTCGCCGGCAACTCCGCTGATAAATGCTTTCCCGCTGGTTGCACCGTAAAGCGCAACATTGCCGATGATGATGTTCTCATCCTTTTTAAATTTCACTCCCGTCGGCGGATATACGATCAGTTTTCCGCCGGATAAACCCTTTCCAAAGTAATCGTTGGAATCGCCCACAAGCTCTAAGGTCAATCCCTTCGGTATAAATGCGCCAAAGCTCTGTCCTCCCGCTCCGGTACATTTTACAATGAAGGTATCCTCCTTAAGCGTATCATCATACTTCTTTGTAATCTCGGAACCAAAGATCGTCCCCAGCGAACGGTTGATGTTTGATACCTCCGTATCGATCACACGCTTCTGGTTCTTATCCAGCGCCGGTTTCAGCTGCTTCAAAAGCACCTGAATATCCTTGGACTCCTCCAGCTGAAAATCGTACTCCTGCTTCGGATCAAAGATCACCTTCTGTCCGGTTCCTGCGAACGGATTGTTTAAGATATTATCAAGGTTCAGTCTGGACTGGCGCTCTGACAAATCTTCGCGCACCTTCAGCAGATCGCTCCTTCCAACCAGTTCATCCACGGAGCGGCAGCCAAGCTTTGCCATGTACTCCCTTAACTCTTCCGCGATAAAGCGCATAAAGTTCTCCACGTACTCCGGTTTTCCCGCAAAGCGCTTCCGAAGCTCCGGATTCTGTGTCGCAATTCCTGCCGGACAGGTATCCAGATTGCATACGCGCATCATGACGCAGCCCATTGTTACAAGGGGCGCTGTTGCAAAGCCGAATTCCTCCGCGCCGAGACAGGCGGCAATCGCAACGTCCCGTCCGCTCATCAGCTTTCCGTCCGTCTCAATGCGGACCTTGTTGCGCAGTCCGTTCATGATCAACGTCTGGTGCGCCTCCGCAAGTCCGAGCTCCCACGGCAGACCCGCGTTGTGGATGGAACTGCTCGGCGCCGCGCCCGTACCGCCGTCATAGCCGGAGATCAACACCACCTGCGCCCCCGCCTTTGCCACACCTGCGGCAACGGTTCCGACACCCGCCTCGGAAACAAGTTTTACGGAAATCCGTGCATCCCGGTTTGCATTCTTTAAATCAAAGATCAGCTGCTCAAGATCCTCTATGGAGTATATGTCGTGGTGCGGCGGCGGCGAAATCAACGATACCCCCGGCGTGGAAAGTCTGGTCTTTGCAATCCACGGATAAACCTTCTTTCCCGGAAGGTGTCCGCCTTCTCCCGGCTTTGCCCCCTGGGCCATCTTGATCTGTATCTCCTTC